>NZ_JALQDW010000025.1:0-353101 GCF_023631025.1 Caballeronia sp. GACF4
GTCAGGCTCTGATCGAGCAGATAGAGAATGAACGGCAGCGACACGAAAAGCAGCAAGCCGCTGATGCGATGCAGGATAGACACCTTCCCCGCGAGCGGCAAGCGATACTTCGCGAGTTGACCAAGCCCGATGTTCCGGAACTCGGGCCTTGGTTTTTTTACGGCTTCAGCCACGGGAAGACCCCTTCTCACTTTGGATTGAGCAACCGCAGCACGTCGCCGGCACGCTCGTCGAGCGCGACTCGTCCCGTCGGCCTCAGTCGAAAACCGGCCGTGTGTATTGGAGGAAGAGTTATAGGCGCGCGGTCTGCGCGATAGCGTTATTTTGTCGCGTCGTTGTTATACTGTCAAATATCTATCTCGTCTTTCTGAAATAGCTTTAACAGATATCGCATGGAATTGCGCCATATTCGTTATTTTCTGGCCGTGGCCGAAGAGCTAAACGTGACGCGCGCGGCGGAGCGGCTCGGCATCGGGCAGCCGCCGCTCAGTCAGCAGATTCACGCTCTAGAAGACGAAATCGGCGTGCGTCTGTTCCGTCGCACGGGGCACGGCGTGGTGCTAACCGAGGCCGGAGAAGCGTTTGCGGCCGATGCCAGACGCATCCTGAACGACACGCGCATTGCCGTGGAAAACGCGCAAAGCGCGGGACGCGGTGAAATGGGGCAACTCAACATCGGTTTCACGGGTTCGGCGGCGTTCAATCCGGTCGTGTCGCAACTGATTCGCGCGTATCGGCAGGCGTTTCCTAACGTTACTCTTACGTTGGCCGAAGGCAACACCGCCCAATTGCTGGCTTATCTCGATGCAGGCACCGTCGATGTCGCGTTCGTGCGGCTCGGCAGCCAGTCGCCCGTGGGCGTCGAGTTTCACCACATCGCGGTAGAGCCCATGCGCGTGGTGCTGCCCGTCACGCATCGGCTGGCGAAGAAAAAGAAGATCGCATTGTCAGCGCTGGCCGAAGATCCCTTCGTCATGCTGCCGCGCGTGGCGAGTCCGACGCTGCACGATGTGATCGTCGGCGCATGCAGGGAGGCCGGTTTCGAGCCCGTTGCAGGCCAGCAGGCGCCGCAGCTTTCGTCGGTCGTGAACCTCGTCGCGGCCGAGTTCGGCGTGTCGCTCGTGCCGGCTTCCGTGTGCCAGATACAGGTCGAAGGCGTCGTGTATGCCGACATGACCGGCAAAGCCGTATCGATCAGGCTTGCGTTGGCATCGCGGATTGAAGCCACGCAAGCCAAGACCGCGAACTTTCTCGATATGGCACTGGGTTTTGCTCAGGTTTAGGGTGGCCGCTTCCGCGTGAGCGAAGCCGCTCAATCGGCCTGAGCGTCGTGCAAATCGCCGAACAAATCCGACGTCGCACCGCTCGATGGCTGCAACGACTGCAACGCGCCGCTCCTGACCTGTTCGAGCACTTGCGGCGAGAGCCACCGCTCTTCCATTGCGGCGATGCCGCTTTCGATCATCTGCTGCAGAAAAAACGACTGCTTGCGCCCAGTCGCTTCCGCCAGTATGCGTAATCTTTGTTCGATCGCGGGCTCGACACGAACCGCGACGACCTTCAACTTGTTTTCGGCGGACCTTCTCAACCTTGACTCCCAATGCATGTCCCGCGTCGATAACGGACGCGTGCGTGGCTCGGCTTTTATCACAAAGAGGCGGCGCATCGCAATGCTTCTTTGTTGCGGCCTTCGCAAACATGCCTGCGCGCGCCTTGAATCGCACGCTTATTCACGCATCCACCGCTACACGCATTCACCGCATCACGCATTCACCGCAAGCTTCATCGCACCTTCTCTTGCGAGAAACGCACGCACGAGTTGATGCGCCTGATCCTTGTGCGCGGACTGCCACGATGCGGCGAGCATCTCGGTATCGAACATGCGTGACAGCGTGTACGCGTTCGATTTGTGAAAATACGCGAGACTCACCAGCGTGACATAGAGATGCAACGGGTCGATGCCGCGTCTTAACGTCCCTGCCGTCTCGCCACGACGGATCAGCGTGCGCAGCATGTCGAGCACCGGCGACGACATTGCGGGAATGACCTTCGAACGCTTCATGTAGCGCGCGCGATTCAGGTTCTCCCATGAAAGCAGACACAGCAACTCGGGGTGTGCCGCGAAATGGCCTTCGGTGAAGTCATAAAGTTGCAAAATGCCCGCGGCGGGATCGACGGTATGCGCGTCGAGCGTGACAGCTAATTCGGCTTCGCGAAGGCGCGCGAGCACATGCTCCAGGACTTCGACATAAAGCGCTTCCTTGCCGCCAAAGTAGTGATAGATCATGCGGATGTTGACCTTCGAACGGCTCGCGATGGTCTCTACGCGCGCACCGGAAAAGCCCTTGTCCGCGAACTCGCGAATGGCGATCCTGAAGATGCGCTCCTTCGTCTTCGCCGCGAGCTGCGTGCGGCGTGTGGGCGCGGCATCTTCTTTCGAGGCGCTTTTCAGCTTGGGCGGGGCCATGAGTCGTGTCGTTGATAAGGACATGTCGATGTTACCCGCCTTTAACGTCTGAACGGCAGCGTGAGCGCGGGCGGTGCGGTCTGTCTGCCGATGAGCCCCGCCACCGCGATCAACGCAAGCAAATACGGCAACATGATGAGCAACGCGGTGGGCACGTGCAGGCCGAACATCGGTAGCTGAAACTGCATGGCCGTGGCGGCACCGAACAAGAGACACGCGAGCGCCGTGCGGCCGATCTTCCAGTTGCCGAAAATGATGGCGGCAATCGCCAGATAACCCGTACCGTTGGTCATATTCTCCGTGAACGTGTGTATGTCGCCGATGGAAATGAAGCAGCCCGCTGCCGCCGACATCACGCCCGAGTACAGCACCGCGCCATAACGAATGCGCGTGACAGGCAGCCCCGATTGATCGACGGCGCGTGGCGCGACGCCTGTCGCATGCAGCGCAATGCCGAGCGCGGTGCGGCGCATGATGACCGACGTTGCGATCAAAACTGCAAACCCCGCATACAGCAGCCACACCTGACCGAACACCGGCTCGCCGATCAACGGCAATTTGCCGAGCACGGGCGGCGACCAGTGCGCGAGGCCGGGAATGACCGCGCTGGAACGTTCGCCGAAAACTGCCCGGTATGCGAGCGTCGTGCCACCAAGCGCGAGAATGTTGATGCCGATGCCCGTCACGATCTGATTCGCGCGCAAGGTCACGCTCAGAAACGCCTGCAGCAAGGCAAGCGGAATCACGCCGAGCATGCCGCATAAAAGCCCGAGCGATGGATGCCCCGTCAGCCAGGAAAACACCGCGCCGAGAAACGCGCCCGTCAGCATCATGCCTTCGACGCTCATGTTCAACACGCCTGCGCGTTCGCTGATGAGTTCGCCGGTCGAAGCAAGCAACATGGGCGCGGCCAGGCGAATGGATGCGCCGGCAAAGACCGCGAGAAGTTCGAGGTTCATCGCGAAGTTTCTCCTTTATCGAGCCACATTGCGCCGCCTGCCAAAGCGATGGTGACGATGCCCTGCACGATCAGCACGAGCGCTGATGGTACTTGCGCGACCATCTCCATGTTGATGCCACCCGAGCGCAATAAGCCGAACATCAAGGCCGCCGCGAACACGCCGGTTATCGAACCACGCGCGAGCAAACCGACGACGAGGCCATCGAAACCGTAGCCCGACGAGAAGCCCGCCTTCAGCGAGTATTGATCGCCTTGCAGCATCAACGCGCCGGCGAGTCCGCTGAACGCGCCTGCGATCGCAAGCGCGCCGACGAGCGATGACGTAATCGGCAAGCCCGCGCGCTTGGCGGCAACGGCGTTGAGCCCCGCTGCGCGCAACGACAGGCCGAAGCGCGTGCGCGCGAGCATCACGGCCGACGCAACAGCCAGCACGAGCGTCACCGGCAAGCCGATATTCAGATTCATGCCGCTTGCCATGAAGATGGCCGGCAGCTTGGTTACGTCGGGTATTTCCAGCGATTCAGGCAAGGTCGCGCCGCTCGTCATTGGTTGACGCAACAGTGCATCGCTTTGCACGCACCAGTAAAGCAGCCACACGGCGATGAACGAAAGCAGCAGCGTACTGATGACTTCGTTGGTACCGGCTTTAGCTTTCAGCACGCCGGGAACGCCGCCCCATACCGCACCTGCGGCGGCCGCCGTGAGCATCGGCACGATAAAGGCGAGGCCGAAAGGCAAGTGCGCGCATCCGCCGTAGAGACTCATCGCCGTGGCAACTATGCCGCCTATCGCCAGTTGCCCTTCTCCGCCCACGTTGGTCAGCTTCGCGCGATTTGCGATGACGAAGCCCGTGCCGACGAGCGCGAACGCGAGGCTGCGATTGACGGAGGCCCCGATTGCATAGGGCGAGCCCCACGCGCCATCGGCGAACGCGGCGAGCGCATCGGCAATGGATACGCCCATCAACGCAATCAAGCCGAGCGCCGCGAGCATCGCAAAGAGCACGGCCGCCGCGATCACGAACGCAACGCGTAATTGCGGCGCATGGCGCGCGCCGGACGTTGCCGCGAAGGGCCGATGCAGCTTCATGTTGACGTTCATGCGTTATCTCCCGAGCCCGCCATCCATGCGCCGATACGACCGCGATTGTTCGCATCGGGCGTACATGTGCCCATGATGCGACCGCGATACAGCACGACGATGCGATCGGCGACGCTCATCAGTTCGTCGAGTTCGGAGGAAATGAGCAGCACGCCCACGCCGCGGTCGCGCGCCGCGCGAATATGCGCATAGACGGCGGCCACCGCGCCGACATCGAGCCCGCGCGTGGGCTGCGCCGCAAGCAGGAACAGCAAAGGGTCGAGCGTGAGTTCGCGTGCAAGAACGGCTTTCTGCTGATTGCCGCCAGAGAGTCCGCCGAACAACGCATCGGGGCCGCTTGCACGCACGTCGAAACGTTGCATGAGTTCGAGCGCGGCATCGCGCATGGCGCGGCGGCGCAGAAAGCCACCGCGCGTATAGCGGTCGAGATGATTGAGCAAGAGGTTGTCGGTGAGACTCATGCCGGTGACGCAGCCTACCGCGTGACGATCTTCCGGCACGATACCGACGCCCGCTTCCGTTAATTCGCGCGGGCTGGCGTTGGACATGTCGCGGCCAGCGATAAAGAAGCGCCCCGACGATGCGCTCAGCATGCCCGCGAGCACCGCGCCGAGTTCGCTTTGACCGTTGCCCTCCACGCCCGCGATACCGACGATCTCGCCGCGATTCACGACGAGCGTGCAGTCCGCGAGACGCGTGACGCCTTCCGCGTCGCGAGCGCTCAGGCCGTCGAGTTGCAGTACTTCGTCATCGAGCGGTCGCGAGTACGGCGAGCCGCTTTGCACGAGTGACAGACGCGTCGCGAGATCGTCGGCGGCATCGCTGTCTTCGCGATGAATCATCGCGTGCACGAGCCGGTCGATATCCCTCGATGGATTCGACGAACGCGCGACCACGCGTCCGGATTGCAGCACGGTCGCATGTGTCGCAATGCGGCCGATTTCCTTGAGCTTGTGCGTCACGAGCACTACCGCGCAACCGCGTTTCGCCACGCGTTCGCACGTGTCGAGCAACGCATCGATCTCGGCGGGCAAGAGCACGGCGGTGGGTTCATCGAGCAGCAGAAGACTCGGCTCGCGCATCAGGCATTTGACGATCTCGACGCGTTGCCGTTCGCCGACGGACAAGTCCGCGATCTTCGCGTCGAGCGAAAGATCGAGACCGACGCTCGCCAACACGTCTTGCACGCGCGTGGCTTCCGCTGGCCGGTCGAGCCAGCCGCGCGCCTGACCGAGCAACAGGTTGTCGAGCACGGTGGCATCGTCGACGAGACTGAAATGCTGATGCACCATGGCGATACCGTTCGCGAGCGCTTCGCGCGGATTGCGCGGCCGATACGGCGCGCCGTTGACGCGCATGGCACCCGCGTCCGGCTGATGCACACCGAAGATCACATTGCACAGCGTCGACTTGCCCGCGCCGTTCTCGCCGAGCAGACAATGCACGTCGCCGGGAAACAGGTCGAGCGAGACGTCGTCGAGCGCCGTGAACGCGCCGAAGCGTTTGCCGATTCCCTGCAGCGAGAGAATGGGCGAACTATCGGCGGATGGGGAAGCCAGCGTGCTCATCCTTCAGAAACCTTGATCTTGCCGCTCTGGATATCGTCTTCGATCTGCTTGATCTTGGCGTCCATGGCGGGCGTGGATTTGCAGATCACCATGCCGGATGCTTTCGGCCCCATTGCAAGGCCGAACGCTTTATAGCCCGGCTGCCATTGCCCCTTCTCCAGTTGCTCGATGGCGTACTGCGCCTGATAGCCCACGCCCGTGATGCTGTATGCGATGTAAAGCGGATCGCTTCCGCAACGGTCCGTATAGCTGCCGATGATGTGCGTGTCTTTTTCCTTCGCCGCTTGTTCGAGCCCGCGCAAGCCGAGATTCAGGATGTGATAGTGCACGTCCGCGCCCTGCGCGATGGCCGCTGCCGTCGCTTCGCGCGCCTTCGCCACGTTGTCGAAGTCGCCGGTATAAGCCTCGAAGTACTTAACCTTCGGATTGATATAGCGCGCACCGTTGCCGAATTCCTTGCCCGCATTCACGATCGACGGGATCTCCATGCCGCCCACATAACTCACCGCGCCGTTCTTCGACAGCATGGCTGCGGCCGCGCCCGCGACATAAGCGATCTCGGCCTGCTTCACGTCATAGCCCGCGACATTCGGCGGCATGTTCTCGCCCTTGTTGCCGCCGACGATGGAGAACTTCACATTGGGAAAGCGCTTCGCGACCTTGAGTACCGCAGCCTGCGTCTGACCGCCGATACCGATCACGAGCTGATTCTTCGTCGCGAGATTCGTGAGCGCCTGCTCCATGTCCGCGTAGTTGATGTTCTCGATGATCTGCGTCTTCAGCTTCGGGCCGAACTCCTTTTGCGCGGCCGCGACGCCTTCATACCCCGACTCCATCCAGCCCTTGTCGGATTTCGAACCGGGGATCAGGACGCCCACGCGCATCGCTTCATCGGCCGCGTGCGCAGGGCGGATAAAGAACGCCGGCACGCCGAGCGCAACTACGCCGGCAATGGCCACGACGCGTTTCATCAGGATGGAAGGCTGTTGCGAACGGAACATCACTGGCACTCCTTTTGCGTTGAGTTTCGGTAAGTAGGTTATTCATGAGCGAAATGCACATTGCAACTTCAATGCCATGTTCAACCCGCGCGTGAATGTCGAATACTTCGCGTCAGTCGCGTTCGGTGTCATCGGCGACCTGCGGCAACATCCTCAACTCTTTTCCGATGGAGAACACGATGGACCACGCCCCGAACCCCGCCACGGCAGGCGCTGGCTTGCTCGGCGCATTTGCGCAGACGCGCTGGCAAGCGACGGAAACGCTCGTCGATATGGCCGTGCCAACGCCCGTTCCGCGCCTCGCGACACTCGATGCCAAGCCGCAGAAAGTGCGCTTCGACATCGAGAAAACAGCGCTCGTGATCATCGACATGCAGAACGACTTCTGCACCAAAGGCGGGTGGGTCGACCATATCGGGGGCGATTACGGTGCGGACCGTGCACCAATAGCGCCATTGCAAAGCCTGCTGCCGATCGCGCGAGAAAGCGGCGTGCCGGTGATTTGGGTTAACTGGGGCAATAGGCCCGATCTCGCCAACATGCCGCCTAATCAACTGCATCTGTATAAGCCGAAGGGAACGGGCATCGGGCTTGGCGAGGCCTTGCCTGAACATGGCGCACATGTCCTTGAAAAAGATTCGTGGGCAGCCGCCGTGGTCGATGAACTGAAGATCGAACCGCAAGACATCTGCGTGGACAAGTACCGCATCAGCGGCTTCTGGGACACGCCGCTCGACAGCATTTTGCGTAATCTCGGTACACGTACCGTGTTTTTCGCGGGCGTGAACACGGACCAATGCGTGATGCACACACTCACCGATGCCAATTTTCTCGGCTACGGTTGCGTCATGCTCACCGATTGTTGCGCGACTTCATCGCCCGACTTCTGCACGGAAGCGAGTATCTGGAACGTGAAGAAATGCTATGGCTTCGTCGCGGATTCGTTGCAATTCGCCGACGCATTGAACAGCGCGGCCGCATGAACGCTTTCGTTCCCGGTCCGCGTATTCGCGTGAACGCAACCGGCAGCGGCGCGCTCGATGGCTTGCGTTTTGCGGTGAAGGATTTGATCGATATCGCGGGCGTAACGACGGGCGGCGGCAATCCCGATTGGTTTGCCACGCACGATGCCGCGCAATGTCATGCGCCGTGCGTGGCGAAGCTGTTAGCGGCGGGCGCATCCGTGGATGGCAAGACCATCACCGATGAACTCGCCTATGGCCTCGAAGGCGCAAACGAACACTATGGCATACCGCTCAATCCGCGTTGGCCGCATGCATTGCCCGGTGGATCGTCGAGCGGATCGGCATCGGCGGTTGCGAGCGGCAGTGTCGATTTCGCACTCGGCACCGACACCGGCGGCTCGGTGCGTGTGCCTGCCGCGTTCTGCGGACTCTGGGGCATACGGCCAACGCACGACGCGGTATCGCTCGATGGCGTGCTGCCGTTTGCATCATGCTTCGACACGGTCGGATGGTTCGCGCGCTCGGGTGATGTGCTTGCGCGCGTTGCAAACGTGCTCCTCGATGAGGTCGCTTCCCACGATGCTCCCGCGCGTCTCGTGTGCTGCAAGGAAGCATTCGACGCGCACGGTTCCGCGCGTCTGCGCGAATTTGCACCCGCATCCGCCGAGATCGAACTCTTCGCGGGCGAGGGCTCGGACTGGCTGCATGTCTATCAGCAGTTGCAGGACGACGCGATACGTGCGTCTCTTGGTTCATGGATCGACACGCATACGCCGCGCTTCGGAGCGAACATCGCGCCACGCTTCGCGCGGCTCAAGTCGATCGACGACGCGGAGGTGAATCGGTGCCACGCTTTACGTGAGGAATATGCGGCACGTATTGCGCATATCGTCGCCGATGCCTTGATCGTGCTGCCAACTACGCCCGTCTCGCTTTTGCGCCAGAATGAAACGTCGGAGCGTATCGGCGCGTTCTATCGCGATGCCTTGACCTTCAACGCCATCGCGGCATTTGCCGGACTGCCGCAAGTGACCATACCCATTGCGAACGAATCGACCGGCCCGCTCGCGTTGTCCTTGATCGGTCCGCGTAACAGCGGCCGTGCCTTGATTGCGCGGGCGCGAAGTCTGTTTTCCAAAATCGAATGAGGTAGACGACCTTGTCTACTCATCATCGCTTTCAACATCGAACGAGACCATGAACAAGCCACCGGAAATCGATGGAACGCTCGACGCTTATGCCGACGCCGCACTTCGGCTGCACTTCCCTCATCTAACGGATGACACCGCCGCGCGTGTCAAGACGCAATTCGCGCGCATCGCGCAACTCGCGGCACCGGTACTCGCCTATCCCGTCGATGCCCAGGATGAACCTGCGCCGGTGTATCGCCCATGACCATCAACGACGCATTCCCTGCTGGCGCAGTTGCCATTGCACGTGCCTATGCCGAAGGTGCATTCAGTGCGCGCGAATTGATCGAAACAACGCTCGCTCGCATCGACACGTTTAACGCGCAGATCAACGCCTTCACCACGATCACGCGCGAACGCGCACTCGATGAAGCCACTGCCCTCGATGCACGGCGCGCGAGCGGCGCTGCTTTGCCACCGCTCGCAGGCGTTCCCTTTGCGGCGAAGAACCTGTTCGACATCGCGGGCGTCACGACGATCGCGGGATCGCGCGTGCTCGCCAATGCCGCGCCCGCCGCTGCGGATGCAACGCTCGTTACACGACTCACCGATCATGGCGCAATCATGGTCGGCGCGCTCAACATGGATGAGTTCGCCTACGGCTTCACCACCGAGAACAGTCACGCGGGACCGTGCCGCAATCCGCACGACCTGACACGCTCGGCGGGTGGATCGTCAGGCGGCAGCGCCGCGGCGGTCGCGGCGGGCTTCGTGCCGCTCACTCTCGGAAGCGATACGAATGGGTCAGTGCGCGTGCCTGCCTCGCTGTGCGGCGTGTTCGGCGTGAAGCCGACCTATGGACGCTTGTCGCGGCGCGGAACGTATCCGTTCGTCGCGAGTCTGGATCATATGGGCGCATTCGCGCGCAGTGTCGAAGACCTCGGCGCTGTCTATGACGCGCTACAGTTTGCCGATCCACTCGATATGGCTTGCGCGCAGCGTGAATTCGAGCCCGCGCGTGCGATGAGCGGAACCTTGCGCGTTGCACGTCTGACGGGCTATTTCGACGACTACGCAAACGACGATGCACGCAACGCATCGCTCACTGCGTCAGCCGCGCTCGATGCGACGGATACCGTCGAGTATCCGGATGCCGATGCGGCGCGTGGTGCAGCGTTTCTCATCACCGCTGCCGAGGGCGGCCAATTGCATATGAAGGACCTTCGCGCGCACTACGACGAGCGTGAGCCTTTGTCGCGCGACCGCTTGATCGCGGGTGCGTTGCTGCCTGCCGCATGGATCATTCAGGCGCAACGCGTCCGCGCTTCGTTGCGGCGACGCGTGCTGGAACTCTTCGAGCGCTACGACGTCTTGATCGCGCCAGCGACGCCAGTCGTGGCGCCGCGCATCGGCGACGAGTTCATGGAGGTCCGCGGTGCGCGAATGGCAGTGCGAGCCAGCCTCGGCATGTTGACGCAACCCATCTCGTGCCTTGGGTTGCCCGTTGTGACCGCGCCTATGCGAACGGAAGCCGGCTTGCCGATGGGAGTTCAGTTGATTGCCGCGCCGTGGCGCGAAGACCTGGCATTCGAAGCCGCCCGGCGTCTGGAGCAAGCTGGCGTAGCGGGTTGTGCGACACCGCGTTTTGCCGAGGAGACAGCGTGAACGAGATCAATCGACCGGATGTTCTTGAGGAAGTGAATGCGGTGTTCGACGCGTATGAACGTGCCCTGACTAGCAATGACGTCGCGATGCTGGATGACCTGTTTTTTGATTCGTCGCTAACGGTGCGCTATGGGGCGACGGAAAATCTCTACGGCTACGACGCCATACGCGAGTTTCGTGCGGCACGGTCCGGGACAGGTTTAGCGCGCGAGGTGACGGCACGAATGGTGACGACCTATGGAGAGTCGATGGCCGTTGCAAATATCGAATTCCGGAGGGAAGGCGACGCGCGTATAGGCCGACAAAGTCAGACGTGGATACGCTTAGAGGATGGATGGAAGGTCGTCAGCGCGCATGTCAGCTGGATGACCTAAACGCGACCGCGAGCGGCGATCCTCATGCAGACGGATCGCCGCGCCGCCAGGCATCATCACTCGTACCCGGGACCCGTGCGCGCTTGCCGCATCGTCAACGCGCCCTCTTGTCTGCGCCGATAGCCCGAATCCCGCGAAGCCAGCCAGTAATAAAGCGGCGAAGTCAGCAGCAGGCCAATGACCCACGACAGATCCGCGCCATCGAGATACTTCGGCACGGGACCGGCGTACATCGGCGTATTCATGAACGGAATCTGCACGATGATGCCGATTGCATAAGCGATCAAAGCCTGCGGATTGAAGCGCCCATAAATGCCGCCATCGGCTTCGAAGATCGATTGAATATCGTACTTCCCTTTATGGATGATATAGAAGTCGATCAGGTTGATCGCGGTCCAGGGCACGAGCACCACGAGCAAGGCAAGCACCAGATCGACGAGATTTCCCACGAAGTTGGTCGATGCGCCAATCGCTCCATAGCAGCAGGCAAGCAGAATCGCGACTGAAAGCACGGCGCGCGCTTCGGCCGTGGGAATCCAGCGATAAGCAAACGTCTGCAACGAAGTAATCGTGGCGAGCACCGCGCCATACAGATTGAGCGCGTTATGACTGATCACGCTAAGCAGAAACAAGACGAGCATGGGCAAGCCGAGGGGGCCGGTCGCAGTCTTGACGGCGTCCATGGTATCGGCGCCGGGCGCGACGGCAAGCGCGGCGACCGCACCGAAGGCAAACGCAAGCGAGGAGCCAATGGTGCAGCCCAGATACGTCGCCCAAAACGTCGACGCTACACGCACATTGCTCGGCAAATAGCGCGAGTAGTCGGAAACATAAGGTGCAAACGCAATCTGCCATAGCGCGGACAAGGAAACGGTGGCCAGCCAGCCTGCGAAATTGAAGCCGCCGCGCGTGAAGAAGTCGGCCGTCGCGATATGCGTGAAGATGTACGCAAAGCCTACGAAGATACCGATGCCCAGCACCCACGTACCGATTCGGTTGAGTATATGAATGAATCGATAGCCGATGATCCCGATCAACCCCGAGCCCACCGCACCGACGACGATCCCGACCGGCACCGATATCGACGTTTCGATGCCATGCAACGACTTGCCTGCGAGCACGATATTCGATGCAAAGAAGCCCACGTACATCACGCCCGCAATCACCGTGACGAGCAAGGCACCCCATGATCCGAACTGCGCGCGGCTCTGGATCATCTGCGGGATACCCATCTGTGGCCCTTGCGCCGAATGCAGCGCCATCAACACGCCGCCCACTGCCTGACCGACGATGATCGCGACGATTCCCCACAGCAAGTTCAAATGGAATATCTGCACGCCAAGCGCGCCCGTCACGATAGGCAATGGCGCAATGTTTCCGCCGAACCAGAGCGTGAATAGATCGCGCACCTTGCCATGCCGATCCTCCGTCGGCACATAGCCGATCGTATGCTTCTCGATGAACGAGGACGTGTTGCTATCCGACGTATTCAAAGTCGTCTCCTTTATTGATTTGGCGCATGCGCGAGTCGTTTCGAAAGACCATGCGCACCGCGGAGCCCGTCGAAAGTCTCGGGGCTCTTGAACGCGCCATGGCGCGTGTCAGGAAGCGGTTGCTAGATAATCCGCAAGACGCGCGAGCATGGCGTCGCAGGCGTCGAGTTGCTCGACGCTCACGAACTCGTCGGGCTTGTGCCCTTGATCCATGCTTCCCGGTCCGCACACCACGGTTGGGATGCCCGCTTGATTGAAGAGTCCGCCTTCGGTGCCGAACGCCACCGTGCCGAACTCGTTCGAGCCACTAAGAAGCGTCAGCAAGCGCGCTGCTTCGCTATCTGGCGGTGTGGCCAAGCCCGGATAGGCGCTCAAGGATTCGAAGCGAATGTCCGTGTCCGCTTTCACCGCGCGCATCTTCGGAAGTAATTCGGCTTCGGCAAAGCTTTGCAATTCATCCGCCACCTCATGCGCGTCGAAGCCGGGAAGCGCACGCACTTCAAAATCGAATTCGCATTCCGCCGGCACGATATTGAGCGCACGCCCACCTTTGATGACGCCTGCTTGCACGGTCGAAAAGGGTGGATCGAAGAGTGCGTCATGGTGCTCGGGCCGTGCCAGGTGCTCGCCAATATCATCCAGCTTGCCGATAAGACGTGCTGCATACGCTATGGCGTTCACGCCGTAGGGCGCGTAAGCCGAGTGACAAGCCGCGCCCTTCACCTGGCAGCGCATGGCGAGCTTGCCTTTATGACCGAGCACGGGCTTCAGTTCGGTAGGCTCTCCGATCAGGCACAAAACGGGCTTCTGTGGGCGCCTTGCCAGTTGCTCCAACATGGGCCGCACCCCAAGGCAACCGACTTCCTCGTCGTAAGAGAAGGCAAGGTGTACGGGCATGAATAGCGATTTCTCAAGAAACGTAGGCACCGACGCCAGCACCGAGGCGATAAACCCCTTCATATCCGCCGTGCCGCGGCCATATAAGCGCCCTTCCTTCTCGGTAAGCCGAAAGGGATCGAGCGTCCAGGCTTGGCCATCGACGGGCACGACATCGGTATGACCGGATAGCACGATGCCGCCCCTGTCACGCGGACCGATCGTCGCAAACAGATTCGCCTTCGTCCGCTCGGCGTTATAAAACAGTTCGCTCTCGACGCCGAGATTCGCAAGGGTGTCGCGAACGAACTCGATGAGTTTCAGGTTCGAATCGCGGCTGACGGTTGCAAAGCCGATCAGCCGTTCGAGCACGTCGCGGCTCGACATCTCACTCATTGCCCGGCACTCCATAGCTAGGCGCCGCTGTCGGGTTCAGCGCACGGGTCACGTAGTCCTGCATTTGCGGCCGATAAGCCTGCCACAGACCATCGAGCTGGCCGATGGGGTCGGCGTCGGCCCAATCGACGCGCAGATCGACGATAGGCCAACTCAGATCGCTCACGATCTTGAGCGCTGCGGAATGCACCGGCCCGGCTTCGCCGCCTGCGGTCATCGCCGCCTGCATCGCAGCGAGCAAACGATCCGCCAGCATGCCTTTTGTGTTTTCGAACGCGGGAATCATGGCTTCGATCACGCCGAGGCTCGCAAGCATGTTGCCTGCGGCGACGCATTGATCTCCAGCCACCGCGTGATGCAGGCCAAGCGCTTCCTTGCCGCTAAAAAGCGCGGTGCGGCCATGAGCGTCGATGACCGTTACTTGCCGATATTCGCTGTACGCGTTCGCATCGAGCGCACGGTCGAGCGCCGCCTGAGGATCGAGTTGCGCAGTGTCGATGAGGTCGAGGATCTGCGGCCCAAGTGCGGGCAAAGTCACGTTCTGCGTGGCCACCGCGCCCACGCCGCCGCGTGCCCACGGACATCGCGCGCCCACGGCGATACTCGACGAACTGATTGCAATGCCAAGCTGGCCGGTTTCCTGGCAACGTCCGATCACGGAGAATGTCATGCAAGGCTCCTCGACTTAGGCGGGCTTCCAACCTTCAGGAATGACCGCGATCACATCGATTTCCATCAGCCATTCCGGCTGTCCCAACGCGCTCACCACCAGCCCCGTCGAAATGGGAAACACGCCCTTGAGCCACTTGCCGACTTCCTGGTACACCGGCTCGCGATAACGCGGATCGATCAGATACGTGGTCGTCTTGACGATATGGCTCATGTCGCTGCCCGCCTCTTCGAGCAACTGCTTGAGATTCTTCATCGCCTGCTCGGCTTGCGCGCGTGCATCGCCGAGACCCACCAGATTGCCTTCGAAATCCGTTCCCACCTGACCACGCACATAGACCGTGTTGCCGGCGCGCACGGCCTGGCAAAGATCGTTATCGAGCGTCTGGTTCGGGTACGTATCCTTCGTGTTGAACATGCGGATACGCGTATGCGTAGGTTGGCTCATCGATGCACCTCGAAGCTGAGAATGATTGAATAGTGAATGCGGCGTCTTGGGCGATCGTCAGTTCACGCCCATCTCGCTGACCTTGTGCACGCGCGGATCGCTGAATGTCGCGGCTTGGCCGGCATGACGGCGCGACGCATCGTGATACGCGAGATACTTGCGCTGCGTGACGATATGATCGGCAATATGTTTTGCATCGTGCCAGACGCCCCAGATGAAAGCGGAGCCGCGCCGCGAAAGCCAGGGCAAGCCAAGGAAATAAACGCCGGGCTCCTTGGAAACGCCGCGCTGATGCTTGGGCTTGCCTTTATCGTCGAAGGCGTTGACATCGAGCCAGCTGAAGTCGACGGCGTAGCCGGTTGCCCAGATGATCGAACTCACGCCAGCATCGGCAAGGTTCAGTTCGAGAACAGGTTGCTTCATGCATTCCGGATCGGACGGAATGATGCGTGCCTCGGGCTCGTCCGGCAGATCGATACCATTGCGCGCCACATACGCGTCTGCGGCGCTCAGCAAAGACAAGTAGTTGTCGTCGCCGTTGTTGATGTTGGTCGTGAGGTCTGGCTGAAACGTTGCAATGCCATTCTCGAATGACTTCGTGAGACCGACGAGGTTCATGCCCTGATGCGCGAGACGGCGGAAATCGACTGTTTGTCCACCGCGCGCGCCACTCACTGCAATCGTGACGTGCTCCTTGCCCGGCCGCATGACTTCCGCATCCCACTCGCCGAGCACGCCCAGCCACCAGCAAAAATCACGGCCACGATACGCGCGCGGCGGACGGTCATGCGGGCCGACCGACAAATACACCTTCCTACCGGCGCGCATTAGTTCATCCGCAATCTGCACGCCTGACGATCCCGCGCCGACCACGAGCACCGCGCCTTCCGGCAATTGCTCAGGATTCCGATAATCAGCCGAATGAAGCTGCGTAAGACGTTCGTCCTTCGGGGCGATAGCCGGGATGACCGGCTTCTGGAACGGACCAGTAGCGACGACTACACGGCTCGCTTCGATCACGCCTTCCGATGTTTCGACGGTGAAGCCTTGCCGCCCGACATTGCGAACCACCTTCTTGACTTCGACGCCCGTGCGAATGGGTGCATCGAACTTTTCGGCGTAGGTGACGAAGTAATCGGCGACCTGATCTTTATTGGCAAAGCCATCGGGATCGACTTCATCGAACTCGAGATTGGGGAAACGATCGTGCCACGCCGGACCGTTCGCCACGAGCGAGTCCCAACGTCCCGTGCGCCAGCGTTCCGCAATGCGGTCGCGTTCAAGAACGAGGTGCGGCACGCCGAGCTTGCTCAGATGCTCGCTCATCGCCACGCCGGCCTGACCGGCGCCAACGACGAGCGTGTCGATTGAGGTTATTTCCACTGTCATGGCTATGTCCTTCGATATGGCTTTACTTCGCGGAAGTGTCCGGCGAAGTCAGCGTCCTTGAAATACGTGCAGTCGTGCGTGGCTGGCGTTCTGCCAATGAAGCCCAAATTTACGCTTGAGCGCAGAATTCTAAAAATATATTTAAAAAATGCTTAGCATCGGTTTTGGCTATGCAATCCTTTTTGGCGAAGCCACAATTCGGCCGGTCAACCGTTTAGAGGCGGAGCGTTTCCGATGGAAAACCACCCTTTGCGCTACTCGCTTCGGCAATTGCGCTACTTCGTCGTAACGGCGGAAGTGCTGTCTTTTACAGCCGCCGCACGGCGCCTGCACATTTCGCAGCCGTCGATCTCCACCGCGCTCGCGGACCTCGAAATATCCTTTGGCGTGCAGCTTTTCATACGGCATCACGCGGCGGGATTGTCGCTTACGCAAGCAGGCCGAGACCTTTTGGGGCAAGCGCGCAACCTGCTAAAAATAGCCGAAGAATTGCAAATGGCCGCTAAGGAAATGGATGGCGGCATGACGGGCTCGATCGCACTCGGCTGCCTCGTTTCACTTGCGCCGCCGCTCATGCCGGGGCTCATAAGCCGCTTTACCGGCGAGCATGCAGGGATTTCCTTTAGGACCGTCGAGGCGCATCAGGATGGCCTGCTAAGAGGCTTGCACGACGGCTCGCTCGATATTGCGCTGACCTATAGCCTGGATTTGACCGAGGACATCGCATTTACGCCACTGCTTTCTCTGCCGCCTTATGTCATCTTGCCGAAGACGCACCGGCTAGCCCGCGCGCGCAAGGTCTCATTAGCGGATCTCGAAGCGGAGCCTTACGTGATGCTGGATTTACCGCATAGCCGAGAGTATTTCGCGGCCCTTTTCGATGCCGTCGGCAACCGGCCGGTTCCCGCATTTCGGTCGTCGCAGCCTGAAGTCGTGCGCGGCATGGTGGCTAACGGCTTAGGCTATAGCATCCTCAATTTTCCGCTCAAATCGAATCGCACCGTAGATGGTGAAGACTTCGTGATTAAGCGCTTCAAGGACAACGTCAACGCAACGACGCTAGGCATTGCGCAATCGCGCACCATGAAGCCGCGCCAAGTGGTGCAACGCTTCGCCTCGTTTTGTGAGAACTATATCCGGCGGCTGCATCTAGACGCCTAAGAAACGCCAAAGCCAGGAACGCTACATAGGCAAAAGCTCTGCTTTGTATCCGAAAACAATATTTTGGCTGGTAATTTGGCTTGATAAATTTGTTGCCATGCGAGCGCAACGCCTTGCCGACTCTACGCTGGCGCGCTTATAAGGAAATAGATTCAAGGAGTCTTTCATGACCAGCCAGGCAAGAACGATCCCGATCACGGCACTCGTCGATGAGTTGCGCGCCGGTTGCGAACGATCGTTCAACGACGCGCATGCCATGCCGCCTGGCGTCTACACCTCCGCCGATTTCTTGTCGCTCGAAGAGCGCGACATCTTCGAACACGAATGGCAATGCGTTGGCCGCGCAAGCGCCTTGAAGATGCCGGGCGACTACCTGACGGCGCGCATTGGCGCACAGCCTATCGTGGTGTTGCGCGATGAGCAGATGCAACTCAAGGCGATGTCCAACGTCTGCCTGCATCGCATGTCGGTTTTGCTCGAAGGGCGCGGCAACGTGCGCAGGATCGTGTGTCCATATCATGCATGGAATTACTCGCTGGATGGCGCGTTGCAAGGCGCACCCCTGATGGACCGTCAAGAAGGTTTCTGCAAGGAAAGCTATAAGTTGCCCGCCGTGCGTTGTGAAGAATGGCAAGGCTGGATCTATGTAACGCTCGACGATCAAGCGCGGCCGGTCAGTGAACAGCTTGCCGATTTGAGCGGGCTCATCGATGCCTACGGCATGGAACACTACATCGAAACTTTCTATGAAGAGCACGTGTGGGACACCAACTGGAAGATCCTCGCTGAAAACTTCATGGAGAGCTATCACCTGCCCATGCTGCATCGCGCGACAGTAGGACCGCATTCACGTCTTGAAGAGATGGAATGCCCGCCCGGCTTTCCCGCATTCAACTACCACTGGATCACGAAGGAAGCGTCTCTGCCCATTGGTAACGCGCATCCGGACAACGCGCGGCTTACGGGACACTGGCGCAAGACCACGGCGCTGCTGGCGATCTATCCGACGCATCTCGTCACGCTCACACCTGGCTATTTCTGGTATCTCGTGCTGCAACCGCAAGGCGTTGGCCGCGTGCATATTCGTTTCGGCGGCGGTCTTGCGCCCGAGTTCATCGCCGACCCAGAAGCGAATGCGCATATGGCCTCCCTCAAGACCTTGCTCGATGAAGTCAACGCGGAAGACAAGCGCGGCGTCGAAGCGGTTTTTCGTGGCGTGCATGCGCCGCTTGCAAAGCCCGGCCATCTCAGCCATCTCGAACGGCCCAACTATGACTTCGCGCGCTATCTCGCCAGCAAGGTTGGCGCGCATTGAACACTGCAAACGGACAGGACCGAACGATGCCTGACGCTTCCTTCATCTCGTTCACGGGCGTGAGCAAGTCTTATGACGGCGTGCATTATGTCGTCGAAGACTTGAATCTCGACGTGCGCAAGGGAGAATTCCTGTCGCTGCTCGGGCCATCGGGCTCAGGCAAAACGACCACGCTCATGATGCTCGCGGGATTCGAATCTCCCACGCAAGGCGAGATTCGTCTCGATGGCAAACGTCTCGACGACAAGCCGCCGCATCTGCGCGATATCGGCATGGTGTTTCAGAACTACGCGCTCTTTCCGCATCTGACGATTGCAGAGAACGTCGCGTTCCCGCTTTCCGTGCGCCACGTGAGCCGCGCCGATCAGAAGGCGCGTGTCAAGCGCGCGCTCGAAATGATCGAACTGCCGCATCTCGCGAA
Source organism: Caballeronia sp. GACF4 (assembly GCF_023631025.1). Classification (NCBI taxonomy): domain Bacteria; kingdom Pseudomonadati; phylum Pseudomonadota; class Betaproteobacteria; order Burkholderiales; family Burkholderiaceae; genus Caballeronia; species Caballeronia sp. GACF4. The sequence goes on from NZ_JALQDW010000025.1 coordinate 19,401, forward strand.
CCGGCGTCCTTCGCAGCTTTCCGGTGGTCAGCAACAGCGCGTGGCGCTCGCGCGCGCGCTCGTCTTCGAACCGAGCGTCGTGCTCATGGACGAACCGCTCGGCGCACTCGACAAGCGTCTGCGCGAAACCATGCAATACGAGATCATGCGGCTGCATCGCGAGTTGTCGCTCACCATCGTCTATGTCACGCACGATCAGGCCGAAGCGCTGACCATGTCGGACCGCGTCGCCGTGTTTTCCGATGGCCGTATTCAGCAAGCCGCCACGCCCGGCGAACTCTATGAGAACGCACAGAACGCTTTCGTCGCGAACTTCGTGGGCGAGAACAACGGCCTCATTGGCCGCGTGGCCAGTGCGAGCGACGAATGGGCGACCCTGGCCCTCGCGGACGGCAACATCATTCGTGGACGATGCGAACCCGGCCTCACCGAAGGCGACGAAGCCATGCTCGCGCTGCGCCCCGAACGCGCCCACATTCCGAGCGCGGAAGGTTCGCATGTCGACGAACACAGCAACGTGGTGCGCGCCCGAGTCGAAGAACTCGTGTATTGCGGCGATCATCATCGCGTGCACCTGAAGCTCGGCACGCGCGACAACCTCGTCGTCAAGCTGCCGAACACTCAGCGTCACGCCTTGCCCGCGGATGGCAGCACGGTCGATGTCGCCTGGCGCCACGACGACTGCAAGATACTTGCGATGAGCGCGTCCAGAAGCGTGTCCACACCTCTTTCTTCCACACCGTCGTCAACTTCAATCACCACGCCCGCTACAGCAGGAGCCAACTGACATGCGCACTTTTATCAAAACTCAATGCGCGGCACTCGCGTTATGCGCGTTTTCCAGCATCACCGTTCAGGCTGCAGAGACACTTTCGGTCGTGACGTTCGGCGGCGCTTATGAAGCCGCTGCGAAGAAGGCTTATTTCGAGCCCTTTACGCAAGCCACGGGCGTCGGCTTCTCGACGGAATCGTATGATGGCGGCTTGGCCAAGCTCTCCGCGATGGAACAGGCGAAGAACACGACGTGGGACCTGATCGACCTCGAAACCAACGACGCGATCACCGCTTGCGACGAAGGTCTTCTCATGAAGTTCGACAAGAAGACGCTCGGCAAGACGAGCGACTTCATTCCCGGCTCCATCCTCGATTGCGCAGTGGCGAGCATGGTGTGGTCCACCGTCTACGCCTACGATGCGAGCAAGTTGAAGACCGCGCCGACCAGCGTCAACGACTTCTTCGACTTGCAGAAGTTTCCCGGCAAGCGCGGCCTGCGCAAGTCGCCAAAGGTGACGATGGAATGGGCGTTGATCGCCGACGGCGTCGATCCCAAGGATGTCTACAAGGTGCTTGGCACGCCAGCTGGCGTGGATCGCGCATTCAAGAAACTCGACACCATCAAGAAGAACATCGTGTGGTGGGAGTCGGGTGCGCAGGCGCCGCAATTGCTCGCCGACGGCGCAGTGGCGATGACACAGGTCTACAACGGCCGTATCGACGATGCAGCGAAGAAGGACAACAAGCCCTTCAAGGCCGTGTGGGACGCGCAGGTGTACGACTTCGAATGGTGGGGCATTCCGACGGGCGCGAAGAACGCGAACACGGCGGCCAAGTTCATCATCTCGGCATCGCAGCCGAAGGCGTATGCGGATCTTACGAAGTACATCGCTTATGCGCCGCCGCGCAAGGACGCTATAGAACTGGTGGACAAGCAGCGTCTTGCCGACCTGCCGACCTCGCCTGCCAACTTCAAGCGCGCCGTGCAGATCAACGCGAATTTCTGGGCCGACAATGCCGATCAGATCAACAAGCGCTTTCAGGTGTGGCTGACGCAGTAAGACAGCAAGGTATCGACGCTGTCCGCTTCACGCGAAACATGATCCGAAGAGAGCCCGACTTGACCGCGACCACCAACATGTCCGTATCCGCAAAGGCCGCGCCATCGGGCTCTCCTAGAAGCGCCGACGGCCACGCGTCTTATCAGAAGGCGCGTCGCCGTGCATCGTTGCAAGCGCTGTTGCTTGCGTTGCCGCTGATCGTGTTTCTGTTGTCCACCTTTATCGCGCCGATTGCGCTACTGCTCGCGCGCAGCGTGCAGAATCGCGAAGTCCCCGACAGCATGCCCGCCCTCACGCGCGCGCTCGATGCGTGGGACGGCCACGGCTTGCCCGACGAACGCACCTTCGCATTGCTGGCCGCCGGCCTCAAGGAAGCCCAGCAAAGCGGTCAGCTCGGCACCGTGGCGCGCCGTCTGAACTTCGCGCAAGCGGAGTTTCGCAGCCTGTTGATGCGTACCGCACGCAGCCTGCCCGCCGATGCACCACCCGCATGGAAACCCGCGCTCATCGAAACCGACGAGCGCTGGAATTCACCGGAAATCTGGCGCTTGCTCAAACGCGCCGCGGCATCGCCCACGCCCGACTATCTGCTCGCAGCCGTCGATGCGCAAGTGACACCGCAAGGCAACATCGCGTCCATGCCGGCCGATTCATCGGTGTTTCGCGAGGCGTTCGTGCGTACCATCTCTATCAGCGCAACCGTCACGCTCATGTGTCTCGTGCTCGGTTACCCCGTTGCGTGGTTGCTCGCCAATCTGCCCGCTAAGAGCAGCAACCGTCTCATGCTGTTTGTGATCGTGCCGTTCTGGACCTCGCTTCTCGTGCGCACGACCGCCTGGTATGTGCTGCTGCAACCGGGCGGCGTCATCAACAGCCTGCTCATGGGGCTGGGCCTTGCGTCGCATCCCGTGCCGCTCATCTTCAATCGCGCGGGCGTGCTGATCGGCATGACGCACGTGCTGCTGCCTTATATGATCCTCGCCATCTTCTCGGTGATGAAAAGCGTATCGCCCGTTTATATGCGTGCAGCGAAGTCGCTGGGCGCGCATCCGTTCACTGCGTTCATGCGGGTCTATGTGCCGCAGACGCTGCCGGGCGTGGGCGCGGGATGCTTCCTCGTGTTCGTGCTGGCGCTCGGCTACTACATCACGCCTGCGCTACTCGGCGGCGCGGGCGATGAAATGATCAGCCAGCTCATCGCCATTCAGACCAACACGCAGCTCAACTGGGGACTCGCGGGCGCGCTGTCGGCGTACCTCGTGATCTTCACGGCGGTCTTCTATTTCCTCTTCAACCGCATAGTCGGCATCGACCGGCTGCGTTTCGGTTGAACGACACGGACTCGACGACATGCAAGATCAACGCAATACCGTGCTGACCGAACGCGTGGCGAATCGCTGGGTGCGCGTGCATACGGCGATCGTCTTGTTCTTTCTGATCGCGCCCATCCTCGCGATCATTCCGCTCTCGTTCAATTCGGGTTCGTACTTTTCATATCCGATGCAGGGCTTTTCAATGCGCTGGTACGAGCAGGCGTTGACGAGCGCGGACTGGCAGCGCTCGCTATTGAACAGCATCGGGATTGGCGCGGCGTCGACGTTGATCGCGACATGTCTCGGCACGCTGGCCGCGTTGGGCCTGAGCCGCGCGCAATTTCCGTGGCGCTCGCTCATCATGCCCATTATCATTTCGCCGATGATCGTACCCATCGTCGTCGTGGCTGCGGGCTTCTATCTAATCTTCGCGCCGCTCGGTCTCGTGAACTCGTATCCGGGCGTCGTGCTCGCGCATGCGGCGCTTGGTACGCCCTTCGTGGTCATCACCGTGACGGCTTCGCTGCTGTCGTTCGATCAGAGCCTGCTGCGCGCGGCGTCCGGTCTTGGCGCGGCGCCATGGATCACGTTCAGGCGTGTGACGTTACCGCTGATCATGCCTGCAGTCGCCACAGGCAGCGTGTTTGCCTTTGCCACTTCATTCGATGAAGTCATCGTGATTCTATTCATCGGCGGGCCGGATCAGAAGACCGTGCCGCGTCAGATGTGGAGCGGCATCCGCGATTCGATCGACCCTTCAATACTTGCGGTCGCGACCATGCTGATCGTCTTCGCCGTGCTGCTTTTTGCGAGCATCAATTGGCTGCGCGGACGTGCGGCGGCGGCCAGTCAGGCGCTCGGCTGATCAGACACACAATAAGCGGCGCGGGCCATTCAGACCGCGCCGCCCACACCGCTTTACATCAAGATTTATCGTCTCCTTCCGGCTCGATTTCCGTCAGATCGTCCGGGTCTACTTCCGCTTCGCGGACAGTCGTTCCTTCATCGTCGGTTTCCGATACATCCGTGGTGAGCGCATCGTCCGTGCCGGATTCGCCTTCGTCGTCGCTTTTCGGATCATCGGTCATGGGGGTTTCGGCGGGCGTGTTCATCTTGTTGCTCCTGATAGTTGCGTTTAAGTGATCGGATGGATAAACAGACGAATCACATCCGGACGCACAGATCAGGCGTGGATTCGATGCGCGATGTCGAACCATGAAGCGCACTTCTTTCTCGCAGCAATCGTAGTGCCGCATGTCGGCCGGAGCGCTCGCGCAATGTGTACACGCGCGAAGGCACACGCGTTGCTGAACTGTATCGACGCCAACGATTGGCGCAGAGATTCTTAGGCTTCCGATACATGGCACGGAGAACGCAATGAACAAGGATCAGAAAGAAGGCATCAAGGAACAAATAAAGGGCTGGACCGACACGGCCATCGGCACACTCACCGGCAACGAAGATCGCAAGCTGAAGGGTGACGTCGAGATAACGAACGGTGCGAATCAAAAGGACTACGGTGACCAGAAGGACAATATGGAAAAGGGCATCGAAGATCCCGGCGAGCCAACCAACAAGTAAGGCTTCGTCGACAGTTCACTCTCAAGGACAAGGATACTTCCAATGAAAGCGCTTACCTGGCACGGCAAGAAGGACATTCGCTACGACACGGTACCGGACCCGCAGATCGAACATCCGCGCGACGCGATCATCAAGGTGTCGAGTTGCGCCATTTGCGGCTCGGACCTGCATCTGTTCGATGGATTCATGCCGGGCATGGAATCCGGCGACATCATGGGCCACGAGTTCATGGGCGAAGTGGTCGAAGTCGGCGCTGAAAACGCGGCGCTCAAGGTCGGCGACCGCATAGTCGTACCGTTCACCATCTTTTGCGGCGAATGCGATCAATGCAAGCGCGGTAATTTCTCCGTGTGCGAGCGCAGTAATCGCAACAAGAGCACGGCCGACAAGGTTTTCGGACACACCACGGCGGGTCTCTTTGGCTACACGCATTTGACGGGCGGCTATGCCGGCGGCCAGGCCGAGTACGTACGCATACCTTTCGCCGATAAAACGCACGTGAAGATTCCCGATGGCCTTTCAGACGAACAAGTGCTTTTCCTCGGCGACATCTTCCCGACAGGCTGGCAAGCGGCGATCAACTGCGATATCGAGCCAACGGACACCGTGGCGATCTGGGGCGCGGGACCGGTGGGACAAATGGCGATTCGCAGCGCGTTTCTGCTTGGTGCAAAGCATGTCGTCGTAATCGACTGCGTGCCTGAACGCCTTGCAATGGCGCGCGTCACTGGCGCCACCACCATCAACTTCAAGGAAGAGAGCGTGGTCGAGCGCCTCGCCGATCTCACGCAAGGCAAAGGCCCGGAAAAGTGTATCGATGCCGTTGGCATGGAGTCGCACGCCACGGGCTCGTTCGACTCGCTTTACGATCGCGCCAAGCAGGCGGTCATGCTCGAGTCGGACCGGCCGCACGTGTTGCGCGAGATGATCTACGTGTGCCGTCCCGCAGGCATTCTGTCGGTACCGGGCGTCTATGGTGGACTGATCGACAAGATTCCCTTTGGCGCCTCGATGAACAAGGGCCTCACCTGGCGCATGGGTCAGACGCACGTGGCCCGCTGGACCGACGACCTGCTCAGCCGCATTCAGGAAGGTCAGATCGACCCCTCGTTCGTCATCACGCACCGCGTCTCGCTTGCGGAAGGACCGGAAATGTACAAGACCTTCCGCGACAAGGAGGACGGTTGCATCAAGGTGGTACTCACACCCTGAAGCAAAAAAACGCCGGTCTTCAAAGACCGGCGTTTTTCGATTCCTCGTCACGCACGACGGATTGTGGCGCAATAGGCAGTGGTTCACCATCGACGAAAGCGGTGCCGCATGTAAGCGCAAACTGCAGCGCCGCGTCGCGGCTGGGAAATGCGCCCAACTCGCGCAGTACCGTCTCCTCGCCGTCTTCTTCCAGAATCGATACGCGCGATACGAACAGCTTGCCGCTTCGACCTGCGGACGGCTGTAGCGCCACACCTCGATGATAGAGCGTAAGCATGGTGTCTCCTTCTTTTCCGAGCGTCCGTTCGCAGCGCGCGGCGCCTTATGCGAACGAGGCACGTTCCATGTGCAGCCATTCATATTAGCGCGTCATTAAGCGCGTGCTTTGCATAGAATCATGCTCGCTTAATGAAGGCATGCACCGATTGCCATCTCGCTTTAGCAAGCGGCGCACCTGAAAACACCGGCACCTTCTTGCTTAGGCCAGGTTTACGCCCAGCGCCTTGGCAAGCTCCTCGGCGGAGCGGACGATTTGCGCATCGTTCGAAAAAAGCGCGGCGCCAGTATCGTCGAAAGGCCAGGCCAGCACGCGCATGTTCGCCGCGATCGCCGCGCGCGCCCCAGTGGGACTGTCTTCCACGACGACCACTTCCTCCGGCTCGAGACGCATGAGCCACGCCGCGCGTTCGTACGGCTCGGCGCTCGGCTTGCCATTGCGCACGTCGTTCACACTGACGCTCACGAGTTGCGGTTCCTCGATGCCCAGTGCTCGCAAGTTCGCTTCAAGCAACATGCGCGACGAATTGGACACGATTCCTTGCGTTATGCCCGCCCGCTTCACCGCGCGATACACCTCGAGCGCGCCAGGACGCGGCACGAGCCGAGGCGCGCCTTTGAGATAATGCCGTGCGCGAAACGCGGACCAGTCCGCGAAGTCCGTCTCGATGCCAAAGCGTTCGCTACACAGCGCGTGCACTTCGCGCCCTGTCTTACCGAAGATCAGCGGATGCAATTCGTCGCCCGCTTCGATGCCGTGATGCGCAAGCACCGCAACCAGCGTGCTCAAATGAAGCGGTTCGCTTTCGGCGAGCGTGCCGTCCATGTCCCAAAGGACAGCCTTGATGGAAGTCTGATTCGTCATGTAGAGGTTGGGTTGTCTGGAAAGAGTCGGTCGAGATCGTCGTAAAACTGCTGCGAGTGCACATAAAGGCGCTCGAAAATCGGCATCATGCGGTCATAGGTATCGCTCGCACGCGGGTCGGGCTGCACTTCGCGCTCGAACTGCACGAAGGCGCGCACGGCGTCGGCGAGACGTACGAACTGGCCATGCGCGGTTGCAGCAAGAATGGCGCAGCCTATCACGCCGCATTCCACTTGCGCCGGCACGAGAATGGGCGTGCGGTACATGCTGGCCTTGATATCGAGCCAAAGCGACGCCTTCGCGCCGCCGCTTGCCGCAACGAGCCGCTCGACACCCACGCCTTCGGGCTGGATGAGCGCGATATGCCGACGCACGCCAAATGCAACGCCTTCGAGCACCGCGCGATGCAGATGGGCGAGCCCGTGACTCGCCGCAATGCCGAAGAACTGTGCACGCGAATTGGCATGCTCGCCGAGACGCTCGCCCGTGAGATACGGCAGAAAGAACAAGCCTTCCGAACCCACCGGCGCGCTTGCGGCCTTGGCAGCGACATCGTCGTAGGACAGCGCGTTTTCGTGGAACGCGCGACGCGCCCAGCGCATGGCATCGCCGCCCGAATCGAGCAACATGAAGCGTCCCCACAGCCCTTCGCAAGTCGCCAGATTCGACACTTCGGGATGCAGCATCGGTGTGTCGGCGATGATCGTGATGATCGACGATGTGCCCGTGATATCCGATGCCAGCCCCGGCTCGAACACGCCCGAGCCGAGCACGGACACCGGATAATCCGCGCCGCCAACCAGCACCGGCGTACCCGCGCGCAAACCGGTTGCGGCGGCCGCTTCGTGCGTCACGCCGCCGAGTATGTCGAGCGGCGCACGAATCGGCGCGAGCTTCGCGGCATCGAGCCCGAGCAAGGTCAGCATGTCTTGCGACCACTCGCGCGTGCGCGGGTCCATCATGAAGCTCGTCGATGCATCGCTCCAGTCGCACGCACGTTCGCCCGTGAGTTTGAAGTTCACGTAGTCCTTCGGCATGAACACCGTGCTCGCGCGTTCATAAGCCGACGGGTCGTGCTCCTTGATCCATTGCAGCTTGAAACCGGGCCACGCGGGTGTCGCGGGGTTCGCGGTCTTCGCGAGATACGAGGCGCTTGCGTGGCGCGCGCGGAACGCCGCGACCTGTGCGAAGGTGCGCTTGTCGTTCCAGAGCGGCGCGGTATCGCGTGTGAGTTGACCATCGGCGTCGATCAGCACCGTGCCGTGCATTTGGCCGCATGCGCATATCGCGACGACATGGGAAGCTGCATCCGGAACGTCGTCGAGCACTTCGCGTATCGAGCGCGCGGCGCCTTCCCACCAGTCCGCTGGGCGTTGCTCAGACCAGCCGTAACGCGGCACGATTTGCTCGTGCTCATGTGCGGCGATGCTGCGCACCACGCCACGCGCATCGACGAGTGCGGCTCGCACGCTGCCCGTCCCGACATCGATGGCAAGATAATAGGTCTGCATGTCGTTCCATCCGTTGGACAGCTTCATTGCGGTCATGCAGTCCACGCGGCCTGCCTTTCAAGTGTACCGACAGATGCCGAAGTACCCGGCCAGGCGGTACGTGCCGCGATCTGTATCCTTCGCGTGTCTGCTCCCCCCTCGCCGTAATGATACGTAAGCGACGCTTACATCTGCTCACCCCGTTTCCTTTCGGCTTTGAGTAAAGTCCGCTCATCGATTCGCAGCGCACGCATCAGGCGATGCACGCGAACCTCTCACTCGATTGGAGAATCAACATGAAGCAGAATCGAATCGTTGCCGCGCTGTTGTGCGCGACCTTGAGTCTTGCCGCCGGCGCTTCCTTTGCGCAGCAAGGCCCCGGCGGTCCGGATCAGAACCATGGCGGCGGTCCGGGACAAAATCACGGCGGCCCGCAAAATCATGGCGGTCCTGGCCAACCAGGACACGGCCCTGCTAATTACGGACATGACGCACCGCGCCCGCCCGAGCATGCGGACAACGGCCCACGCCATTCAGACTGGCAGAAAGGTCAGCATCTGTCGCAAGACTATCGTGACCATCAATACGTCGTCGATAACTACCATGAACACGGCCTGCGTCAGCCGCCGCGCGGCTATCAGTGGGTAGGCGTCGGTGGCGACTATCTGCTCGTCGCCGTTGCTTCGGGGATCATCGCGCAAGTCGTGCTTTCGCAGTAACTCGCACTACGCCGCGAGGCGTCTCGCGAAACGACACAAGCCGCATTGCCTTTCACGGGGCAATGCGGATTTCGCAATCTACGCTCGATGCTTACTCGTCGAACGTGCCGCGAAACTCCGGTGCGGCGTCCGAACGCGTATTCAACTCGAACATCACACCGCCCGGCGCGCGGCAAAAGAAGCGCGAGCCACGGCCATTGTTGAAGACCGCCGTTTCCATCTGAACGCCCTCTTGCTTGAAGCGATCATGCAGTTCCTGCAACGCATCGACAGTGGGCAGTTCGAAGCCCGCGTGGAAATTCCGGGGCCACGTGACGTCATCGCTTTCGACATGATCGATTACCACGTCGAAGCCCGGACGCTTCAAAATGTACGACTTGTCCCAGCTTCCTGAGACGGTGAAGCCCAGATAGTGTTCGAAGAATTTCGCGGTTGCAGCAGTATCGCGTGAAGGAAAGCTCAGGTGGTTGAGCTTCATGCTCTTGATGGTTTCTGTCATCGTCGTTCTCATTTGTTAATGGCGAAGGCCCATGCCGTTTCGCTCGACGACGTCAGAATAAAAGTAAAAGCTCACATTGGACAACTCGCATCGAGCGCCTCCAAGCGCGCGGCGTGAAGTCCGCATCGCGCGGTTCGTCGCGGCTTGGCACGCCCGTGCTTGCTTTGCGCTTGCTCACATTCGCATGTTCAGCTCTCGCGCGCGAGATACCCGAAAACCGCCGCGCGAACGCGCCGTTGCAGACGTTCGAGGTCGCGTTCCCCGCGTTCGCCCGCCGCGTCGGTCATGCCTCGGATAATCGCCGACAGGTCGCCTGCCGCTATTTCCGGTTGCGGATGCTTCGCAGCCGCTCTCGCTACGATTGCAGCAAACAGCCCCGCGAGGTCCACCTTGGCAAGCTCATCGCGCAAGGCCGGACGGCTCTCCTCGATATCGAGCAGACGCGCGAGCATCGGACGCTCGAGTTGCTGACGCACCGACGCGCCGATGAGATATTCGAGCGCCGCCTTGCCGCTTCGCTTATCCAGCGCGATGGCTGCGTCATCGTAGAAGCGTTGCGTCTCACGATGGATGAGCGCAACGGTCAGCGCGTCCTTGCCCGGGAAGTACTGATACAGCGAGCCGATGCTCACGCCGGCACGCGCGGCGACTGCATTTGTATTGAAGCCTTCGAAGCCTTCGCTTTCGAGCACTTGAGCCGCGGCTTCCACGATGGCGGCGACAGTCTCCGACGAGCGCGGCTGCGTCGGCGATTTACGCAGGCGCAAATGGGCACGCGGCTGACGCTTGTTTGCTCGCGACGTTTGCGGTGCGCGCTCGATCATGACTGCTTTTGCAGGGCGCGGCTTGCTCGTGTAAGCCTCGACGAGCGCGATCAGTTCCCATCGAAACACGGGTGATGCCAAGCGTTCGTTGCGCGCTGCCTCCTCAAGCGCGCCGCCCACCGCGCCCGCAAGCACTTCAGCGCCAATGGGCCTGTGCTCCGCGGAGCATCGCGTCAAGGCCGCGAAGAGCGCTTCGTACGCTCGTCTGCATTCGGCTTCGCAGCGTCCGTCTTCCAGCAGCACACGCTGCGCGGCAGGATTGCGGCGATGCACCTCGATCATCCCGTCGACGAACGCGGCGACTTGCCCACGTCCGACTTGCAGCACGGGAAGCAGATCATTGCGATGACGCTGGCGGACGGCGTCGATCAACGCGCCCTTGTCTGGAAAGTATCGATACAGCGAACCGATGCTCACGCCCGCCGCTTCTGCGACCGCATTCGTCGTCAGAAGCTGGCCGCGTTCACCGAGCAGGCGCGCGGCGGCATCCACGATGGAATCGATGGTCCTTATCGAGCGGTCTTGCCGGGGAGCGTTGCGAGCTTGCGCCATCATGCGGCCTTATCATTTTAAAATGAGTGATTCGCTCATATTCTAATCCGCGGCAAGATACCGGGTGTTCGTTACCAACGCCAAAAAGGAGCCGCAGTGAATCTTACCGATTTCGATACGCTCACCTTCGACTGCTACGGAACCTTGATCGACTGGGAAACCGGCATTTTCGAAGGCTTGCGGCCATTGCTCGAACGCGCGGTTCCGCCGCCCACGCGCGATCAGGTACTCGAAGCGCATGCGCGTCACGAGTCTTCGCAGCAGCACTACACGCCGGGCAAGCGCTATCAGGAGGTGCTGGCCATCGTTTACAAGCGGCTGGCTGAGGAATGGAAACTCTCTTACACGCAGGAAGAATGCGTCGCGTATGGTCGGTCCATCCGCAACTGGCCTGCGTTCGCGGATTCGGCCGAAGCGCTTCGTTATCTGAAGCAGCATTTCAAGCTCGTGATTCTCTCAAACGTCGATAACGAAAGCTTTGCGTTCAGCAACGCGAAGTTGCAGGTGGAATTCGACGGCATCTTCACCGCCGAGGATGTCGGCGCATACAAGCCATCACAACGTAACTTCGAGTATTTGCTGGAGAAGCTTGCAAGCCGAGGCATTCGCAAGGAGCAGATTCTTCACGTCGCGGAAAGTCTGTTTCACGATCACAAGCCCGCGAACGAAATCGGGCTGACGTCATGCTGGATTTATCGACGGCACGGGCAGCTGGGCTTCGGCGCAACGATGGACCCAGGCGCGCAACCTCGCATCGACTTTCGGTTCAAGAGCATGGCGGAGTTTGCGCAGGCGCATCGGGATGCATTGAGTGATACGGCTTGACCATGCCACTGTCTTTATTTGGAAATCATGTTGGCAAGCGGAGTCGCTAATAGGCTACTGGTGGGCCAATTCGTCGACGGTCAGAAGGAAGACGGTTAGTTGCTCTACGATCCGCGCATGGCAACCTTGCAAGCTTTCGCTTTACGCGAGGTTTAGCCCCCGCGTGCAGACTCCCTCGATACTGGTTATCATTGTTTGTCCCGAGTACGCAGGCTTTTCGTCGACGCAAAGGGCGCAGGAACTGGAGCCTACGCCATGCACGAACGAATCGAATTCCAAGCCGTGGACATATCGGCACAAGACAGCCCGAGTCTTCCCGTGTGGGAAGCACTCATGCGGCAAGCGATCAAAGCCGCAGCGGAACAACAGACCACGGCAGCACGCTCGACCTTCGAGCACGCACTTGAGATCGCGCGTCGACTCATCGAAGCACCTCCGCCCGGACGCGGCGAGGACTGTATCGCGGCGCTCGTCGTCTCGCATCACAACCTCGCCGATCACTACGCAGAACAAGGCAATCAAGACGCCGCCGCGCAGTTGCGCTGCGAGGCGCACGAAGCACTTCTGGCGCTGTCCGTAAGCGCAGAGCGGCCGGTCACGATCCGGCAAGCCGCCTTGCGTCACAGCCGCGAAACACACGTGGCGCTGATCCGCCACGTCGCCCGTCATGGGCCGCATTCCCTCATTGCCCGGACCATCGAAAACGCCAGTCTGGCGCTTTCCGCCAGCGGCCCGGCCCGGCATTGATTCCTCTCATCGTCAAAAAGGAGATTCGCAATGGCTTATTCCCTGCCTCCCCTGCCCTACGCTTACGATGCACTCGAGCCGAACATCGACGCGCGCACGATGGAAGTGCATTACACAAAGCATCATCAGACCTATGTGAATAATCTGAATGCCGCGCTGGAGAGTTCGGAGCACAAGGACTTGCCGGTCGAGCAACTGATCACGCAGATCGACAAACTGCCCGAAGCGGTCCGCACCCCGGTGCGCAATAACGGCGGCGGCCACGCGAACCATAGCCTCTTCTGGACCATCATGTCTCCGCAAGGCGGCGGCAAGCCGGAAGGCGAAGTAGCCCAAGCTATCGATACCGACCTCGGCGGCTTCGATGCCTTCAAGGAAGCTTTCACCAAGGCCGCACTCACGCGCTTTGGCAGCGGCTGGGCGTGGCTTAGCGTGACACCGCAGGGCAAGCTCGCGGTCGAAAGCACGGGCAATCAGGACAACCCGTTGATGTCGGGAATCGGCTCGGGCAATACGCCGGTTCTCGGTCTCGATGTATGGGAGCACGCCTATTATCTGAAGTATGAGAATCGCCGGCCCGAATACATCGCCGCATTCTTCAATGTGATCGACTGGAAGGAAGTCGCGCGGCGCTTTGCCGAAGCAAAGAAGTAAGTCTCGAGTATCGCGAGCGGGAGCTTTCCCGCTTTGAACGGCCAGCAGAAAGAAGCGCAGCCAGTGCACTTTGCACGGCTGCGCTTAGTTTTTTGCGGCTTCAAACTACCGTAATGGTCACATCGATATTTCCGCGCGTCGCCTTTGAATACGGACAGGTTTGATGCGCGCCCTCGACGATCGCCTGCGCCGCATCACGTTCGATGCCCGGCAAGCTCACGTTCAGGCGCGCGCGCAGCAAGTACGCATCGCCATTCATACCCAGATCGATCTCCGCATCGACGGCGGTATTGGCCGGCAATTTCACTTGCAGTTTCGCGGCGGCCTTGCCCATCGCGCCGATGAAGCATGCGGACCATCCCGCTGCGAGCAATTGCTCGGGATTGGTCCCCGCGCCAGGCGCGCCGGGCGGCGTGAGCGTGACATTCAGCCGGTCGTCGGAACTGCGCGCCGCGCCATCGCGGCCTCCGGTCACGTGTGTCTTGCCGGTGTAGAGAAGTTTGTCGAGTTGCGTCATGGTGTTCATCTCCTTCGGTAGGCGTTGATCAAGGCGTTAGTGATGCGCGAAGAGCGAACCCGTGCCGCTCGTCGGAAAAGTCGTGATCGTCGATGCGCTGCCAGATTGCGTCTGGACATCGCGCATGCCGCCATAGCCCTGCATGCCGCTATCGTTGATCGACTGCACACGCTGAGCGCGTTGCGATGCGCGCACGCCGGCCGACGTGTCACCGTGCGGCGCGAGACCGTATCCGCTGCTTGCGAAAACGGAACCCGCGGCAGTGGCGCTAGCAACGACGACTGCAGCGGTGATGAGCTTCTTGAACATGGTGAACCTCACGAAATGGATTGAGACAATGCGTGCCGATCAGCTACCGCGATACAGATTCGCGAGCGCCGCGATCTGCCCGTTCTTTTGCGCTTGCACGAGTTCGCGCTTCACTTCCGCGCGTGTCTTGCCGACCTGCGGTTGCGTCGACGTGGTGTGAACCTCCGCGTGAGCAATGCCCGTCATGGCGCTTGCAACGAGAGCGAAAGCAACGATGGAAATCTTCATGGTGCTACTCCTTAACTGGTGGGTGGGAGGCGACGCTTGAAATCCGCTGATGCCGTCGTTGAAGCATTAAAACGTTCGGACGTATCCGCTGTGTGTTGCGTGAGCAATGTTTTGTATCGAAGGCAGCGCGGATACATTGCGATACGAAGCGCCGTTCAAGACCCGCGAGTGAATCCGCATGTGTCGCGAGAAAGTCCGGATACACTGCGATACAAAACCGCTCGCGTTTTGCGCTATAACGCAGACACAGCGATCACGCGGGAGATTGAAAATGAAGCAGTTCTTCGCCGTCGCAGCGTTTTTATTCGGCGGTATCGCAACCGAACTGGCCCATCCGGTGCAGTGCCTCTCGATAACCCCGGGCCGCGTGCAGATCAAGCGCAAGAAGCCGTGAGCTATCGATGGAAACGACCGACCATGTGCTGATCGTCGATGACGATCGCGGTATCCGCGAGCTGCTCGCGACCTACCTCGAAAAGAATGGCATGCGCGTTTCGCTCGCCGCCAACGGACGCCAGATGCGCGCGGCGCTCGAACAGGGCGCGCCGGATTTGATCGTGCTCGACCTGATGCTGCCCGGCGAGGACGGCCTCGTGTTGTGCCGCGAATTGCGCGCGAGCAAGTTCCGCGCGGTGCCCGTGCTCATGCTCACCGCGCGCAACGAGGAAGCCGACCGCATTCTCGGCCTCGAAATGGGTGCGGACGACTACCTGCCCAAGCCCTTCGCCGTGCGCGAACTGCTCGCGCGCATCCGGTCCGTGCTGCGTCGCACACGCATGTTGCCGCCGGGAATGGAAGTGACCGAATCGGCGCAAATGCTGGGCTTCGGCGACTGGCGGCTCGACACCACCGCGCGCCATCTGCTCGATGCAGAAGGCACCATGGTGGCGCTGTCGGGCGCGGAATATCGCCTGCTGCGCGTGTTCCTTGACAATCCGCAACGCGTGCTTACGCGCGATCAATTGCTCAACCTGACGCAAGGCCGTCAGGCCGATGCCTTCGACCGCTCCATCGATCTGCTGGTGAGCCGTTTGCGTCAGCGTCTGCGCGACGAGGCGCGCGAGCCGCGCTACATCAAGACGTTGCGCAACGAAGGCTATGTGTTTTCCGCTGCGGTCACGCCGCTGGATGCATCGTCATGAGCGCGCTCGGTGCAACGACATTGACCGCGCATCCGCCACGGTTTTTGCCCTGGCCGCGCACGCTGTTCGCGCGGCTCGCGGTGATTCTGTTCGTGGGTATCGCGCTTGCGCAGACGCTGTCGTTCTGGATCACGATGACCGAGCGCGATCAGTCGATGACCAACGTGATGGTCGGCTACGTCGAGCGCGAGGTGACGAGTTCCGTGGCGCTGCTCGATCATCTGCCGCCCGCCGAACGTGCCGAGTGGCTGCCGCGACTGGCGCGCCGCAGCTATCAATTCATCCTCGGGCTGGGCGAAAGCGGCACGCCGCTCGATGCCGCGCTTTCCGAGCGCTTTGCGAAGTCGATAGCGGATGGCATCGGCAAGCGTTATCCGCTGACGGTCAATGCCGTTCCCGGCGATGCCGAACGCATGCAGGTTCACTTGCGTCTCACCGATGGCAGCCCGCTCACCATCGACATGCATCCGATGGTCGGCACGCCGCTGTCCGCGTGGCTGCCGCTCGTGCTTGCAGGACAACTCGTGCTGCTCGCGGCATGTTGCTGGCTCGCGGTGCGTATCGCGACGCGCCCGCTCAAGCAATTGGCCGAAGCCGCGGACACGCTCGGTCCGGACCTCAAGGCCACGCGTCTGCCCGAGCACGGTCCGGACGAAGTAACGCGCGCGGCCAAGGCATTCAACGCAATGCAAGACCGCGTCTCGATGTACATGACCCAGCGCATGCAGATACTCGCGGCCATCACGCATGACTTGCAGACGCCGATTACGCGCATGCGATTGCGCGTCGACACGATGGATGAAAATCCTGCCGGTGCCAGGTTACAGCAGGATTTGCAGGAGATGGAAACGCTCGTGAAGGAAGGCGTGACTTATGCACGGACGTTGCACGGCACGACCGAGGCGCCGCTCCGTGTCGATTCGGACGCGCTATTCGAGAGCCTTCTCAACGATTATCTCGATGCGGGCAAGGTCGTGTCGCTCAAGGGAAGTATCGGCGGCACGATGGTGACGCGGCCGCAGGCGTTGCGACGGATCGTCGGCAATCTCGTGGATAACGCGCTCAAGTTCGCCGGAGCAGCGGAGATCGAGATCGGCGGACTGCCGGACGGAGGCGCTTCGATCGTGGTGCTGGATCGCGGACCGGGTATTCCGGCTGAGTCGCTGGAAGCGGTGTTCGAGCCGTTCGTGCGGCTGGAAGGATCGCGTAACCGGCAGACCGGAGGGACCGGGCTGGGGCTCGCGATTGCGCGTCAGTTGACGCTTGCGATGGATGCGACGCTCACGCTGCATGAGCGTGAGGGGGGTGGGTTGGAGGCTAGGTTGGTGGTGAAGGCTTAGTGGGCCGCGGCTTTGCCTTCCGCGTGCCGACAAGCTGCCTCCAACATCCCCGCCGATACGCTCATCCACCAAGCATATCGGCGAAACACCTCTCCTACTCAGCCGCGACAGCCACCGGCATCAGCACCTCAGCCGCGATCCCCGCGATCAAGGCGGCAGGCAACGCCAATCCGGCATCGGTCGAAGCCACACGCGAGGCGGAAGAAGCCGCTGTAGCCTCGGGCGCAGGCAAAGCCAACTGCATCGCCCGTCGCGAACGTGCCAGCGAATTACGCACACGCCGCTCCGGACGATTCAGCATCCCGCCGCCAACCAGCGACACGAAAGTACCAATGAGCGGCAGGGCCACAAGCATCGTCGCGAACTTGAAGAGGCCGATCTTCAACGGACTGCGCGCCGCCACCGCCGACCACGCAAGCGAAAACACCAGATACGCGAGACCCGCTGGCGCACCCGCAAGTTCAGGCATGCCAAGGCGCTCGGCGAGCGGCATCGGAAAGATGAGCAGGAATAAAATGACGCTTGCAAGCGCATGCATGAGCAGCGCGCGGCGCTGTTTGAAGAGGCTCGTCACCGACCAGAACGCAAGCAGCAAGACGAATGGCGGACACGCCACGACCACTGCCGCGATGGCAAGATAAACCACCACGCCACCGGCAAGGTTGCGAAAGTAACCCTCCGACGCCGCGTAATAAACCAGATAAGCCGCCGCGAGCGAGGCCACGCACGCGAAGAAGGCCAACACGCCGCTTTTGCCATCGGGTGAGATCAAAAGTCTCAGCCACAATAGCCCCGTGAAGCCCACGAGATAAACGACGAATCGCAAACCCGAAAACCGTTGTTTCATACCACACCCCTTTCCCCGGATGGTGCGAGCGGCCTTCATGGCAGTCACACCGGCGCGCTGCTTTCGCAGCAAGCCCGTGACTGTATGAAACCTGTCCTCACCCACCTATCGCACACGTCCGAGTTCATGTGACGGATCGCGTGCTTGTTATTTGCGACGCAAGTGCACCATCGGTGCCTCGCGTTCGTCGACTGCTTAACGACCGGGAAAAGAGATTCTTTAGACCTTTTAAGTCACGCTTAGAACATGCGCTCTAAAGGCGTACAAGGCCGAGTCAGATCGACCGACGACAGCCTCGACAAGCGGCAAGTTTTATCGCGTGAGCGGCTTGGCTTGCTGCATGGATGAGCCGCGCACGAACTTGCCCGCGCCAAGATGATGGATGGTATGCAGCGACGCATTGGAGTCATCCACGTTCCAATGACCGTTAGAGAAAATGCGTTCGTCGGCCGCAGCGGACACGACTTCGGCGAAGCACGTGTCATAGGCGTCTTGCGTATGCGGCTCGCTGATGAGCCGGCATTCCAGCCATGCCGCACAGTTCGTCTCGATCAACGGAAGACCGAGCACTGGTCCTTTTATCGTCTCGATCCCGAAAGTCTTGAACTTGTCGATCTCGCGTCCGCTCGTCGAGCCGACCGCAAACGTCAAGTCGATAGCCGCCGCGCCCGGAATGACGACGCCGAAAACGCCGCTCGCCATCGCGAGTTCACGCGTGTAAGTGCTCTTGTCGATGACCACGGCGATACGCGGCGGCGTGAATTCGACCGGCATCGACCAGGCCGCGGCCATCACGTCGCGACGTTCGCCATGAACGCTCGTGACGAGCACGGTGGGTCCGTGATTGATCAACCGGCTTGCGTGTTCAAGGGCGACGGAGCGGAAGTGAGTCATCTGAGTTTCCTGCGTGTTAGGTAGGGGTGAATATCGAAGAATTGTAGGTGGCATCGCCGGACGGTTGCTTATCGTGAAATAGTCGCTTGACAGACGCTCTTACGATATATATCTTTAGATATGTTTTACGATATCTAAGGAGTGATCTCATGCGATCCAAATGTTTTCATCGCGGGCGCGACGCGGGTTCTCGCGCGGCTGGCTTCGATTTTCCCTTCGACATTCGCAACGCGCCCGAGTGGGTCGAGCGTTTCGCCTTCTCCCGCCTGGGGCTGATCGGCCGGCACGGACGCGGAGGTGGCGGCGGAGACGACCGCTTCGGCGGCGGCTTCGGCGGCGGCTTCGGTGGCCGTGGCGGACGCGGTGGCTTCGGCGGCGAAGACGGCATGCCGCGCGGCCGCAAGTTCTCCTCGGACGACCTGCAACTGCTGCTGCTCGCCATGCTGGCCGAGGCGCCGCGTCACGGTTACGAACTCATCAAGGCGCTCGAAGACCGTTCGAACGGTTTCTATGCCCCGAGCCCCGGCATGGTCTATCCGGCGCTGACCTACCTGGAAGAAATCGGCTACGCGACTGTCGAAGTGGAAGGCAACCGCAAGCGCTACGCGCTGTCCGACGCGGGCCGCGACTATCTGGAAGCGAACCGCGAACGCATCGACCTGATGCTCGCGAAGCTCACGCACTTTGCCCGCAAGATGGACCTCGTGCGCCGCGCCTATGCCGGCGAGGAAAGCGACGATGCCGCCGCCGACAACGGCTGGACGCCCGAGCTGATCGCCGCGCGCCGAGCGCTGAAACGTGCGCTGGTCTTGCGCACCGATGTATCGCCGGACGAGCAACGCCGTATCGCCGAAATTCTGGCGCGCGCGACCGCCGAGATCGAACAGAATCCCGCGCCCAAGCAGGCGTAAAGGAGCGACACACGATGACAGAATCCGCACTGCAACACCGTCCCGAACTGGAAGTCACGCGCGTGCGGCATGCGCTCAAGTTTCGCTTGCTGCAAGTCACGCAGGTTGCCACGCTCAACCCGCATTTGGTGCGCGTGACGCTTCGAGGCGACGATCTCGCCGACTTCGAAAGCGCCTCGTTCGACGACCACGTCAAGGTGTTTTTCCCGCTGCCGGGCGAGGACAAGCCCGTAGTGCCGCAAGCAGGCCCGAATGGTCCAGTGTTCGATCCAGACAAGCCGCGCCCCGTCGCGCGGGATTTCACGCCGCGCCGCTTCGATCGCGCCGCGCGCGAGCTCGACCTCGAGTTCGCCATGCACGAAGCCGGGCCGGCCACCGCATGGGCGGCACAAGCCAAGCCAGGGCAGTACCTCGGCATCGGCGGGCCGCGTGGCTCGTTCGTCATTCCCGCGCAATTCGACTGGCATCTCTTGATCGGCGATGAAACCGCCCTGCCCGCCATCGCGCGGCGGCTCGAAGAATTGCCTGCCGGTACACGCGCGGCCACGCTGATTCAGGCGGCGGACCTATCGGCGCATATCGAACTCGACACGCGTGCCGATCTCTTCGCGCAGTGGATTTATCGCAGCGACAGCGACGATGCACATGCCGCGCTCTTGCACGCCTTGCGCTACACGTATCTGCCCGAAGGCGACGGATACGTCTGGGCCGCCGGCGAAGCCACGCTCATGCGCGCAGTGCGCCAGTTGCTGTGCAACGAACGCGGTCTCGACAAGCGGCGCATTCGGGCTTCGGCGTACTGGAAGCATGGCGAGCAAGGCGTGCACGGGACCATCGACGAGTAACGCTAGAAGCCTGGGCACGCCGCGTGCAACATGCTCCATCGAACCCAACGCGTGGAGCGCACATGAGCGAGCAAAACGAACGGCAGACGCCGCCGAAGCAGACGAGCGAAGATCCGAACGTGGCTGACCGGCGTCTTTCCGATGAGCAGAAAAGTGAACTGAAGAACGAGCCAGAACCCGCCAAGGGCAGCGAAGGAGGCAAGCTGCCCGATCCGAAAGACGTAGGCGAAGCAGGCTAGTTCTCTTAACGAAGTGCAGAGTACATAGCGCCGCGAACGGGCGTTCGCAGCGCACTTTGTACCGAATCACACGGTTTACCAAGTGTTGAACTTGCTCGGAAGCGCCGATGTTGCCGCGCTTTGATGTATGGTATCCCTAAGCTATTGGTACGACCCCTAGCTCACAACCATATATCGCACCAGGCAACGCGTCTTGCCGGTGATTCGAAGCAAAGACGCCCATGCACGATCCTGCTCATTTCCTGCCGTCCTTCGTCTGGCGTGCGGCGCGAGACGGCACTATCCGCTACGCCAATCCGTGGGCTTGCCGGTATCTCGGCATTGCCATGCCGGAACTCGAAGGCCGTCACTGGGACGCCTTCGTTCATCCCGACGACATCCCGCCCGTGCTCGATGCGCTCCGTCAAATGCGCGACGGCACGCTGCTGCGCAATGTCGATGTGCGTCTCTTGCGCGCGGACGGCGCTTACCGTTGGCATACGCTTCACTTACAGGCGCGTCGCGACGACGAAGGCGAGTTCGGCGATACGGTCGGCGTGGCCATCGACATCCACGAATCGCGGCATGCATGGGCCTTGTACGAAGCAAGCGAACGGCGTTTGCAGGCTGCGTTCGCGGGCGCGCGCATGGGCGCGTGGGAATGGGACATGAAAACGCGCGTGGTGCGCATGACCGCGCAACTCGCTGCGCTCTATTCGTTTCCGCCGGGCACCGAGGCCGTCATGCTCTCGGAAGTGTGGGATCGCGTTGCGCCGGAATATCGTGAGCCGTTCCAGCGCATGCTCACCGAAGCACTGCGCGACGGCGGTCCGTTCGAGTTCGATTTCATGCTCGATGGCGATCAGTCCGAGCATCGCTGGCTGCGCATGCGCGGGCATCCCGAGTTCGACCGGCATGGCGTGCTGACGCGCGTCTACGGCGTGAGCTTCGATATAAGCGAACAGCGCGCGGACGAAGAGCGTCTGAGCCGTTCCGAGCGACGATATCGGGCGCTCGTCGAATCGACGGATGCGCTCGTCTGGTCCGCCGATGCCAACGGCGCTATTCGCCCCTCCGGCGGCGACTGGGAGAAGTTCACGGGCGCGCCGCCCGATCGTCTGATGGGCTTCGGCTGGCTCGACTTCGTGCATCCCGACGACCGCGAGCGCACGCGCAGCACGTGGCTCGACGCCGTGCGACAAGGCAACGCGCTCACGCTCACGTTCCGCATGTTCAGACGCGATGGCACCTACCGCATCGTGCAGGCGCATGCCGCGCCGCTCTACGATCATCAGGGCGCCCTGCAGGAATGGTTCGGCACGACCACCGACGTCACGCCACAATACGAGGCGCAGGCCGCCATCGAAGCGCGCAGCCTGCGTCTTACGGTGGCGATGCAGGCGGCCAAGATTCATATCGTATCGCTCGAACTCGAAACCTGGACGCTCCTTTTCGAAACCGGCGGCGAATGGCAGGTGAACGACACGATCACGTATGACGCGGCGCTCGCCCGCGTGCATCCCGACGATGCCGCGACGCTCGACCATTACGTGCGGCGCGTGGCATCCGGCGAAGATCCGGGCAGCCAGTTCGAGTTTCGTGTGCAGACGATGCACGGGGAACAGTGGATGCAGGGCAGCGCCCTGCTTCAGCGCAGCAAGGACGGCGTGCCGTTGCGCATCATCGGCAGCGTGATCGACATCACCGAACGCAAGCACATGGAACTCATGTTGCGCGAGGCCGGCCGTCGCAAGGACGAGTTTCTCGCAATGCTCGCGCATGAATTGCGCAATCCGCTCGCGCCGCTGCGCACGGCGATTGCCCTCGTGCAAAAGGATCACGACGTAGAGGCGCAAACGCGCGAGATGATCGACCTCATGCGCAGACAAGTGGAACACATGACGCGTATCGTCGATGACCTGCTCGAAGTGTCGCGTATCACACAAGGGCGCATTGCGCTGCAAGTGGAACCGATACTCGTGGGCACGGCGGTGTATCACGCGGTCGAGGCGATTGCCGGCATGGTCGAGGCGCGCTCGCAGCACATTGCCGTCGATGTCCCCGATGCCACCACATGGGTCTGCGGCGATGTCACGCGGCTCTCGCAAATCCTCGTCAACGTGCTCAATAACGCGAGCAAGTACACGCCCGAGCAGGGACGCATTTCGGTGAGTGTTCAGGCGGATGCGCAGTGGGTTTCGATCGTCATCGCGGATAGCGGCACGGGCATTTCGGCGGACCTTCTGCCCAAGGTTTTCGAGCTGTTCTCGCAAGGCGAGCGCACGCTGGACCGCTCGAATGGCGGGCTTGGCATCGGCCTTTCGCTCGTGAAGAAGCTCGTGGAGATGCACAAGGGAACCATCACCGTGCAAAGTCCGGGACCGGGACTCGGCACGACGGTTACGGTACGGCTGCCACGGCTTCATCATCATGAGCGGCATTCCGCGCGCGCGTTGTCGGATACCGAAGCGCCGAAAGCGAATGCTTCGTTGCGCATACTCGTGGTCGATGACAATCGCGATGCCGCCGATTCGCTCGCCATGCTGTGCGAATCCGAAGGACACAAGGCACGCGTGGCGTATTCGTCGGCCGAGGCGCTCGATGCCGCGCCGCCGTTTCATCCGGATGTCGCGCTGCTCGACATCGGCTTGCCGGATATCGACGGATACGAACTGGCGCGGCGCTTGCGGCGCAAGGGCGAACGTGCGCCCATGCTGATCGCGATTACCGGCTACGGGCAAGCGGAGGATCGCTTGCGCGCGCAGTCGGCGGGTTTCGACTATCACTTCGTGAAGCCCGTCAACGTGGATAGTTTATTGAAGCTGCTTTCGTCGCTGACCGTCGCGCGATGAAGCCATGACCGGAGAAACGATGACCACGCGTCCCATCAGCCGCTACTCCGTTCCCGATCCGCAAGCGTGGCCGGACGATATCCGTGCGCGCATTCTCGAAGTGCAGGAGAAGGCCGGCTTCGTGCCGAATGTGTTCCTGACGCTTGCGCACAGGCCCGACGAGTTTCGTGCGTTCTTCGCGTATCACGATGCGCTGATGCTGAAGGACGGCGGGCTGACCAAGGGCGAGCGCGAGATGATCGTGGTGGCGACGAGCGCGGTGAACGATTGCCTTTACTGCGTGGTCGCGCATGGCGCGATTCTGCGCATCTACGAGAAGAATGCGCTGGTGGCGGATCAGGTCGCGGTGAATCATCGCAAGGCGGACATCACGCCGCGTCAAAAGGCCATGCTCGATTTCGCGTTGAAGGTCTGCCAGGCTTCAGGCACGGTGGACGATAGAGACTTTGCCACGCTGCGCGAACACGGTTTCAGCGATGAAGACGCGTGGGATATCGCGGCGATCACGGCGTTTTTCGGGTTGTCGAACCGCATGGCGAACGTGATCGCCATGCGGCCGAACGAGGAGTTTTATCTGATGGGACGGGTGGGTAGGGAGCGCGGTTAGCGGCCTGTCGAGAGAAGGAAGCATTCGTTTCACAAGTCTTCCCGCGGCGCTGAAATGGCTGTGCTTTGCGAGTCCATTGCACTGCGTATGCCCCACGAATCGAGCTAAACTTCACCGCCCCGCTCCTCGACAACTCCACGCTCGCATCCATGCGCCTTCCTCCCCTGAAGTCGATCATCGCGTTCGAAAGCGTCGCCCGCACCAAGAGCGTCAACCGCGCCGCCGATGAACTCGGCCTCACGCCCTCCGCGGTCAGTCATCAGCTCGCGAATTTAGAGAGCATCGTGGGCCGCGCGCTTTTCACGCGGCTCGGACGCGGCCTCGTTCTCACGCCCACCGGCACGCAATATCTTGCCGATGTCACCGGCGCGCTCGCCGAACTCAACCGCGCAACCGAGCGGGCATCGAGCGAAACATCGGTCGAGATACTACGCATTCATTCGAGTCCGAGCTTCGGCCTCATGTGGCTCTTGCCGCGCCTCGCCGCGTTCCAGGAGGCGAATGGCGATATCCAGATGAACCTCGCGTGCTCCTATGAAAACGTGTCCTTTACCTCGGGTTTTTACGATGTCGATGTCCGTCACGGCTACGGGCACTGGACCGATATCGAAGTCAGAACCCTGCGTCACGAAACCATTGCGCCGCTTGCATCTCCCGCGTATCTGGAACGCTATCCGGTCGCATCGCCCGACGATCTGATCGAACACAGGCTGATCTTCTCCGAGTCGCCGCTCGTGCAATGGCAGCAGTGGTTCGGCAAGTTCGGCGTGGCAACGCGGCGCAAGGCATTCGACTTCTCTTTCGATCGCTCCTACATGTCGCTCGAAGCCGCCGCGCTCGGTCATGGCATCGCGCTCGAAAGCACCATGCTCGCCTCCGTGCATCTCGAACGCGGTTCACTCGTGCCGGTATTCGGGCGCGAGTATGCCGTCGAAGTCGGCGCGCATCATCTGGTATACCCCAGTCAGAACGCGGACCTGCCGCGCGTCGCGAAGTTTCTCGCGTGGATGGACCAGGAGATTGAACGAGGCCGTGAGAGACGGTGACAGCCCTCAAGGCCCGTAGTGAAAGGCGCCGCGAACACCTGAAAATTTCTCAGCAATAGCTGAGACAAACTCCGTTGATCGTCATGTGGAACGCGAAGACACTGCATCCACACCAGACAACCAACGGAGACAGACATGCTGCTCGACAACCAGGTAGTGATCGTCACGGGCGCGGCTTCGGCGCGCGGGATCGGCAAGGCAACGGCCAGGGCGCTCGCGGCGGAAGGCGCGCGCATCGTCATTCTCGATCTGCGTCAGGCCGATGCCGAAAGCGCCGCGAGCGATCTCGGCGACGGCCATCTCGGTCTTGCCTGCGACGTCACCGACAAAGCCGCCTGCGTCGATGCCGCCAACGCGACCATCGAGAAATACGGGCGTATCGATGCGCTCATCAACAACGCGGGCATCACGCAACCGATCAAGACGCTGGAAATCAGCGCGGACAATTTCGATGCGGTCATCGGCGTGAATCTGCGCGGCACGCTCCATATGTCGCAAGCCGTGATTCCGCAGATGAAGAAGCAGCAGCAAGGCTCGATCGTCTGCATGTCGTCGGTCTCCGCGCAACGCGGCGGCGGCATCTTCGGCGGCCCGCATTACAGCGCGGCCAAAGCGGGCGTGCTCGGTCTTGCCCGCGCGATGGCGCGCGAACTCGGCCCCGACCACATCCGCGTGAACTCCATCACGCCGGGCCTGATCCAGACCGACATCACGGGCGACAAGCTCACACCTGAAATGCGCACGGACATCATCAAGGGCATTCCGCTCGGACGTCTGGGCGACGCCGCCGATATCGCCAACGCCTGCCTCTTTCTCACGAGCGGCCTCTCTTCCTACCTCACCGGAGTCACACTCGACGTGAACGGCGGCATGCTGATTCACTAAGCATTCGACCTCAGATACGCACCCGGACCAACCGGGGCACGTGACCGGATCAACGCGCAGGCGCTTTTCCGGTCCATTGGAGACAAGCATGAAACCGAAATATTCCGCGCCGGCCGCCACGGCCGAATTTGCTTCGCCTGCCGATTCCACGAGCTTCGAAGCGCAGACTTACGCCAAGGTCGGACGGCGACTCATCCCCTTTCTGATGCTGTGCTATCTCGGCGCGTATCTGGATCGCGTGAACGTCGGCTTCGCCAAATTGCAGATGCTCAATGACCTGCGCTTCAGCGAAACCATCTACGGCGTGGGCGCAGGCATCTTCTTCCTTGGTTACTTCCTCTTCGAGGTACCGAGCAATCTCGTTCTTCATCGAGTCGGCGCGCGCAACTGGCTTGCGCGCATCATGCTCACGTGGGCGGTGATCTCGGCGAGCTTCGTGTTCGTCAAGTCGCCGACGATGTTCTATGTCCTGCGCTTTCTGCTCGGTGTCGCCGAGGCGGGCTTCGCGCCGGGCGTGATTCTCTATCTCACGTACTGGTTTCCCGCTGCGCGGCGCGCCAAGGCATTGTCGCTGTTCTTCATGGCCATTCCGCTCGCGGGCATGGTCGGCGGTCCGCTCTCCGGCTGGATCATGCATGCGCTTGCCGGTGCGCACGGACTTGCCGGATGGAAGTGGCTCTTCATGCTCGAAGCGTTGCCTTCGCTCTTTCTCGGCGTCGCGATCCTTTTCTATCTCGACAACAGCATTGCGCAAGCCAAGTGGCTCACGGATGCGGAGAAAGCCCTGCTCGCTCGCAACGTCGAAAAGGACAACGCGCAGACCGTGCAGCACGTATCGATTCGCGCGTTCATTGGCGACCGTCGCTTGTGGCTGATGGCATCGATCTACTTCTGCGTCGTCCTTGGACAATATGGGCTCACGTTCTGGCTGCCGACCATCGTGCGACGTGCCGGCGTGGCGGACCCGCTGTGGGTCGGCATCTTCACCGCGATTCCGTATCTGTGCGCCATCATCGCGCTGCCGCTCATCGGTTCGAGCGCCGACAAACGCCGCGAGCGGCGCCTGCATCTGGCCATTCCCATGCTCATCGCCGCAGCGGCGTTCGCCACCTTGCCGACGCTTGGCAGCGTGAGCGCGTCGATCATCTGTGTGAGCGTGGCGGCGGCAGGCATCCTGAGTTCATCGGCGCAATTCTGGTCGTTGCCAACGGCCGTGCTGGGCGGCATGTCGGCGGCGGCGGGCATTGCCGCGGTCAACTGCTTCGCCAATCTCGCGGGCTTCTTTTCTCCGGCCATCGTCGGATGGCTGAATGACTTCACGGGCAAATCGACGGCCGGTCTCATCTTCATCTCGATTGCAATCGTCGTGGGCGCGGCGCTGGTCTTTCTCGTGCCCGCCAAGACCGTGAACCGCTAAAGATTTTTCAAGGAGACAAACATCATGAGTAGTGCAGTCATCGAAGAGGTCACGCTCGCCGAGCGTGCCTACCGTATCCGCCGCAATGCGTTGTTGATGGGCGAAGTGCAAGGTCAAGGGTATATCGGCCAGGCGCTCGATATCGCCGACGTGCTGGCCGTCGCTTACTTCGGCGCGATGAACTATCGCCCCGAAGATCCCGAATGGGAAGAGCGCGACCGCTTCCTCTTGTCCAACGGTCACTATGCAATCGCGCTGTACGCTGCGCTCTTCGAAGCGGGCATCCTGCCGCAAGCGGAACTCGAGACCTACGGCAGCGACGACAGCCGTCTGCCCATGTCCGGCATGGCGAGCTATACGCCAGGCATGGAAATGTCGGGCGGCTCGCTCGGACAAGGGCTCACGATCGCGGTCGGCCGTTGCCTCGGTCTCAAGCGTAAAGGATCGAAGTCTTTTGTCTACACGCTCTTTTCCGATGGCGAATTGGACGAAGGCGCGATCTGGGAAGGGCTGATGTCGGCATCGCACTGGAAACTCGACAACCTCATCGCCATGATCGACGTGAACAATCAACAGGCGGACGGACCCTCGACGCAGATCATGGCGTTCGAGCCGCTCGTGCCGAAGCTCGAAGCGTTCGGCTGGTATGTGCAGCGCGTGACTGGCAACGACATCGACGCCGTCAAACAAGCGTTCGATAACGCGCGCAATTTGAAGGAAGCGAAGCCGCGCATCATCGTGTGCGATACGCGCATGGGCTGCGGCGTGCCGTTTCTCGAAGAGCGCGAAAAGAACCACTTCATCCGTGTCGATGCCGACGAATGGCAACTGGCGCTGCAGGCACTTGAACAAGGGAGACAAGCATGAGCGACACGCTGACACAAAAGCCGCGCCTGAAGACATCGGCGATGATCGCGTCCATCGCGAGCGAAGGACAGC
Organism: Caballeronia sp. GACF4; assembly: GCF_023631025.1. Classification (NCBI taxonomy): domain Bacteria; kingdom Pseudomonadati; phylum Pseudomonadota; class Betaproteobacteria; order Burkholderiales; family Burkholderiaceae; genus Caballeronia; species Caballeronia sp. GACF4. The sequence continues at coordinate 47,790 of NZ_JALQDW010000025.1, forward strand.
TCACGCGCTCGGCGCCTTTCGGACACGCGCTGGTGGAACTTGCACGCACCAAGAGCAATGTGATCGGCATGACGGCCGACCTCGGCAAGTACACTGACCTGCATATCTTCGCGAAGGAGTTTCCCGAGCGCTTCTACCAGATGGGCATGGCCGAGCAGTTGCTGATGGGCGCGGCATCCGGCTTCGCGCATGAAGGCGCGCAGCCGTTCGTCACGACCTATGCCGTATTCGCGACGCGGCGCGCGTATGACTTCATCCACCAGACTATCGCCGAAGACAATCTCGATGTGAAGATCGTCTGCGCATTGCCGGGGCTCACCACGGGTTACGGTCCGAGCCATCAGGCCGCCGAAGACATTGCGTTGATGCGCGCCATGCCCAACATGACCGTGATCGATCCGTGCGACGCGCTCGACATCGAGCAGATGGTGCCCGCCATCGCCGCGCACAAAGGGCCTGTGTACGCGCGCCTGTTGCGCGGCAACGTGCCCGCCGTGCTCGACGAATACGACTATCAATTCGAACTCGGCAAGGCGAAGCTTCTGCGCAATGGCGCCGACGTGCTGATGATCTCGTCCGGGATCATGACCATGCGCGCGCTGGAAACCGCGAAGGCGCTCGAAGCCGACAACGTGGATGTCGCGGTGCTGCACGTGCCGACCATCAAGCCGCTCGACACCGAGACCATCGTGCGCGAAGCGCGGCGTTCGGGACGGCTCGTGCTCGTGGCCGAGAATCACACGGTGATCGGAGGGCTTGGCGAAGGTGTCGCTGCCGCGTTGCTGAACGCTGGCGTCGCGCCGCCGTTCAAGCAGATCGCCCTGCCCGATGCGTTTCTGGATGCCGGCGCGTTACCGACCTTGCATGACCGTTATGGCATTTCCACCCGCGTGATGAGCGAAACCATCAAAGGATGGTTGGGCTAACGGCACGAATGCGGGCGGGCGCGGCTCAACCGCGAGCCGCCTTGCCCCGCATGGGTTTCTTGACGGCGGGTGCATCGCCCGCCATTTCTTCCATCCACGAAAGCCCGTCCAGATACGCAAGAAAGTGCTGCAAATAAGCGGGTGAAACTTCGCGCATCAATGCAAGCGAACGATGCACCAGACTGCTCGAATTGAGCGGACCCGCGTTTTTCGGCACCCGCGCGAGAGACTCGTTCAGGCGCTGCTCGGCGCTGAGTCGGGCCCACACTTCACGGAAGTATTCGAGCAATTCGCTCTGTGAGGCATGCGCCACGCGCGCATTCATGTCGGCGACAAGCACGGCGAGCGGCGTGCTTTCAACCTTTCGTGACGGCTCGACAGGCGCGGCAAGTTGGACTTCTCGCGCGTAGTCATGGAGCAAGGTCTGCAAGCGCGCATCAAGCAAACGACGCGCCTCGCCACGCTGCGCGCTCGCTCTCCGTTCGAGCGAATCGATGAACGCGAAGCGCAGCGGACTCACGCGATCATCGCCCTGAACGCGCCATTCATCGAGCATTGCGCGTGCTTGCGAGCGCTCAGTCACCGCTTTACTCCACCGTTGGTCGGCCGCGGCACCGCTGAAATCTCGACTCGACGATTCTTCGCGCGACCCAGATCGTCGGCATTGGAACTGATCGGCTGCTCGGAGCCGAACGCCGCCGCGAATACGGACGACGATGGCACACCCGCGTCGATCAGCGCGCGCGTCACCGTCAAGGCGCGTTTGGCCGAGAGTTCCCAGTTGTCGGCGAAGCGGCGATTGCCTTCGTGCACCTGCTGATCGTCGGCGAAACCGCTCACCATCAGAATCTCTTCGTGCGAACCGAGATAGGCGGAAAGCGGTCCTGCAAGGCTCTTGAGCACATCACGCCCTTGCGGCTGCAACTGATCGGAATTCAACGCAAACAACACGCTGCCGCTAATGCCGATGCGCCCGTTCACCAGCGTCACGCGCCCCGACGCGAGCGGGCCAGCCAGCGCCTGCTCCAGCGTCTTGCGGCGCTGCGTTTCCATCTGCCGCTGCTTGACTTCGTTTTCCAGCCGCGTCGACAGTTGCAACTGCACGCCAATGACGCCGACCAGGATCAGCACGAACGCGCCCAGCAGTACCGACATGAGATCGGCGAACGCAGCCCAGATGGGCGCGGCGGCCTCCACGCCGCCATCGATCTCCTCGTTCATGCGGCCTTCGCTCCGGCGGCGCGCTGCCCCGCGATACGCTGCAGGTCTTCGACGATCTGCTTCTGCGAAAGCGTGCTCAGATCGATCACCTCACGCGCCTGCGCCACGTAATAGGCAAGCTGTTCGTCGCTGCGCGCAAGCGACTTGTCGAGCGCGGCCTCGATGCTCTTGAGATGCGCGACGAGCAGTTCGTTCGATGCGCCGAAAGACTGCACGGCGCCGCCGAGCGCATCGCCGAGACTCGCGACTTCGAGCGCGCCGCTCGTGACTTGCGCCGCGACCGCTTCGAGTTTGAGGGTCTCTGCCTCGACCTTGTCGGTGAACTGCGTGCCGACGCGCGCGAGCAGGTCCGATGACGAAGCGACGAGCGCATCGACGGCCACACGCTGTTCGTTCGACGTGTGATTCACCGCATCGAGCAAGGTTTCGAGCGTGGCGAGCAAGCGCGTGCGCTCGTCCAGCATGGCGTTGTCGTGGACCATGGATTCGCTGAGTTTCTCGCGCATCTGCGCAATCACATCGGCGGCGAGCTTCGGCGCTTCCGACGCCGCCGCGACCAGTCCTTCGATCTTCGCGATGGTGCCGCTTGCGCGCTTCTCGGCATCGGCGGCCATCTCGCTCGCGGTGCGCGCGAGCGTGTCGCAGATGTTCTGCTGACGCTCGGCGGCGAACGCGCTCGTCTCTTGCCATTGTTCGCGCTGGTTGGCGGCGAGCGTGGCGAGCGCATCGGTCCAGGCGTTCAGGCGCGCTTCGCTGTTCGATGCGATCTCGTCGCGCAAACCGGCGTGCGATCGATCGACGGCGAGCAGCAGCGAAGCGGCGTGTTCCTCGAAACTCGCCGTCGCTTTAAGCAACGCCTGCTCGTGTTGCGCGGCGAGATGCTCGCCGGTGCGCGTCTGTTGCGTGAGCGCTTCGCTCCACGTTTCGGCGAGCGTGGATGACGTGTGGTCGAGCCGCGCGGCGACGCCATCGATCAAACCGGACGCGCGTTGTTCGAACGTTTCGGCAAGACCATCGAGCGCGGCGCGCGTTCCCGTCGTCAACGCCTCGTTCGACTTTCGATGCCCGGCGAGCGACTGGTTCCAGTGCTCCGCGATCTCCGTCACCGAAGTCGTGAAGGCGCTCGTGATGCGTTCCATGCGCGCCGATACGCCTTCGAGCAACGCGGCCGAGCGCGTTTCGAAGCCCTGCGCGAAGCCGTCGAGCGACGTGCCCATGCGCGTGACGAGCGCTTCGTTCGACTGCCGATGTTTATCGAGCGAGTCTTGCCAGATGCCCGCGATTTTCGCCGACGAAGCCTCGAAGCCGCTCGACAAGCCATCCAGCTGCCGCGCCACGGCCTGTTCGATCTTGCCGTGCAAGGCTGCCGTCTCGCCCGCGATGCCGTCCATGGCGGATTGCATGATCGGTTGCAGCGCGCTGCTCGCGGCGCGCGCGCTGTCGGCGACGCTCTGCTTCAACGACTGTTCCACCGATGCCGCCAGCCGCCGATACGAAGTCTCGGTTTTGGCATGAAACGCATCCTGATTGGTCAGTTGCCGCTCGTTTGCCGCGATGCTCTGCTGTTCGATGGCGTGCATCATCGCTTGCAGGCGATCGACCAGCTTCGGCATGAGTTCGGCCTGCCGTTGCATCAGCTTCAGGCCTTCCTCGCGCCGATGCGTCTCTGTAAATACGCGCAGTGTCGTCGCAATCTTGAGGTCGAGGGTCTGCACGGCGTCGAGCCGTTCGCGGCGGCACAGCGCTGAAAGCAGGCCAAGCATGGCCGATGTCGCGACACCCGCGATCGATGTGCCGAACGCGAAACTCAGGCCCGTGACCGGCGCCGCGAGCGACGAGCGGATCGCCGAAAGATCGGTCGCGCTTTCCAGCGCCGCGCCGGTGCCGCGCAGCGTCACGACCATGCCGAGCAGCGTGCCGAGCATGCCGAGCAACACGAGCAACCCGACGAGATATGGCGCAAGCACAGGCGCCGGCAACGCGGCGCGCTCGCCTTCGACCCGCAAGCGCACCGCATTGCGCAAACCCACGGGCAGGCTTTCGAGCCAGACGGCAAGGCTCTTCGGCGTGACGGCGAGTTGCCGCAGCGCATGCGCGAATGCATAGGTGGTTTGCTGATAGCGCTGCAGTTCGGCCGCGCCCGCGAGGTAGCACGCGCCGATCAGGAGCGTGACGCAAAACGCGAGCGCATTCGAGCCGACATAGCCAATGGCGATTCCGCAAACGGCGGCAAGACCAGCGAGAAAGACGGCGACATTCAGGATATAGCGAGGCATGGCGTGGCTTTAGCGGGTTCGAAGGGCGGCAAGCAGCCCTTCGACCGGTTGAAAACGGACTTCGAGTTCGGCGAGCGAGACGTGGCGCATGTCGTCGCGAAAGGCATCGAGCCAGGCGTTCGACACGGGTGCGGCTTGGTCCGCGGCTGCGCGCTTCATGCGCTCGAAATACTTGCCGAGCAACACGGGCACGTGCGCGAGCAGGCTGCGTTCGCGTGCGCTCAACGCCTGTTCCATGACGGCATCGACGGCGGCGAGACGCGCCAGATCGGGCGATTGCGCCGCAAGCGCCGCGCGCAAGCGGCCGCGCAACAGGCCGATGTCGGTTTCCATGGTCTGCTGCAAGGACACATAGCGCTGGCGGAACGCCGCAAAGTCGAGCGAAAGATCGTCCGGAGGTGGCGTCGGCACGCGTGCGCGATGCCGTCCGGCTGCAGGCTTCTCGCCGCCCGCGACGGCATTCACCAGCGACGCGCGCATGCGCATGCAGGCTTCTTCCAGCGCGTGCGCACCTGAGTGCATTGGCACGAGAGGCGCCGGCGGCGCATCGGCGAGCGCGGTCGAAAGCGCGATCGCATCGGTCCAGCCGAGCCATTGGCTCAGGCGGTCCGAAAGCGATGCGGCGGGTTCGTGAACATCTAGGTTGGCGATGCGTGCCAGCAGACGCACGAGCGCCGGGCCGCTGAGCGCCGTGCGCGTCTGGGCTTGCACGATATGACCAGGGCAAAAGCTGCCTATTTTAACCGCTGACGCAGCGCCGGCCTCGATTTTGAGATGGAGGGACGCCGCACGTGCGTCACTGCGCTTTCGCGGGCAGGAAGGTGAACGACGGCGTCGTCACGAATTTATCCGCCGTCTCGCCCGAGAACACTTGGCCCGCGTCGATGGTCAGCTTCCTCACCGGCGCGCCCGGGCGCAGATCGACCTTGCTCAGAGACACCCAGAACGTGTCCGGGCGCGTGGCCGAATCGAAGTAATAGACGAGGTTGGTCTGGTCGGACACCGTGCGCCAGATCGTCGACGAGAGATTCGGCATGTTGTCGGAGCGAATGCCGAGCGGCACGCTCACCGAACGCATCACGCTCATCACGCTTGCCGCCGCCTGGAACGGATACGACTTCTGCGGCACGCCCGCCATGTAGTTCGGGTCGGCCTGCTTGGGGATCGAATTCATGAGGAACGACGCGCGCACGAAGCGGTCCGCCGCGCGGTTCGTGCCCGGCAGGAACGCCGTGCCGCTGACGCCTTTCCAGTATGCGTCGATGGCGAGCTGGTCTTCATACGCCGGTGAATTCGTCACCACCTTGTACTGCTTGCTTTGATGGATGATCAGTTTGCCCTTGATGTACTCGAAGATCGCGGAGTCGCCGCGCGCGTCCGAGAGCGCCAGATGGATGGTGAGAGGCTTGCCGTCCGGCAAAGGCGGCGCGATGATCTGAAACGGCTCGCGGCTCAGCACATAGACCGCTTGCGCGACCGTCGCGAAATTGTCGAGCGCGTACTGGGCCCACAGGCTGATGGAGAGCGGATCGCGTTTCGGGTCGGGTTTGCCGTAGTCGCTCTCGGCGAGATAAAGCGCATTCGCGACGAGTCCGCGTTCGTTCATGCCATCCACGGTGCCGATGTCGTAGCCCGATACCACCACGCTCCCGTACTTCGCTTTCCATTTGGTGGAACGCTCGCCGGCGTTGCCATCGCGCTCGATGCCGGCAGGCATCACCCAAAGGTTGGACCGCATGTCTTCGGACCAGTCCATCGTGCGGCCCGTGATGGTGAGTTTGTCGCCGACATACAGCGCGCGCGTACAGGCGAGAGCAAGCGAGGTGGACAACCAAGCAAGTGCAAAGAGACAGACGAGCTTCCGGGTGAATCCTCGGGTCATGGCAACAGTTCCGTTTATCGTTTCGAATTCTGAATGAGGACGGCGAAACCCTTTCGCGCGATGAACGGCGGCGCGTTTCTAGAGGTGACGCCGCGCCGTCTTCAGAAATAGGGGAATTCACAGCGTTTGTAAAGACGAAATGCCAAGCACGCTGAACATCGGCGCCAAAGGTGAGCCAGCTTAACCAACCGGTGAAAATTACCTAAACAAATACAATGAATCAATAGCTTCAGGATTTTTTCCCGCACGTCGTCAAGTGAGCAGGAGCGGCAGAGTAACAGGCCCGCTTTCAATCACACGCATTTTCGGAGAATAGTGCGGCGTCGAATATCGACTTCGCAACCGACCCGGCCGCCAGGCAGTCATAGCGATACGGTAATCGCGACGGTGATGTTCTGAGCGCGTGGGTATCGGCTCAACCCACGCGCCTTTATGGACGTCGATGCGCTTCTCGCGATGCAGCGCATCTGTAACCTACTTCACGGTATCCAGCGCCTTGACGATCGCATGCGCCGCCGCGACGCGTTCCGGAATAGGGAAGTTCTTGTTCGCCAGAAACACGATGCCCACGTCCTCTTCCGGCACGAATGCCAGATAAGCACCAAAGCCGTTGGTCGAACCCGTCTTGTTGATCCACACGTCCTGACGCGGTTTCATCGGCGGGTCGAGGCGCGTGGCGGGATGCGCTTCCAGCGCCATCGAAGATGAATTGCCGTCGAGCAACGCCTGCAGTTCGACCGGATACGGATACTGCTCCCAGATCAAATCCTGCGTCATCGGCGCGGTTTGAAAGTAGCCCGTATGCGTGGCGACGATCGCGCGTTGCAGTTTTGCATCGATACGTCCTGCTTCGTTCATGTTGGCCAGCAAGAAGCGCGTCATGTCGCCAGCAGTCGACTTCACGCCATAAGCCTCGGACGACAACACGCCCGGCGCCATGCGAATGGGCGCGCCGTCCTTCGCATAACCTTGCGCGTAATCGTGCTTGCGCGAAGGCGGCACGTCGATGAACGTGTTCTTCAATCCCAGCGCCGGAAAAATGCGCTGCTGCATGAGCTGATCGAAATCGGCATTCATGCTCTTCGCCGCGATGAACCCCAGCATGCCGATACCCGGATTCGCATACGTGCGGCACGTGCCCGGCTCGCACGAAGGTTTCCACGCCTCGAAATACTTGATCAGTTGCGCGTTGTCGTGAATGTCGTCGGGGACTTGCAGCGGCAAGCCGCCCGGCGTGTGCGTGCCGAGTTAGACGAGCGTCACGTCGTCGCCGAAACGGCTGCCGCGCAGCGACGGCACGAAGCGGCTCACGTGATCGTCGAGAGAGAGATGGCCGGTCACTTCGGCATAGGAAGCGAGCGTCGCCGTGAACGTCTTGCTCACCGATCCCAGTTCGAACAAGGTATCGCGCGTGACGGGCCTCGCGCCTTCCTTCGACGCCACGCCATAGTTATAGATATGCGTCTTGCCATCGAGTACGATCCCCACCGCCATGCCCGCAATGCCATTGCGAGCCATCAAGGGCTCGATGGTGCGATCGACGGTCTGCCTGATGGCCTTGTCGCTCGCCGCCGCCGCATTCGCCGCTTGGCTCGCGCCGATGGAAAAAATGGCCGTTGCCAAAAGGCTCAACGTCCCGATCCTGATCATGCAACGTCTCCGTTTAAGTGTGACTACTTCCGCGCCCGTCTCAGGCCAGCGGATAAATCGTCCATCACCGGCACCGCCGCAAAGAGCAGCAGCAAGGCCGCAAGCGGTACGGTCGCGATGAACCCGAGATGCGCGAAGCCTACCGCGCCTGCAAAGCCGCCCGCGATGAACATCGCGAAAAGCGAACTCAAGAGCGCGAGCCGCGCATGATTGGCGCACACATAGCGCTCGTCGTCGCGCCCGACGCGCCGGTTCCAATACAGACTCTTGCCCAGCTCTATGCCGATATCCGTGACGAGCCCCGTCACATGCGTCGTGCGAATCTCGGCTTTCGATATCTTGGTGATCATCGCGTTCTGCAGGCCCATCACGAAGCACAGCAGCATGACGGTCATCGGCACGTCCCAGAAACGATGCGCCTCCAGATTCGCGCCGAGCACGCCGAACACCAGCAGGAGGCAAGCTTCGAGGACGAGCGGAACCGCGAACACGCTATGCGCCGCGCGCTGGCGTCCCCAGTTGATGAGCAACGCGGAAGTCGCGGCTCCCGCGACGAATGCGAGCACCGCGCTCATCGCCGAGAACACGAGCGCCGCTTGCCCGAGCACGAAATTATCCGCGATCGACGACACCAGCCCCGACATGTGCGAGGTGTATTGACCCACGGCGAGAAAGCCGCCCGCATTGGCCGCGCCCGCCACGAAGGCCAGCGCGCAACCGAGGCGGCGGTTGGCCGACTGCGTGCGGCTGGGCGAAGTCAGGCCCCGGAGATAGGCGATCGGCATGACGTTTCCCGCGCGATGAAGAGACAAAAAAGATAACACGAGCGTGCCGCGATATTTTTGATCGATAGGACGCTAACGAATAAAACTGCCGATATAATCGCGCCCCATGAGCCATCTCGACCTTCTGCGCCGCTCCGTCAGCAGCACACTCGTACTTGCCGCGCGGCGCTGGCGGCGTACGAGTCATGGCGTGCTCGCGTCCTATGGCGTCTCTGAAGCGTGCGCGGTGCCACTGCTCACGGCCAACCGGCTCGGTGAGGGCGTGCGGCAAGTGACGCTCGCGGAGCATGTCGGTATCGAGGGACCGTCGCTCGTGCGTCTGCTCGACCAGCTATGCGCGGCCGGACTCGTGCGGCGCGACGAAGACCCCGAAGACAAGCGCGCCAAGACCATCACACTCACCGACGAAGGCCGCGCCGTCACCGCGCGCATGGAAGAGCGCCTGATGTCGCTGCGCGCGCGGCTGCTCAAGGGCGTGAGCCGCGAGGACCTCGAAACCACGCTGCGCGTGCTCAACGCGTTCAGCGCCACGCTCGACACCGTGCCCGCACGCGATGACGGCAAGAGCGGAGCGCGCACGCCATGAACTTCCCGTCCGCGCGCGAGTGGCTCTTCTCCGGCAAGACCTTCGCCGCCGCGATGATCGCGCTTTATATCGGCCTCGCGCTCGAACTGCCGCGCCCGTACTGGGCAATGGCCACGGTCTATATCGTCTCGAACCCGTTCGTCGGCGCGACGCGCTCGAAGGCTTTGTATCGCGCGCTCGGCACGGCTATCGGCGCGGCGGGCGCGGTGCTGATCGTGCCGCCGTTCGTCGAGTCGCCGTTTCTGTTCAGCGTGATCGTCGCGCTATGGACGGGCTCCCTGCTCTTTCTCTCCATGTTCGACCGCACCGCGCGCAGCTACGTGTTCCTGCTCGCGGGCTATACGCTGCCGCTGATCGCGCTGCCTTCCGTGTTGAACCCGGCCACCGTGTTCGATCTCGCGATCTCGCGCACCGAAGAGATTCTGCTCGGCATCGTGGTGGCGAGCATCGTCGGCTCCGTGGTGTTTCCGAGCCGGCTCGCGCCGACGCTCGTCGAGCGCACCGACGCGTGGTTTCGCGACGCCGCGTTCTACGCGAGCGAATCGCTCTCCGGGCGGCTCGCGGGGGCCGCCATCTCGGCGGCGCGGCAACGGCTCGCCGCTACGGTGAACGGCCTCGAAGTGCTGTTGAGCCAGTTGACCTACGACCATACGCGGCCGGATATCGTGAGCCGCGCGCGCGCCTTGCAAGGACGCATGCAGATTTTCTTGCCGCTGATCTCGTCGATGGCCGACCCGCTCATCGAACTGATCGATAAACGCGGCGCGGGCACGCCGGAGTTGCAGGCGCTGCTGCAAGACGTGGCTGCGTGGGTCGCCGCGCCCATGCCCGATTCCGCCGAGCCGACCGCCGTCGAAGCCTTCGCGCGCACGCCGGATGCGCTGCGTGCCCGCGCCGAAGCCATGCGGCCATCCGCCGAAGGACTTGCGAGCGAGAACGGCGCACTGCTCTCCAGCGCGCTCTGGCGGCTCACCCAAGTCATCGACGTATGGCAGGACATCCGCAGTTTGCGCCTCGCCATCCTGAACGACACTCACGAATGGCAACCGCGCTTTCGTCACTGGCGTCTTGGCGGCACCGCGCGCTTCTTCGATCGCGGCATGATGCTGTTCTCGACGGGCGTGGCGGTCAGCGCGATCATCGTCGCGTGCGGCTTGTGGATCGAATCAGGCTGGAACGACGGAGCCGGCGCCGTGACGCTCGCCGCTGTCGCCTGCTGCTTCTTCGCGGCGCTCGACGAACCCGCGCCCCAAGTGTTCGCGTTCTTTCTCGCCACCTGCATGAGCGTGGTGCTGGCCGGTCTCTATGTGTTCGCGGTGCTGCCGCACGTGCACGACTTCGCCATGCTCGTGTTGATCTTCGCGATACCGTTCCTGATCATCGGCACGCTGATTCCGCGGCCGCGCTTCAATCTCGTCACCATGCTCGTGGCCGTCAACACGGCGACCTTCATCAGCATCCAAAGCGCCTACGAAGCGGACTTCTTCGTGTTTCTCAACAGCAATCTGGCGGGCGTCGCGGGACTTCTGTTCGCCTTCGTCTGGACGCGCGTGACGCGGCCCTTCGGCGCGGAACTGGCCGTCGCGCGGCTCACGCGCTCGGCGTGGCGCGATATCGTCAGGAGCACCTTGCCCGAAGCCTTTCACGACCAGCGCAACTTCTACTCGCGCATGCTCGACCGGCTGATGCAGGTGCTGCCGCGTCTCGCCGCAACGGATGCGCACCGGCATCCGTCCATCGAAAGTTTTCGCGATTTTCGCGTGGCGCTCAACGCGCTCGATCTGCGCCGCGCGCGCCGCAAGATGTCGGTGGAAGTGCAATCGTCCATCGACGATGTGCTCGCCGGCGTTCGCCAGTATTTCCAGCATTGCCTCGAACGGCGCGCGCGTCAGCCGGTGCCGGGCACGCTCATTCAGACCATCGACGCCGCCGCGCGGCAAGTCGTGGCGGCCAACAGCGTCGCGGAAGAAGCCGCGCCCGTCGCGTCGCGCGGCGAGCGTTCGTTGCGCGATACGCTGCATGCGCTCGTCGGCATCCGGCTTTCGCTGCATCCGCCCGCTGTCGATAAACCCGCCAACGAACGTCAGGAACCCGCGTGATGCCGTCTCGAACGCTCTCTTCGGATCGACTCGCATGATCGGCGAAATCGATATTCTCGGCGTCTTCGTGCCCGCCGTGCTCGTGCTCATGTTCATCGCTTATCTGGTGAACCTCGTGATTCGCACGGTGCTCGCACGCGTGGGCTTCTATCGTTTCGTGTGGCATCGCTCCGTTTTCGATCTCGGCATCTACGTCTTGGTGCTGGGGCTTGTCGTCGTCGTTTCGCATCGGCTCATCCCGTGAAAAAAACCTGGTTCTCCGTCGGGCAGATTCTGCTCACGCTCATCGTCGTCGCAATTGCAGGCGCGGTCCTGTGGAAGCTGGTCGATTACTACATGTTCGCGCCCTGGACGCGCGATGGCCACGTGCGCGCCGACGTCATTCAGGTCGCGCCGGACGTGGCCGGTCTCATCACCGATGTCAAGGTCGTCGACAACCAGCAAGTCAAACGCGGCGACGTGCTCTTCGTGATCGATCAGGCGCGCTACACGCTCGCACTGCGCAACGCGCAAGCCGCCGCGCAACAACGCCGCGCCACGCTCGATCAGGCGAAGCGCGAGGACGTGCGCAATCGCTCGCTCGGCAATCTCGTTGCGCGCGAGGTCGTGGAAGAAACGCATTCGCGCGTCGAACAGGCCGCTGCCGCGCTCGCGGATGCCGACGTCGCCATCGATACCGCGCGGCTCAATCTGCAGCGCACCGAAGTGCTGAGCCCGGTCGACGGTTATCTCAACGACCGCGCGCCGAAAGTCGGCGAATACGTCGCCTCGGGCCGCGCCGTGCTGTCCGTGGTCGATATGAACTCCTTCCGCGTCGATGGTTACTTCGAAGAGACCAAGCTGCATGGCATCGACATCGGCCAACCGGTGGATATCAAGGTGATGGGCGAGCCAAATCTCCTGCGCGGTCATGTGCAGAGCATCGTGGCGGCAATCGAGGATCGCGATCGTCAGCAAAGCTCGAGTCTTCTGCCGAACGTGAACCCTGCGTTCAGCTGGGTGCGGCTCGCGCAGCGCATCCCCGTGCGCGTGACGCTCGATGAGATTCCCGCCGATTTCCGCATGATCGCGGGACGCACGGCGACGGTTTCGGTACGCGGCATCGGCCCGACGGTCGGCGCGCGGCCCGCTTCGAACACCGTGCCCGCTCAGGCCACCGCGCCTGCATCGCCGGTGGCGGCGCATGCGGCTTCGGGTGCTTCGGGTGCTTCGGGTGCTTCGGGTGCTTCGGGTGCCTTCCGATGAAACACCGCGTCATCTCCATGCCTAAGCGACCCAAGCGACCCAAGCTGCTCAAGCGCTGCGGCCTCACGCTTCTTGCTTCCACGCTCGCGCTTGCCGGCTGCATGACCGTCGGACCGAATTACAAGCTGCCCGACGGCGCGGTCGTCAACCGGGACTACGCGAATGCCGCCATCGATGGAGCCGATCGAGCGCCCGTCACGCAAGGCACGGTGCCCGCGAAGTGGTGGCGTCTCTACGACGATCCCGCGCTCGACGAGCTCGTCAACGAAGCGCTGCTTTCGAATTCCGATCTGCGCGTGGCGGCGGCGAATCTCGCGCGTTCGCGCGCCGAAGTGGAATTCGCCAATCAGCAAGGCGGCTTCTCGTCCAAGTCGTCGGTGGGGTTTCAGCGCGCGCAGGAATCGGCGGAGCAGTATCTGCTGACCGAAAAGCTTCCGGTCGTCAATGAAGGCGTGCTCGACCTGAGCGTCTCCTATGAATTCGATCTCTTCGGCAAGCTCAAGCGCGGTGTTGAAGCCGCCAATGCCGATGACGAAGCCATCGAAGCCGCCCTCGATCTCGCGCGCATCACCGTGGTCGCCGATGTCGTGCGCGCGTATGTCGATTCGTGCGCGGCCGCCGAAGAGCTCGGCATCGCGCAACGATCGCTGTCCTTGCAGAAGCAGCGTGTGACGCTATCGCAGCGTCTGCGCGATGCAGGCCGTGGCAATCAGTCCGAGGTTACGCGCGGACAAACGCAGTCCGACACGCTCGCCGCCGACATCCCGCGTTATGTGGCGCGTCGCCGCGTGGCGCAGTATCGGCTCGCCATGCTGCTCGCGCGTCCTGCCGCGCAATTGCCGCGTGCCACGCTCGCCTGCAAGAAGGCGCCGCATGTGCGGCAGCCGATTCCGGTCGGCGACGGCGCGGCGCTGCTCAGACGCCGACCCGACGTGCGGCAGGCGGAGCGGCAACTGGCGGCATCGACGGCGCGTATCGGCGTGGCGACGGCGGCGCTTTATCCTTCGGTGAGTTTCGGGGCATCGGTCGGGTCGGTGGGCGTTGCCGAAGACTTGCTCGGCGCCTCGACCAACCGGTGGGCTTTCGGTCCGCTCATCAACTGGAACTTTCCGATCAACGGTCAGCGTGCGCGCGTGCGCCAGGCCGAGGCGGCATCCGGCGGCGCGCTCGCGCATTTCGACGGCGTCGTGCTCAACGCGCTGCGCGAAACGCAAAGCGCGCTTGCGAACTACGCGTCCGACACCACACGCGCCGACGCATTGCGCACCGCGTACAAGTCGGCGGTCGAATCGGCCGATGAAACGCATCGGCTGTATTCGGCGGGACGCGAATCCTTTCTCTCGGATCTCGACGCCACGCGCACCTTGACGAGCGTCGCCGCGCAAGTGGCGGCGGCCGAAGCGCAGGTCGCGCAGGATCAGGTCACGCTGTTTCTTGCGCTTGGCGGCGGATGGGAACGCGATGAAGAAGTGGCGGTGGGGGGCGGGGGTAAGTAATCGTGCTCCTTGGGCATCGACTGGAACCAGGTCGATGCCCGAGCGCATCGACTTGCAGTCCGCTATTCCCGACACTGGTTTTCCCTAATCAAAAACAAATTAGCGCGGGTTTGTATAGCGTATTAAATCTGAACAAGTCATTACGCTTATCAAAGCCTTATAAATTCGCCTGAAGATAATCACGCAATCAGGCTTGTACGTGTAAATCCCAATACTGATTTTCTCCGGCTTGTCACAAGCCATTCACCGGGAAACACCAAGCCAGATAATCGCCTTCAGGAATCCGCATGAATTTTTGAAGGCTGGCATGCACCACGATTGGATATGTGGGCTTCCGCGCATACCAGCAACCTACCCGCTGATACGGTTGCGACACGCACAATCCTCGCCTCTCTCACGGTCCATATCGATCGGCGGCACCTTCGCGAGACGGCTCGGCAGGCCGTTACCAGCATGTCGTCTTCAAGCCTCGTTTGAATTAACCATAAGATTCGGGATCTGCTCACATGATTGCGAGTGATAAATCGTCTGAAGAAGCCGGCGTTGAATCCGATGACGAAATCCCTTTCGCTGCGCTGATTGATACGATTATTAACCACCGCATTCTTATTAGCACGGTGGTTTGTCTCGCGCTATTGATTGGCGCCGCGTATGCCTATCTAAGTCCACCGATTTTTCAATCCGCCATTCTCATCAAGGTGGATGACAACAAGGACGTTTCCAATTCACGCGCTGGCGACCCTTTAAGCAATATGTTGCCGACACTCGATGACCGCTCTTCCGCTGAAGGCGAAATTCAGGTGCTGGGTTCGAAGCTCGTCGTCTCGCGCGCCGTCGACGCACTCAAGCTCTATATCAGCGCGCGGCCGTTGCGCCTGCCCTTCATCGGCAGCCGTCTGGTTCATCACGACGGCTCGCTATCCGAGCCGGGCCTCTTCGGCTTCGGCCATTACACCTGGGGCGACGAATCCATCAGCGTCACGGACTTCGACGTGCCGCGCTCGCTCGAAGGCCAGAACTTCCTGCTCACGGCCGGCAGCGATGGCGAATACACGCTCGGCCACCCGGCGCTCGGCGCGCCCGTGACGGGCAGGGTGGGCGAGATTCTGGAAGCGCAAACCGCCAAGGGGCCGGTCAGGCTTTTCGTCTCTTCGCTCAAGGGCAATCCTGGCGCCGGCTTCAACGTCAATCATTACTCGCGTCAATTGACCATCGACGCGATTCAGAACCAGCTCAAGATCAGCGAACAAGGCAACAAGTCGAGCGTGCTGAAGGCGACGCTGGAAAGCGCCGATCCCGTGCAAGTGGCCGCGACCATCAACGAGATCGGGCGGCAGTATGTGCGTCTCAACGGCGACCGCAAGGCGGTGATCGCGGAGAACTCGCTCACTTATCTGCAGCGCCAGTTGCCCGTGCTCAAGCAACAGATGGAAGAAGCGGAGAACGCGTACAACACGTACCGCGACGCCAACTCGCTGCTCGATTCGGACGAAGCCAACCGTCTGCTGCTCAAGCAGACAGCCGACGCCAACGGGCAACTGCTGGCCTTGCGCCATACCCGCGACGATCTCGCCACGACCTTCTCGCCTTCGCATCCGCGTGTGGTCGCGGTGGACCGGCAGATCGCCGCGACTCAGCAATTCCTCGAAAAACTCAACGACCGCACCCGCTCGATGCCGATGGCCGAGCAAGGCGCACTGCGCCTCCTGCGTAACGTGCGCGTGAATACCGATCTCTATACGGCGCTGCGCAACAACATCGAAGAGATGATGCTCATCAAGGCGGGCAAGGCGGCATCGGTGCAACTGATCGATATCGCCGACGTGCCCGAACAACCGGTCAAGCCAGTCAAGCTACTGGCGCTCGCCATCGCGCTCGTGCTCGGTCTCTTCTTCGGCATCGGGCTCGCGATGCTTCTGGATCGCGTCTTCCGTGGCGTCACGGACACGCAGGAGATCGAGATCGAGACGGGCCTTTCCGTATTCGCAACCATTCCGAAGAGCGCGCGGCAAGCTGCGCTGACGACCGCCATCGGTGGTTCCGCGCCGCGTCAGGCCGTGCTCGCCGCGCAGTTCCCGAAGGACCCGACCGTGGAGGCGCTGCGCATCCTGCGCTCCGCGTTGCAATTCACGCTGGTCGGCGCGCGCAACAACGTCGTGATGATCGCCGGGCCGCTGCCGGGCGTGGGCAAGTCGTTCCTTTCGGCGAATCTCGCCACCGTGCTGGCTTCGGGCGGCACGCGCGTGCTCCTGATCGACGCCGACTTGCGCAAGGGTTATCTGCACAAGCAGTTCGGGCTCGATCCGGGACCGGGTCTCGCCGACATGCTGGCGGGCAACCGCACGCTCGAGGCCACCGTGAATCGCCAGGTGTTTCCGAACCTCGATGTGCTGCAAGGCGGTCCTTATCCGTCGACGCCGGCCGAGCTGCTTCTGCGAGCGAAGTATCGCGAAGTGATCGACGAGGCATCGAAGGCCTACGACATCGTGCTGGTCGACGCGCCGGCCGTGCTCGCCGTATCCGATGCAGGCGCCATTGCGCCGGCCGCAGGCAGCATTTTTCTGGTTTCGTCTTACGGGCAGACGCGCGTCGGTGAAATCAAGGAATCGATCAAGCGCCTCAATCAAACCGGCGCACGCGTGACGGGCGTGCTGCTCAACAGCGTCGCATTGCATACCGCCAATACCGCGCTCGCGGGGCGCTACGGCAGCAGCGCTTATGTCGCGCATAACTACGAGTCGGCGCCCGACTGAAGCGAGAGGACATCCGGCTTTAACGGATATGCGGTAACCCAATCACAACCTTGCGTTGCTTCGAGACTGGAGACACCTCAATGCGTTCGCTCACGGACCAGAAGATCGCCGTCATCGGGCTGGGCTATGTCGGCCTGCCCCTCGCGGTGGAGTTCAGCAAGCATCACGCGGTAGTCGGCTTCGACGTGAACCGTCATCGCATCGACTCGTTGCGCGAAGGACACGACGCCACGCTGGAAGTCGGCGACGACGAGCTGCATGCGGCGCAATCGCTTGCATTCACCGACGATCCCGAAGCGCTCAAGGATTGCACCGTGTTCATCGCCACGGTGCCGACGCCGATCGACCGGCACAAGCGCCCCGACCTCGGCATGCTGCTGCGCGCAAGCGAAACGATAGGCGGCGCGCTCAAACCGGGCGACGTGGTGATCTATGAATCGACCGTATATCCGGGCGTGACCGAGGAGGAGTGCGTGCCCGTGCTCGAACGCGTGTCGGGCTTGCGCTTCAATGTCGATTTCTTCGCGGGCTACAGCCCCGAGCGGATCAACCCGGGCGACAAGCTGCATCGCTTGCCGGACATCAAGAAAGTGACATCAGGGTCCACCCCCGAAGTGGCCGAAGCCGTGGATGAACTCTACGGACAGATCATCACCGCCGGCACGCACAAGGCCGCGAGCATCCGCGTGGCAGAAGCGGCAAAGGCAATCGAGAACACACAGCGCGACGTGAACATCGCGCTCGTCAACGAGTTGTCGATCATCTTCAACAAGATGGGTATCGACACCGAAGCCGTGCTGCTCGCCGCCGGCACGAAATGGAACTTCCTGAACTTCAGGCCCGGACTCGTGGGCGGTCACTGCATCGGCGTGGACCCGTACTACCTGACGCACATGGCGCAGTCGATCGGCTACAACCCGGAAATCATTCTCGCCGGACGGCGCCTGAACGACAGCATGGGCACGTATGCGGTCTCGCAACTCGTCAAGGCGATGACGCGTGCGCGCATCTATATTCCCGGCGCGCGCGTGCTCGTCATGGGGCTCGCGTTCAAGGAGAACTGTCCGGACATGCGCAACTCGCGTGTGGTGGACATCGTCACTGAACTCACGCAATACGGCACGAATGTCGATGTCTACGACCCGTGGATCTCGCGTGAAGACGCGTTCCACGAATACGGCATCCAGCCCGTGGAAGAGCCTGCCAAGGGCGTGTACGACGCAATCGTCGTGGCGGTATCGCACCGGCAATTCACGGAAATGGGTGCGGCCGCGCTGCATGCCTACGGCAAGGAGCAACACGTCGTCTACGATCTGAAATACGTTCTTCCCGCCGACGCAAGCGACTTGCGCCTGTAGTGCAGGCATAAAATGACAATGAAAGATCGATACGAAAGCGTGCGCGAACAATTGCGCGCACGTCCGGAGACATGGCTCATCACGGGCGTGGCCGGCTTCATCGGCTCCAACTTGCTCGAAGCGTTGCTCGCGCTCGATCAGCGCGTGGTCGGACTCGATAACTTCGCGACCGGGCACGAACGCAATCTCGAAGAAGTGCGCGAGAGCGTCGATGAAAGGCAGTGGCGGCGCTTTCGCTTCATCGAAGGCGACATCCGCAATCTGCTCGATTGCCAGGCGGCCATGCAAGGCGTGGATCACGTGCTGCACGAAGCGGCGCTCGGTTCGGTGCCGCGCTCGGTGGCCGACCCCATCGCCACGCACGAAACGAATTTAAGCGGCTTCCTGAACGTGCTATGCGCCGCGCGCGATGCGCAAGTGCAGAGCTTCACGTATGCGGCATCGAGTTCGACATATGGCGATCATCCCGGCTTGCCGAAGGTGGAAGATCGCATCGGCCAGCCGCTCTCGCCTTACGCGGTCACGAAGTATGCGAACGAGCTCTATGCGTCGGTGTTCGCGCGCGCTTACGGCTTCAATGCGACGGGCCTGCGCTACTTCAACGTCTTCGGCAAGCGTCAAGACCCGGATGGCGCTTATGCCGCCGTGATTCCGAAGTGGACGGCCGCGCTCATCAACGACGAGATCGTGACCATCAACGGCGACGGTGAAACGAGCCGCGATTTCTGTTTCGTCGATAACGTCGTGCAGATGAACCTGCTCGCGGCCAAGGCGGATGCCGCGGCCCGCGGTCAGGTCTACAACGTCGCCGTGGGCGATCGCACGACGCTCGGACAACTCTTCGCGGAACTCAAGCGTCTGCTCGCCGCGCACGGCATCGCTTATGAGCGCGATGCGCAGTTTGGACCTTTTCGAGCGGGCGATGTCCGTCATTCGCAAGCCGATGTCGGCAAGGCCGAACGTCTGCTCGGTTATGACGGCAAGGTGCCGTTTGCGGAAGGACTCGCGCGCGCGATGCCGTGGTACATCCGCTTTCTGGCAGACCGTGCTGGCCACGAGCCGAACCGCGTCGACGCGCTCTCGGCCATGGCCAGCGGAAAGTGAGGCCGCCGCGTTGATATCACAATTCGCCGCGTTGAGAGACCGCTTGCTGCAGCTTCATCCCGACCATCTTCGCGCTGCGCGGGGTATGTCGAGAGTGGCGGCGTTCGTGCTGATCGGGCGCTCCGCGGGCGCGTTCAAGGAGATGGTGATCGCATATCGCTACGGCATCAGCAACGTGGTCGATGCCTATCAGATCACCCTCATGCTGGTTTCGTGGCTGCCGTCGGCGTGCTCCGCCATCTTCGCCATCGTTCTGGTGCCTGCATTCGTCGATCTGCGCAAGCAATCCGCGAGCGAAGAAGCGCAATTTCTGAGCGAACTCGTTACATGGTCGGCCGTGGTGGGACTCGGTTTCACCGCGATCCTGTATCTGATCTGGCCATACGTTCTGCGGCTCATGGCGGGCAATCTCGCCGTCGAGACGCAGGACATGGCGCATCACATGATGATGGTGATGGCGCCCATCGGCGTCCTCATCATGATGGTCACGGCCTACTCGACGCGTCTGCAATCGAGCGAGCGTCATATCGCGACCTTGCTCGACGGCCTGCCTGCCGTGATGACGCTTCTGCTCGTGCTGTTCTTTACCGGCAATAGCGCAATGCAGCCGCTCATGTACGGCACGTTGCTCGGATATGTCGCGCTGGTTCTGGTGCTGAGGCCGCTCGGCGGCAAGGTCGATAACAACTATGCGCGCTTGAGCTTCACGTTCCGCTCGCGCAAATGGCCGCCCGTCTATCACGCGGTACGCGTCTTCATGCTCGGTCAACTGGTGGTGTGCTGCACACCCGCGATCGATCAATATTTCGTCGCTCATCTGGGCGATGGCGCGGTCGCGACCCTCGGCTATGCGAACCGCGTGTTCGGTCTGATCATCAGCATGGGCGCGCTTGCCATTGCGCAGGGCACCTTGCCGGTGCTGTCCGACATTCTCGGCCGCGACGATCACAAGCGCGCGCGTCATACCGCGTTCCAATGGTCGCTTCTGATGCTCGGCGCGGGAACCGTCTGCGCGGCGATTGCATACCCGCTTGCGCCGTGGATGGTCGGTGTGCTCTTTCAGCGTGGCGCGTTTACCGCGCAGAACACGGAACTGGTCGCGGAACTCATGCGCTTTTCGCTCGTGCAGTTGCCGTTCTACTTCGCCTCGCTCGTGATGATGAACCTGTTGTCGGTCGAGGGACGTTACAAGGAGATGGCCATCATTACCGCACTGGGGTTTATCGTCAAAGTCGCAGCCAACACATTGCTCACGCGCTGGATCGGCATGCCGGGCGTGGTCGTCGCGACCGGCGTGATGCAGGCATCCGTCTTTTGCCTCTCGATGCTCTTCACGCGACGAATCCCGCCGCTGCGACCAACCGGAGGATTGGCTGCATGAACATCATGCTGTTGGTGAGCTCGATGGGCAGCGGCGGCGCCGAGCGCGTGGCCGCCACACTCGTGGATGCATGGAGCGAGCGCGGCGACAAGGTCACGCTCGTCGCCACGTATAGCCGCAAGCGCGCGTGCTTCTATGCGCTGTCCGACAAGGTGCGCTTCATCCAGCTTGCGGATCGGATCACGCCCACGCGCAATAAATTCTTCGGGTACATGCAACGGCACCGGGCGTTGCGCAAGCTGATACGCGAGACCGATCCGGACGTGGTGATCAGCTTCCTCACCAACGTGAACGTGGCAAGCATTCTCGCTTGCGCGGGTCTGCGCGTTCCGGTCATTGCATGCGAACACAACGATCCTTCCGTCGATGGCCGCACGCCGTTCTGGAAGTTCGCCACGCGCCTCGCTTATCCGCATGCGCGCGCCGTCACGGTACTGACCGACAACGTCGTTGCGCCGTTCAACGCGATGGTGCCCGGCATCAAGCACACGGCGGTCATGCCGAACCCGCTGCCCGACGACCTGTTCCACCAGCCCGCGCCAACGGCAAGCCCCGATGAACGCATGCGGCTCGTTTCGCTCGGACGGCTGCATCCGCAAAAAAACTACGGCTTATTGATCGATTCGTTCGCGGCCATCGCCCATGAATTTCCACAGTGGGATGTGTGGATCTGGGGCGAAGGAGCGGAACGCATGACGTTGCAATCGCGAATCCAGCAGCGCGGCATGAGCGGACGCATCTTCATGCCTGGCGTCACCGACAAGCCGTGGACCGAAGTGCTGCGCTCGCAGGCCTTCGTCATGTCCTCGCGCTTCGAAGGCTTTGGACTTGCGCTGGCCGAGAGCATGGCGCTCGGCGTGCCGGCAGTGGCAGTCGACTGCCCGAGCGGTCCACGCGATATCACGCGCGATGGCGAAGACGCCTTGCTCGTGCCACCTGGCGATCCCATTGCGCTCGCGCACGCATTGCGCCGCATGCTTGCCGACGAAGGTTTGCGCAAAGCGCTCTCCGTCAAGGGCGCGCAATCGGTACGCGCGCGCTATGCCGTCAGCACCATCCTGCGGGCGTGGGACGAACTCTTCGCGCGCGTGGGTATCAGCGAAACGAAAACATCGACCGGTACGGATACTGGCCTGCGTCATGCAGAAGCATCGAGCCCCGGCACGTTGAACTAGATCCTGAGAGGCAGGCGATGAACAAGGTCATTCTCTTTGCGAATACCGACTGGTATCTCTACAACTTCCGTCTTTCGCTTGCCAATCGACTTCGCGATCTTGGGCATGAAGTCATATTGCTTTCGCCGCCCGGCGAATATGGACCGCGCCTGATCGAACTCGGCTTTCGCTGGCATGCGGTGCCAATGGTCCGGCGCAGTCTCAATCCATTGCGCGAACTGAATCTCGTGCTCTGGCTCGCGCGTTTCTTTCGCGCGGAACAGGCTTCGCTCGTGCATGGCTTCACGATCAAGAGCGCGGTCTATGGGTCGCTTGCCGCGAGGCTCGCAGGCGTGCCCGCTCGCGCGAATTCGGTGGCGGGGCTGGGTTACGTTTTCACGAGCCGCGACATGAAAGCGCGCTTTTTACGGCCCGTGGTGCGCCAGGTCCTGCGTCTGGCTCTTGACGGCGAGAACTGTGCGCTGATCCTGCAAAATCCGGATGATGTAGCGATGTTCAAGAGCGCCCGTCTTGCCAATGAACAAGCCATCCACCTCATCAAAGGCTCCGGCGTGAATTGCGCGCGCTTCACGGCGCCTCCCGCCGATGCGCCTCTTTCGCACGCGCCGCTGCGCGTGCTGCTTGCGGCACGCATGCTGTGGGACAAGGGCATTGCCGAATTCATCGAGGCCGCGCGCGTGCTCAAGCGCGAGGGACGCACCATCCGCTTCATTCTTGCGGGGACGCCGGACGCGGGCAATCCCGCTTCGATCGAACAGTCGACGATAGAAGGCTGGGTGAAGGAAGGCCTCGTCGAATGGCGCGGTCATGTCAGCGACATGCCGGGTCTGTTTGCAGAAACGGATGTCATGGCGCTGCCGAGTTATCGCGAAGGCTTGCCAAAGTCCCTTATCGAAGCGGCCGCGTGCGCATTGCCGCTCATCACGACCGATGCACCCGGCTGCCGCGAAGTGGTGAGCCGCAACGGCGAAGACGGGCTCGTGGTGCCGGTGCGTAATGCAACGGCGCTGGCCGACGCCATCCGCCTGCTCGACGACGATCGTCCGCTCGCGCGCAAGCTCGGACTCGCCGCACGCGAGAAGGCGCTGCGCGAATTCGATGAAGCGATCGTCATCGACAGGACCCTTGCGGTGTATCGCGCGCTCGCGCCCGCGACATCGACGGCGAGTGCGCCCGCATCCGTCGAGATCACGCCTTGAAGATCGTTCACGTCATCACCGCATTGCCCGCGGACGGCGCGGAGATGATGCTGTATCGACTGATTCGCGCATCGCGCGGCGAAGGCGTCGAGCATGCGGTCATCTCGCTGTCGTCCGAAGACACGCTGGCGGCGCGCATTCGTGAGGCGGGCGCCGAAGTGCGCATACTCGGCATGAGCAAGAGTCTGCCGGAGCCGCGCAAGTTAGTGCAGCTCGTGCGCTGGATCGACGAACTCGAACCCGATGTCGTTCAGACCTGGCTTTATCACGGCGATCTGATGGGCGGACTCGCGGTCACGGCCGTGAGAGCATGGCGCAAGAAACGGCTGCCGCTCGCCTGGGGCATTCATCACACGGACCTTCGTTCGAGCGGTAGCAGCCGCATGACGCGCTGGGTGACGCGAGCATGCGCGCTGCTGTCAAACCACGTGCCTGATGCGATCATCTGCTGCGGCGAAGCTGCACGGCGCGCGCATGTCGAAGGCGGTTACTGCGCGAAGAAGATGATCGCGGTTCCAAACGGCTTCGAACTCGATGTCTTCAAGCCCGCGCCAGCGTCTCACATGGCATTACGCGAAAACCACGGCTTCGCTGCGGATGCGCCGGTCGTCGGCATCATGGGCCGGTATCACGCGGTCAAGGACTATCCCAACTTCATCGCGGCAGTGCGGCGTGTGCTGCAAGCGTTGCCGCAGTGCCGCTTCGTGATGGCAGGCAATGGACTCGACGATGACAACCGCGAGCTCGTCGAACTCATTCGCAGTGAAGGCGTGGCACATGCGTGCCGCTTGCTTGGACCGCTTAAGCATCCTGAAGCGCTATTGGCGGGGCTCGATGTCTTCTGTCTTTCGTCACGCAGCGAGGGATTGCCGACCGTCATCGGCGAAGCCATGGCATGCGAGACGCCATGCGTGGCGACCGACGTCGGCGATACCGCGTGGCTCATCGGGGAAACGGGAACCGTCGTGCCGCCTCGAAATGCCGATGCACTGGCGCAGGCGCTCGTCGACATGTTGATGCTGCCGCGGACGCGGCGCGCGGCGCTCGGCGTGGCGGCAAGAGAGCGAATCGACAGGGTTTTTTCGATCGAAGCCAGCTGGCGTCGCTATGAAGACATCTACTTGCGAATCAGCGAACGAAGAGGCTCAGTGGATGAAGCGTCGGCGCCAGTCGCACAGGTGTCGGCGAATGAACGACACATTGGTTCCGGTCAATAACCGCGCACCGGAAGATTTTGCACACGCTTCGTCATTTCGGATGTCCCGAACCCGGCCCGGAATGGCCCGCGCCTTTAGTCTTCAGCTCGCCCGCCTTATGCGAACGTGACCAGATGCTCGTGCGCCCTTGCTCCTCGCGCCGGCGGCGGCGCGAGGGCAGCAGTACGTCGGCAAGCGCGAGCAACGCAAGCGCGACGACAGCGAAGAAGGCGATCGTGCCAATGATGATGGCGAGATCCATTGAATCTCCAGACTTTTCCTGCGTTTTCGGAGATGGCGTTTCGTTACGCCCGATACTTTATTAGAGCACCATCCATGCCAATCGTTTTCGGCATCTCCGTCTAAAAAGCCTGGCATGGTGAAGCGCCGCGCAAAGAAAAATCGGTGCACCAAGCACCGACACCGGGCGCGCGCTGAACGCGCGCCCTCTTTTCGACATGTTGCCTCGCTAAACGCTTAACGCGTGTAGACCATGTTGGTGACTTCGACCGTCGGACCGGCGTTGTCCCAATCGGTCTTGCTAAAGCCAAGCGCTGAATGCATATAGACCGGCGACGCACTCGTGATATGACCCGTGACCGAATGGCCGTTTAGCGCGAGGCCACCGACTTCATACGCGACGTGATTGGCGTTGTTGTCGCGATGGTTCGAGATATCGATCGAGACTACCTTGTTCACCGAACCTGGCAAGGCGCCCAGATAAATCAGAATGCCATAGCGGCAGCTGTTCGTCGTTGGGCTGATGATCTTGATGTTCTGCAGCACGGCGTTGTTGTTGTTGGGTTCGATGTCGAGGCCCGCCGAAGGCAACGTGCCGCCGATGTTTTCCCAGGTCGGCGTATCGAACGTGATATTCGCGCCACTCGTGATCGTTGCGCCCTGACGGCGGCAACCGGTCGCGTGGTGCTTCGTAATGTTGACCGTGTTGCTCGGCGTCGTCAGGCTGCGATACGAGTTGCCGATGTAGATGCCGTCGCCCCAGCAGTTGATCGTGGTCGGCGAGGTGATCGTCACGTTGGTCGAACCCGCGATGGAGATGCCCATGCCCTGGCCGCCGTCGTTCGGATCGTTGGTCGCGGAGTTGAGTTCCTTGCTGCCGTCGAGCGAGGCGTTTTCAATCTGCACGTTCTGGGCATCCCAGACGCGCAGGATCTGATAGCTGGCGACGTTGTGCGCGTGCAGCTTGATCGACGCGCCGCTTGCGAAACGCAGGTGTGAGTTCGTGCGCAGGTCGAGGCCGGCCGCATCGATACGGCTCTTGCCGGTGATCAGCAGAATCTTGCCGACTGAACCGTCGATCGCTTTCTGAAGCGCGACGCGGTCGTTGGTAGTGCCATCGCCCTTCACGCCGAAGGACGTGTCGGTGACCGTGCCGGATGTCGTCGCGGCCTGCGTCGACGAAGCGACCGCCGGTGTCGAAGCAGCTTGGGTGCTTGAGGCGGAACTGGTGCCGGACGCACGGCGGCGGCGCTTGGAGACGGAATCAGCGACATCTCCTTCACCGCCGCCACCGCATGCGGAAAGTGCGAGCGATCCGGTGCTGGCCATCACCGCAGTGAGAAACTTGCGACGCGTGAAGATTCGATCGATCTGATCAGCAAATTGCATTGGAGTAACAGGAGTTTTTTTGGTCAAGGACATGAGCTCGAAGTTATCAATGGGCGTCTGACGAACAGATTCGCCGTGTCAGCTTTCGGATTGGATTTTCACGACTCGGATGGCCCTTGGAAGGACCAGCAAATTCGCGCACTCGTCGGAACGGCATTAATTACCTTTAACGAAATTATTTTCGCTTCTAATAAGGCATTAAATACCGACTACGGATCGTATGATACAGATCGTTGTATGACGAATAGAGACGAATCGTAACTATCTGTAACTGTATAACGGGGACAGGGCCGAATTTTCTGGCTCACGCAACGCGCGATCGCACGTCAGGCGGGAAATGCGCTTTTCTATTGCGCATATAATCAGATGAATAAGCAATTCTCGAATTTATTGCGAAAAACGAATTCTGTCGCAGTGAAACAACGGCTATTTATCAGATTAATAAAGGAAATTTTCCCTGAATTCTTCTAATCAGCTGATTGGAGATCTTTCAGCAAAATCTCTGATTTTCGTGTTTAGCTTGTTTCCCGCAACGCTGAGCGCACGGAATTAAACAAGCTTGATCGGTCATTCTCAAGCCGCGCTGAATTGTGAACAGATTCGCTTCTAGGCCGTTCTACGCCTGTTCTTTGCCCAAGGATTTTTCTGGCCGAACGTTCGAACGCCAGACATTATCGCTCGCTTTCTTAAGCATTCGTTGTGCGCCAGAAATGGCGAATGCCACGCGTCCCCAGTTCGTTTGCGCAAGTTGCAGACTGCAAACCATTGCGGTATTGCCCCGGCTCCAGTACGGCTTGAACGTTTCTGCGCCGATGCCGAGGTCGAAATCCAGACGCTGCTCGATTGCCCACCGAACCCATGCCTCGGTTGAAACCGCGCCGGGTGCGAATTTCCCAAAGCGCTTATCGAAACTCGCAATCAGACCGATCATGCTCTTTGCGCCGAGACCGATCATGTTCACGGCGAGAATCTCGCCATCGAGTTTCAGGACCATGAGCTTTGCACATGCGAGGGGATGACAATGATTCAGCAGCTCGATTAGATAATTGCGGAAGGTTTCCTCCCACAGCCAACTGCCCTTCTTGTCGACGCGTTCGCCCCACTCGCGCTTTCTCGCCAGCATCCAGTCGACCATGCGCGCGTTCTCTTCACGGTCGTGCGGGCCGAGAATACACACCTCGAACTTGCCTTCGCGCTCGAGTCGTTCACGCAACTGGCCGGGTCGCTTGCCCGAAAGCTTGCCCAAGCCAATGACGAATTCATCCCAACAATTCACTTCCGAAAGTTTAGCCACGGCATAGGGATGTTCCTTGGCGAGCATGATCCCCGGATGCTCCGCAGCGAGCCGATACAACTCGCTTTTGCAATCGACATACGGAAGCAAAACAATATCGCCCTTCCCTAGGTCACGCGCCGCCTGCCAGATCGATTGCGACAGATCCGGCGATGCATACGCGGGATCGGTCAGCACGGTCGTATAGTCTGCCGATTCAGAGCTAAGTGGCCGAAGCACGTTCCAGAGACGATTGCGCGAACGCACGAGCGGCCAAATGGCGACGATACGTTCCTCGCGCCGCGCAGTAATGATGCAAAGTGACCGTCCCGCAGGTTTGGCGACATGACGCCAAACCAATGAGCAGACCGCAAACGATTCATGATGCCGCCCGTCGGCGAGCGTCCACAGTTCATCCCATTCTTTATGCAGCGCTTCGAATTCGTCAGGACTTTTAATCAGATCGATCACATATTTGGCCGTATTCATCGGGCAGCTCCGGCATCGTTATTCGAGGTCCGCTTGATCATGGATCTGCAACCGCACAAGCGTGCCCTCATAGCGCGCACTTAAGCACAAGCTTGGCTCTCGTTCGAGTCAAGATCTTGCATCGAATAGCAAACTGCCCAACGTGCGATGGCGTACAGTGGTGCATGCGATTGGTCTTTACGCTCCAGTAAGTTCCTATACAGGGTCGCGCAGGAGACGGCGCGACTTCGTCTCGATAGAACGCACATCCTCATGCTGTCACCGGTCCGCGACAAGCGGCCTGCAACACGGCGCTTCATCTGCGAGGCGGCCCGGTGCAATCGTCCATCTTTGGCGGCGAACGGGATGATCAAAGCGACATACACACAAAGCGAACGGCTTTCATGAACCGAGTTGTGAGGGACAATGGATAACGAATGCTATTCAGTAAGCTCTTCACCTATCGAGCCAAGCTCAAAACCGGTTAAAAAGAAAATCAGGGAAAACGTCAAGAACGATTCGAGCACCACTAAAGCAGAAGGCATCGTGGAGCGCTCCATCTTTCATGAGCCCTGGTGGCTTGAAGCGGCGACCGACGGTAAATGGGGCATTGCTGAAGTAAAGCAGGGCGATGTCGTCATTGGGGAAATGCCTTATATGTTCGAGCGTAAAGGCATCTGGCGCATATCCGTGCTGCCGCCTTTGACGCGCACGCTTGGCCCTGTCATCAAACCGCAACGTTTAGGTAGTGGCGAGCGCGAATGGTGTTATCGAATGGACATCACGAATCAGCTCGTCTCGAAGATTCCTGCGTGTGCGCATTTTCATCAATTGATGGACACGCGTATGTCGCAAGCCGAAGCTATTGCATTTTCGCTGCATGGCTTCGATGTCTCCATAGGCTATACGCTCGAGTTGCCGGCTGATCGAAGCGAAGCCGAGGCATGGTCGGCGCTACGGCGCAATACACGCAATTGGCTGCGTCGCGCCACCGAACGGCTTACCGTGCGCGAAATAAACAGCCCCGACGCCTTCACGGATTTCTACGACGCCAACCTCGCCGTGCGCAAACGCAATAACGTGTACGGCTCGCAGATCATGCGCCGCGTGCTCGGCGAAGTCATCAAGCGCAATGCAGGTGTCATGCTTGGCGCATTCGACGAGAACGGCCAACTCGTCGCCGAGACCGCACTCGTGTGGGATACGCGTGCCGTGTACTACCTGCTGTCATCGCGCGCGGCGGATGCACACGGCGGCGCAATAAGTCTTCTGATTTGGGAAGGCGCGCGCGTGGCGCGAGAACGCAAACTCATTTTCGATTTCGACGGCATTTCCACCGCTACCATTCTCGACTTTCTATCGGGCTTCGGGGGACGCCTTGTAACGCGCTATGAAATTGAACGCATGCGCGCGGATTACGGCGCCCTGCGCACCGTACTAAGAGGCGAGAAGATGGCAATCCGCACTGGCGCGCGACGCTTGCGCAAGGCAACGCTCGATAAAACGTGAATCATGCAGGCGAATGACCGCGCCATTGCTTGCCATGCGCGGTCATAAGCCGAGGAAATACGCGTACACGCCCTCGTAATAGCTCTTGATGATTTCCGCAGTCAGCACCAGCAATATTCCCACGGTCCACCAGCATACGAAGCGATTCTTGAAGCGCGTCTGCCCGACGAGAAACGGCAGCAGCAAGGGCACGCAATACCATACGCGCCCTTTGCCGAAGGGAAACAGCAGGAAGGCAAGCACCAGATAAAGCACGAGCGCGACGTCCATGAAACAGATGTCGCGCCATGCCTGAGCTTTGCCCGCCTGCTTCGTTTTCCATTCCGTATAAAGCATGACAAGTGCCGCCGTCATATAAACCACGAGGAGAATCACCAGTTTGATGGTGAAATCGTTCTGGTAGCCCGCATATTCGTCGATACGACGGCCGCCAAAGTTCTTGAAGAGAAAGCCCGCCGACGAAACCAGCACGACCGCCACCGCCGAAGCGCTTCCCAACGCGAGCCATCTGCGATTGCCCCATGGACGCATTGCGATAAGCAGGAGCGCGGGCACCGCGAACGTGGTGTGAATGAAACTCGCGAGCAGCCATCCCGTTACGGGTCTTTGGTAGCGCAAGGACACGAGCATGGCGATAGAGAACGCCATCCCCTGGCGAATTTGAAAGAGTCCGACAGTGGCGAGCGCCATCGGCACGACACACCAGAGCACGAGACCCAGCAATGGCCGGCGTACTTCCAGAAGCGCAATGAAGATCAGCGCGTTGAGCAGCACCACCGTAAGTCGCACACCGGCATCGGGTGTCAAGCCCAATGCGTTCAAAGCGACGACCCAAGCGCGCCAACCGAATTCCTCGGTGATCGTGCTGATGACGAAACTAACCGTGGATTTGCGTTCCTCGTAAGTATTGAGGAACCAGTCCCACGTGGTCTTACGGAAGTATTCGAGGTAATTGTCCTGATCGAGCAACGTCGGCACATTGCGTACGCCCGTCGCCATCACATACAGGACGACGAGCGCGAGAATGATGAACAGCAAGCCATTCGGCGTCGCCAGATAGGAATGAGCACGCGCACGAGGACGGGAAGGAGAAACGCTTCGCGCTTCCATTGCTCTTGCTCTCATCTAGGAATTCCCTTGCTAGCGCGATTCTGATGATATTGGCGACAACCCGCTGAGGGTGTCGTGAGTACATGCGACCCGTCTGTACGTTGTCGCACAGCATGTGGTTTAACGGATGAGGCGTAACCCGGACACGACGATAGCCGGCCCGCGCTTATCGTAGTCGACGCTTTCGACTGAGGCTAGCCGCGAATTCACCCATACCGGCGAGACATTCGTCACGCTACCTTTCACCGTCCATCCTTTAGTGTCGAGACCGGATACGCTAAAGGCATTGTCGGAAGAAGATTCATCGCGCTGTCCGCTTATTTCTATGCTTACGGTCTTAGGCTTGGGGCCGGGCAATTCCGCGAGATAAACGAGAATGCCGATACTGCATCGGCGCGTAAGCGGATCGACAATGCGAATGTCTTCGAGCACGTCGCGATTGGAGTTCGGTTCGATATCGATTCCTGCCGAAGGCGCTGTTCCACCGATGTCTTCCCACACACCACGTTCGATCAGCACGTTCATTCCACTGATGAGCGACACACCCTGACGCCGGCACGCACGCGCATGATGATCGCGGACGACGATATTGCGGGATCGTCGCGTCGCCCGTTCATAACTATTGGCGATATAAAGGCCATCGCCCCAACAGCCGATCGTTGTGGCCGAGTTTATCGTGACATTCGTGCTTCCCGCGATAGAAATGCCCATACCGTAGCCACCGTCGTGTGTTTCGGGCGGCGCTGCGTTGAGTTCCT
The DNA here is from genome assembly GCF_023631025.1 of Caballeronia sp. GACF4. NCBI lineage: Bacteria > Pseudomonadati > Pseudomonadota > Betaproteobacteria > Burkholderiales > Burkholderiaceae > Caballeronia > Caballeronia sp. GACF4. Next base: position 78,869 of record NZ_JALQDW010000025.1, read on the forward strand.
TGCTGCCATCCAGCGTCGCATTTTCCAGCAGCACGTTATCCGCATCCCAGATACGGATCATCTGATAAGAAGGCGTGTCGTGAGGCAACAGCTTGATCGATGCGCCATCCGCAAAACGCAGATGCGTACTGCTGTGCAGATCCAGACCTCGCGTGTCCATTCGACATCGACCTTCTATCAACAAGGTCTTGCCGACGGTACTGTCTATCGCGGCTTGAAGACGCGCGCGGTCATTGCTCTTACCGTCGCCTCTCACACCGAACGTGCTTGCCCGTATAAGCTCAGTCGAATCATTTGTTTGCGCATGCGCGCGATGCGGCGCAAGGGTTTGCACCAATGCGCACGATGCAAAAACCTTTAATGCAGTTCTTCTATCGAGCATATCGTAATGGTTTAACGCGTTGAACAAAGCATTCACGGGATGGACCCGCATCGCGACTTACATCTTCGACTCTGAAAACCTTTAGGTCTATTGTCACGCGCTGACGCGCGTCTTAGCGGTGGCCGATCAAGCGCTCCGATCCAAAGGTTTTCATCGGACGAGAGATCTTCGACGACCTTGCACCGTGTCACGCCCACCGCTATTTCATTCGTTGTTAGTACAATTGAAAGCCAAGCTGCTTCGCTCGTTTCAACGATCAGTGTCAGCATTTCGCTAACGCTTTGCCACAGGCTTGACTCAAAATGTTCAACAATGCTTAGAGCACAAAAGTCGTCGTCGAAGCGCTAGCAAATTTGAATCGATACGCGGTCTAGCCCACATTTCATCTTCAAAAAAAGATGCTCACTTCGCTGCACTCCGCGAGATGATATTTGGACTCCGAAAGGCATTTAATCATGGGGGTTTCCCTAATTAATCAGTAAATACGGCAAAAAGCAAATGGCTTGATGAAATAGCCGTTAGCCGTAAGCGCGATGTACCGCCTTGTCATCTCATTCCGTTGCTTTTCGTTTTTCAGTTTCGTCGATGTTGCGCCGCTTACTTCCTGGACTATCTGCATGCTTCGGTCTCGCCGAACGATAGTTCGTCCTCACTGAAATTAACGACCGTCCGCGTTTAAGACGAGCATAAGACAATGCTAAACCTCGCTCTCGGTTGCCTGACTTCGTTTTGTCTGACTCTTTGGATCGTGCGTTATGCGAGTCATGCGGGATCGCATTTACTCGACACCGACCTCAATGGAGTGCAGAAGAATCATGCGGTCCCCGTGCCACGCGTGGGCGGTGCGGCCATCGTCGGCGGAACGGCAATCACGTTCATGATGGGCGGCCTCTTCGGTGCGAATCCACGCGGCGAGTCGATGCTGTTATTGGCGTGCGCCGCTTTACCGTTCCTGGCCGGCTGTCTCGAAGACCTGACCAAGCATGTAAGCCCGCGTGCGCGTCTGCTCGCGGCCATGGCAGGGTCGATCGGCGGCGTCTATGCGTTGCATGCGGTATTGGTTCGCGTGGATCTGCCGGTGGTCGATCACGGGCTTCAACTCATGCCGCTTGCGGTCGGCCTCACCGTGCTGACCGTGTCGGGGCTCACGAACGCAATCAATCTCATTGACGGCATGAATGGCCTCGCATCGGTCTCGTCCATCCTGATCTTCGCTTCGATAGGGTTCGTCGCGCATCAAGTCGGTGACTGGCTGATCATGAGCGTCGCGTTGACCATGATCGGCACCATCCTTGGCTTCGTCGTATGGAATTATCCAGGCGCCCACATTTTCCTGGGCGATGGCGGTGCATACTTTATCGGCTTTGTCATGGCCGAATTGCTCGTGCTGCTGATCGCGCGGCATCCTTCCGTGTCGGCGTGGTATGCGGCTGTCGTCGCCATCTATCCGCTCTTCGAAACCGTGTTCTCGATCTATCGCCGCAAGTTCGTGCGAGGCCGACCCGTGAGCGAACCAGATGGCGTGCACCTTCACACGCTCATCTACAAGCGCATTGCACTCAAAGGATCGGACTATAGCGATGTGCGTCAGCGCGCGCGCCGCAATGGCCGCACATCGCCTTATCTGTGGGTGTTGTGCGCTGTGGGCGTCGCGCCCGCAACGGTGTTCTGGGACCGGCCGCTTGCGCTTTTCGTCACCGGCGCGATGTTCATCGCGGTCTACGTATGGTTCTATGCAAGCATCGTGCGTTTCAGGACGCCGCGTTTTCTCACCGCGCATTCGTCGATTGCTCCGACCGCCTCCGAAACCCGCCGTTGATCACGCAGGCTCGGCGGCAGGCAAGCTTGTTTGATCGACCAATCGCGTGGCCGCCAGCTCGCTAAGCTCCTCCATGTTGAGCGAAGCGAAGCCGTGGCGTTCGCGCAGCAGAACATAGTGCTCGGCAATGCGCTCAAGAAACGCGATGTTCTGCGCGATATTGCGGCCGAAGTTATGCGGATGCCACCAGAGGTGATAAAGGCGCTTGTTGAGCGCCGCATCGGTCATGGCATTTTTTATTCGTCCAAGGCGCAAGCCATCGAGCATTGCCCATTTGCTTGAATAAGGCCTCAGAAAACTGCTTGCCGGAAAATTGAAAGGCGCGCTTTCGAAGCATGATTCGAGCGCATGGGTATTGTGTCCGGACACGTTCATATAAGCATCGAGCAAACGCGTTGCGCGGCGCAGATAGCCTTGCCCTGCCTTGTCGGAGGCCGCATAAGCGTGACCGCCTTGTGTTCCGCGATAACACACGATGCCATGCCGCGCGAGCGCCGCAAGGTAGTCTTCATTGCACTGGTTGCGCGGAAATACGATGCTCTTCAACCGCAAGCCTGCGCGCCTGGCAACCTCCGTGGCGCATTCGATATCCGCTTCGAATTCGCGCAAGCCCTGACCTTGTTCTAGACAGTAGTAATGCGAATAGGTGTGCGTGCCGATAGCCTGACCAGGCTGCTCCGCAATGCGTTCGACGAGTTCGGGCGCGAAGTGATAAAGCGGATCGAGCGCCTGGCCTGCATCGATATATTCATAAGGGGAAATGCCTGCGCGCACGTAATTCGGCCGCAGGGAAGGCGGCGGTAAAGCCGCGCGAAGTTCATCCGCATTGCGATGAAAAAGAAAGCCTACCGTGGCCCATGTCGCGTGAATGCCGTTTGCGGCAAAGACATCGAGCATGCGCGGAATGGCCTCGCGCACGCCGCGCAGGTTCGCGCCATAGCTCTCGATGGTGCGCGTCTCGCGCACGCCCCAGAGCAATTCGAAGTCAAGCGAGACCGTGAACACCCCATGGTCGAATGTCATGAAGCGGCTTTTCGTCGTGGAAGAGAAATGAATCAGGCGAACGATGCTTGATGCATGCGCATGTTCGCTGATTTCCCCGCCGACGATGGTGGGCTACCGCACTTAGACGAAGCGGGCCATCGACGATGGCCCGCTTGACGTTCTCACTCGAGTTCCGCTTGATTAACGCCTACTCTTCGATCTTCGAAATCGCCGAAGTAGCCGGGTCATAACGATAGCCCTTCTGCGCAAGCTGCTGGACCATCTTGTCGCCGATTACCCTTTGCTGCGCTTCACGCAACACGAGTTCATGGTCCGGCTTGAGCCGTTCGAGTTCCAGCGCAAGCCGGCGCATGAGCGCGACTTCGCCGGTGCTGCGTGCATCGATGAAGAGCAGTTTCTCGTTCGCGCCGTCGAGCCGCTGTTTCAGGTCCTTGGCATAACTGACCCATTCTTCGGCCTGCGTGCGCAGCTTGTCGTAGGCCTTCGTATGATCCTTGGCCTGTGTCGTGATCTGCCGTTGCAAAGCGGCGATCTCGCCTTCCACCGCGACGCCGCGTGCCTCGAGTTCCATGCGCTGCGAGGCGTGAGTGCTTCTTGCATCGGCTTCGCGTTGTTCCTGTTCGGCCAAACGCTCCTGCAGCAATGCCGCCTGCTGTTCGGCATTCTCCGCGCGCTCGCGGGCAGCGGCGGCATCTTGCGCGCGCTGGGCGGCGTCGGCGCTTGCCGCGTCCTTTTGCTCGTTCAACGCGCTGATCTGCGAACGCGCCGCTTCGAGTTCTCGTGCGACACGCTGAAGCTCGCCGGACTGCGCCGTGGCTTCATCGTGCTTGGCCGCGTGAGCCTGTTGCAACTCGTTTAGCGCACCGCGTGCCGCGTCGAGTTCGACTTCGAGTTCCGCGATACGCGCAAAACGCTCGTTCGCTTGCTGCTCGACCGCCGCCACGCGTTCGGCGGTAACGCCCGCTTCATGCGCGTAGCGTTGCGCTTCATCGGATTTCGCCTGGCTTTCATGCTGCAGCGCCTCGGCTCTTTGACGCGCCTCGTCGCGTTGTCGAACGAGGCTGGCAATCTCGTCGTCCTTGCTCGCGACATGCGCGCTCAGCGCTTCATGCGCCTGCCGCACGTCGTCGCGCTCGCTCACGAAGCGCGCGATCTCCTCGTCCTTTTGCGAGACGGCCACGTGCAAGGCATCGTTGTGCTCCTGGACGATGCGCGCGATCTCCTCGTGCTTGCCGACTGTCGCCGCGTTCAACGCGTCGTCGCGTTCGCGGACGATTCGCGCAATCTCGTCGTCCTTCGCCGCGACGGATGCCGTGAGCGCCTCATGCGCATGGCGCGCTTCGTCCCGCTCCCGCGCAATTCGGGCGAGCTCGTCATCCTTATCCGAGATCGACGCGGCCAACGCTTCCTGCGAACGCTGCGCTTCCTCGAAGGAGGCGATCGCCGCCGCAAGCCTGCCCTGCTCCATCGATTCCCGCTGCGTCAGTTCCTCGACGCGCCGTTCGGCGGTCTCGGCGCGGGCGCTCACATCGGCAAGCGCACTGCGCAGATGTTCGACCGTCTGTTCCGAAGCCTGTAACGCCTGCGCCAGATTGTTGCGCTGCTGGCGCTCGCGGCCGGCTTCCTCGTCGGCCTGCTGGAAACCGGCGAGCGCTTCGTCGCGTTCCGCGAGCGTGGCCGTAAGCCGCTGATCCAGCGTGCGCAATTGTGGTTGGAAGCGTTGCCCGGCCTGTTGATGCGCGCCCGCCCAAAGCTGATGCGCCGCGTTCAGAAGCGTCTCGGCGACGCCTTGCGGCAAGCTCGCTTCGTCGTCGACGGGTGTGGGCGCGGCTTGCGGCTCCTGTGCCGCTTTCCAGCGCTGCAACGCGTTTGCCACCTCGATGATGGAGCCGCTGCGGATTTCGTTCCAGACGGTCAATGGCGACAACTCGCGGCCTTCTCCGCTCAACCGTTGCGCGATCGATGCGACCTGTTGATCCGTAATGGTGCTTGACTCTGACATGTGCCCCTCAACACTGTATTTGCCTGATAAAACATCGACTGGCGTAACGTTACTACGTTCGCCGCGAGATCCGTCATTTTCCGTGCACGGCGCGGCGCCTGCCATCGCGCGAAGCCCCGCTCGCGGCGCAGCAGGATCGTCCTAGCCCGGGTCGTTCGCGGCTGTCAAAGTAGCATGCGTCCCCGTCCCTGGAGTGCGCCGTGTCCGTTGCCGAAATACGCTCAACCATTCTGTACCGACCCTTCGAAGCCCGCGACATCGACGCCGCGCATGCGCTGTCGGTCCAAGTGAAATGGCCGCACCGCGCCGACGACTGGCGCTTCGTTCTCGACGCTGGCGCCGGCTTCATCGCGCAGGAAGGCGAGCGCGTGGTCGGCACCGCCCTCTACTGGAAGTTCGGCGAGGATGCCGGCTCGCTCGGCATGGTCATCGTCGCGCCCGACCGGCAAGGGCACGGCATCGGGCGAAAGCTGATGGAACTGCTGCTCGATGCGCTCGGCTCCCGCGTCACCCTCCTGCACGCGACGCCCGCCGGACAGCCGCTCTACGACAAGCTCGGTTTCGAGCCAATCGGCACCTTGCATCAACATCAATCGGCCGATTTTCGCGCACCCGCCATTTTGCTGCAGGCCGGTGAAAGCCTGCGTCCGCTCGAATCCGCCGATACGCCGCGTCTCGCCGAACTGGCATCGCGCGCGGCCGGTGTGGATCGCGGCGCGATTCTGCAGCAACTGCTCGGCGTGGCGCAAGGCGTCGCGCTGGAATCCGGCGGCGAGATCGTCGGCTTCGCGCTGATGCGGCCATTCGGGCGCGGCCACGCCATCGGTCCGGTCATCGCCACGGGCGAAGGTCAGGAACGGTTGCAGCGCGCGCAGGCGCTGGTTGCGCATTGGCTTGCCGCCAACGAAGGCGCCTTTACCCGCATGGATACGCCGGGCGACAGCGGCCTCACGCCGTGGCTCGAACAACTGGGACTCAGGCAGGTCGATGCGGTCGTCAAGATGGCGCGCAATGGTGCGCCGCGGCCGGACGCGTCGGTGGGCCAGTTCGGCATCGTCAATCAGGCAGTGGGTTGAATACGATGGCTCTTCTCTATAAGGCCGACCCCGAGCGCGGCAGACAGTGGGCGCAGCTTTTCGCCAGCAAGGCGCCCGAGACACCGTTTCGCCTGTGGCCGGATATCGGCGATGCCGCGTCCATCCTCTATCTGGCCGCATGGCAACCGCCCGCCGACCTCACGCGCGCGCTGCCGAATCTCGAAGTGATCTTCTCGGTGGGCGCGGGCATCGACCAGTTCGATCTGTCCGCCGTGCCGTCCAGCATCGCCGTGGTGCGGATGGTCGAGCCGGGCATCGTCGAGGGCATGGTCGAATACGTGACGCAGGCGGTGCTCACCGTGCATCGCGATCTCTTCGACTACGCGGCGCAGCAACGCGAACGCGTATGGCGTGCAATGCCGGTGCGCGCGGCATCCACGCGGCGTGTCGGCGTGCTGGGCCTCGGCATGCTCGGCACGGCCGTGCTGAAACAGTTGCACCGTTTCGGCTTTGCGTGCGCGGGCTGGAGCCGCTCGGCGCATGAACTGGAAGGCATCGAATGTCATGCGGGTGTCGAGTCGCTCGATGCCTTCCTCGCCCGCACCGATGTGCTGGTGTGCCTCTTGCCGCTCACCGATTCCACGCGCGGCCTGCTGAACAAGCGCGTGTTCGCCGCGCTGCCGCCAGGCGCGTCGTTCATCAACGTCGGGCGCGGTCCGCAAGTGAATCAGGACGATTTGCTCGATGCGCTCGATAGCGGCCATCTGCACGCCGCCATTCTCGATGTCACCGATCCCGAGCCTTTGCCCGACACGCATCCGTTCTGGACGCATCCGCGCGTGCGTCTGACGCCGCATATCGCGAGCGCGACGCGGCCGGAAACAGCGGTGGACGTGGTGCTCGACAATTTGCGCCGGCATCGCGAAGGGCAGCCGATGATCGGTCAGATAGACCGCAGCCGGGGCTACTGAGGCGCCTCAGCACAAAATGCTGCGCACGCCCCGCAAAACGCCGCATATTTGCTTTTCCGCGATTTATTTGGCGATGCGCCCGACGGCGCTCCCCCGATAGTATGGAACGGTCCAGCTTACTTCCGAGAAGAGCCCGCTCATGTCGAATCAATCCAAGCAAGCCCTGGTCGAATCCGACCGCAAACATCTGATTCACCCAGTCGCAAGCTACCGCGCCCATGAAGCGCGCGGCGTCACCGTGCTCGATTCGGCGGACGGCGTCTTCTTGCGCGATATCGAAGGCAAGGAACTGCTCGACGCGTTCTCCGGCCTCTGGTGCGTGAACACGGGCTATGGTCATGCGAGCATCGTCGAGGCGGCCTCGAAACAGATGGCGCGTCTGCCTTACGCGACCGGCTACTTCCACTTCGGCTCCGAACCGGCTATCGAACTGGCCGAAAAGCTGGTCGATCTCGCGCCGGCATCGCTTACGCATGTGTACTTCACGCTCGGCGGCTCGGATGCGGTCGATTCCGCGCTGCGCTTCATCACGCACTACTACAACGCGACCGGCCGTCCGGCGAAGAAGCACTTCATCGCGCTGGAACGCGGCTATCACGGCTCGTCGTCGGTTGGTGCGGGGCTGACCGCGCTGCCCGCGTTCCATCGCAACTTCGATCTGCCGCTCGCGACGCAGCATCACATCCCCTCGCCGTACGCGTATCGCAACGACTACGCGGACGACAACGCGCTCATCACCGCGTCGGTGGCGGCGCTGCGGGCCAAGGTGGAAGCGCTCGGCGCGGAGAACGTCGCCGCATTCTTCTGCGAGCCCATTCAAGGTTCGGGCGGCGTGATCGTGCCGCCTGTCGGCTGGCTCAAGGCCATGCGCGAAGCATGCCGCCAACTGGACATCCTCTTCGTCGCCGATGAAGTCATCACCGGCTTCGGGCGCACCGGCCCGCTCTTCGCGTGCGAAGGCGAAGGCGTGGAACCGGACTTGATGACGGTCGCCAAGGGCCTGACGGCAGGTTACGCGCCGATGGGCGCCGTCCTCATGTCCGATGCCGTCTATCAAGGCATCGCGTCGGGTACGAACAATGGCGTGGCCGTGGGTCACGGTCACACTTATTCGGCGCATCCGGTGAGCGCGGCGATCGGTCTCGAAGTCATGCGGCTTTATCACGAAGGCGGACTGCTCGCAAACGGCCAGGCGCGGGCGCCGCGCTTTGCCGAAGGGCTCGATTCGCTGCTTGCGCATCCGCTCGTCGGACATTCGCGGCATCGCGGTCTGCTCGGCGCGCTCGAACTCGTCGCCGACAAAGAGACCAAGCGCGGCTTCGACGCCTCGCTCAAACTGCCGGACCGCATCGCCGCTGCCGCGTACGCCAACGGCCTCGTGTTCCGCGCGTTCGGCGACAACATCCTCGGCTTTGCACCGGCGTTGTGCTACACGGAAGCCAATTTCGACATGATGTTCGAGCGTCTCACGAAGACACTCGACGACGTCCTCGCACAAGCGGAAGTGCGCGCGGCGCTGGGCGGCGCGGCAGGCGGTGCAACGGGATTTAATCGTCGCGTGGCTGCGTGATACCATCGACCGACTTCTCCGACATGTCCCGCCCCGCCTCCCACGATGAGCACCGACTGCAAGCTGGACCGAATCGACCTGCGCATCCTCTCGCAATTGCAAAAGCGCGGACGCATCACCAATGTCGAACTCGCCGATGCAGTCGGCTTATCGCCAAGCCCTTGCCTGATTCGCGTGAAGCGTCTGGAAAAGGCGGGCTATATCGTGGGCTACGGCGCGCAGATTCAATTGGAGAAGCTCGGCGACATTCAGGTGGTCTTCACCGAAGTCACGCTGGCGGATCACCGGCGCGAAGACTTCATCAAGTTCGTGAATGCGGTGAAAGACGTGGACGAGATCGTCGAATGTCATCTGGCGAGCGGCGGCTACGACTATCTGCTGAAGTTCGTCACGCGCAGCGTGAGCCATTATCAAAACATCGTCGAAGGGCTGTTGGAGCGGGATATCGGCATCGAGAAGTACTTCAGCTACGTCATCATCAAGACGGCGTTCGCGAAAACGCATTACCCGCTCGAAACGCTCTTCTCGCCAAGCCAGCACTGACCACCGCAACGCGCATTCACGCGCGTTGTTATCCTTGTTTCCTGTATTGAAGCTTCGAACGCTCGCGCCGCGGGCGGGTCGGCGCACGACCCTCGCGCGCGTGGTTCCTGACTAAACGAAAGCGGAGATCCTCATGTCCAGCAAATATCGTATTGCGGTTATTCCCGGCGATGGCATCGGCAAGGAAGTGATGCCCGAAGCCATTCGCGTGCTCGATGCCGTGAGCAAGCGCTTTGACATTGCGCTCGAATACAAACATATCGAATGGGCGAGCTGTGATTACTACGCGGCGCACGGCCAGATGATGCCCGACGACTGGAAGGCGCAATTGCAGGACACGGACGCCATTCTGTTCGGCGCGGTGGGCTGGCCGCAGACCGTGCCCGATCATATTTCGCTGTGGGGTTCGCTGCTCAAGTTTCGCCGCGAGTTCGACCAGTACATCAACCTGCGTCCCGCGCGTCTTTTCGAAGGCGTGCCCTCGCCGCTCGCGAATCGCAAGGCGGGCGACATCGACTTCATGATCGTGCGGGAAAACACCGAAGGCGAGTATTCGTCGGTCGGCGGCGCGATGTTCGAGGGCACGGAACGCGAGTTCGTCTCGCAGACCTCCATCTTCACGCGCAAGGGCGCGGAGCGCGTGCTGAAGTTCGCGTTCGATCTCGCGCAACGCCGCGAAAAGACCATCACGGTGGCGACCAAGAGCAACGGTATCTCGATCAGCATGCCGTGGTGGGATGCGCGTGCCGCGGAGATCGCGAAGCAGTATCCGGACGTCAAGTGGGACAAGCAGCATATCGACATTCTGTGCGCGCGCTTCGTCTTGAGCCCGGATCGCTTCGATGTGGTCGTTGCCACCAATCTCTTCGGCGACATTCTTTCGGACCTCGGGCCGGCGTGCACCGGAACCATCGGCATCGCGCCTTCGGCCAACATGAATCCGGAGCGCAACTTCCCGTCGCTGTTCGAGCCGGTGCATGGATCGGCGCCCGATATCGCGGGCAAGGGCGTTGCGAACCCGATCGCCATGATCTGGTCGGCCGCGATGATGCTCGACTTCCTCGGCAACGGCACGGGCAAGGAGCGCGAGGCCCACGACGCGATCCTCGCCGCCATCGAGGCAACGCTCAAGGAAGGCCCGCATACCGGCGACCTGGGCGGGAAGGCGAACACGACGCAAGTCGGGCAAGCCGTCGCGCAACGTCTGCTTTAAAGGAGCTGCCATGAGCCATACATTGAGCGATCTGATCCGCGCCGATAATTTCATCGATGGCAAATGGGTGGCGGCCGCCGACGGCAAGCGCTTTGCCGTGACGAACCCGGCGACGGGCGAAGTCATCGTCGAAGTAGCCGACAGCGGCGCCGCCGATGCCCGCGCCGCCACCGATGCCGCCGCGCGCGCGTTTCCCGCTTGGCGTGACACGCTGCCGAAGGATCGCGCGGCGGTGCTGCACCGCTGGCACACGCTGATCGTCGAGAATGCCGACGCGCTCGGCGAACTCATCTCGCTCGAACAAGGCAAGCCGCTTGCCGAAGGTCGCGGCGAAGTGCTGTACGGCGCGTCTTATGTGGCGTGGTTTGCCGACGAAGCTACGCGCATTTACGGCGACATCATTCCGCAACAGCAGCGCGGCAAGCGCATGAGCGCGGTGAAAGAACCGGTGGGAATCGTCGCGGCCATCACGCCGTGGAACTTTCCGCTCGCGATGATTGCGCGCAAGATCGCGCCCGCGCTCGCGGCGGGCTGCACGGTCGTCGGCAAGCCAGCCGAAGACACGCCGCTGACCGCGCTTGCGCTCGTCATGCTCGCGCACGAGGCGGGCGTGCCGGCGGGCGCGTTGAATCTCATCAGTTCGTCGCGGGAGAGCGCGGTGCCCGCGGTCGCCGACTGGCTTCAGGACAGCCGCGTACGCAAAATCACCTTCACGGGTTCGACTCCTGTCGGCAAGTATCTCGCGCGCGAGTCGGCGGATACGCTGAAGAAGCTCTCGCTCGAACTCGGCGGCAATGCGCCTTTCATCGTGTTCGATGACGCCGATCTCGACGCGGCGGTGACCGGCCTGATGGCCTCGAAATTCCGCAACGGCGGACAGACCTGCGTGTGCCCGAATCGCGTGTTCGTGCAGTCCGGCGTGTACGAGCGCTTCGCGGACTTGCTCAGTAACCGCGTCGCTGCATTGAAGGTTGCGCCCGCGACCGACCCGAAAGCGCAGATCGGCCCGATGATCAACTCGCGCGCGGTCGACAAGATCGCCCGCCATGTCGATGACGCTGTCGCGCGCGGCGCACGCGTGCTCGCGGGCGGCAAGCGGCTCACGGAACTCGGGGCGAACTACTACGCGCCGACCGTGCTCGCCGATGCCACGCCCGACATGCAACTGAGCTGCGAGGAAACCTTCGGTCCTGTCGTGCCGCTCTTTCGTTTCGACGACGAAGCCGAAGGCATTCGCGCCGCCAACGACACGCCCTTCGGCCTCGCATCGTACTTCTACAGCCAGGACGTGAAGCGCATCGACCGCGTGGCACGTGCGCTCGAAGCGGGCATCGTCGGCATCAACGAAGGCGCGCTCGCGAGCGAAGCCGCGCCTTTCGGCGGCGTGAAGGAATCGGGCTACGGCCGAGAAGGCTCGAAGTACGGCCTCGACGACTATCTGTCGATCAAATATCTCTGTCAGGGCGGTCTCGAATGAACGCGACGGCTTATCCCATTCAGGTCACGTTTCCGGACATCAGCGCGCATGAGGCCGGCAACACCGGCATCCCTTATGTGCATACCTTCGATTCGGGCGTGGCCGGTCCTCACGTGATGATCAACGCGCTCACGCACGGCAACGAAGTGTGCGGCGCGATTGCAGTCGATGAACTCCTGCGCGCGAAAGTGCGCCCGCGGCGCGGCAAGCTCACGCTCGCGTTTGCGAATGTCGATGCCTATCGACGCTTCGATGCCGCGAAGCCGGATGCCTCGCGCTTCGTCGATCAGGACTTCAACCGCGTGTGGACCGCGCAGACGCTCGACGACACCTCGCGCGATTCGAGCGAACTGCGCCGCGCCCGCGCGATGCGTCCGGTCATCGACACGGTGGATCTGCTGCTCGACCTGCATTCGATGCACGAGAAGAGCGCGCCACTGATCGTCGCGGGACCGCTCGATAAAGGCATTGCGCTGTCGGCGCAACTCGGCACGCCCGCGACCGTGATCTGCGACGAAGGCCATCCCGAAGGCCGCCGCATGCGCGATTACGAAGGCTTTGGCGATCCGGCCAGCGAGAAGAACGCGCTACTGATCGAATGCGGACAGCACTGGGAAGCAAGCGCGGTGGACGTGGCGCGCGACGTCACGGCGCGCTTTCTCCGCCTTGCCGACGTGCTCGATGAGGCCGATCTTCCCATTGGATGGATCAAGCCGTCACCGCCGGAGATGCTGATCGTGCGCGTGACGGAACCTGTCGTGGCAAAGAGCCTCGACTTCCGTTTCGCCGATGCCTACACCGGACTCGAAGTCTTTCCGGAAGCCGGTAGCGTGATCGGCTGGTCCGAAGGCGAAGCGGTCCGCACGCCCTATGCCGATTGCATGCTCGTCATGCCTTCGCTGCGCCAATTGCGCGCGGGCGTGACGGTGGTGAGGCTTGGGAAGATAGAACAGCGTATCGCTGCATCGCAATAACATTTGATCGACAAGACACGACCATATGAAAGTTCAGCAGATCAAGCAGAGCATCGGGCTACAAGGCCTGGAAGACTGGGGCACGGCAGGCCTTCCGGGCACACCGCAAGTCAGGGTTTCGGGCGTACAGCGCGTGATTCCGGGCAGCGAGAACATCGACACCGGCGTGTTCGAATGCACGCCGGGCACGTATCGTCGCTCGGTCAAGGAAGCGGAAGTCATGCACTTTCTTGCCGGAAGCGGACGCTTCACGCCCGATGGCGAAGACACCGTGCACTTCACGGGCGGCGACACGCTGTTTTTCGCGGCGAACACCGAAGGAACATGGGAAGTCGAGGAGACCATGCGCAAGGTCTACGTGATCTTCCAGTGAAGCGTTTCTTGAATTGCAGGGCATAACCTAAGGTCATGGAGCCTCCAACAATTGCGGCGTTGCTCCAGCGAATTTGACCCAATATATTTTTGCTCAGACCCGCGTCGTTCTTGCGCGATGACATGCTCATCCGCAGTGACGGCGCGACCTGCAAGACGTCCTTCGCTTCAACCTTGTCGAGGAAACGCCGTGATCAATATTGCAAGGTTCAGTTGTTCCCGTCTCACGCTTCGCCCGCTTGCCATGACTTTCGCGCTTGGCATGGCCTTGGGCGGCGCGGCACCGGCTTTTGCCGCGGGCAGCATCACTTTCGTGTCGCAAGGCGGCGCTTATCAGGAAGCGCAGACCAAGGCGATTCTCGATCCCGCTGCGAAAGAACTCGGCATCACGATCAAGCAGGACAGCATTCCGGATGCATGGCCGCAAGTCAAAGCGCAAGCCGCTACCGGCAAGCCGATCTGGGACGTGATCGATACCCCGACGTCGAACTGTCTGCGCGGCGGGCGCGAAGGCTTGCTGGAAAAGCTCGACTTCTCGAAGATCCCCAACGCGGCCGCGATGCCCGAGCAATACCGCACGCCCTATTCGGCGGCGTACGAGTTTTATTCGACCGTCATCGGCTACAACAAGAAAACGCTCAAGAAGGTGCCGCAAAGCTGGAAGGACTTCTGGGACGTGAAGGGTTTCCCCGGCACGCGCGCCTTGCGCAACGACCCGCAGACCGTGCTCGAAGCCGCCTTGCTCGCGGACGGCGTGGCGCGCGACAAGCTCTATCCGCTCGATGTCGATCGCGCGTTCAGGAAGCTCGAAGAGATCAAGCCGAACATCACGGTATGGTGGACCTCGGGTGGCCAGTCGGCGCAGTTGCTGCACGACGGCGAAGTCGACATGACGATGATCTGGAACGGACGCGCGAGCGCCGTGCGCAAGGACGATCCGGACGTGGACTTCACCTTCAACGACGGCATCCTGCAGAACACGCAGTTGTGCATCCTGAAGAACGCGCCGAACCTCAACGATGCGGTGCGCTTCCTCAATACCGCGCTTTCGCCGGAATTGCAGGCGAACCTGCCGACGTATATCGATTACGGTCCGGGCAATCCGGCCGCGTTCAAGACCGGCAAGATCAGCGAGAAGCGCGCATCCGAGCTGCCGAGTTCACCGGCCAATGCCGCGAAACAAGCGCTGATGCAGGAAGAATGGTGGGCATCGGACCCGGGCATTCAGGCCAAGGCGCGGTGGCTCAAGTTCATGCAGTGAGCGTGCAGCGCGCGCGTTCCGGCATGATCGATTATCTGATTCTCGGCGGCGGCTCGGCGGGCTGCGTGCTGGCCGCGCGCCTGTCGGAGGACGCAGGCAGGCACATATGCCTCGTCGAGGCGGGCCGCGACATCTCCGCGAGCACCATGCCGGACGCGGTTCGCAGCCGCTATCCGGGGCGCGCTTATCTCGATACGAACAACATCTGGCGGCAGTTGAAGGCCCGCATGAGCGCGCTCGCGCCCGTTCGACGTTATGAGCAAGCGCGCATTCTCGGCGGCGGTTCCGCGATCAACGCGCTGATGGCCAATCGCGGCGCGCCCGCCGATTACGACGAGTGGGACACGCTCGGGGCCGATGGCTGGAACTGGCAGAACTGCCTGCCCTACTTCCGCAAGCTCGAAACCGATTGCGACTTCGCCGGCCCCTATCACGGCTCGGACGGACCGCTGCGCATTCAGCGACCGAAGTGGGCGCGCATCTCGCCGTTCGTGCGCGCCGTGCTGGATACGCTTAGCAAGAGCGGCCATCCATTACATGACGATCAGAACGGGCCCTGGCAAGACGGCGCGTTTATCGGCTCGCTCTCGGTGAGCGCGGCGGGCGAACGTATTCCGACGTCCATCTGTTATCTCGACGATGCCACTCGCAAACGCGTGAATCTATCGATCCGCACGGGTCTCGTCGTCGATCGCATTTTGTTCGATGGCAAACGCGCGATCGGTGCGCGCATCCTGCGGCCGGATGGCACGCACGAAGATGTGCACGCGCGGCGCGTGATCGTCTCGGCGGGCGCGATACACAGTCCCGCGTTGCTCATGCGCAGCGGCATCGGGCCGGCGCAAGCGTTGGCTGCGCTCGGCATCGAAGTATGCGCGGACCGGCCGGGCGTGGGCGGCAATCTGATGGAGCATCCGTCGATTGCGGTGTCCGCGTTTTTGCCGCGTTCGGCGCGCACGCCTTATCCCGATGAGCATCACGAGCAGGCGATCGTGCGCTTCTCATCACATCTCGATGACACCGTGCCCGGCGACATGCACGGCGCGATTCTTTCGCGTTCCGGCTGGCATTCGGTGGGTTATCGGCTCGGCACGATCTTCTTTTGGGTCAACAAGTCGTATTCGCGCGGGCGGGTGACGTTGGCATCGGCGAATCCACTCGATGAACCGAAGGTCGATTTCGCCATGCTTTCCGATACGCGCGACCTCGAACGGCTCAAGCTTGCCTTGCGCTTCGGCGCGCAAACACTTAACGCGGCGTCGATGGATGCGCATCGCGACATCGTGTTTCCGTCGAGCTATTCGCCGCGCGTCGCAGCGGTCGCCGTGCCGGGAATGTGGAACGCGTTGCAGCGCGGCGCGTTGAGTGCGCTGCTGGATGTTGCGGGACCGTTGCGTGGATGGCTGATCCGACGCGTGGTGACGCAGGGCGTGAGTATCGCCGACTTGATGAACGATGACGAAGCGCTCACGCGGTTCGTGACACGATCGGTTGGCGGAACGTGGCATCCGTCGGGCACATGCCGCATGGGCGCTGAAAACGATCCGCTCGCCGTGACTGACGCGCGCGGCGCGGTGTATGGCGTCGATGGTCTTTATGTATGCGACGCCTCGCTGATGCCTTCGATACCCTGTGCCAATACGAATGTGCCGACGATCATGATGGCCGAGCGCGTGGCGGATATGCTGCGGGCGGAGTCGAACGCCAATCGCTTTGCGAGCGAGGTCGGAGTGGTGGATGGGTATGGGTCGAAGCGGATATCGTAGGGCGTGAGATTGGCGGTCGCGTCACGCGCGCTAAGAATCGAGGCGCGTGCGCTTGACTACTCCCCAAACCCCACAATCCCCTTGACCTCCAAAAACGCCTCCAATCCCCACTCCCCATACTCGCGCCCATTCCCCGACTGCTTATATCCGCCAAATGGCGACCCCGCATCCCACGCCGGATAGTTCACATAAACGCTACCCGCGCGCATGCGTAGCGCCACCTTCCGCGCCCGCTCCTTATCCCCAGACTGCACGTAAGCCGCAAGCCCGAACGGCGTATCGTTGGCAATCGCAATTGCTTCTTCGTCATCGCGATACGGCATGATCGCAAGCACCGGCCCGAAGATTTCCTCGCGCGCAATCGTCATCGAAGGATCCACACCAGCGAACACCGTCGGCTTCACGTAGTAACCACGTTCCAACCCGTCCGGACGCCCCAAACCGCCCGCCACCAACTCCGCGCCTTCTTCGATGCCGATGCCAATCAACCGCTGCACGCGCGTGAACTGCACGTCGCTGACGACCGGGCCCATCGTCGTGCCGTCCGCATCGGCGGGGCCGACGCGCTGCTTCGAAGCCGCACGCCGCGCGATCTCCACGGCCTCTGCATGACGCGATGCAGGCACGAGCATGCGCGTGGGCGCATTGCACGACTGACCGCTATTGCCGAAGCACGAGTTCACGCCCGCCGTCACGGCCGCTTCCAGATCGACATCGTCAAGCAGGATGTTCGCCGACTTGCCGCCCAGTTCCTGATGCACGCGCTTCACGGTCGGCGCGGCCAGCTTCGCAATCTCGACTCCCGCGCGCGTCGAGCCAGTGAACGACACCATGTCCACATCCGGATGCGAAGACAGCGCCGCGCCCACGGTCGGACCGTCGCCATTGATGAGATTGAACACGCCCGGCGGCACGCCTGCCGCATCGAGAATCTCGGCAAACAAGAGCGCATTCAGCGGCGATACTTCGCTTGGCTTGAGCACCACCGTGCAACCCGCAGCGAGCGCGGGCGCGACCTTGCAGACGATCTGGTTGATCGGCCAGTTCCACGGCGTGATGAGCGCAGCGACGCCGACCGGTTCGTGGTTAATGAGCGTCGTGCCCTTCCTGCGTTGCCACTGAAAGCGCGCGACCGTGCGCAAGGTCTCTTCGATATGCCGCTTGCCGAGCGACGCCTGCCACGCATGCGATAACTTGGAAGGCGCGCCGATTTCACGCGTGATGACTTCGGCCATCTCGTCGTAACGCGCAAGGTACGCTTCGAGTATGCGTTCGAGCAACGCAACGCGCTCTGACACCGGTGTCCGCGAGTACGTTTCGAATGCACGCCGCGCGGCTGCAACCGCGCGATCGACATCGCGCGCATCGCCGAGTGCGATCTCTGCAAACGCTTCTTCCGTGCAGGGATCGATCACGGGCAGACGTCGCGTGCCGGCCGGTTCGACCCACGCGCCATCGATGTAGAACTGCAATGAGTGTGACATGCGTTGATCCGTTTCTATAAGCGTTAAGTGCGCGCCACCGCCGAGCGCCGGCTCACGACGACGATCATCACGAGGCACAACGTAATCGCCGTGAGCATGGTGCTGATGGCCGCGATGGTCGGATCGATCTCGTCGCGCAAGGTGACGAACATGCGACGCGTGAGCGTCTGGTTGCTGCCGCCCGAAATGAACAGCGCGACGACGGTTTCATCGAGCGCCTGAATGAAGACGAACACCGCGCCCGAGATCACGCTCGCGCGAATCTGCGGCAGCGTCACCGCCATGAAACTGCGAAAGCGGTTCATGCCGAGACTGCGCGCGACCATTTCCTGCGTGCGGTCGAAGCTGCGCAGATCCGCGCCGACCGAGATGAGCACATAAGGCAGACCCAGCATGGTGTCCGCGATGATGAGCCCGCCCAGCGTATTCACATATCCCGCTTGCGCGAACACGAAGAACACGCCCACCGCGACGATGATGATCGGTACCATCATCGGCAACATGAGGAGCGTGCGCAGATAGCGCATCGACCAGTGCGAGCCGTACTGAATGCCATAAGCCGCCGCAATACCGAGCGGCGTCGCTATCAATGCCGCGCATGTCGACGCGGCGAACGTCGTCTTGGCTGCGTCGATCCACGCGGGGTTGTCGAAGAACGCGTGATACCAGCGCAACGAATACGCGGGCGGCGGAAAGGTCAGAAAGCGTGCATCCGAAAACGACAGCGGCACGACGATCACCACCGGCACCATCAGGAACACGAGAATCAGGAGCACCGATGCGCCGAGTATGATCCGGCCGAGCGACAGTCTCTTCATTTCGCCCCCAGCGTTTTTTCGAGCGGAATCACGCGGCTCGCGAGCCAGAAGATTGCAAAGACACACAGCAACAGCACCACGCTCACCGAACTCGCCGCGCCCCAACTGTTGTAGATCTCCGCATTCCGGCTGACGATCATGGAGACCATCATCGACTTGCCGCCGCCCATGAGTTCCGGCGTGATGTAGAAGCCCAGGCACAGCACGAAGACGAGTGTCACGCCCGCGACCACGCCGCCCATCGAGAGCGGCAAGAACACGCGCATGAACACATGCAAGGGCGAACCGCCGAGACTCGCGCCCGCTTGCGACAGGTTCGGCGGAATCTTCTGCATCGCCGAATAGAGCGGCAGCACCATGAAAGGCAAGAGGATATGCACCATCGCGATGATCGTGCCGAACTGGTTATACGAAAGCTGCAAGGGCCGCTCGATCAGCCCCATGCCGAGCAGCGCCTTGTTGATGAGGCCCGTGCGCTGCAACAGCACGAGCCATGCGTAAGTGCGCACGAGCACACTGGTCCAGAACGGCAGAATGACCATGCCGAGTATCAACGCGCTCCATCGCGGCGAAACCGATGCCGCGAAATATGCGACCGGATATCCCAGCAAAAGCGTCACGCCCGTCACGATGATGGACAGCTTGAACGTCAGCAGAAAGGTGTCGAGATAAGCGCCCGTGAAAACGCGCCGATAGTTCACGAGCGTGAACGCGCCTTCGTGATAAATGGACTGCCACGACAGCCACGCGAGCGGCACCACCAGCAGCACGATCACCACGAACAACGCGGGCGCCATGAGCAGCAGCATGGCGCGGTCTTCGCGTCTTTGATGGCGCACCGAGGGGTCGGTTGCGGCGGCATGCATCGGGGTTGCATCCTCTAGTATCCGTTTGGCTATCGTCATCATGCACCCACGGCGTCG
This sequence comes from Caballeronia sp. GACF4, assembly GCF_023631025.1. Taxonomy (NCBI): domain Bacteria; kingdom Pseudomonadati; phylum Pseudomonadota; class Betaproteobacteria; order Burkholderiales; family Burkholderiaceae; genus Caballeronia; species Caballeronia sp. GACF4. The sequence continues at coordinate 98,486 of NZ_JALQDW010000025.1, forward strand.
AGAAACTGATACCACGCGGCGACGAGCCTCACGCCCGGCGCGCGCAGCGCATGAAAAGGCACCGGCCGCAGGCCGTCTTGCGCGAGCAGCGCGAGATCGGGCTTGTCGCCGAGGGCGAGCGCCGCTGCATGTTGCCCGACGAGGCTCGCCATGGAAATCCCCGCGCCGTTGTAGCCGAGGCAGAACGTGGTGGCGTCGTCGCTACGGCCGACATGCGGCAGCGCGTTGAAGGTCATGCCGACATAACCCGACCAGCGGTACTCGACCGGCACGCCGTTGAGTTGCGGGAACAGCGCGATCATCGCGCGTTGCAACGCATCGAAGCCGGTTGGCTCGCCTTCCTTGCCGAAGGCATCGCGTCCGCCGAAGAGCATGCGGCCATCCACCTTGCGAAACCACTTCATCATGCGGCGCGTTTCGGCGTAGCTGCGGCGATTGATCATCATCTGCGCGTCGAGGTCGGCGGGGAGCTTCGCGGTTGCGATCATCGCGCTGCGAAACGGCACGAGTTCGCGATGATAGGCGGCGGTGGCATCGGAAAGATTCGAATAAGCGTTGGTCGCGACGATCACCTGTTTCGCGCGCACCGTGCCGCCAGGCGCACGCAGGATCACGCGACGATCGTCCGCGCGCGTCATGTCGATCACCGGTGTCGATTCGAAGATCGGCACGCCGCGCGCAGTCAGACCGTCGGCAAGCCCGCGCACGTATTCCAGCGGCAAGATGGTGCCCGCGTCCGCGCTCAACACGCCGCCCACGAAACCACGCGAACCCGTCTCGTGTTCCACTTCGGCGCGCGACTGCACGCTCATGGTCGTGTCGCCGAGTGTCGTGCGAACCCACTCGGCTTCCGCCCGTATCGAGGCGAAAGCGCGCTCGGTATGAGCGCAACGCAGACTGCCCGTGTGCTCGAATTGCGCGGCCTGCAAACCGAATTCGTCGATGAGCGCTTCCACCGCGCGCACGCCCTCGTGCGCGAGCCGATGCATGCGCTTGGCCATAGCGACGCCATGCGCGCTCGCAATCGACGGAAACGACAGCCTGAATTTCGACGACACCACGCCGCCGTTGCGACCGCTTGCGCCCCATCCGACCGGATTCGCATCGAGCACGGCGCACGCCACGCCGCGCTTTTGCAAGGCATGGGCGGCCGTCAGCCCCGAATAGCCCGCACCGATGATCGCGACTTCCACATCGAGGTCGCGAGCCAAGGGCGCCGTGGCGGCAGCGGGGCCGGCCATCGCCCGCCAGAGCGAGTCGGGTACGGGACGCGGCGTCGTCGGGGCGCGCATGATCAGGCGGCGGCGCGCAGTTCGGCCTCGACCGCATCGGCGAGCGCGGCGAGGGTCGCGAACTTGAACGTCGGCGTCGTCACGTTCTCCGGCACGGGCGTGGCGCCGAAGCCTTTCTGACCTTGACGGCGTTCGATCCAGCACGTCGCATAACCGAGCTTCGTCGCGACGCCGATGTCGTGATACTGGCTCTGCGCCGTATGCAGAATCTCGTCGAACTTGTAGCCGAACGCAGCCTGACGTCCACGGTTGTAAGCGAAGAATTGCGGGTCGGGCTTGGCGACACCGGTTTCGTCGCAGCAGACGGTATCGTCGAACGGATTGCCGAGCGTATGCGCATACGCCGACAGCGCGACGCGGTCCGCGTTGGTCATCGCGACGAGCCGGAAGTGCTTGCGCAGGCGCTTCAATGCGGCAACGGAATCTTCGAAGGCGGGCCATTCGAGCACGTCGCGCTGGAACGCGGCAGCCGATTGCGCGTCGTCGGGCAAACCGAGTTCCTTCGCCAGATGCAGATAGACGTTGGCCATCTCATGGCTCGAACGCCCCGGATACTTCGCGCGGCCATCCATGTACGGCGTGAAGATCTGGTCATCGGTCAGGTCCTTCGCCTTCGGGCCGCCCAGACGCCGCACGGAATCGAGCACGCCTTTTTCGAAGTTGATCAGCGTGCCGACGACATCGAACGTCAGGACCTTGAAATCGGTGAGATTCATTGCATCATCCTTTTGCGGGTTGCGTATGAGTTGGCAACATGTGCCAGTCGAATCGCCCGTGCACAGGCGATGAAAAACCGTTCATGCGGGCACGACGATGGTGTCCGCGGGATCGAGCGCCACGATCATCTCGGCGCCCGGCTGGGGAATGCGGCGGCGCGCCTCGAAGCTGCCGGGCTGTCTCAGGCTGATGGCCGTGCCGTCTGCGAGCACCGCGAACACGCGCAGACTTTCGCCCTGATAAAGCACTTCGGTCACGCGACAGGAAAAGCGGTTGGCGTTTGCTTGCGCGTCGCCATGCTCGATGAAAAGCTTCTCCGTCTGCACCGCGAGCAAGAGCTTCTCGCCGCGCGGCAACGGGTGCGCCGTGCGCAAGACCGTGTTGCCGAGACGCACGGCGTCGTCGCCCGCGCGGCTCACGTCGAGCAAGGTCGCCTCGCCGATGAAGCTCGCGACGAACGCATCGCAAGGACGGTCGTAGAGACGCTCGGGCGTGTCGATCTGCACGAGCTTGCCGTCTTTGAGCACGGCCACGCGGTCGCTCATGGTGAGCGCCTCGCGCTGATCGTGCGTCACGTTGACAATGGTCGCGCCAAGCCGCCGATGCAGCCGCCGCAGCTCGATCTGCATGGTCTCGCGCAATTGCTTGTCGAGCGCGGAGAGCGGCTCGTCCATCAGGATCAGTTGCGGCTCGAAGACCATCGCGCGGGCGAGCGCCACGCGTTGCTTCTGCCCGCCCGACAACTGGTCGATGCCGCGATTCTCGTAGCCCGCGAGTTCGACCATCGCCAGGGCATCGGCGACCTTCTTCGGCCAGGTGGATTTCGGCTCGCGTCGCGCACGCAGGGAGAACGCGACGTTCTCGCCCACCGTCATATGCGGAAAGAGCGCGTAGTTCTGAAACACGATGCCGATATCGCGCTTGTGCGGCGGCGCAAATGTAATGTCGCGCTCGCCGACCCAGACGCTTCCGGACGTTGGCTGCACGAAGCCGCCGAGAATGCCTAGCAGCGTGGTCTTGCCCGAACCCGACGGGCCGAGCAACGAGACGAATTCGCCCGGCGCGATGTCGAGAGAAACATCGTCGAGTGCGGCCAGCGCGCCGTAGCGCTTGGTTGCCGACCTGATCGATACGCCGGTTTTCGCTCGTGCATCCATGAGTGTCGTCTCGTGTCTTCGGGCTTGAGGATTAAGAAAAATATACGGCGCGATGTTTTTGACGGCAATTCCAAAATTGTTGGATCGGGCATAACATCAGGTCATGCCAAACCTTCGCAAGAAACTGCCCAGCGCCAACGCGCTCTTCGTCTTCGAAGCGGCCGCGCGCTGCGGTAATTTCACGCGTGCCGCGCAAGAACTTTACGTGAGTCAGCCCGCAGTCAGCCGCATGCTCGCGCGCATGGAAGACCATATCGGCGTGCGGCTTTTCGAGCGCGTGCGCGGCGGCATTGAACTGACGGAAAGCGGGCGCATTCTGTATCGCAAGATATCGGAAGGCTTCAATGGCATAGAAAGCGCCATCCGCGAAATCGAGGCACGCGCCACCGGCGTGGAGTCGGTCACGCTGTCGGTTTCCACCGCCTTCACCACGCACTGGCTGATGCCGCGCATGAGCCGGCTCAATCAGGCGTTTCCTTCGGTGGACCTGCGCTTTCAACTGATCTCGGGGCGCATTGGCGGGCCGCTCGTCGATGTCGATCTCGGCATGCGCTTCCTTCACGATGAAGAGATCGACGAGAACGCCGTGCTGGTCATGCCCGAAGCGCTGCTGCCGGTATCGAACGAGCGATACCACGAAACCGCGTGCACCGAAGCGGGCCGCGCGCATGGCGATACGGTGATCGTCATGGACGACGGCGAACGCGGCTGGCATGAGCGCTTTCACGCGTTCGCCGACCAAGAGCGGCATGTCGCCGGCATGCTCAGTTTCAACGACTACGCCATCGTCGTGCAGGCCGCGTTGCTCGGGCAAGGCATGGCGCTCGGCTGGCTCAACGTGGCGTCTCACTGGCTCGCGCAAGGCGCGCTCGTGCCGGCGGAACAGGAACTCATCGTGACGAGCCGGCGCTGCTGCCTCGTCACGCCGCCGAACCGGCCGTTGCGGCCTATCGTCGCCGACGTGCGCGACTGGCTCATCGCGGAAACGCTAGGCGACATGCGCGTCGTCGAGAGCAAGTATCCGCGGCTCGGTCTTCGCGATGCCCTTAAGGCAACCGGCATCGAGCTTGGCTGAACGCGTGTCCGCATGGTCGCGTGCGTGCTCGATGAACGTACTCGGCGTCATGCCGCACAAGCGCTTGAAATGCCGCGCGAGATGGCTTTGATCGAAAAAGCCGACTTCCGTCGCCACCACCGATCCCGGCATGCCCGCGAGCAACAGACTCTGCGCACGCCGCACCCGCACGCGGCACAGATACTTGTAGGGCGAAAGCCCGATCTGCTCGCGAAACACGGTCGCAAAGCGCGACACCGACAACGCCGAGACATCGGCGAGCTGCGCAAGACTCACGGTCTTGTCGAAATTCGCTTCGATATAGGCGAGCGCGTTGCCGAGCACGGCGGGCTTGATGTTCGCGTGGCTCTCGTGGTTCATGAAGAAGTCTCTGACGTGGCCGATTCCGCGTGTGCCGATGCGCCGCGCTGGAATCGTTGAATGGAGAACGAATCGAGAGGAATGGGTGTGGCGCCGGTATCGAGCAGTTCCGCGAGCGTTTCGCCCACGCCCGGCCCGATCTGAAACCCCGAGCCGCTGAAACCGAACGCATAGAAGAGGCCATCGGCTTTCGTGCTCGGGCCGATCACCGGTTCCGAATCCGGCAGATAGCTTTCGACGCCGCTCCAGACGCGAATCACATGCAAGGGTCCGAGCGCCGGCACCATGCGGCGAAACTGCGCCATCTGCGCGACGGTGTTTTCCGGCAGCACGCCCGCGCGGCGCGTGGCGATATCGGCGGGACCGGGCGGGCCGCCGCCGAGCACGAGATTGCCGCGCGGAATCTGGCGGAAGTACACGCTCTCGGCCTTGACTGTCGTGTAGACGCCCATCGAATGCTGGAAGACATACGGCACGGGTTCGGTCACGGCCATTTGCGGGCCGCGCGCGACGAGCGGCACAGGCTCGCCGAGTTGCGTCGACAAGGTATTGGCCCACGCGCCCGCGCATACCAGCACTTGTTCGGCGCGATAGATGTCGCCCGCCGCGCTTTCCACGCGAAAGCCGCCCGCTTCTTTCTCGATACGCACCACTTCCGTGTTCTCGACGATGCGCGCTCCGAGCCGCGTCGCCGCACGCCCGAACGCAGGCGCGGCGAGTCGTGGATTGGCGTGGCCATCGAGCGGCGAAACGGATGCGGCAAGGACTTCGCGGCCGAGGAAGGGGAAGCGCTCGAACATCGCCCGGCCTTCGAGCACTTCGAGATCGAGGCCGTGGGCGCGCGCTTCATCGGCATAGCGCTGAAAATACTCGGCGTCGTGCGCGTGATAGCAGACGCGCGTATGGCCCGAAGGCAGGAATTCGACATCTTCGCCGAGCAGTTCCCGCGAGCGTTTCCAGGTCTGCAAGGCGCGATTGGACATGGCCAGCTGCGAAAGCGCGCGGCCCTGGCGACGCACGCCGCCGAAGTTCACGCCGCTTGCCTGCTGCCCGGTGAGACCGCGTTCGAGCACGATCACGGAACGCTTACGGCGGCGCAAAAAGAATGCGGTCGTCGTGCCGACGATACCGCCGCCGATCACGATCACATCGGCGCGCTCGTTCATTCGCTCAACTCCTTTTCGATTCCTCGATGCACTTCGTCCTGCGGCGTCACGGACATCGGCAGCGGCTTGACAGGCGCTTGTCCGCGCAGACGTCCGACCGCTTCGAGCGGCACGCGCGCCTCGGCGGCGATGACTTCCGCGCCCGCGTGCGCGCAATATCGGCCCTGACAGCGGCCCATGCCGACGCGGGAAAACGCCTTCGCGCGATTCGCTTCCCGCGCGCCCATTTCGCGTACCACGCGACGCAATTCGCCCGCTGTGATGGCTTCACAGCGGCAGACGATCGCCTCGTCCGGAAGCGCGGCAGCGAAGCGCGCGGGCCACGGGAAAGCGGCCCGCAGGCCGGCGGCGAATCGCGTGAAGCGCGCAAGTTCGTCGCGTAATTGCGTGACGCGCGCGTTGTCGGGCGCGAGCCCCGCATCGTGCAAGGCGGCGAGCGCCGCGAGTTGTCCGGAGCGCTCGGCGGCGTCCGCGCCTCGCACGCGTGCGCCGTCACCCGCGAGATAGACGCCGGGCACGCTGCTGCGGCCATCGCCGTCGATGCGAGCAAGCCATTGCCGGGCGGCCTGATCGAAGACGAACTCGCAGCCCGCGAGATCGGCGAGCTGCGTTTCGGGACGGAGGTGATAGCCGAGCGCGACGGCATCGCAGGCAATATCGAGTTGCGCGCCGTTCGCCGTTTCAACGCGCACGCCGGTGACGCCATGTTCGGCCGTCCCGCCGATGCCAACCGGCGTGATGCCGCGATGCACCGCCACGCCCGCGCGACGCAATACGCGCATCAAGCCGATGCCCTTGACGAGCGTCGATGGCATGGCGAGCAGTTGCGGCAACGCGCGAATGCGTTGTGCAAGCGTCGAGGTGTCCAGCACCGCACCGACCGTCGCGCCTGCTTTGACATATTGCGCGGCGACAAGATAGAGCAGCGGTCCCGTGCCCATCAGCACCGTGCGCGCGCCGATTGCACAGCCTTGCGACTTCAGCGCGACCTGCGCGCCGCCGAGGCTATACGTGCCTGCGTGATGCCAGCCCGGCACCGGCATGAGGCGGTCGGTGGCGCCGCTGCACACGATGAGCGCGTCGAAGTCGAGCTTGCGATAGCGCGTGCCGCTGACGATATGCACCACGTTCGGTTCGATGTTCCACACGAGCGTCTCGGGCAGATAGTCGATCTGCGCGCGCAAGCCGTCGAACGTGCGATGCAGCGACTGAGCGCGGGCGGCTTCGCTGCCATAAAGCGTTTCATACGAGCGCGAAAACCCCTCGGGCTGCCGCCGATAAATCTGCCCGCCGTCGCGCCGTCCTTCATCGACCACGGTCGGACGCAAGCCCGCGCGCACGAGCGCTTCGGCTGCGCGCACGCCCGCCGGTCCGCCGCCGATGACCACGACCTTCAAACGCTCGCGCGCGGCCATACACCCTCCTTCGTCTGACCGATGCGTGTGACGATCGACATGCCTTCTTCAACCGGCGTCGTGCAGGCGCGCAGGCGTTCGCCGCTCGCGGTCCAAACCCAGCAATCCTGGCACGCGCCCATCAGGCAGAAACCGGCGCGGCGGCCATCGCCGAACTCGGAATCGCGCAAGGTGTCTTGCGCCGTCAGCAGCGCGACCATCAGCGTGTCGCCTTCCTTGGCCTGTGCGATGCTGCCGTCGATAACGATGGTCACCGTTTTGCGCCCCGTCTCCGCCACTCTCACGAAACGTGCGTTCATGCAGCCACCGCGTTGTCTTGTGTCTGCATGCGCGTGAGGTCGTCGGCCGAGCGGTGGCACAGAATGGCGGCGCCCGAAGGCAAGGTCTTGACCGATGGCGGTGTCACATTGCACTTGCCGTCGATGCGCACCGTGCAACGCGCACGGAAGCTGCACAACGCATCCACGCCGCTATCCGAGCCGAGCACGGGCAAGGCAGTCAGCGTCGATGCGCGCCGCTCGTCGAGCCAGCCCGGTTGCAGCGCAGGCACCGAATCGACGAGCAGACCCGTGTACGGGTGATACGGCGGATGCGAAAGCGACTCGCGCTGGCCCGCTTCGACACACTGGCCCGCATACAGCACGATGACTTCGTCGCAGATGGCCCGCACCGTCGAGATGTCGTGGCTGATGAACATGAGCGAGACGCCGAGTTCGCGGCGCAATTCCGCGAGCAGATCGAGAATGGCCGCGCCGACCACCGTATCGAGCGCGGACGTGACTTCGTCGCAGAGAATGAGCGCGGGGTCGGCGGCGAGCGCGCGCGCCAGATTCACGCGCTGCTTCTGTCCGCCCGACAAACCGCCCGGCTGGCGCTTCGCAATCGCTGCGGGCAGTTTCACCAGATCGAGCAGTTCCAGCATGCGCTTCCGTGCCGCCGCACCGCGCAGGCCGTGATAGAAGTTCATCGGCCGCGCGAGAATATCGGCGATGGTACGGCTCGGGTTGAGCGCGGTATCGGCGTTCTGGAACACGATCTGCACGCGCCGGTATTGTTCGAGCGTACGTTCGGAGAGCTTGGCCGGCAGCGGCTTGCCGTCGAGCAGCACGTCGCCGCGCGCCCGGTCCACCAGACCCGCGACCACGCGTGCAAGCGTCGTCTTGCCCGATCCCGATTCGCCGATCACACCGAGCGTGCTGCCACGCGAGATCTTCAGGCTCACGTCGTCGAGCACGCGCACGGCGGGCACGCCGTTCGCATCGACACGGCCATAACCCGCGCTCAGGCGGCGAATTTCCAGCAACGGCTTTGCGCCCTGACTGGTGAGCGGCGAGAGTTCGGCGAGCAGCGCATCGGGGCGGCGCACCGCGCCGAGCAACTGGCGCGTGTAATCGTCGGCGGGAGCGTCGAGCACTTGCGCGGTCGCGCCGTTCTCGCGCACGCGTCCGCCGTTCAGCACGACGATGCGGTCCGCCATCTGCGCCACCACGGCGAGGTCGTGCGATACGTACACCGCCGTCGTGCCGAGTTCGCGCACCACGCGCTTGAATGCGGCGAGGACTTCGATCTGCGTGGTCACATCGAGCGCGGTGGTCGGTTCGTCGAACACGACGACGGCGGGATCGGTGATCAGCGCCATCGCGGCCATCAACCGCTGCAACTGCCCGCCCGAGACCTGATGCGGATACCGGTCGCCAATGCTTTCCGGATTCGGCAACGCGAGCGCGCGGAACAACGCGACCGCCTTCTCGCGCGCCGCCGCGGCGGACATGAGTTTGTGCAGCAACGCGGGCTCGGTCACCTGATCCATGATCGTGCGTGCCGGATTGAATCCCGCCGACGCGCTCTGCGCCACATAAGCCACCGTGCGCGAGCGCAGCGCGCGACGGCCCTTTTCACTCAGTTCGAGCACTTCGGTGTCGCCGATCTTGACGGAACCGCCCGCAATCGCGCAGCCGGTGCGCGCATGGCCGAGCAGCGCCAGCGCAATCGTCGTCTTGCCCGAGCCCGACTCGCCGATCAGCGCGAGCACTTCGCCCTTCTTCACGACGAAGTCCACGCCTTTGACGATCTCGACGACCGGGTCCGGCGCCGCGCCCGCGACCACGCGCAGGCCTTTCACTTCGATCATGTTGGTGGTCATTGCGCGCCTCCGTTGCCGCGCGCACCGTGGCGGCGCAGGCTGTCGATGAGCAGATTCACGCCGACCGTCAGCGTGGCGATGGCGACCGCCGGCATGAGCACGGCCGGCGCGCCTTCCGCGAGACCGCCGATGTTCTCGCGCACGAGCGAACCCCAGTCCGCGTTCGGCGGCTGGACACCGAGGCCGAGAAAGCTCAGGCCCGACAGCAGCAACACGATGAACACGAAGCGCAGGCCGAAGTCGGCGAGCATCGGGTGGATCATGTTCGGCAGCACTTCGACGCGAGCGATATAGAACAGCTTCTCGCCGCGCGCTCTTGCCACCTGCACGTATTCGAGCGTCATGATGTTGACCGCGAGCGAGCGCGAAATGCGGAACGCGCCGGGAATGTAGGCGAGCGCGGCGACCATCGTCAGCATGGGAATCGACGAGCCGAACGCGGCGATCACCACCAGCGCGAGCACCTTGCTCGGAATGGAGATGAGCGCATCGAAGAAGCGGCTCAGGATTTCATCGACCCAGCGGCCAGACACAGCCGCGATCAGACCGAAAAACGTGCCGATGAAACTCGCGAGCAGCGTCGCCGCGAGCGCGAGGCCCACCGTGTACTGCGTGCCGTACAGCACGCGGGAAAGCATGTCGCGGCCGAGATAATCGGTGCCGAGCCAGTGCGCCGCGCTATAGCTGCCGAAGATGTCGATGGAAGTCATCGCGCCGCCTTTGTACGGCGCGACGAGCGGAGCCAGGAACGCGACCGCGAGCCAGAACACGACGATGAAAAGACCGATCAAGCCGAGCACCGAGAAGCGTCCGGCGAGACGCCGCAGCGGGCCGCGCTTCTGCACGATGACCGGCGCTTCGGCCACGTCCGGTATTCCGGGCTCCGGCTCGTACATGACCTGCGAGGCGTGTGGCACGTGAGGTGTCGAGGGACGATTCATCGTTGACGCAGCCGTGGGTTGGATACGATCTGGGCCAGGTCGGCAATCAGCACGAGCGCGAGATACGCCGCGCAGAACACCATGACGCAGCCCTGCACGAGCGGCATGTCGCGGTTGGTGACGGCATCGACCATGAGGCTTGCAAGACCGGGATAGTTAAAAATCGATTCGACGATCACCACGCCGCCGAAGAGATACGAGAGACTCAGCGCCACCGCGTTCGCAATCGGCCCGATGGTGTTGGGTAAGACGTGCCGCAACACCACGCGCATCGGCGATGCGCCCTTTAGACGCGCCATCTCCACGTAAGACGCGTTGAGCTGATCCAACACCGCCGCGCGCGTCATGCGTGCCATTTGCGCGACGATCACGCAGCAGAGCGTCATCACTGGCATCGCGTAGACCCGCAAGAGCGCGCCGAACGACGACACATCCGAGAGATACGAGAGCGCTGGCAGCCAGCGCAGCTTCACCGCGAAGATCAGGACGGCGATGGTCGCGACGAGAAACTCGGGCACGGCCACGGTCGAAAGCGTCAGCACGTTGAGCGCGCGGTCGAGCAGCGAGCCGCGAAACATGGCCGATACGATGCCGATGAAGAGCGCCACCGGCACCGAAACCAGCGCGGTCAAACCGGCCAGCACGAGCGAATTCGGCAGACGCGAGGCGATCAGCTGACTCACCGGGAGATTGTTCGACAGCGACGTGCCGAAGTTGCCCGAGACCACATGCACGAGCCATTGCACGTAGCGTTGTAGCGCGGGCTGATCGAGCCCGTACTCGTGACGCAGGGCCGTGACCTGCTCGGGCGTGGCCGCCTGGCCGAGCGCCTGCTGTGCGGCATCGCCGGGCAAGAGACCCGTGATGCCGAACACCACCGCCGAGACGATCAGCAAGGTCAGCAACGCGAGGCCGATGCGCGTGGCGACGAGTCGTTGCGCATGAACTTTCATCGGATATCGCCTCCGGTTTGAGGTTCGCGCGCCGTCCGTTGAGGGCGCGCGATGTCGCTTGAGACGCAGCGTGCTTTACGCCGTGAGCCAGACCTTTTCCGCGAACATGAAGCCGCCGAGACCGGCGAGCGGAATCGAGCCGAGGCCCTTGAGCTTCGCGGTGTGGGCATCGAGGGAACTCTGGAACATCGGAATGCCGATGCCGCCGTCCTCGTGCACGAGCTGTTGCATGTCGCCGTAGATCTTCTTGCGCTTGGCGTCGTCCGGCTCGCCGCGCGCGGCCACCAGCATCTGGTCGAACTGCGGGTTCTTCCAGTTGGCTTCGTTCCACGGTGCATCGGACTTGAAGAACTGCGTGAACAGCACATCCGCGCTCGGGCGTGCGTTGATGTTGCCGTAGCCGAGCGGATGCTTCATCCAGTGATTCGACCAATAGCCGTCGGCGGGCACGCGCACCACTTGCAGATTCAGGCCCGCTTGCGGCGCGACCTGTTGCAAGAGCACGGCCATTTCGACCGAACCCTCAGCCGCCGGCGATGCGTACAGTTGCACCGGCGCGCTGCCGAGCTTCGCCTTCTGGAAGTAGAACTTGGCCTTGTCCGGATCGAACTTGCGTTGCGGCAGACCGGCCATGTAGTACTTGTTGGTCGGATCGATCGGCTGGTCGTTGCCGATTGCGCCATAGCCGCGAAACACGGTCTGGCGAATCTGGTCGCGATCCATCAAGTGCATCATGCCGCGCCGGAAATCGCTCGTGCCCGTGATGCCGCCGTCGTCGCGCACGATCAGGTCGGTGTATTGACCCGTCTTCGTTTCCAGCACGTTGAAGCCTTGCGTGCCCTTGATGCGGTCCGTCGAGCGCGCGCTCACCGCGTTGATCAGTTGCACGTCGCCGGACAGAAGCGCGTTGACGCGCGCGGATTCATCGGCGATACCGATCAGCTCCACTTCGTCCAGATGCGGCAGGCCCGGCTTCCAGTACTTCTCGTTGCGCACGCCGACCGTACGCACGCCCGGCGTGAATTCCTTGACCTTGAACGGACCCGTGCCGATCGCCGTCTTGAAGTCGGTGGTGCCGTCCTTGATGATGAGGAAGTGCGAATCCGCGAGAATCACGGGCAGGTCGGCGTTCGCGCCGGCGAGCGTGATGGTCACTTCGTTCGGGCCGGTGGCCTTCACGTCCTTGAACTGGTCGGCAATGGTCTTGGCCTTCGAGCCGACCGCTGCATCCTTGTGACGCATCAGCGAATAGATCACGTCCTGCGGCGCAAGCGACTTGCCGTCGTGGAACTGCACGCCGCTTCTGAGCTTCACGACCCACACGGTCGCGTCTTTCGTTTCGAGCGATTCAGCCAGCGACATCTGCGCGCCGAGATGCGAATCCAGTTCGGTCAGGCCGTTGTAGATCATGAAGCCGCGCACGTAGTCGGTGCCGAGCGCGCCCTTGGCGGGGTCGAGCGTATCGGCGGACGAAGACGATTGCGTCGCCACGCGAATCCGTCCGCCCTGCTTCGGCTTTTCCTGCGCGAACGCGGCGCCGCTCACGGAAAGCAGGCCCGTGCCGGTGACGGACAGCAAGCCGCCCGCGGTCAGCGCGCGCAGCACGCTACGGCGCGACGCGCCTTTTTTCGTCAGTTCGTCGAGCCGGATACCGGCATGGTCGACTGCATCAGGCGATTGATCGATGCTCATGAACTTCTCCGCGTGAGATTGGGGCTGAATGAATCGCCGGCTCGGTTGTTTCCGGCTGGCTGTATTTGCTTCGATGCTTCGATGCTTCAATAGAAAACGTCTTTGATCGAGTAGTACGCACCGACCAACGGCAGGAACCACGGCTTGCCCGTGTGACCCGGAATGGCGGGCCAGTCGAAATCGCGCCACGGATTGGCGTCGGCCTTGCCGTTCATCACGTCGGCCATGACCTGGCCCATGTGCGTGGACATCTGCGTGCCGTGGCCGCTGTAACCCATCGAAAAGTAGATGCCGTCGTGCTGCCCGGCGCGCGGCAGACGGTCCGCGGTGATATCGACGAGACCGCCCCAGCAATAGTCGATGCCTACGCTCGCGAGACTCGGGAACATCTGCGCGAGGTTGTCCTGCAGGATGCGGCCGCTCTTCGCATCCGAAGGTCTTTCGGATGCTGTGAAGCGCGCGCGTCCGCCGAACAACAAACGCGCATCCGGCGTCACGCGAAAATAGTTATGCATGAGGCGGCTCGTGGTGTAGGAGCGGCGCTTGGGCAAGATGCGCGCGAGCTCTTCTGCCGGCAGCGGCGCGGTCACGATGATGAACGAGCCCACCGGCGCGAGCCTGCGTCTGTACCATGAGAACGGACCGTGCTTGGAAGGACCGGTCGCGATCAACACTTGCTTTGCGCTCACCGCGCCGCGCGCCGTATCGATTCGAAATCCGCCGTCTTTCTTCGTGATGCCGCGCACTTCCGCATGTTCGAAGAGCTTCGCGCCTTGCCGCACGGCGGCGTTCGCAAGACCCGCCGCGAACTTGCCCATATGCATCTGGCCACCATGACGTTGCAGCAAGCCGCCATGAAAACTGTCCGACTGCACTTCGCCGCGAACCTGTTCGCGAGTCAGCACGTCGATATCGGGATCGACTTCGCGGCGAATGAGTTCGGCGGTCCGTTCGATATGCGCGAGATGATGCGGCTTCGACGCGAGCTTGAGCTTACCCGTCGAAACATAATCGCAATCGATACCTTCCTCGCGAATCAAACGCTCGACGGTATCGACGGCGGCCGCATACGCGCGATAACAGCCCTGCGCACGCTCGACGCCCAGTTGCGAGCGCAACGCCGCATAGTCCTGCGCCACGCCGGTGTTGCACTGGCCGCCGTTGCGCCCGGAAGCGCCGCCGCCCATTTTCCCCGCATCGAACACGGCGACGCTCGCGCCGCGTTTGGCAAGCGCCAGCGCCGCCGACAGACCGGTGAAGCCGCCGCCGATCACCGCCACATCGACCCGGCCATCGGCCGGGCCTTCCTGCGCCGCCGTGAAGGCGGGTGCGGTATCGAGCCAGTAGGAGTCGAGTTTCATCGGCGGGTCCGGAGGATGACGATTACAGGCCGAGCTCGGTGGCGAGATCGCCGATGGTGTCGACTTCGTAGTACTCGTAGTACGGCGTGCTCGGCTCGTGGCCGCGCTTGACGAACGCCTTGTGCTTCACGCCCATGTCGTGCGCGGTCATCAGGTCGTAGCGCAGGCTCGACGACACGTGCAGCACGTCTTCGGGGTTGCAGTCGAGCTGGTCGAACATGTACTCGAAGCCTTGCATGCGCGGCTTGTACGACTGCGCCTGCTGTGCCGTGAACACGCGATGGAACGGCGCGCCGAGCTTGTCGACGTTGCTTTGAATCTGGTCATTCGATGCGTTGGAGAGAATCACGAGCTTGTACTTCGAAGCGAGACGCGACAGACCTTCCGGGACGTCCGGATGCGGCCCCCAGCTCGGCACGGCGAGGTAGTACTTTTCGGCTTCGGCTTCGTTGAACTCGACGTTCATGCGCTGGCACGCACGGCGCACGGCATTGACGATGACATCGCGATACGGCTTCCACGCGCCGAGCACTTCGTCGCGGCGGTATCCGGAAAAGAATGCGACGAACTTTTCAAGCTCGGCGCCCTTCAGACGGTCGCCGTACATCTCGCGGGCCATATCGGCCATGCGGAACTTCGTCAGCGTGCCGTAGCAGTCGAAGGTGATGTACTTAGGCTCGAAATCGATCATGGTGTCAGTCCTATCGGGTAATGAACCGCGCAGGGTTCAGGGGCGAGGGCCAGGAAAAACGCATTTCCTGAAGAAAATTTAATCAGGGCAAAAATACTGATGTCGTTGAATGCGGGTGCTTCGACCATGCAAAACAACTCGTTTCGAGGCATGTCCGCAGCAGCTTATGCGGCGCGTTTCCGACGCACGATCGATCGTTCATTGACCGATGTCGATCAGCACGCTCTTGATGCGCAAATTGGCTTCGAAGGCTTGCCGCCCGAGGTCCTTGCCGATGCCCGAACCCTTGTAGCCGCCGGTGGGAATCACGAAGTCGCTGGTCCGGCCGTAGCGGTTGACCCACACCGTGCCCGCCTCGATGCCGCGCACCATACGCAGCGCGCGGCCGAGGTCTGCAGTGTGCACGCCGGCGGCGAGGCCATAGTCGGGGTGAGCGGCGAGTGCGAGCGCTTCCTCTTCGCTGTCGAAGGCCTGCAAGGTCAGCACCGGGCCGAAGATTTCGTGGCGCACGGCTTCCGTTTCCTGTGTCACGCCGGTCAGAAGCGTCGGCGCATAGAACGGTCCGGGCGTCGCGGCATGCGGGCGTTCTCCGCCGCAGCGCAGCGCGGCGCCGCTCGCGACGCTGCGTTGTACGATCGCTTCGATACGCGCGGCTTGCGGCTCGGAGATGATCGGCGGCAAGGTGGTGTCGGCGGCCCAGGTCGGTCCGGCATGCAGTTCGCCGAATACATGTGCAATGCGATCGGCGAGTTCATCCGCGATCGAACGCTCGACCAGGAGCCGCGATCCCGCGACGCATACCTGGCCCGCGTTGCCGGCGATCGCACCGGCGATACGCCGCGCGACTTCATCGATACGCGGGGCATCCGCGAAGACGATCTGCGGACTCTTGCCGCCCAGTTCCAGCGTCACGGGCTTGGTGCCGGTCTCGGCGCAGGCGGCCATGATCGCGGCGCCCGTGCGTGTCGATCCCGTGAACGTCACCTTGGCGATGCGCGGATGACGCACGAGCGCGTCGCCGGTCGTGCGGCCATCGCCCTGAACGACATTGAAGATGCCTGGCGGCACGCCTGCTTCGAGCGCGAGCCGGGCGAGACGCAGCACCGAAAACGGCGTCATCTCCGAAGGCTTGAGAACCACCGCGTTACCGGCCGCGAGCGCCGGTGCGATCTTCCACGACGCCATCACCAGCGGAAAATTCCACGGTGCGATGGCGCCGATCACGCCATACGGCTCGGTCATGGTCATGCCGAGATGCCGATGATCCGTCGCCGCGACCTCACCGCCGATCTTGTCGGCGAGTTCCGCGTAGAAGCGGATGCCTTCGGCGGTGAACGGCACGTCCCAGTTGAATGCATCGCGCACGGGACGCGTGGAGCCGAGCGCTTCGAGCGGCGCGAGCGTGGCGGCGTCGGCGGCAACGAGATCCGCGAAACGGCGCAGCACGCGGGCCCGCTCGCGCGGCGCGCAGCTTGCCCAGCCGCTCGTGCGCCACGCGGTGTAGGCGTTCTGCACGGCGTGGTCGATCATGGCCGCATCGGCGACTGGAATGGATGCGTACGCGACGCCATCCGAAGGCCGCGTGACGTCGATGCGCGTGGTGCCTGCATCGACGAACTCGCCACCGATGAAGTGGCCGCGCGGCACGGCAATGACGGCGGGATCGAAACGGTCCATGTGCTTGGGCCTTGTATGCGTTGATGTCGTATGAAATCTTAGGTCCGAAGGCCCGGCATAATTCGCTGACAAAATTGCGCAATCGGCATATCGGGCGCGTTCTTGCACGCCTAACCCGTGGTTTTGCATTGCATCAAAGGCGCAACGCTTGATAGGAAGATCGTCCTAGTCATGCGCGTTGTGCGGTGTCACAGTCGCGATAACCGTCTACAGAACGCTCAGAACCAGGAGGCCGGCGTGCCCGACTCTAATCAGCACGATGCGATTCGATATCGCGCTTTCACGCCCGACGACATCGCGGCAGGACACGCGTTGTCGAGCGCCGTCCGGTGGCGGCATCGTCCGGACGACTGGCGGTTTGCCGCGCGGACCAGCAGCGGCATCGCCGCCGTCGACGCTTCCGGCGCGGTGGTCGGTACGGCACTCGCATGGAAGTTCGGTTTGGAGGCCGCGTCCATCGGCATGTTCATCGTGTCGCCGGAGCATCAGCAACTCGGCATCGGCCGTGAGCTGATCGAGCGGCACATACGGGAACTCGGCGCGCGCACGGTCGTCATGCATGCGATCGGTTCCGGGCTCGCGCTATGCGAAACGCTCGGCTTCCAGAAGACCGGCACCATCCATCAGCATCAGGGCGCGGCGTTTCAGCCGCCGCTCGTTTCGCTGCCGCCGGGCGAGCGGCTGCGGCCCATCGGCGCGAACGACACGCCGCGTCTGGTCGATCTCGCCTCGCGTGCAAGCGGGCTGGATCGCAGCGCCGTGCTGCCGCAATTGCTCGATGTCGCAAGCGGTATCGCGCTCGATCGCGACGGCGAGTTGCTCGGCTTCGCATTGTTCCGGCGCTTCGGCGACGGTCATGTGATCGGCCCGGTGGTCGCGCCCGACTCGCCGAATGAAAGCCGCGCGAAAGCGCTCATCAGTTATTGGCTCGCGCTGCATGCAGGTATGTTCGTACGTGTCGATACCCCCGCGAGGCTCGGACTTTCGACATGGCTCGAAGGCCTCGGCTTGCCGCATGTCGACAGCATCGAGCGCGTGGTGCGCAATGGTCCCTTGCCCGTCGATGCCACATCGATCGAATACGCCATCGCCAGTCAGGCGTTAGGTTAGGGCTTGTCATCGCGAGCTTGCCGCTTCCCCGTCCGATGCTTTATATAGTGAGTGGCCGCGTCGTTTGCGAATGGACGCACTCCACGCACCGAACAGTTCGACGGAGCTTCGACATGGTTCGTCTCGTGATGATTCTTCTCGGCGTGGACTATCTGCGCACGCGCTGGCGCGAAGTCATGGTGCTCGGCTTTCTGAGCATCGCGCTGGGCGGAGTCATTTTCGTCGATGCCCTCGACGGCTCGCTGTACTTTCCCATCATCCCGTTCGCGCTCGCCTTGCTGCTCGAAGGACTCGCCACGCTTGCGGTTGCATGGACCGGCATGGGCGGGCAACGCACGCTGCGCTACGTTAAGAGCGCGGCGTTCTCTTTGTCGGCGCTGCTCGTGCTGATCGGCGGCGAGCGCGGCAACTTCGTGCTGTCGCTCATCTTCGGCACGCTCTTTCTCGTAGATGGCGCGTTGCAGATCGTCTCCGCGCGCGTGGTCCGCTATCGCCGCTGGAAGCTCGCGATGGCAGGCGGCGTGTTCGAGATCGCCATCGCCATTTTCTTCTACCAGCCGTATCCGGATTACTACGCGGGCACGGTGGCTTATTGCGTGGCGTTTGGCCTTTTCTTCGGTGGATGGAACATGCTGCTGCTCGCCTCGCGCGTGCGGCGTCTCGCGCGCAACCCCGCAGCCGATGACGCCGCGGCCGCCGCAGCTGCATCGCAGGCGTCCGTGCAGGCGGCACGCACGCCGGTCGCGGGCGTCGTCTGGGACGGCCCTCCCGGACCCGACGAAGCCGCCTTGACCGTGCATGTATGGACGCCGGTCGGCACCGCGAAGATGCAGCCGCGCAGGCAGTTGATCATCGACCGGTACATTGCCGCCGTCGACCGCAACGGCACCATCTCGACCGGCCATGCCGCGCTCGAAACGCCCGAGGGCGTGTATATCAGCCTGTATCCGGCGGTGGAGATAGACCGCTCGCCGGACGAGTTCTCGCGCCTCTTGCGTGCGACCCGCGATAACGATGTGCCCGGCATGTTTCAACCCGACTACGCGACCGAATCGAAAGCATGGTGCCCGTCGACGCAACAGGTACGCATCCGCAATTACGATCCCGAAAGGCTCGCGCGCTTCTGGCAGGAATATCAGCGCGATACGACCTATAACCTCACGTATCGAAACTGTTCGAGCACCGTGGCGCGCGCGCTCGAAGCGGCCATCGAAGGCGCATCGGCGCGTGTGTGGGGCAAGCGCGGCGGGTGGAATCCGCTCGTGCGCATCATGACGACGCCCGAGCTATGGGTGGCGGCGCAAGTGCGCAAGCGCGCGGCGACCATGGCGTGGACGCCGGGCCTGACGCTCGACTACGCGCGCGCGCTCAGCATGTTGGCCGATCCGCGCCGTTCGGGCTGGGTGAAGATGGCGCGCATTGCGCTGGCGACGATGTATCGATCGCGTCAGCGCTGGCGTGCGGAAGAAGAGGCGGCGCAAGACGCCGCCGCGCAAGCCGGGCAAGTGAAGGAACCGGGCTGAACGCCAACCTTCAAAGCGTCATGCCGCCCGCTACCTCGATCACCGCGCCGTTGACGTAACTGGCTTCGTCGCTTGCGAGGAACGCATAGACATTCGCGACTTCCTCGGGCTTGCCGAGACGGCCGAGCGGCACATCGGCGCGCATCTTTTCTAGCACTTCGGCGGGGATGGTCGCGAGAATCGGGGTATCGACGAAACCGGGTGCGACCGCATTCACGCGGATGCCCTTCGGCCCGAGTTCACGGCTCCACGTTTTCGTGAAACCGATCACGCCGAACTTGGCCGCCGCGTAATTGGTCTGCCCGAAATTGCCGTAGATGCCGACCACCGAACTCGCATTCAGGATCACGCCCGAACCTTGCGCGATCATGCCATCGGCCACGGCCTGGCTCGCGTGAAAGACGGCGCGCAGATTCACGTCGATGACATCGTCGAATTGCTTGAGCGTCATTTTCTGCAGGCGTGCGTCACGCGTGATGCCCGCATTGTTCACGAGCACGTCGATGCGCTTATAGCGGTCGCGCACCGTCGCCACCATCTCGTCGACGCGCTCGCGATCCGACATATCGACGCAGAATGCGCTCGCTTCGGCGCCCGCTTGCCGACACGCTTCGACCACCGCTCCCAGCGCTTCCGCATTGCGGTCACATGCCGCGACGATCGCGCCTTCCTGCGCGAACTTGAGTGCCGTGGCCGCGCCGATGCCCTGCGCCGCGCCCGTGATGATCGCTACTTTTCCTTTCAGTCTCATTCGTTCGAACCTTGTTTTAAGGGAAAAATTGAAGTTCTTTCGACGATGAATCGGGCACGCCATACCCCGCCAGAAAGAGATCCACCGCCGCTTCCGCCACCCGCTTCTGCTCGCGCTTGGACAAGGGCGATTGACCCATCGTGACCTGCGGCCAGAACGCGAATCCCTTGACGATGCCATGCAACTGCTGCGCCGCGAACGCCGGGTCCGACGCCACATTCAGGCGGCCATCGGCGGCGGCGGCGCGTATCCATCGCGTCAAGTCTTCCTCGCGCTCGCCAAGCTTGCCGACCATTTCCCGCGCGCGCTCGGGCGAATGAATGCCCTCCGCAATCGCCACTCGCGCAAGCGATAAAAACGCGGCGTCGTTCAACAGATTCAACTTGCGCGCAAGCAGGTCGAGCAACTGCGCACGCAACGGCGATCGAGGGTCGTAGGCAGGAGCGTCGTCGGACTGGCTTGCGGTCCACAACTGATGGAGGATCGCCGCGAACAGCGCGTCCTTGCCGTCGAAATGGTTGTACACCGTTCTCTTCGATACCCCCGCGCGCGCCGCGATGCGGTCCATGCTCGTGGCGTCATAACCCGAGGCGATGAATTCCTCCACCGCCGCGTTCACGATGGCGGCGCGTTTGCGGTCGGTCAGACGAGGTTGGTCAGCGTTCGATTCCATCAGGCAATTTTACACTGAGCGGTTTACTTTCATCTCGAAAATAAACTACACTGGGCAGTCTACTTTCCTGCTGCACCAACCGGATGCCATTTGCCATGACGTCGATTACCGCCTCGATCAGCCGCGCGCTCGGACTCACCGCAGCCAGGCGCGGACGCGAACTGTCGCATACGTCGCCGCAGCACGACGGCGAGCGCTTTCGCAATGTCAAGCCGCGTCCGGCCGAGGGCATGGGCAAGACCTTGCGCATCATGTGGAAC
Organism: Caballeronia sp. GACF4; assembly: GCF_023631025.1. Taxonomy (NCBI): domain Bacteria; kingdom Pseudomonadati; phylum Pseudomonadota; class Betaproteobacteria; order Burkholderiales; family Burkholderiaceae; genus Caballeronia; species Caballeronia sp. GACF4. The sequence continues at coordinate 119,443 of NZ_JALQDW010000025.1, forward strand.
ATGATCGTCAACAAGCCGCGCGGCACCGCGCCCGTAGCGCCGCCGGCCGTGCTGACACTGACGCGCGCGCAACTCGATGCCGCGCCGGACCGCAGCCTCTTTCGCCTCGGCCACTCCACGCTGCTCTTCAAACTGCGCGGCGAGTTCTGGTTGACCGATCCGGTGTTCGGCGAGCGCGCATCGCCGTTCCGCAAAGTCGGGCCGAAGCGTTTTCATGCGCCGCCCATCGCGCTTGCCGACCTGCCGCCGTTGCGCGGCGTGATCCTTTCACACGATCACTACGACCATCTCGACCGCGAGACCGTGCTTGCGCTCGCCGCGACGACGGACGTGTTTCTGACGCCGCTCGGCGTGGGCGACAGGCTGATCGAATGGGGCATCGACGCGAGCAAGGTGCGCCAGCTCGACTGGTGGCAAAGCGTGGAGCTAGACGGCCTCGCATTCACCGCGACGCCCGCTCAGCACTTTTCCGGCCGCAGTCTCTTCGATGGCAACAGCACATTGTGGGCGTCGTGGGTGATCGTCGATGACGCCTTGCGCGTGTTCTTCAGCGGCGATACCGGCTATTTCGAAGGATTTCGGACCATCGGCGAGCGACTCGGACCGTTCGATGTCGCGTTCATCGAAACCGGCGCCTACGACGCGCAGTGGCCCTACGTGCACATGCAGCCCGAGGAGACCGTCCAGGCGCACGTGGACTTGCGCGGCCGCTGGATCGTGCCCATTCACAACGGCACGTTCGATCTGGCGATGCATCGCTGGCAGGAACCGTTCGAGCGCGTGACTGGGCTCGCGCTTGCGCGGGGTATCGCGCTGGCGACGCCGCGCATGGGCGAGCGGCTGAATCTGGTCGAGCCGCATCGCGGTGAGAAATGGTGGCGCGAAGTGCCGGAAGTCGAGACGGTGAAGACAGGATGGCGGTGGTGCGCGGGACGCGAGTCTTCGTAATGCTTGTTGCCGCAGCGGTTGTCGCTTCGCATGGCTTTGAAGCGCATCTGTCCTAAAAGGAATAAGGCCGGGATATCACTCCCGGCCTTTGCGCTTACTGCGCCATCGCGCCCGAAGCCGCGTGATCCTTGCTCATCTTGTCGTGCTTCTTCATCTTGTCGCCCTTGCCCATCGAGTCATGCGACATCGCGTCCTTGCTCATGGAATCGTGAGACATGCTGTCCTTGCTCATCGAACCCTGCGCCATCGTATCGCTTGCCTGCGCGTAGGCGGCCGTCGTGCCGATTGCAAGCACCGCGGTGAAAACTGCCGTCATCAATTGCTTCATGCTACTTCTCCTTGAGTGAGTGAGGTTGAGTCTTCTGCTCCGGCCAAAGCCGGATTCCAACGAGCGGCGATCATGAACCGCCGAACCAGTTGTAGCCCTGGTCGACCCAATAGCCGCCGGGATACGTGTTCGTGACGAAGATCTCGACGATATGCTTCGGGTTCTTGTAGCCGAGCTTGGTCGGCATGCGAAGCTTCATCGGATAACCGTATTTCGCCGGCAAGCGTTCGCCGTCGTAATCGAAAGTGAGCAGTGTCTGCGGATGCAGCGCCGTCGGCATGTCGATGCTCTCGTAGTAGTCGTCCGCGCAACGAAAACCGACATACTTCGCCGTCGTATCCGCGCCGGCGCGACGCAGGAACTCCGAGAACGGCGTGCCGCCCCAACGTCCTACGGCGCTCCAGCCTTCCACGCAGATATGACGCGTGATCTGTTCGGCATGCGGCAGCGCGTAAAGCTGCGGCAAGGTCCATACGCGCTGCCCCGCCACGAGCCCGCTCACCTTCAGCCGATAGTCGCTGCCATTCACGCTCGGTACGTCGTCGATTCCGTAGAACGCGTTGAATGGAAACGGCCGCGTGATTTGCGCTTCCGTGTAGGTCGGTGCGAGCCGCGCGGGATCGAATAGCGCGCCTTGCACGCGGTCGTTGAGCCGCGATACGGCAGTCAGGAATGTGTTCACCGAGTCGTCGTCGGTGATCGAGCAGCCGGTGAGCATCGCCAGTCCGCCGAGCGACAACAGGCGCTTGCCGAAAAGACGCCGCGACGGCATATCGAGTTCGCGCCGCGCATCCGCGAGAATCGATGCGCGATCGAGCGTCATGATGCTTCTGTCCATGGGTTTCATCGTGGAGTCTCGTATCGGTTCAACGGCCGCGCAGCATCGTCAGAAGCGAACGCGGCACGAGTGCGACCATCGCCACATGGACGACGATGAACGCCGCCATCACCGCCATCGCGCAGAAATGGACGACGCGCGCCCGGTCATAGCCGCCCATGAGTTCGCGCAGCAGCGGAAACTGCACCGACTTCCATATCGCGAGCCCTGAGAGCACGAGCACCATCAGATCGATCACGACGACGAGATACGCGAGCTTCTGCACCGCGTTGTACTGGCGCAAGTCGCCATGCGAGAGCTTGCCGGTAAGCGCCGCGACCAGGTCACGCCATACGGCGCGTGGCGACACTAGGAAGAACCTGGCGAGGAAACGGCCGCTCGCGAGATTGAGTATCAGATAGAAGATGCCGTTGAAGAACAGCAGCCACATTGCCGCGAAATGCCATTGCAACGCGCCACCGAGCCAGCCGCCAAGGGTGATCGATGGCGGAATGACGAAGCCGGGAAAGACGGGCGATGCGTCGTAGATGCGCCATCCCGAGAACAGCATGATGAAAGCGGCAAAGGCATTGAGCCAGTGCGAGACGCGCAGCCAGAGCGGATGCACGGGTTCAGAAGGCTGATCGACAAGAGTGGTTTGCATGATCGTTCGGGGCGCCACGCGGTTGTGTTCCGAGTAATTCGCCGCCAACGCGCCGCCGGTTACAGCGACACCTTATTTTTATCGATGCAAAGAAACTGTAACCACGGGACGCGTTGCAACGAACTACCCAGGTCGACCCTTCCACTACACGACGATGACGATGAACACCGACGGCACGTTGCACGCAATCAGCGCCAATGTTGCGACGCATCTTGGCTTCGGCTATTCTGAATCGACCGATCCAGAACGTGAACGTGACCGCGCGGCCACGCAGCGCAATGCGGAATCGCCCATTCGTCGCCTCGTCAACACAGGACCCATCTTGCATGACGCGGAACACCGCCTGAAGGCTCTGTTCGTGCTCGGCCTGGACGGCGAGCAGACTGCCTACCGCGAATTCCTGCAGGCGCTGACGCGGCATTTGCGGGCTTATCTGCGCAAACGTATTCCGCAGCATCGCGAAGATGTCGAAGACCTCGTGCAGGAAATCCTGCTCGCCGTGCACAATGCGCGGCATACGTATCGGCCGGACGAACCGCTCACGGCGTGGGTGCATGCCATTGCCCGCTACAAGCTGACCGACTTCTTCCGCTCGCGCTCGCGTCACGAATCGCTGAACGACCCGCTCGACGACCATACCGACCTCTTCGCGCTCAGCGACGACGAACCCGCGCGCGCGCGTCACGACATCGGCAAGTTACTCGAACATCTTCCTGACAAACAGCGCTTGCCTATCGTTCATGTCAAGCTCGAAGGCCTTTCCGTCACCGAAACGGCGCGCATCACGGGGCTGTCCGAGTCGGCGGTGAAGGTGGGCGTGCATCGCGGCCTGAAGGCACTTGCCGCGCGCATCCGGGGTATCCGATGAAAACCGATGACCTGATCGATCTCCTCTCGAATGGCGCAACGCGCGTCGATCGCGCGGCCATTGCACGACGCTTCGGCGAGGCGTTGCCGCTCGGTGTGCTTGGCTCCGTCGTGTTGATGCTGATGGTCTATGGAATGCGGCCCGACTTGCGCAGCGTCGCGGGCACCGCGATGTTCTGGGCGAAGATCGCATTTCCCTCGTGCGTCGGCATCGGCGCGTTGCTCGCCGTGACGCGGCTCGGCAGGCCGGGTGCGCGCGCGGGTCATGCGTGGGCGCTCGTGGTGCTGCCTTTCGTCGTCGTATGGGTTGCCGGGGCGTTCGTCCTCGCGGCCGCGCTTCCCGTGGACCGCGCGCCGCTCGTTCTTGGGCATTCGTGGCGCAGTTGTCCGTTCAATATCACGCTGCTATCGTTGCCGACGTTTCCGGCCGTGTTTTGGGCCGTCAAGGGGCTTGCACCCACACGTTTGCGGCTCGCTGGCGCGGTCGCGGGCTTACTCGCAAGCTCGCTCGCCACGCTGGCGTATTGCCTGCATTGCCCGGAGATGAGCCCCGCGTTCTGGAGCGTGTGGTATGCCATCGGCATGCTCATGCCTGCCGCTATCGGCGCATGGCTCGGGCCGCGCTTGCTGCGTTGGTGATAAGACGTCGGGCTTGCTCGCCGCGCTCGCCGTGCTTTCGCGCGTGCGTGAATGAAGCGCCGGTCATTCCAAGCCATCTTTCGTTTCGATCGAAAGATCCGCAATCGGCAAGTTGGTGCAAGGAGGCAAATGGGTCAAGCGCTTTGCGCTATGCTGACAGACCATTCATCGCGAGGATCGACTATGAAAACGGCGTTCAAGGCGGCATGTCTGGCAATGGCGGCCATGCCGCTTTTCTGTTCCGCACAGACCAGTTGCGACTCGAAGCGCGCCTCAATCGAAGAGGAAATTACCTATGCGCGTGCGCATGGCAATGCGAGTCGTATCGATGGCCTGGAAACCGCACTTGGCAAACTGAACGCCAATTGCACGGAAGCGTCCTTACGCAACGAGAGCCAGCGCAAGGTCGCATCCGCGCAAAAGAAGCTCGCCGAACGCGAGCACGATCTGCAGAAAGCGAAGACCGAAGGCAAGAGCGCGAAGAAGATCGCGGAGCGCCAGCGCAAGGTGGATGAAGCGCACGCGGAACTCGTGCGTGCGCAGACCGAAGCGGCGCCTTGAAACTTCAGTGCGAGGAAACGAGTTTCCCGATCACCGCCAGCAGCGAGACCGAGCCCTTGCGGACACGCTCCACCGGGCCTTCGAAGTCGATCCAGCCTTCGTTGAAGCCGTCGAGCATGCGCATGCGCGGCGTGGGATGCTGCATGCCCTGACTCACGAATAACGCTTCCCACTGTTCGCGCGGCACGGCTTGCGCGCGCACCGGCTTACCGAGCGTCTGCGCGAACGCCGCTGCGATATCGTTTGGGCTGACGCGTTGCGGGCCTTCGAGTTCGACATACCGCACGCCACTCCATTCCTCTTGGAGCAAGGCGGCGGCGGTGCGGCCGACGTCTTCCGTGGCAATCATCGGGATGGCGCGATCGAGCGGCTGCAGGAACGAATGGACGATGCCCTCGGCGCGCGCCGTATCGACGTCCCATTCGCTGTTTTCCATGAACCAGCCCGGACGCAGAAAGGTCACGGGAATCGGCTGTTTGCTCAACGCTTCTTCCATCAGCGTGCGTTGCGAGAGCAGATTGCTTTCTTTCGCCTGCGCACCGATGGTCGACAGACAAACGATCTTCTTCGGCTTCGCAAGCGCGATAGCGGCAGCGACCGCATCGATCACTTCGCGCGCGCTCGCAAAGCCGGGCGCCGGATCGAAATCCGAGGGCGGAAGAATGAACACGCCCGTCGCGCCTTCGAACGCATGCGCGAGCGCTCGCGCATCCGTCATGTCGGCGAGCGCTACCTCGCAGCCGCGCGCCTTCCACGCGTCGCCCTTCTTTGCATCGCGCACGACCGCGCGGACCGTCTGACCCGCGTCGAGCAATGCCTTGGCGAGCGCGCCGCCTACCTTTCCGCTGATTCCCGTGATGACGTACATGATCGACTCTCCGTGTTCGTTATGAAACGATGAGTCGAATGGTAGAGCGCGTATTCGATGCGAAAAATGGCTTTGAGGTTATTGGATTGATGACGCCGCGTTATGTCCGCCGTTCAGCCTTCGCTACCCGCCTTCACCCGCTTGCGCGCAGGCGCGTTCTTCTTGAGCTTTGTCTGGTTATAAGCGATAGCCGCGCGCACGAGCGCCTTCAAAGCGCGGGCATCGACCTTGTCGCCTTCGAGATAGTCGATGGCGCGTCGCGCGTTTCCTTCGAGGCCCGCGTTGAAGAGCTGGTCCGGATCGGCAATACCCGCGCCGTGCGCGAAGGTCAGCTTCACCTTACCCTTGTGCGCGTTGGCCACCGCGATCATGCCGTCGCACGACCAGACCGGGCTGCCCATCCACTTCCATTCCTCGATGATGCGCGGGTCCGCCGAGAGAACCACGCGGCGAATGTCCGCGAACGTCTCGCCGCGCCAGTCGGTGATTCCCGCGATCAATTCGTCGATCTGTTCCGATGCATTCATGAGTGCTCCATGTCTTCTTTTCATGCACCGAGTGATGGTACTGCACAGGGTCTCGCCGTCCCGCGAATCCGCGCACGCGCCACAAGAAAACGCCTCGGCGGTCTTTCGACTCGCAGAGGCGTCTTCCACTCTCAGGTCATGCACGAAGCACCCGCCGATGCCGCCCAGCAAATCAGGACGAAACCGACTGGCCGCGTGCGACGCGTTCGCGTGCCGACGCCGCCGAGCGCGAGCGCGCCGTGCGTTTGCGCAGCCAGATCATCAGGCCAGTCGCGCTGAGGATCGCCACCATGACGCCGACGCAGCTGATGAGCACGCGTCCGGTCACGCCAATGATGCGTCCCGAATGCAACGGAAACTGCGCCTGCATGAAGATGTCGCCGGCCGACCCGCGTCCGGGAATCGACGATCCGGCGAGCTTGCCGGTGTAGCCGTTGTAGTAAAGCCAGGCGTTGCCGAGACCGCCGTCGCCGTGATCGTTGCCCGGAGCGAAGAAGCCGACGCCGTAAGCTTGCATCGCCGGAAGGTAATACAGCGCGCCGGGCGGTGCGGCGATATCGAGGCGCTTTGCATCCGCGACGGCGGTCGCGAGGACGCTTTCGACCGGCAACGCCGTGCTGCCCTTGGGCGCCGCGCGCGTGAGTTCCGGGTTATCGAACATGGTTGGCGCGAGCGGCGAGAGGCGCGAGACGAGCGGACGCACGACCGGATCGCCGAGATTCATCGATATCGAAGTGATGGCGACCATCAGCAGCAAGCCCCAGATCCAGACGCCGCCCGACCGATGCAGATCGAACGTGAGCGCATAACCGCCGCGCCTGAAGCGAAACGCGAAGGACTTGCGCCATGCCTTGACGCTCGGAAACGACAGCACGAGCGCGATGCCGCTGTCGAAGAACCACAAAATCCCGACGATGCCGAGCAGCCACGTTCCCGTATCGATGCCGCCGAGCACCGGCAGATGCAGCGTGTAATGCAGTTTGTAGAGGAACGGCATCAGATCGATACGCGCCAGCGACACCGTGCCCCACAGCCGCTTGCCCTGAATGACGCCCGTTGCCGGATCGACCGCGACCTGACTGTAATCGACATCGAATGGCGCACCCGTTGCCGGGTTCGTGCGCGGCGTGACGAGCATCTGCAGCGTGTGGCCGGGTTCGGCGCCGAGTTGCAGATACGTCACCTGAACGCGCGGATCGGCGGCTTCGACCTTATGCGCGAGTTCGAGCGCCGGCAACGCGGCGCCTTCCGTGCGCGCGTAAAACAACGCCGGATTGAGCCACGCGTCGATTTCGTGATCCCACGCGATCACCGCGCCGGTGAGACCGGACACGAACAAAAAGAGCGCTGTCGCGACGCCGAGCCATCGATGGAGCCGAACCAGAACGGGCCGCACGTCAGCACGCCTTCGGAAGATCATTCAACGCAATTGCCAACATGCCAGCGACGCTCGTCAATTAAGAATGGTTCGCATTCTACGGCTCGCGCATGGTATCAATCAAGGTTTTTGTAAGCTGTTGTTGCATTCAGCATGGGCTTGTTTGCACTTGATGGGGACATCGGCCATGCAGCACGAACAGCGCGAGCGCACCCGCATGAACTAGAATCCGCGCAGCACGAACCCACTTTCCAGCGCATTTCTCAATGAACGAGCCTTTCGACGAAGCCGCGCGCGATGCCGTTTATCGCGCAATCCACGAACGGCGCGACATGCGCCATTTCACGCGCGAACCGGTCGCGCAAGACGCGTTGAAGCGTATCGTCGATGCCGCGCTGTGTGCGCCGAGCGTCGGCTTCATGCAGCCTTGGCGCATGCTGCGCATCACGTGCGATGCTACGCGCGAAGCGCTTCACGCTATCGTCGAACGGGAACGTGTCGCCACCGCCGATGCCCTCGGCGAGCGTCGCGACGCTTTCATGGCGCTCAAGGTGGAAGGCATGCGCGAGTGCGCGGAAATCATCGTGATGGCGCTCATGGACGGACGCGAGGCGCACGTCTTCGGCCGGCGCACCTTGCCGCAGATGGATCTCGCGTCGGTGGCGTGCGCCATCCAGAACATGTGGCTTGCGGCGCGCGTGGAAGGCATCGGCATGGGATGGGTCTCCATATTCGATCCCGACGACGTCGCCGACCTGCTCGGCATGCCGGAAGGCGCGCAGCCAGTCGCGATTCTCTGCATGGGACATGTCGAGCGCTTTTACGACGAACCCATGCTCGAAACCGAAGGCTGGGCCAAGCGCCGTACCCGCGAGGAATGCGTGTTCGAGAACCGCTGGCCGGTGGCATCGGATCAAAGCTGATGGCTGGACCGCGCGTTGCGCACTACAAGTGACGCGGCGGCGCGGTGATCCTTCACATCAATCCAGTGAGTTTGGCGGCGATTGGCGAACGATTGGCGCATCCGTCGGACGGCATCGCGCGTACCAATCAGACACGCGGTGGTCCGATGCACGTTGTCCGCCATTTCGCCAGACGATTCGAGGAGGATCACGCTCTCATGCTTCGCTACGCAGACCGCATTACGTTTATTGGCGCGGGTGTCATCGTGCTGTCCTTGCTGGCCGTCAACCTGCTGCCCAAGCAGGACCGACGCAGCGACGACAGGACGAACATGATGTCGCGCGACCGCGGCGCAGTCGTGCGCGGCAGCGTGCGCGAGGAAGCGCCGGAGCCTGCAAAGGCGCCTGTCGTAGCCGTCGCCGATGCGCGTCCCGAAACCGCGACCGCAACGGCAACCGCAGCCGAAATTACACGCGATGAACCCGCGCCCAGGCCGGTTGCACAGACAGAACCGGCGCGCGTGCATCGCGCACAGAAGCGGACATTGGAAACCAGAAAGACTGCGCGCGAAAAGCATCGCGGTAACCATGCCGTCGCGCAAACCCGCGTGGCGCCGCTTGAAGCCGCGGCGGTGCGCGCGCCTGTGCCGCCCGTGCAACGCGCGCCGCTCGAATCCGCGGCCGCGAATACGCTCGATAAACCCGCGCGCGCTCCGGCCACCGATGCGCCCATGCCAGTAGCCGCTAAACCAAGCGCGGTTGCTAACGCGACGCCGGCTTACGTCGTATCGATTCAGGCGCCGAAAACGCGCGCCGAAGTGCAGGACGAGTTGCGCCGGGCGCGCATGAACGGCAACTTGCCTCGCTTCGGCAATCCCGATCCTTACGGTCCCGGCGGCACGCCGAGCGCGACGGCGCCCTAACCGGCGTCAGCGCTTTTCGACTTCGATGGCCTTCGCATAACCCGTCAGTTCGAGATAGCCGCGCCCCCGTTGAGCGGGCGCGGAACCCGTCCCCGTCAGGGTCACCGCGCCCTCCCAGTAAAGCGCGCCGGTGGAATCGCGTGAGTCGAGTTCCTGATCGTCGATGAGCGGTGCGAGCTGCCATTGCAGCGCGCCAACGCGCACCTTCATCGCCACTGGATACGTCGTGCCCGTGCGCGGCGAGCGCCATCGACGTTGCGGCGTGAAGTCGACATCGGCGGGGCCGTATTGCGTCGCGTGTCCGGCGGCATCGCGTAATGCGGCATGCGCCCAGATCGCGTGGCCGTCGCGGCTGCGCACCTTGAAGGCCATGAGTGCGGAGCCGTCGTCGAGATTCGCGCCGAGCCAGTCCCAGCCGGATGCATCCGACGAAAGCAGCGTGCTCGACCATTCGTGATCGAGCCAGGCCTTGCCGGTGACGGCGACCGTATCGCCTTTTTTCTCGGATGCCGACGGCCGCGTGACGCTTCCGCTCACGCTCAATTGCGGCTCGCTGTAGTAGTAGCTCGCCTGCGCGGGAAGCGGGCCCTTCTGCGAGTAGCCCGCATCGCCTTGCAGCATCGGCGGCTGCGTCGGCGCGAAGACGAGATGCAATGCGAAGCCGGCGGCATCGGCGCTGACGGTGTAGCGGCCGTCCGCTGCGCGCGTCATGCGCCACGAATCGAGCTTGACGTCGGTGTTGCCGTTTTTCGCGTAGGCGAGATCGAAGCCTTGTCGCGCGACGTTCTGATCGTGCACGAGGCGGCCGTGCGCGGGATCGCTCAGGGCGGCATGCGCGATGATGAGTTGCGATGGATCGAAAGCACTCGTTGGCGCGCCCTTGCCGGTCTTCGAACGGAAGAAGGTGATCTGGAAGCCCATCGGCTTGTGATCGAGTGTTTCGAGCCAGCCGGTTGCGTACCACCATTCGGTGCGGTAAGCCGGGTGGGAGCCGGTGTCTTGGGGCCATTGGATGGAGTGGCCGGGGCTGACGGATGCAAATTGCCGGTCGGTGGAACTGGCTGTGTCGGACGTCTCCGTGGTGCTTGCCGCTTTCGCCGCATCTGCCGCATCTGCCGCGCCTTCCGCATCTGCCGCGCCGGCGACGGTCGCCAAAAGCATCATCGTCGAAAGCAAAGACGCACGCATCACCAATCCTCCCGCACCGCGCGCACGGCATCGATGGACACCGCGCGTCTTCCCGCCAGCACCGCCGTCGCGCATGAAGAAGCGAGCATCACGCAGCCGATGATCGCGATCATTGACCAGGGCACATGCAGTGACATCGTCCAGTGAAACGACTGTGGATTGACGATGAACACGAGGATCAAACTGATCGCGAACCCAAGCACGCAACCCATCGCGATACCGAGCAAGGTAAGCAAGCCACCTTCGCTTGCAAGCAGCGCCAGGATCTGCCCGCGCGTGACGCCGACATGCCGCAGCATGCCGAACTCGCGAGCGCGCGCAAGTGTCTGCACCGAAAACGTCGCGCCCACGCCGAACAGGCCGATCACGATAGCCACGCCTTCCAGCAAATAAGTCACCGCGAAACTCCGGTCGAAGATGGTGAGCGTGCGCGCGCGGATGTCGCCCGGCTGCGAAAATTCGAGCGTGGCGCCGAACGGCAAGCGCTTTAGCGCGTCGATCACCTGTGCGGCCGGCACGCCCTTCGACAGCGTGATGCCGGCGTCGGTCGCGGTGGTGTCGCCCGTGATGCGGCGGTAATCGGCGAGCCGGATCTGCAACGCGCCCGTCTGCCGCACGTAGTCGCGCCAGATGCCCGCGATGACGAAGCGCTCCTTCGCCGCGCCGACCGGCAACGCAATGCGCTCGCCGACCCGATAGCCATAAAGATCGACCGTCGCCTCCGACGCCCATACCGGCGTCTCGTTCGGTTGCCACGACGAAGGCGGCAGCACGGAACCCGTCATCTGCAACGTGGCGCCCGGATCGGCGGCATCGATTTCGCGTGCGATCAGCACGATAGGCGGCTTCGCCGAATCGAGCGTCACCTGCGAGGTGCGCAAAAACGCCGTGTGTTCGATGCCCTTTGTCGCCGCGAGTTGCGCCTGCTCGGCCGGACGCAAGCCGCCCGTATCGCCGCTCGACGCCATGCGCACGTAGAGATCGGCGGAGAGCAGATGCATGAGCCAGTCTTCCACCGACACGCGAAAGCTCGCCACCATGATCGCCATCGCGACGATCAGCGTGAAGCTCGACAGCACGCCGCCCATGGCAATCGACGCTTGACCGGGCGCATTCGCAAGCCGCGCGAGCGCGAGCGTGGCGATCGTGCCGCGCGCGCGCGGCGCCTTATTCTTTCGCGATGCATACCCGACGCTCGCCGCGCGAAACACGATGGCCGTCAGACGCGGCATGAGCGCGATGCCACCGACGAGCAGAAACGCGACGGCGAGATAACCGGCGATGGGGGCATCGAAGACAGGCGGCACTTGCGTCAGCACCACGCCGAGCGCAAGACAGATCAACGCCGGCCACGGCTTGCGCAGCGGCGTGAGCGCGGCTTCCTCGCTGCCCGCCTTGAGCGCGGGCGCGGGCCGCGCGCGCGCCGCTTCGAGCGCGGGAACGAGCGTCCCCGCCAGCGCCACGCCAATCCCGAGCGCAAGAAAGATGGTTGTCGCAAGCGGTTCGAAACCGACTCGCGGCTGCACGCCCGGAAAGTAGCCGCCGCCCAGATCGCTGCCGAAAGAGCGCAGCGCCACCGCCGCCACCGCATAACCCAGCGCAATGCCGATGATCGCGCCCACCACGCCCAGCAATGCGCCTTCGAGCATGATCTGCCGCACGAGTTGCCTGCGCGTCATGCCGAGCACGCGCAACATCGCGAATTGCGCGCGGCGGCGCACGACGCCCGCCGCTTGCGTCGAAAACACCAGAAACGCGCCGGTAAAAAGCGCGACGAGCGCCAGCACGTTCATGTTGATGCGATACGCGCGCGAAAGCCGGTCGGTGCGGCTTTCGACATCGCGCGTCTGTCCGACGACAAAACGCGCTCCGAGCGACTGCTGCAGCTCGCGCTGGAAGGCGTCGCGATCGACACCGCGCGCGAGTTGCAGATCGACGCGCGACAGCTTGCCCGTCATATGGAAGCGCGTCTGCACCGCCGCAATGTCCATCACCGCGATGCGCTGTCCCGGCAATGCCCGCGCGATTCCGCCCGCCACCCGCAACGGCACCTTCTCGGTCCCGCTCAACAACGCAACCTTGCCGCCGGCGCGTGCGCCGAGCCATTGCAATGCGGCGGTCGACAGAAAGATGGCATCGCCCGACAGCACGTCGAACGGCGCGTTGGCGGACGGCACGCCCGTAAGGTCCGGCGCGACGCGCTTGGCGCGGAACACATCGATGCCAAGCACCTTGAGCGGCGCATCGCGGCCGGGCACGGCGGCATCGACTTCGAGCACGGGACTCGCCATGACCACGCCTTCGTGCGCGGCGAGTTGCGGATAGATGTTTTCATCGACGAACGGCTGTGCGCCGCGTACCTGCAAGTCCGCCTGGCCGGACAGACTGCGCGCGGCGGCGGAAAACTCGTTGAACGCGGCGCTGTTGATGAGCTGCACCGCGTAGCCGAGCCCGACGCCAAGCGCGATAGTGAGTATGGCGACCAGCGCGCGGCCGCGATGACTGTGCCATTGCGCGCCGAGCAGCCAGCGCGTGAGCGTGCGGGGCGCGGCGGCGAGCGCCGTCATTGGACGCGCGCTGCGTTGAACGCCGCGAGCGATTCCGCCTCGTGCAAGGTGCCGTCCGCGAGCACGAGCACGCGATCGGCAACCGCGGCGGCCGCTTCGGAATGCGTGACCATGATGGTCGCGGCGCCCGTCGATTTCGTTTCGTGGCGCAAGAGCGCGAGGATTTCGTGCGCCGTTTGCGGATCGAGATTGCCGGTGGGTTCATCGGCGAGAATGAGGCGCGGCCGATGCACCAACGCGCGCGCAATCGCCACGCGCTGCAACTCGCCGCCGGACAACTGTCGCGGCAAATCATCGTCGCGGCCCGCGAGACCGACAGCGGCGAGCATCGCGTTCGCGGGCGCAGGCGGCATGGCGTTGAGCAGCAGCGGCACGGCGACGTTTTGCGCGAGCGTGAGATGCGGCAGCACGTGAAACGCCTGAAAGACGAAGCCGAGCTTCTCGCGGCGCGTGCGCGTGGCGGCATCGTCGCTTTGGGTGGACATCGGCGCGCCATCGATCAGTACGTCGCCGCTGTCGGCGGTATCGAGACCGGCGATCAGATTCAGCAAAGTGGACTTGCCGACGCCCGAGTCGCCCATGATCGCGACGAACTCGCCCGATTCGAGGATGAAGTCGAGGCCCGCGAGCACGATGCGGCCGTTGCCGTAGGACTTGCTGAGGCGGCGGCATTCGAGTGCGGGGGCGATGGAGGGCATGAGGGCCAGGCGTGGGACGGTCGTTTCAAGGGGCAAGTAGTGTACCCGGAGCCATCGCGGCAAGCAGCGACGGCAGCGCTCGCCTCGACGCGCTCACGACCACAAACGACTGCGCCCCGTTCACCAGCCATGCCGGTGACGGGGCGCATCGCTCCAGCGAACAGCGATAAAAATCAGGTCACCGGCGCCGGATTGAATAGAACCAGCGCGTTATGCAGTTTCAGTTTCTCGGCGCGCGTCTGCTTCTTTCCGCTCGCGACATCGAGCATGAGACGGAACAACTCCCAGCCCACGTCTGCAATCGTCGCTTCGCCCGTCGCGATGGTGCCCGCGTTGATATCCATCAGATCGTGCCAGCGCCGCGCCAGATCCGAACGCGTCGCGACCTTGATGACCGGTACTTCGGCCAGGCTGTACGGCGTGCCGCGTCCGGTGGTGAACACATGCAGGTTGATACCCGCAGCCAGTTGCAGCGTGCCGCAGATGAAGTCGCTCGCGGGCGTCGCCGCGTAGATCAAGCCCTTCTGCTTGACCTTTTCGCCCGGCGAAAGCACGCCCGAAATGGTCGAGCTACCCGACTTGACGATGGACCCCATCGCCTTCTCGACGATATTCGACAGCCCGCCCTTCTTGTTGCCCGGCGTGGTGTTCGCGCTACGATCCGCGCCGCCGCGCTTCAGATAATCGTCGTACCACTGCATCTCGCGGATGATCGCCGCCGCCACTTCGCCGTTCGCGGCGCGCGCCGTCAACTGGGCGACGCCATCGCGCACTTCGGTTACTTCCGAGAACATGACGGTCGCGCCTGCACGCACCAGCAGGTCGGTCGCGAAACCGACTGCCGGATTCGCCGTCAGACCGGAGAAGGCGTCGCTGCCGCCGCACTGCACGCCGATCACGAGGTCCGCCGCCGGACACGTCTCGCGGCGACGATTGTTGAGGCGTTTCAGGTGCGAGTCGGCCATGCGCATGATGGAATCGATCATCGACTCGAAGCCGACGTGCGATTCGTCCTGCAGCACGACCGCGCCGCCGTTCTCGTCCGCCGTGAGATCGCCGATATCGGCAACGTCGTCCACTTCCACCGATGCCGCCGCGATAGGAATGGTGCCAGGCGGCATCAGGCGCTCGGGCTGCAGCTTCTCGCAGCCGAGACTCACCATCATCACTTCGCCGCCGAAGTTCGGATTCAGCGCGATATTGCGCACCGTGCGGATAGGCACCATGGCGTCGGGCGCGTCGATGGCGACGCCGCAGCCGTACGTATGGCCGAGGCTCACGACGTCGTCGACATTCGGGTATTGCGGCAGCAGTTCCGTCTTGATGCGCGTCACCGCGTGCTGCACGACGTCGGCCACGCACTGCACGGTCGTCGTGATGGCGAGGATGTTGCGCGAGCCGACCGAGCCGTCCGCATTGCGATACCCCTCGAACGTGAAGCCTTCGAGCGGCGAGTTGTCCGGCGCCTTGATGGTCGCGATCGGCAGATCGTGCAACTCGGGCGGCGTGGGCATGCGCAGCACGTGCTCGTTGATCCAGCTTCCCTTTGGCAGCGGCTTGTTCGCATAGCCGATCACGACGTTGTAGCGGATGACCGCGTCGCCTTCCTGCAGATCGGCCAGCGCGACCTTGTGGCCTTGCGGCACGCGCTCGCGCAGCACGAGGCCGTCGGCGAACGTGGCGCCTTCGCCCAGACCGCCGTCGTTGACGACGATCGCGACGTTATCGTCCGGGTGCACGCGAATATAGAGCGGGGACTGATTCATTCTTGATGATCCTTGGCGCGAAAACTTCTGCCGGCTAGAGTTATGTCATCCTACAACATAGCCGCCGTCTTTTGGTCGGTGTTTACCCCGAAGAGCGTCGATTCCATTCACTTTTGGTTGTACGACGTCACCCCATGTTGTACGATGACCTATAAGCGCTGCAACCGCCGGACGCTGCCCACCGAGATAACACCATGACGACACCGCAAGAACTCAAGCAAATCGTTTCCGAAGGCCTGCTTTCTTTTCCCGTGACCGACTTCGACAGCCAAGGCAACTTCCGCGCGGATACTTACGCCGAACGCCTCGAATGGCTCGCGCCCTACGGCGCATCGGCGCTGTTTGTAGCGGGCGGCACGGGTGAGTTCTTTTCGCTGACGCAACCCGAATATTCGCAGATCGTGAAGACGGCCACCGAAGTGTGCCGTGGCAAGGTGCCCATTCTCGCCGGCGCGGGCGGCCCGACGCGCACGGCCATCGCGTTTGCGCAGGAAGCCGAGAAGAATGGCGCGCAGGGCATTTTGCTGATGCCGCATTATCTGACCGAAGCGTCGCAAGAAGGTATCGCGGCTCACGCCGAAGAAGTCTGCAAGGCCGTGCCGAAGATGGGCGTCATCATCTATAACCGCGCCAACTCCAAGCTCAACGCCGACATGCTCGAACGTCTGGCCGACCGCTGCCCGAACCTGATCGGCTTCAAGGACGGCGTGGGCGAGATCGAGCCCATGGTCACCATCCGCCGCCGTCTGGGCGACCGCTTCTCGTACCTCGGCGGCCTGCCGACCGCGGAAGTCTACGCCGCCGCCTACAAGGCGCTCGGCGTGCCGGTGTATTCGTCGGCCGTGTTCAACTTCATTCCGAAGACCGCGATGGACTTCTATCGCGCCATCGCGGCGGACGACCACGAAACCGTCGGCAAGCTGATCGACGACTTCTTCCTGCCGTACCTCGCCATCCGCAATCGCCGTGCGGGCTATGCGGTGAGCATCGTCAAGGCGGGCGCGAAGCTGGTCGGTCACGACGCGGGCCCGGTGCGCGCACCGCTCACCGACCTGACCGAGGAAGAAGTCGCCCAGCTCGACGTGCTGATCAAGAAGCTCGGCGCACAGTAAGAGTACGACAGGCAGGAGACACAAAAACGCGCGGCGCCGTAATCAACGAGCGCCGCGCGTTTTTTTTGCCGTAACCAAAAGGAGATTGCCATGTCGATGAGCCGCGCTGCTGCTCCGGCCGACGCCATGAAGCGCACGAAAGTGCGTTACGTGATTCTGTTGCTGATCTTCGTGATCACGACCTTCAACTATGCGGATCGCGCGACCTTGTCGGTCACCGGCTCCGCGATGCGCGCCGAGTTCGGTTTCGACGCCATCCGCATGGGGTATATCTTCTCGGCCTTCAGTTGGGCGTATGTGCTCTCGCAGCTTCCCGCAGGCTGGCTGCTCGACCGCTTCGGCGCGCGGCGCGTGTATGCGGCGAGTATCTTTCTGTGGTCGCTGTTTACGCTGCTGCAAAGCTCGATCGGCCTGCTCGGCAGCGCCGCCACCGCCGTGACCGCGTTGTTCGTGCTGCGCTTCATGATGGGCGCGGCCGAAGCGCCCGCCTTCCCCGCCAACGCCAAAGTGGTCGCAAGCTGGTTTCCGACCAGCGAACGCGGCACGGCATCGGCCATTTTCAATGCGGCGCAATATTTCGCCGCTGTCGTGTTCACGCCGTTGATGGCCTGGCTCACGCACGCTTTCGGCTGGCATCACGTGTATATCGTCATGGGTATCGCCGGCTTGCTGCTTGCGCTGACATGGCTCGCTGTCATGAAGAATCCCGCCGATCATCCGGGCATCAACAAGCAGGAACTCGATTACATCGAGGAAGGCGGCGGTCTCGTGCGCGGGCATCGGCGTGGGCGCGTCGGTGGCAACGGTGGCAACGCTTTGGGCTGGAGCGCCGTGCTCCAGTTGCTCACGAACCGCATGCTGCTCGGCGTGTATCTCGCGCAGTTCTGCATCAACGTGCTGACGTACTTCTTCCTGACGTGGTTTCCCATCTATCTCGTGCAGGCGCGTCACATGACGATTCTGCAAGCGGGCCTGATCGCCTCGCTGCCTGCAATCTGCGGCTTTCTCGGCGGCGTGCTGGGCGGCGTGCTGTCCGACTCGCTGATCCGCCACGGGCGTTCGGTCACGTTCGCGCGCAAGCTGCCGATCGTCGCCGGCATGTTGCTGTCGTCGTGCATTATCGGCTGCAACTATGTGGATGCGGACTGGCTCGTCGTGGCGTTGATGTCGCTCGCGTTCTTCGGCAAGGGTATAGGTGCGTTGGGCTGGGCGGTGGTCGCGGATACGGCGCCGAAGGAAGCCATCGGCTTGTCGGGTTCGATCTTCAATATGTTCGGCAATGCGGCGGGCATCGTCACGCCGATCGTGATCGGCTATATCCTCGCGCGGACCGGCTCGTTCAACGGCGCGCTGGCGTTCGTCGGCGTCAATGCGCTGATCACGGTGTTTGCCTATCTCGTGATCGTCAAGGACATCAAGCGGGTGGAGTTAAAGCCGGTTTGATGTGTCAGCTCGATGTGTCGGCTTAAGTCGATGAAAGCGGCCTTCGTGGCCGCTTTTTCTCATTCCGCGGCGATCACTTCAATACGCAACGGTTCGCCACCATTTGCAATCTCGACCAGCCGATCCACATTCGGATGCGCGCCCGGACGGCTGCGCGCATCGGTCGTATGTTCGGCGAAAAGAGCGAGGCCATACTCGGCGGCCTCGACATCGAGCGTGCCGAAGGCCTGCTTGAGATAGTGATACACCGCGAGCGAGCCCTGCTTGCCCGGCTTGTTTTCGATGCTCGACACCACCGCGCCTCGGCTATCGATCAGATCGATACGCCCGATACCATCGATGCCCGGCAATTGCGCCAAGTTGTCCTTGAATACGCTCTTCGGCTCGATCACGCTTGACGCTCCTGTTCGATAATGGACGTTCGGAAGCGCGCTATCTTACGTCAAAGGCACGATCGCATCGCCAAGCGCGATCGCTCCGCCTTCGATCACGCGTGCCGTGATTCCGCCGAAGCCGCGCACGGCGTTATAGCCGCCGACGCCGAAAGTCTCTTCCATCCGCGAACAGGGATGACATTCGCCGCTCGCTTCGAGCACCGCATCGCCGATACGAAACCGACGGTCCTTCAGCGCATGCAGATTGATGCCCGACGTGACGATATTGCGTCGCAGATCGAATGGCGAGACTTCGTCGCGGCCAAGATGGCTCGCAATGGCACGCATGCTTTCGAGCTGTATCAGCGTCACTTGCCGATTGCCCTGCTTGCGGCTGTAGTGGTCGCCGTCAAGGCCGCCGCCTGTCAGCGCCGTCGTACTCTCGACCTGTTGCATGGGCGCGCGCCGCGCCGTGCGCAAGCCTATCCATACTATTCCGCCGGGCAGCACGGGCGCGAGCATGAGACGGGCGAGCGGCGACTCAGGATTGAGCGGCATAAGGACGATGGAAGCGCACGGCGATGCGTAGGATTCTATCGTTTGCCTTTAACTCGCGTCGGCCTGCAGGCCGTCGACATCGGTCACCGTCCTGGACGCGCGAATCACGCGCATCAAGAGCCACGCAATGAGATAAGCGCTGCCGCAGATCACGAAGATGACGTTGTAACCGGCGCCGATGTTGCCGAGCAACTTGAAGTGGTCGAGCACCGCGCCGACGAAAAGCGGAAAGAGCGTCGCGCCCAAGGCACCCGCCAATCCGCCGATGCCGACCACGGAGCCGACCAGTTGCTTCGGGAACATGTCGGACGCGGTAGTGAAAAGATTCGCCGACCAGCCCTGGTGCGCCGCCGCCGCGAGACTGAGCAAAGCGACCATCGCCCACATGTTGTCGATCCACGGCGCGAATGCAATTGGCGTGACGAGCAGCGCGAGGCCGAACATGGTCGTGCCACGCGCCTTCGAAACGCTCCAGCCGCGCGCAATCAGTTTCGACGATACCCACCCGCCACCCACGCTTCCGATGGACGTCGCGACATACACGATCACGAGCGGCAGCCCGAGGTTCTTCAAGTCGAGATTGAAGCGCGAATTGAAGTACGACGGCAGCCAGAACAGCATGAACCACCAGATGGGATCCGTCAGCAATTTACCGACGAAGAACGCCCATGTCGGCCGCAACTTCAAGAGCGCGAACCAGCTGATGCGCGGTTGCGTCGCGGCGTTGGTGGAAGCGCCATCGTCGATCAGGCGAAGTTCTTCCCGCGACACCTTCTTGTGTTCCAAAGGCGCCTGATACATGAAGTACCAGAAGCCGAGCCACACGAAACCGGTCAGGCCGGTGACGAAGAAAGCCGCTTCCCATCCGTACACGGCCGCGAGCCAAGGCACGGTCGCCGGCGCCACCACCGCGCCGATGCTCGTGCCCGAAGTCAGAATGCCGACCGCGAACGCCTGTTCCTTGCGCGGGAACCATTCGGATACGCTCTTTACCGCGCATGGAAAGCTGCCCGATTCCGATAAGCCGAGCAAGGCTCGCATCACGCCGAAGCCGAAGGTGCTGCGCACGAGCGCGTGTCCGCACGCCGCGATGCTCCACAACAACACGCACACGCCATAGCCGATTTTCACGCCGACGCGATCGACGAGCTTTCCCGACAGCAGCATGCCCACTGCATAGCAAGCGGTGAAAATGACGACGATGTAGCTATATTGCGTCTCCGTCCAACTGAACTGCACCGCGAGCGCGGGTTTGAGCAGACCGAGCACTTGCCGGTCCAAATAGTTGATGGTGGTCGCAAAAAACAGCAGCGCGCAGATGCGCCAGCGGTAACTGGAACGGTCCATGTTTTGTCTCTCTCCACTTCATACGGTTTACTAAGTAATTATCGGGCTCGCGATGACTACGCCGAGAGACGTCAAAATCTCGCGCTGCGTTTCTCGCGAAAAGCCGCCACCCCTTCGAGCGCATCCGGCGATGCCTTGCATACCGAAGCCGCCAGTTCGTGCGCAATTTCTGCCTGGCCCGTTTCGACTAGTCGAAGCAGCCGCTTTCCAACCGACAGCGAGGTCCGCGACCGGCCGACGAGCAACGCGCTCACGGTATCGACACGTGCGCGCAAGGTATCCGCGGGCAAGGCTTCGTTGACGATTCCCCATGCCACCGCGCGCGCGGCATCGATAGGTTCGCCGAGCAGAATCAGTTCACGCGTGCGTACCGCGCCCACGAGTTCCGCGAGACGCGCGCAGCCCATCCAGCCGGGGATCGCGCCGACGGAGGCCTCGGGAAAACCGAGCTTCGCATCGACGCTCGCATAGCGCAGATCGCATGCAAGCGCGAGTTCCAGTCCGCCGCCAAGCGCACTGGCCGAGAGCACCGCGATGGTCGGAATATCCAGTTCCGCGATGCCACGAAACACGCGATTTCCCTCGCGTATGAAGCGCGTGCCCATCTTCTGGGGATCGATGTCGCCCCACTCGTTGATATCCGCGCCGCTCGAAAAGAAGCGCGGACTCGCGGTTTCGAAGCGCAAGACGCGCACGTCATCGTTGCGCTCGACTTCTTTCACGGCGCGCGCGATATCGTCGAGCATGTGAAGCGTCAGCGCGTTATGACGGGCCACGCGTTCGAGCGTGATGACCGCGATGCCGCCCTCGACGGCGAAGCGAATGCCGGATTCCGATTGCATGCCTGTCTCCTCGTTCCGATTCGTTGTCATGCGGCCGACTCCACTTCGAGCAAATGCTCGTCGACGAGCGGCTCGAACGCCATGCGCGCGAGCACGTCGCGGCGCACGTCAATACCCTTCGCCACTTCGATGAGCCGCACGCCGAGCGCATCGAGCCGGAACACGGCGCGCTCGGTCACGTAGAGGACTTCCTTGCCTTCGAGACGCGCCTGCACACCGCTGAACGTGACATGGCGCACGCGCTTCACGGCCTTGGGCACCGAACCGGGCGTGACTATTTCGAGGCTGTCGGCGTGCTGCTTCACTTCGAGACCTTTCGCCTCGAATGCGCCGCAGAAGACGATCTTCTTCGCGCCCTGTGCAATGTCCATGAATCCGCCCGGGCCGACCACCGTGCTGCCGAGCTTCGACACGTTGACGTTGCCTTCTTCGTCGAACTCGCCCATGCCGAGGAAGGTCACGTCGATACCGCCGCCGCTGTAAAAGTCGAACTGATCGACGCTCGGGAGGATGGCATCGGCATTTCGCGCCGTGCCGAACATGGCGCCGTCGAGCATTACGCCGCGATGCACGCCCTGCTCCACCGATCCCCAGTAGTCGTTGGCGCGCCCCCGTCTTGCGAGCACGGCGGGAATCGCGCCCGGAAAGCCGAAACCGAAGTTCACCGACTGGTCCACGCCAAGTTCCCGCGCCGCGCGCTCGGCGACGATCAGGCGCATGCCTTCGGGATAAGCCGCCTCATCGTTCGAAGAGTGCGCTTCCAAGAGCGCTTCGCCGCTCAACGCCGCGTCGTAGTCGCTGATCGCACATTGACGTTGCGCGGGCGTCTCGACGATCCGGTCGACCATCACGCCGGGAACGCGCACGAGCCGCGCGGGCACGTAGTCTTTCGAACGCGTCTTCACCTGCGCGACGACCGTGCCGCCGCTATTGTGCGCAGCGAGCGCGACCGCGTAGATATCGAGGTCGGCGGGTTCGTGGCGCGTGGTGAGGTTGCCGCTGTCATCGGCGGAAGACGCCATGACGATGGCCCAGTCGATGCGAAACGGCATGTAGCGCAAATACTCTTCGCCGCCCAGCGTCACGAGTTCGACGAGATCCTCATGCGTTTGATCGTTGAGCTTGCCGCCGCCGAAGCGCGGATCGACGAACGTGCGCAAGCCGACGCGCGTCAGCACGCCAGGACGCTTCGCCCCGATCTCGCGAAACAGCGTGGCAATCACGCCGCCCGGAAAGCTGTACGCCTCGATACGGCCGCTCTCGGCGAGTTGCTGCATGGCCGGCGACCAGACCCAATGTCCGCCGATCACGCGCCTGACCATGCCTTCGTGCGCAAAACGGCCCAGACCGCTGCCGCGCCCGTCGCCGACGCCGAGCGCGTGAACCACCGTCAAGTCACATGGATGCCCCGTCGTCAGAAAACGCGTTTCGATGGCGGCGAGCACGGCGTCGGGTTCCAGCAAGCCGCCGCCGGAACCGGTGATTGCAATCGTCGCGCCGTCGGGGATCGCGTTCGCGACGGCCTCGGCGTGAATCCATTTATCCAATTTGAATTACCTCGTTCAAAATCTCTAAAACCGAACTGGTTCGTTACTTAAAGAAGATGTTGGCACACGCTCGGATTGGCTTCAAGCGCTCGATGAACAAAATGGGGTTTACGATGATCACGTCGACAGTGCGCGCATTGCCAGTGCCGGCGGCGTCGGCTAACGTTCAGGCTTCGAACACGAAAGAGACGGGGCAATGCCGATAACGACCGCCGAAGCGCCGGACGCGCCGAAGAAAAGCAAACGCACGCGCGATCCAATCCAGACGCAGACGAAGATCCTGGCCGCGGCCAAGGCGGAATTTGCGAAAGTCGGGCTGGGTGGCGCGCGCATCGATTCGATCGCCGAAAAGGCGGGCGTCAACAAGCGCATGATTTACGAATACTTCAAGGGCAAGGACGAACTCTTTCAGGCGGTGCTGGAAGACGCGTGGTCCGATATTCGCGACGCGGAGCGCAAGCTGGAACTCGGCCACTTGCCGCCCGCCGAGGCCATCCGCGCGCTCATGACGTTCACCTGGGAGTATTACCTCAAGCATCCCGAGTTCATGGCGCTCGTGAACAGCGAGAATCTGCATCGCGCGCGGCATGTGAAGAAGTCGCTGCGTTTTCGCGAACTGCACGGCGGTTTCATCGACATGCTGCAGTCGATTCTCGACCGTGGCGTCGCGGCCGGCGACTTCCGCAGCGGCATCGACGCGCGCCAGTTGCATCTGACGCTTGCGGCCATCGGCTACTACTACCTGACCAATCGCTTCACCGGCGAAGTGATCTTCGGCTTCGATTTCGTCTCGAAAGAGGCGCTGCGCGAACGGCTCGAATTCAATATCGATACCGTGCTCAGCCTGCTGCGTCCGCGCTGACCGCATTTCGGCGGCCTTTCTCTGCCGCCGCTCCCCTGCTAGGTAAAAACCCTCTTCGGCTCGATAGCGCTTGATTTTATAAATAACGAACCGTATCGTTACTTATAAATCATGGAGGGAAAGGGCAATGAACGAATGTCCCGTTGCGCTCGTCACCGGCGCGCGTCGCGGCATTGGCCGCGCGATCACGCTGGAACTCGCAAGCGCCGGTTTCGATATCGCCATCACGGATATCGCCGCATCCGCCGAACTCGACGATGCCCGCGACGCCGTCATCGCACGCGGCGCACGATGCGCGGTGCAACTCTCCGATCTCGCCGACATCGCGCAACACGACAGCCTGTTCGGCGCAATCGAAGAACGTCTGGGACCGGTGACGTGTCTCGTCAACAATGCGGGCGTCTCGGTGATGTCGCGCGGCGATTTGCTCGATGTATCGCCGGAAAGTTACGACCGGTGCCTCCAGGTGAACACGCGCGGCACGTTTTTTCTGATGCAGGCATTCGGGCGGCGCATCGCACGCACTACCGCTGCGCCTGGGGCGAACTATCCACCTTCGATCATCACCATCACTTCGTCGAATGCCGTCGCGGCCTCCGTGCAGCGCGGCGAGTATTGCGTGTCCAAGGCCGGTCTCTCCATGGCAACGACGCTCTTCTCGCTACGGCTCGCGGACTTCGGCGTGGGCGTCTACGAAGTGCAGCCGGGTTTCATCGAAACCGAGATGACGGCGCCCTCGAAAGCGCGCTATGACGTGCAAATGGAACACGGTCTCACCGCGATCAAGCGCTGGGGCACGCCGCAAGAAGTGGCTTCCGCCGTGCGCACGCTCGCCACGGGCGGCTTGCCCTACAGCATCGGCCAGTCGTTCGCATCGACGGCGGTCTTCTCGTTCACAAATACTGAGCATACGCATGCAGATCACGCTTCCGACCGAACGCGGCACACTGGAAACCTATCGTCTGATTGGCACGCCGCTCGTGCCGCGCCAACCCGATGCGCCGTTCAATCGCATCGCGTACTCGGCGGCACATGTCGTCGCCGATCCACGCAAGAGCGGCGAGCTTCACGAACCCGTTGCGATCGACTGGGCGCGCACGCTCGAGTATCGGCGCTATCTGATCGGGCAAGGGCTCGGTATCGCCGAAGCGATGGACACCGCGCAGCGCGGCATGGGCCTGCCGTGGAAGAGCGCGCTCGAACTGATCACGCGCACGATAGCGGATACGCGTGACATGCCCGGCGCTTCGATCGCTTCGGGCTGCGGCACCGACCACGTCGCGCCGCATACAGTCGGCTCTTGCGACGACGTGATCCGCGCCTACGCCGAACAACTCGAAGCCATCCAGCACGCAGGCGGCCGCGTCATCCTGATGGCAAGCCGCGCGCTCGCACGGGTGGCGCGAAATGGCGACGATTACCGGCGCGTCTATCGTGAAGTCCTGTCGATGTGCAATGAGCCCGTCATCCTGCACTGGCTCGGCGACATGTTCGACCCGGAACTCGCGGGTTATTGGGGCGCGCCAGACTACGAGAGCGCGGCGCGGACGTGTCTTGACATTATCGGCGAGAACGCGGCGAAGATCGACGGCATCAAGATTTCGCTGCTCGACGACGCGAAGGAGATCGCGTTTCGGCGCCGCCTTCCGCATGACGTGAAGATGTACACCGGCGACGACTTCAACTATCCTGTTCTGATAGAAGGCGACGAGGTCGGGCATTCGCATGCGCTGCTCGGCATTTTCGATGCCATTGCGCCCGCCGCATCGCAGGCGCTCGCCGCGCTCGCCGTCAACGATCACGCGCGCTATCACGCGTTGCTCGCGCCGACCGTGCCGCTATCGCGCCATATTTTTCGTGCGCCGACGCAGTACTACAAGACGGGCGTCGTGTTTCTCGCGTATCTGAACGGCTTTCAGGATCACTTCTTCATGCTCGGCGGGCATCACGGCATGCGGCCGCCCGTGTATCTCGCGGATGTATTGCGTCTTGCCGATCGCGCCGGCCTACTGCGCGATCCCGAGCAAGCAATTTTGCGAGCGCGCGCGGTTTTATCGGCCCTCGGTTGCGGCGCCTGACATCATGCGCAGCCTGCAAGGAAGACTCGATCTATGCTCGATCAACACGGCGACGCTCGGCCATCGCGAGCCGCTCGACGTGACCATCGACCGTATCGCGCGTGCAGGATTCGGCGGCATTGCGCCGTGGCGGCATGAGGTGGAACAAGCAGATGTCAAGCAGATTGCACGGCAGATACGCGCGCACGGACTCACGGTGACGGGCTATTGCCGCTCGACTTACATTCCGGCGACGACGCGTGCCGGGTTCGACGCGAACATTGCAGCGAACCGCGCGGCTCTGCGCGATGCAGCGATTCTCGACGCACGCGCCTTTGTCATGGTCGTGGGCGCGCTGCCCGATGACAGTCGCGACCTGCGCGGCGCGCGCGAGCAGATAGCGGAAGGCATCGGCTTGTTGCATGAAACCGCACGTGACTGCGGCGTGCCGCTCGCGCTCGAACCGCTGCATCCCATGTACGCGGCAGAACGTTCGGCCATCAACACGATCGCGCAAGCGCTGGCGATATGCACGGACATCGATCCTCATGCGGATGGCTTTCTCGGCATCGCTGTCGATGCCTACCATTGCTGGTGGGACCCGGCGCTCGTCGAGTCGATAGGCGCGGCGGGACGCGACAAGAGGATTCGTGCGTTTCACGTATGCGACTGGCTGCGCGACACGCGCGACATGTTGCTCGATCGCGGCATGATGGGCGACGGCGTGATCGAACTCGCGGCGCTGCGGGCCGCAGTCGAACGCGCGGGCTATGACGGTTTGATCGAAGTGGAGATTTTTTCGAAGGACAACTGGTGGCGCCGCGATCCCGCCGATGTGCTCGACGTTTGCGCGCAGCGTCTGCCGAGTGTGTGCTGAAATCTTGGCCTAGTTTGTTTGCGCTTTCTTGGCTCTCGTCGCTGGGTCATCGAGAATGTATCGTACGGTTCATGCCTCAAGGAGAAACACGCATGAACCCAAGGATCGTCATACGCCATCTCGATACGCCCGCCGACTGGACGCGCGCTTTCTCGGTGATGAAGCAACTGCGTCCGCATCTGACGGATGCCACGGCTTTCTGCACGCAACTGCGAGCACAGCATGAACAAGGCTACCGTTTGATCGCCGCGTCCGACGCGGACACGGTCCTCGGACTCGCGGGTTATCGCACGCAGATGAATCTGATCTATGGACGCTTCGTCTACGTGGACGATCTCGTCGTCACGAACGAGTTGCAACGTAGCGGCATCGGCGCAAGCCTGCTCGATGCCGTGCGCAACATCGCGCGCGAATCCGATTGCGCCCACTTCGTGCTCGACACAGGCCTGCATATGGCGCTTGCGCAGCGCTTCTACTACCGCAATGGCTTGCTCGCGCGAGGCATGCATTTCGTCGAGACGCTGAACGACACGACGGAGCAGACGCGATGAGACTTCTTCTGCTCAACGCCAGCCCGCATGGCGAGAACAGCCACGGCCATCGACTCGCCATGGAGATGATCGAGCGTCTGCGCAGCACCAATATCGTCGAAGTGATCGAACGCGATCTGACGGCGCATCCTCTTGCGCCCATCACACGCGATTATGCCGGCAACGTTACCTCGCGCACGCCCGATGCCAGCGCGTTCGATCTCTCCGAAACGCTGGTCGGCGAGATAGAAGCGACCGATGCGCTCTTCATCAACACGCCGATGCATAACTTCACCGTTCCCGCCGCGTTGAAACTATGGATCGACTATGTGTTGCGCATTCATCGCACGTTCGCGGCCACGCCCGAAGGCAAGATGGGCTTGATGCGCGACCGGCCCACGTTCGTGATCGTCGGGTCCGGCGGTTTTCATACAGGGGAACGCGCGCGTCAGCCGGACTTTCTGACGCCGTATCTGCGATATGCGCTGGGTTCCATCGGCATTCACAGCGTGCAGTTTTTGTTGCTGCAGGGGCTCGTCATGGGAGACGCCGCAGTCGAGGACGCGTTGCGTGTTGCACGCGCCAGGCTCGCGCATCATGCGCTCTTCGCTTCGAGCGATTCCGTCGCGCTCTAATCGCGCTTTAATCGCGCTTTAGCCATCGAACGCGCGCCTCAGCATGCGCGCAAGACGCGACGCTTCCGCTGCGGTGCCGACATTGGCAAAGCCGAGCACGAGGCCACTCAACGTGCGCTTCGTGCGTTTGCCCAGATACCACGCCGATAAACCGATCACCGCGAACCCTGCCTCGCGGGCGCGCGCGGCGACAGCGAGATCATCCACGGGACCGTCGCGGCCCGCATTGAAGATGGCCACCAGATGCATGCCGCCAGCGGGCAACTCCACGCTCAGCCTCGCCCCGAACGCCTGCACGAGCGCATCGGCAAGCAAGGTGCGACGCTCGTCGTACAACGCACGCATGCGCTTGAGATGCCGCGCGAAATGCCCTTGCGCGATGAAGTCCGCCACGGCCGCCTGCAATAGATACGGCGAGCCCGCGTTGGTGCTCCTCGTCAATTGCCCGAAGCGCGCGACGGCCCGCTCGGGCACCACCACATACGAAAGCCGCAAGCCGGGAAACAGCACCTTGCTGAAGGTGCCGCAATAAATCACGCGATCATCCCGGTCGAGGCTCTTCAACGCCGGCAACGGACGCCCGACGTAGCGAAACTCGCTGTCGTAATCATCTTCCACGATCCAGCTTCCCGCGCGATTCGCCCAGTCGAGCAGCTTCATGCGCCGCGCGAGCGAAAGCGTGACGCCAAGCGGACTCTGATGCGACGGCGTAACGAACGCAAAGCGCGCATTCGGCGCGAGCGCTACGCCGCGTTCGACATCGAGACCTTCGTCATCGACCCGTACCGGCACGAGCCGCAGTCCCGCTTCGATAAGAAAGTTACGCGCGAGCAGATAGCCCGGTTCCTCGAACCACGCGCTGTCGCCCGGTCGAGCGAGGCCGCGCAAGATGAGTTCGAGCGTCGCGCGATAGCCGTTGGTCACGAACACCTGTTCCGGCGAGCATTCCACACCGCGCGACAAGCCGACATACGTTGCAATGTGCTCGCGCAACGGTCCATAGCCCGCTGGTTCCGGATAGGTGAGCGCGGCGACATCGCCGCTTCTCGCGCGATACGCCACGAGCCTGCTCCAGACCTTGCGCGGAAAGGCATCGAGCGCGGGCAGGCCGGGGCGTAGCGGCTTCGCGTCGTTGCCGATGTCATCCGCACGCGCAGGCTGCGCGGGCGCAAGCGCGCGGTCACGGCTCTTGCGCGATCGCGCGGCGGTCGCCGACGGAGGCAACGACGACGATACGAACGTACCCGCCGCGCCGCGCATGTGCAGATAGCCTTCGTTGACGAGGATGCTGTAGGCCAACTCCACCGTGCCGCGCGCGGTGTTGAGCTGCGTCGCCAAGCCTCGCAAGGCGGGCACGCGGTCGCCGGGCCGCAAATGCCCTGCCGCGATAGCCGACTTGAATCGCTCGCAAATCTGCAGATAGATCGGCAATTCCTCGCGCCGGTCGATTTCCATGTTCCACGCCATGACGCATCCTATGGCCTAGTCAATCTTGCGAATCTTGTCCCTTTTGGGTGAGCCATCATTCTTGCACAATGGCTTCAACCAATCATCCACTTGAAGAGGCTGGACATGAAGATTGTCGTTATTGGCGGAACGGGGCTCATCGGTGCGAAGGCAGTCGCCATTCTGCGCGCACAGGCTCACGATGTACTGGCCGCATCGTCGCGCGGCGGTGTGAATGCCGTCACGGGCGAAGGCTTGAAGGAAGCGTTGACGGGCGCGCACACGGTTATCGACGTAACGAACGCGCCTTCATGGGCGCCCGATGACGTGATGGCGTTCTTCCGCACGTCGACCATGAACCTGATCGAAGCCGGGCACGCCACGGGCGTGAAACATCATGTGGCGTTGTCGATTGTCGGCACGGATCGCATGCCCGACAACGGCTATTTTCGCGCGAAGGACGAGCAGGAAACGCTGATTCGCGAATCGGGTTTGCCTTACACCATCGTACGCGCGACGCAGTTCTTCGAGTTTCTGCAAGGCATCGCCGATGTCTGTACGAGCGATGACCAAACGCGTCTCTCGCCGCATCGATTTCAGCCGATTGCAGCGGACGACGTGGCCGCCATCGTCGCGGATATCGCGCTGATCGCGCCGCTGAATGGCGTGCTCGATATAGCCGGACCGGAGCGCGCGCCCATGAACGAATTGATATCGCGCTATCTTCAGGCGGTGAGTGACACGCGCGATGTCGTCGTCGATACAAACGCCACGTACTTCGGCGGCACGCTCGAAGAAAATTCGCTCGTGCCGCTCGCCGATGCGCGTCTGGGTCGCACGCGTCTTGCAGACTGGTTGCGCCGCGAAGCCTGAATCAGAAGATGTGCATCAGGCCGACATACGCACCCGTTTGCGATTCTCCCGCGAGCGGGCTCGTGCTGGGCGTCGTGTCGCGCGGCGTGGCGAACACCGAAAACGTGCCGTTCGCGCTGTTGCGCACGTAGGCTACCGTGCCATAGACGAACGTGCGCTTGGTGAAGTTGTAGGTCGTGCCGAGCGCATAGAGCGTCGCGTGACTGGCTGGATCGTGCGCCGTATCGCCCGTGCCGTCGCCCACGTGAATGTAAAAGCCCGCGGCCGTCACGGCCCATTGCGGCGTCCACTGGTAAGTCGCGCCGAGCCAGTAGTGATCGGCGCTATCCGCCACGCCTGCGGGCGAATCCGGCGCGGCGTAGTGCGTGTACGCGGCTTGCAGCTTGAACTTGTCGACCTTCACGTTTGCACCGACAAAGTATTCGCGCGACGCCTGGAAGATGTTGTCGAGCCGGCCATCCACGCTGCGCAGTTCATCGTAGATGCCGCGCACGTCGAGCATCGACGAATGATAGGTGAGCATGATGCCGTCCGAGCGGCCGAACTCGCCCGTCGCGCCCTTGTTGAACGCGCCCGGCTGATTGCCGAACGCATACTGCCCCTGCACGTCGAGGCCATGAAACACCGGGCTGTGATATTCGACGTTATTGCTGCTTTGCTGCCAGTTGCGTCCTCTCACGAGCGATGCCGACGACACCGCCTGCTGCACGAAGGGATCGAATTCCCAGACGCCGTCGCTATCGATGAAAAGATTACGGCCGGCCTGCAATTGCCCCCACTCTTTCGAAGTCAGTCCCACATAAGCGCGCCGCGACCACATGCGTCCGCCGCCCGTTGTGCCGTTCATGATCTGCAAGGCGGTTTCGAGCGTGAAGATGGCCGACGTGCCGCCGCCCAGATTTTCGATACCTTTCAGCCCGAACATGCTCGTGCCCCAGTCGCCGCCTTCGGCGCTCCAGCGCGAGGACGTGCCTCCTTGACCGTTCGCCACGTGGTTCAGATATTCGATGCCGCCATCGAGACGGCCATACATGGTGACCGTGGATTGCGCATACGCGCCCGACGCAAAACCTGTCGATAAAAACAGGATACCTGCCGCTTTGATCAAACGATGTCTCATGATGTGTTGCACTCCTTTGACTGGCGCAATCTTATTGACGGAAGTATCTCCGGCAGCAACATAGCACCAACTCGCGAAGTCTTCACGAATGACGGCGATGGAACATGTTAAGCATACAATCGCGTCTCTCACCGACTCGAAGCCTCGCCGCATGATCAAGCCTAAACAACGCGACGCCGAACGCACGAAAGCGGCCTTGCTCGAAGCCGCCGCCGAAGCGTTCGCTCAAAACGGTTTCGCCTCCACGCGCGTGGAAGACGTCGCGCAAAGCGTCGGACTCACCAAGCGGCTCGTCTTTTATTACTTCGATTCAAAAGAGAAACTGTATATCGCGACGCTCGAAGCGGCGTATCAGCGCATCCGTCGCGAGGAAGAAGCGCTCGGCGACGCCAACATGCCGCCACGCGAAGCGCTCGCGCAAATCTGCGCCTTCACGTTCGATTATTACGTGAGCCATCCGAGCTTTGTGCGGCTCGTGGCAAGCGAGAACATAGAAGGCGGCGCATTCCTCGCGAAATCGGGCGTGGTGCGCGAAAGCAATCAGGGCATCATTCGCCTGCTCGACGCCATCCTCGAACGCGGCCGCGAGCAAGGCGTATTTCGCCGCGATGTCAGCGCGAAGGACGTGCACATGACCATCAGCAGCCTGGCTTTTTTCTGCATCGCGAATCAGCACACCTTCGGCACGCTGTTCGATATCGACATGAAAGCCGAAGCGTTTCTCGTGGCCAAGCGCGCGCAGATCGTGGATATTGTCGACCGGTTTTTGATGCCTTCTAGCAGTTGACGGGGTCTTCTCCGTACCCGCCAGCCAGGACGCGCTTACGTTGAAACCGATTCAACCGGCGATTTCGAAGACAAGTTCGCCGCCGATTCTTATGTTTTTCTTATAAATGGCTTAAGGGACAAACCCAAGTATCTCTCTTGATTCGGATCGCTAAGATTCTCCTCGAAGTTGTACGACCACATGAGAAGATTGCGCCGCCTTATCGGATGACATCAGGCAGCGTTCTCCCTCGGATGACGTATTCAAACAACGAGGCTTTGACCCAAGCATGAGAAATTGCATCCACAGCAGTTCAAAGAGAGAAACCAAGAGCAGTCCGTCGCGGATCGCGGCCGCGTGGCTTTTATCGGTTACGACGGTGTTCGCGCTCGGCGCTTGCGGCGGCTCTTCGTCCACGCCGACAAACGCGGCGGTCGAGAATAACGGCGAAGCACCGGCGGCTTCGGCGGCTTCAGCGGCTTCGGCGGCTTCAGCGGCTTCGGCGGCTGCGCCTGCATCGGCAGCTATTCCTGCATCGACCGCTACACCGGCGCCAACCGCCTCCGACGCCACGCCTGCGCAAACCGCGTCCGATGCCGCGCCCGCCAGTGACTCGGCCGTCGTCACGCCGCCCGCAGGCTTCAAGGTCGGCACGACGCTCTACGACGCCGCATTGCCGCCCGAACCGTCGTTGCCCACCGCCGCGCAAGTCTGCAAGGAACTGCCCGCCGCGCTCTCCGCGCTGCCAAACGGCCTCCTGCCCGATAGCGCCGACGCCACCGACACTGCGCCCGACACCGCGCGCATTCAGGCCGCGCTCAACGACTGCGCGAACAAGTCGAGCACGAGTCTCGCGACCAACAAGGCCGTGCATCTGATGGCCGGATCGGGCGGCGCGAACGCGTTTCTCGCAGGCGCGCTGACCATGCCGACCGGCATCACCTTGTGGATCGATCAGGGCGTCACGCTCTTCGCGTCGCGCGACCCACGTCAGTACGACAAGACCAAGGGGACGGCGAGTTGCGGCGTCATCACCGCGAGCGACAACGGCTGTCTCGCGCTCATCAACGCGAGCAAGGTCGCCAATGTCGCGGTGATGGGCGACGGTGTCATCGACGGGCGCGGCGGCAGTCCCCTCGTGAGCAGCGTGCCGAACGACCCGAATCTGCTCAAACGCCCCGACGGCACCACCATGAGCTGGTGGGACATCGGCTGGAAGGCCAACAAGGTGCTGAATCAGGCGCAGAACAATCCGCGCCTCGTCCAGATCAGCAACGGGCGCAATTTCACGTTGTACCGCGTGACGTTGCAGAATGCGCCGAAGTTCCATGTGGTGCCGAGCGGCATCGACGGCTTCACGGCATGGGCCGTCAAGATCTACACGCCGACGGCCGCCTATGAAGCCATGACGAACTATCTCGGCATGCCGTATAGCCCCGCCACCGCGAAGAACACCGACGGCATCGATCCCGGCAGTTCGGGCGTCATCACGAGCAATGCGGGCAATCCCGGCAGGCTCGCGGGGGACGCGAGCAACATCCTGATCGCCTATTCGTTCATCCGCACCGGCGACGACAACATGGCGATCAAGGGCGGCACGGGCACGGTCAACGGCCGGACCTATAACCTCACCGTTGCGCATAGTCACTTCTACGAAGGCCACGGCATGTCGATCGGCAGCGAAACCGCTGGCACCGACAACGGCGCGGCCAATCCGGATGTCGTCGCGGTCAACGGCGTCTTGCCGAGCGTGAGCAACGTCAATGTCTACGATCTCGCGATCGACGGCGCGGACAACGGCCTGCGCATCAAGTCGGACTGGAGCCGCAGCGGACTGATCTCGAACATCCGCTATTCGAACATTTGCATCCGCACGCCTTCGTCGTCGCCGGACGGCAACCCGCAGGCACTCATCTTCTCGCCGTATTACAGCGCGACGAAGAATGGCGGCCTTTATCCGAACATGCAGGGCATCGCGCTCGATGGCGTGCGTATCGTGAATGCATCGAGCTATACGTTCCAGGGCTTCAATTCGGCAAGTCCCATCATGCAAGGCTCAGGATGGTCCGGCGGCACGGCGGGTGTGCCGAATCCGCCGGTCGTGAATCCGCTCGTGATTTCGCTCAACAACGTTATCGCGGATATGGCGCCGGCTGGCTTCGCCGTGTCGGATGCGCTTATTGCCATTGGCGCGGATGGAACGAATCTGCCCTTTCAGACCGCCGGCAGCGTGACGGTCACGCGTTCGACCAACACGGGCACGTCAGGCCCGGTCGATTGCAGCGCCGCCTTCGTGCCTTTCCCGGGGCAAGGCGCGTAACGCAATAAGAGACTCGAATAAAAAACGGGCGGCTCCCGCATGAGCCGCCCGCAAGGTACTGCAAGAACCGCGATGCTTACTTCTGTGCGATGGTCGCCTTGTTGCCCGTGCCCGTTTGCGTCACGACAGCCGTGTTGCCGTAGCCAGCTTGCGTCACCGATGCGTTGTTGCCCAGGCCAATCTGCGTGATCACGCCGACGTTGTTAGCGCCCGTTTGCGACGAGGTCGCGACGTTGCCGAAGCCCGCTTGCGTCAGCAGCAGGTCTTCATACGAGCCCGACTGCGAAGCCTTCGCCGTGTTCAGATCGCCGATTTGCGACGACACGATGTTCGATTCACCCGCGCTGTCCTGCGTCAGATCGGCCTTGTTCGACGAGCCGAGTTGCAGCGAGCTTGCCGTGTTGCCGCCGCCGAAGCGCTGTGCAACCGAAGCCGTGTTGTTGCTGCCGGTCTGGACGACGGTCGCGTGGTCGTTCGAAGCGTACAGTTGATCGACGTAAGCGGTGTTGAACGCGGCGCCCGACTGAACGATGTTGGTCGTCTCGTTTTGCGCGTTGATCTGATGCACGCTTGCAAGGTTCGGCAAGTTGGCGCCGCTCTGGTCGATGGTCGTGTGGTTGTTGCCACCGTTGGTCGACGAGACGTTGGCGATTTCCGCGCCGTTCTGCGTGATCTTGACCGTGTCGGCGTATTCGTTGTTTTGCTGAACCGACGTGTCGGTCACGCCGCCCGTTTGCGTCACGGTCGTGTCGTTGTAGCCGCCGCCCGTGGTTTGCACCACGGCCTTGCCGTGGTCACGGTCTTGCGAAATCTTCACCGTGTTGCCGATCGTGGCCGACTGCGTCACGGTGGCTTCGCCGCCGTCGATCTTGCCAAGCGTCGAACCTTGATTGATGGTGACGGTGTTCGAGCCGCCGCCCGTTTGTGAGATCGTCGACTTGCTGTTGGCGCCGTATTGGTTGACGGTGTCCTTGTCTTGCGACGCGTTGGTTTGCGTTACGTTGGCCGTCGAGTTCGTGCCGTTCTGCGAGATGCGGGTGGTTTCGCTGTGTGCGCCGTCTTGCGTGACCGTCGCGCCGAGCTTCGAGTTCGCCGCGCCGCTCAGTTGCTTGATGTCGGTGTCGTTGTTCGAGCCGTTCGACGACGTGACAGTAGCTTGCGCGTTGTTCGCGCTTTGCAGAACATTGACCGTGTCGTTGCTCGATGCCGTCTGCGTCACGGTAGCCGTGTTGCCGGCGCCGATCTGCGTCACGAAGGCTTTTTCGCCTACCGACGAGTTGTCGGCGAAAGCTGCCGTCGATGCCAGTGCTGCCAGACCCATAGCGATGATAGATGCCTTGACTTTCATTTTTATGCCTCGTTGATTTGATATTTTGAGTACTTCGATTAGTCACCCTAACGGCTGACGGCCCCTACCGTCAGCCGGCACGACTCCACCTACTCTCCTGCATCACACCTTACTGCTTTACCGCGGTCTCCTCTCACCCTGGCACTCGACCATGGCGTTCAGGCACCTACTTCATGAGGACCGAAGCCCTCGCGCCGCCCGTCTGCGTCACAGACACGCCTGCGCCGTTGCGGCTTTGCAGGATGGAAACCTCGTTGCCGGCGCCGTACTGCGTCACCTGCGAAGACATCGAGGAACCGATCTGCGTGACCGCTGCTGCATTACCGCTGCCGCTCTGCACCGTGACCGAGCGGTTGTTCGTTCCGGCCTGATAACCGGCGTACTGGTTGCCGCTGCCCGACTGCGAAAGCGCCGTCCAGTTGTCGTTGCCTGCCTGCGCCGTCGCGGCGGCGTTCGCCACGCCCGCCTGATTGGCGAGCAGCACGTTCTGTCCTGCCTGCAGGCCGACGATGCGATTGCCCGCGCCCGCCTGATTGACACGCGCCGTCTGCCCGCCGAAGCCCGGCTCCGAAGGACCGAAGTCCGAGATCGGCGAGAGGTCCGCCGCGAACACCGCGAGCGATGCACTCACGACCGCGCCGCACGCCGCGAGCAGCGCGATTTTCGGGGCGCGTGTCAAGGAACGCATTGACTTCATTTCAGTCTCCTCCATCAATGTGCCTTAACTCTTGGCCGCCGATGCGCTCGGCGGATCGATCTTCTCGGGGCTATACGCGGGATTGATCTGCTCCATCGTCGCGGCATAGCCCTGGTTTTCCTGCAAGTAGCGCTGCATGGTCGGGTCATACCAGTCCTTCGTGTCCTTGAGCGACCACGACTGATTGGCCACGCCTTGCACGATCAGATGCACGAGCGCCGATTCGATCGCTTCGTTCACGCACAACTGTTGCGGCTCGTTGCGCGTCATGCCGAGTTCGGCCTGCAACAGATCCTTGAAGCCGATGAAGCGGTACACGCCCGTATCGACCTGAATCGAATAGATAGTTTTGGTGGTCGAGACGCTGTTGAGAAT
This sequence comes from Caballeronia sp. GACF4, assembly GCF_023631025.1. Lineage (NCBI taxonomy): Bacteria > Pseudomonadati > Pseudomonadota > Betaproteobacteria > Burkholderiales > Burkholderiaceae > Caballeronia > Caballeronia sp. GACF4. The sequence continues at coordinate 156,213 of NZ_JALQDW010000025.1, forward strand.
GGTGCCGTTGCGAATATCCACGGCACGCAGGTTCACCGTCACCTGATCCACGCGATACTGCTGCGACGCCGAAATCCCCAGATACGCGACGCCCGCGCCGCCCGTGCGAATGTTCGAGTCGTAGCCGACGATGCCGCCTTCCAGCACGATGCTCGCCGGCGCCAGCGATCCGATCTGCGGAATCGCGCGGTTCTTGTCGTCGGGCGTTTCGAGCGCCCGCATGATCTTGCGTTCGGTGAGCAGGTCCTGGAGATTCTCGCGTTCGACCGGCGTGAACCAGCCCGAATCGCGCATGGCTTTCACGAGGAACGACGCGCCGCCTTGTGTCACTTGCGAGGAAAACGAACTGTCCGGCGACGGCTTGTATTGGCCCGTCAGATCGCGAAAGCCATACACGGCCGCGACGATGCGTCCTTTAGGCGGCGGCAGATGCGTGAGATCGCGGGTCACGCGTGTCGGCGGCGTGAGGGTTGCGTTTCCCGCCGAGGGCATCGGCGCGGTGACGCAACCGGTGAGCAGCATCGAGCCGATGACGGCGGCGCCGAGCGCGGCGCGCATCGCGGAAAATTTGAAGTTGTTCTTATTCATGACGATGTTCGAGCTCACTGTCCGTTGCCAACGACGAAGGTCGTCGATGCGCCCGTGGTCTTGTCCGTGGTCGTCACTTGCAGATTGCCGCCCGTGACTTGCGTGATCGCAATCGAGAAGTTGCCCGTATTGATCGTGCCCGGATGCAAGGTGCCGTCGGTGCCGACGATCGAGCTCGAAATCGACGATGCGACGCGCGACAGGATCGCCTGCTGAAGTTGCGTGTTGAACTGGTCGAGCGTGGACTGGCTGCTCGTGCCGAGATCCGACAGCGACGGGTCCTTGTACTTGTTCTGGGCGTTCGCTTCGTTGAGCAGGTTCGTGCCGTTCAGCGGGTTGCCGCCGAAGTTCGGATTGACCGGTTCATAGACGAGCGAGGTGGCGTGTGCGGCGGCGAGCGTCATCGAGAGCGCGCAGGCGAGCATCGCGCGTTTTGCGGGCGCAGTGATCTTCATCGTGAATCCCCGTAATTGGCCGTGTTGCTTTTTTTAGAGTTCGTCCGTCGCCATGTCGGCGTCGCGGAACAAGAGGCGCGATATGTCGGCCTGCATGACGTTCTGAAACGCGATCTGCGCCGCGTTTTCCGCCACCGGCTTCACATTGGAGCGAGCGATCGGCAGGAACGCCTGGAACACGCGGCGTTGCCCGAACTCGACCCACACGAGGCTGCCGTAGCGCGCCGAGGGCCGCTCGTGCACCGAGACGATGTAGCGCTCGGAGAGGGGAATCGCGCCCCATGCCTGCGCGAACCAGTTGTAGAAGTCCTGGCCGGCAAGCGTCACGGTGTCGGTGGTGACGACGCCGCCGAGCGCATCGTCGAGCGGCTTCTGACCGTTGACGTCGGCGCCGCGGGCACGCGGGGTATCGGCGAGGGTATCGCCCTTGTCGAGCGATGACGAACCATTCACCGTGCCGCGCGAGCTGAGAGGCGCGCCATTGGCGGCGGGCAGCGCGGTGCCGCGGTTCAGCGGGCTGGGCGTCGGCGTGCTCGGCAGCGAAATGAGCGGCTGAGCTTGCGCCGAGGTCGTCACATGCGTGGCGATGGCCGGCGCTTCCGCGTCCTGCGCGTGAGCGCCCGTGATACTTCCCCAAAACGTGATGCACACTGCGGTCGTTCGCCGGAGGGTTTTAAAACCCTTCTCGAGCGAATTGTTTTTATCTCGCTGCATGACTTCCCCGTAAGCCTCTGGCCGCTATGGTGCTGCCTTGAAGCGTTTGTTTTTATTCGTAAGACGGAACCGATTCTGATCGAGACGCGACGGCTTTTATGTTGTCGTCGCCACATTCGACTGAGGAAAGTCGCAAGAAATGAAATCGTGTTGGAAAGGCCACTCAAAGCCAGTTGAAAATCACTGTAAAGAAACGTTTGCCGATGCCGTTAATCGGTGCAGAGCGTGCCGAATTAGGGTTTTCCACAGGCAGCGCCGCTGACAGAATTGATTGCGACAAGAGATAACGATGGTTTTCAGCTACAGAGATATGTTGGTCACGCCGGCAGCAGTCCGGCATGGAAATGCGTTTGCCGCAATGGCGCGCATTCAGGACGTGGACGGCCGCGAGCGTTCGGTGCAACTGCCGGGGGAATTCGATTGCGTGGAAGAAGCGATCAGGTTTGCGATCGCTTCGGGGTTCGAGTATATCGATGGGACTTGTAATTGAAGGGTTCAGCGCTGTCTGGACTGGCGGCGGCGCTAGCCGCTACCGCGCCTTCAACACCCTCAACCCCGAATCATTCAACGCATTGCCCACGCGCGCTTCGCTTTCGGCTGGCGCCTTCTTCGCTTCGCGAATCGACAGATACCGCAGGCAGCACACGCGCAAGAACGAGGCGAAGTTGGTTGGCATCTCGCCACGCAATGCGATCAACTCGTCGTAGAGCTTCACCGCGAACTGACTCGTCGTCAGATTTTCGCGCTCCGCGATTTCCTGCAGCACATCCCAGAACAGATTCTCCAGCCTGACCGTGGTGATCACTCCGTGAATGCGCAGCGAGCGCGTGCGCGATTCATACAGAATCGGATCGGCGTTGATATAGACCCCGCACATGAGAAAGCCCTCCCGTGATTGCCGGTCAACCCTACTCCCGGGCGACTCGTCCAGCAATCGAGTCGGACCCGGAAGCACGGCAGGCATTAGTGCATCCATTTAGACGCGGCGCGCGTTCATCTGTCCCGCGATGTAATCCGCCTGCCGGATCGCGAGCGTCACGATGGTGAGCGTCGGATTTTCCGCCGCGCCCGTCGTGAACTGGCTGCCGTCGGAGATATACAGGTTTGCAACCTCGTGGGTCTGGCCATGCTTGTTGCACACGCCGTCCTCGGCGCGCGCGCTCATGCGGGCCGTGCCGAGATTGTGCGTCGATGGATACGGCGGCACGCGATACGTCATCTTCGCGCCGGCCGCCTCGTACACGGCGCTGCCCTGCTTGTAGGCATGCTCGCGCATTGCTTGGTCGTTCGGATGATCGTCGAAATGGACGTTCGCCACCGGCTGGCCGTATTGATCCTTCACGTCCGAATTGAGCGTCACGCGATTCGTCTCGCGCGGCATGTCCTCGCCGACGATCCACATGCCGGCTGTGTAAGCGTACTGATCCATGGTCTGCGCGAAGCTCGGACCCCACGCGCCCGGATCCACGAAAGCAGCATAAAACGGCAGACCGAGCGACACCGTTTCCAGATGGTAGCCACCCGCGAAACCGCGCTTGGGATCGAACACGGCTTCATCCTCGATGATGCCCGCCATCGTCGTGCCCTTGAACATCTCGACCTTGTCTTCGAACACGCCGTAGACCGAACCCGTCGTGTGGCGCATATAGTTGCGGCCCACCTGTCCCGAGCCGTTCGCGAGCCCGTCCGGAAACTTGCTCGATTGCGAGTTCAGCAAGAGGCGCGGCGTCTCGATGGAATTGCCCGCCACCGCGACGACGCGCGCTTTCTGACGTTGCAGCTTGCCGCTCGCGTCGTAGTAGACGACGCCGCTCGCCTTGCCGCGCGCATCGTGTTCAATGCGCACCACGTGCGCCTGCGTGCGCAACTCCATGTGCCCCGTGGCCTGCGCGCGCGGCAGTTCGGTATAGAGCGTCGACCACTTCGCGCCCATGCGGCAGCCTTGAAAGCAGAAGCCACGCTGGAAGCAATGCGCGCGGTCGTCGCGCACGGTGCTGTTGATCGCCATGTGGCCGGTGTTGCATTCCTTGTATCCGACCTTCTCCGCGCCCGCCGACATCACCTTGAAGTTGTTGTTGCCGGGCAGTCCGGGGAAACCGTTGGTGCGCGTGACACCCAGCTTCTTCTCTGCGCGGTCGTAGTACGGGTTCAGCTCGTCGCGCGTGACGGGCCAGTCGAGCAGGTTCGCGTCCTTGATATCGCCATACGTGGACTTCGCCTTGAACTCCCACGGCTGGATGCGCAGGCTCGCGCCCGCCCAGTGCACGGTGGTGCCGCCCACCGTCTTGCAGATCCATGCGGGCAGATTCGGGAAGTCCTTCGCCACGCGCCACGACCCGGACGTCGTGCGCTTGTCGAGCCACGACAGCATTTGAAACGCGTTCCATTCCTCCGTCGAAAAATCGCTTTGCGTATGCGAGCCGCCCGCTTCCAACACCACCACGTCGATCCCTTTCTGCGCAAGTTCGTTGGCGAGCGTCCCGCCGCCCGCGCCCGAACCGATGATGACGACCACATGGTCGTCGCTCTGCTTGAACTGCACCTTGTTGCCTGCGTACATGTCTGTCTCCGCTGTGTCCGCTGTATCGCGAGAGTCGGCGCTGCTGCCTGCTCGCCCGATGTCGTTTCGATCCGCGCGCAATCAGCCGTCTTTCGGAATCGGTCCGCTTGCGGCGACCGGCGGGTCCGGCAGCCATGACAGATTGTTGAAGCCCTGATAGAGATAGCCTCCGTCTCCCTTCGATGCCCCATAGCCGAAGTGCGCATACGCCATCGCGTTGCTGTAGAGCGAGACGACCGCGGTGCTGCGAATGGTTTCGAAGAACGGTGTGCCGGCAAGCGCCGCGACATCCTTTGCCTGGTCCGCCGCGGCGCGTTTGGTCCAGTCGGAACCGGCGCCGGCATCGAGCTTGCCGATGCCATCGGCGAGTTGTTGACGCACGGCCGGATCGGCCTTGGCCTTCGCGTCGAGGTCTTTGACGACGAGCGCATACACGGCGTTGTCCAGCGTGGGATGCGGAAACACCTGGCGCGTGAACGCAAGCAACACTTCGCCCTGATGCGTGTCGAACCCTTGCAGTTCGAGCGCCCACACGCGGCTTGGCGCCAGGCTCGCGAACACCGAGGTTACGGCGAGCGTGCCGACCAGCACGCCCGAACCGCGCAGGAATTCGCGTCGTGTCAACGCAATTTTTGGCTGCGCGGCTTGCGTTTCCGAGTGCCGCACGCCCGCCTCGATGACGTCGCCCGCCCGCCGCGGCGCGACGATCGGAATGATCGTGTCTCGCATGTCTATCTCCTTGTGGGGTACTGCAACAGCTTATTTATGTGTATGCGCTGCTCGAAATCGTGTTACTGATAATGGCCGTGCCGCTCCAGCACTTCGATCTTGTATCCGTCCGGGTCCTGAATGAAGAAGTAACGGGCGATGAGCGCGCCGTCGTCGTCGCGGAATTCGCGCAGGTCGTTGGGCGTCATGCCCAGTTCGATGAGACGCTCACGCTCGGCCTTGGCATCCGCGACACTCACGGCGACGTGTCCGTAGCCATCGCCATGGGTGTAGGGCTCGGCGCGTCCCTTGTTCCACGTAAGTTCGATTTCAGCGTCGGTTTCGTCGTTACGCAAATAGACGAGCGTGAAGTCCGGGAAGTCCAGCCGGTGCGCCGTCTCGAGATTCAGCGCGTTCTGGTAAAAGCGCAGCGAGCGGTCGAGGTCCTGCACACGAATCATCGTGTGGATCAGCTTTGACATGGCGTCTCCTCCTTGTGACGCAAGTTTAGGGAGACGCTTGGGGTCAAGGTAATGCCCGGCTAAATAGCCGACTCGGGACTTGCCCTGAGAGGCGAATTGAAAGCCTGCCGCGCCGCCGCAAAAATTTTTGCGTGCGCTCTTGTGCATTGCGATGCCGCTCTCTATAATCCGCCGCTCCACAGGCTCGTAGCTCAGTTGGTTAGAGCACCACCTTGACATGGTGGGGGTCGTTGGTTCGAATCCAATCGAGCCTACCAACGAATGCATTGCATCAAGAAAAAACGCCGCGTATAAGAACGCGGCGTTTTTTTTCGTCGATCAAATCGAGTGTTTTCAGTCCCAGCAGTTACGGAACGCGACAGCGGCGATCACCGGCACGGTGAGCACGAGCGGAATGGCGAAGTAAGGCACTTCCAAATCCACGACCCAGCTATAGATCAGCCAGCCGATACCCACGCCAAGCGTGCCGATGCCAACGAGCGCGGTCAGCACGTTGAGCATGACGGGAGACATCCGCTTCTTGGGCGTTTCCTTGGTCGATGGAGTTTCCATGATGGCGGCAGGCGCATTCGAACGCGCGACAGATAAACAAGTCGATTGTATACCCGCCTGCGAGCCGTGCCGACAAGCAGGCCGCAGCGTCAGCCCGCTGCCAGCCGCTGCACTTTCGTGACTGTCTTGAGCAGCGAGTCGAGCGGGACCGGCCGGCTCAGCAAATAGCCCTGCACCTTGTCGCAACCCGCCTCGCGCAGACAGTCCAGTTGCTCTGCCGTTTCCACGCCTTCCGCGACGACCGTCACACCGAGCTTATGCGCGAGCTCGATCACGCCTTCCACCACGATGCGCATCATCTCGTCGGTGGCGATGTTATCGACGAAAGACTTGTCGAGCTTCAGCACGTCGGGCCTGAAACGCGTCAGATAGTTGAGACTGGAATAGCCGGTGCCGAAATCGTCGATGGCAATCCGCACGCCCATCTCGCGCACTTTCGACAGCACGTCCTGTGCATCGTCGACGTTTTCGATCAGCGCCGACTCCGTAATTTCCAGCGTGACGTTGTTCGGGTCGATACAGCATCGCTTGATCGCGTGCCTAAGCACGGAGACGAGACGCGGATCGCGGAACTGTTTCGGCGATACGTTCACCGCCATCGAATGCACGGCGGGCATTGCATGCGAGAGTCGGGACGCCGCCTGCACGGCTTCGCGAATGATCCAGTGCCCCGCTTCGACGATCAAGCCGCTCTCTTCGAGCATCGGCACGAACGCGCCCGGACCGAGCAGACCGAGCAGCGGATGATTCCAGCGCAACAGCGCTTCCACGCCCACGAGCGTGCCGGAATCCACGCGATATTGCGGCTGGAAATGCAGCAGGAACTGGTTCTGGCGAATCGCGTTCAACAGTTCGGATTCGAGATGCGCACGCGCCAGTTCGTCCTTCTCGCGCTCGCCGAACACGCGGAACGTGTTGCGGCCCGCGCGTTTGGCCGCGTACATGGCCATGTCGGCGCTGATGAAGAGCGACTCGGGCGAACTGCCGTGCTCGGGAAAGAGCGCCACGCCGATCGAACAGGTCATCGCGATGCTCTTGCAATCCATCGCTATCGGGCGATGACACGCAATGGCAAGCCGTCGGCACGCCCGCGCGATTTGTTCGTGATCGAACGCGCCCGGCAGGATCACGGTGAACTCGTCGCCGCCCGGCCGCGCGACGATTGCATCGGGCGGCAGCGCTTCCTGAATGCGCGAGGCCAGGGCTTTGAGCACGGTGTCGCCGGCGGTGTGGCCGGCGGTGTCGTTGATGGACTTGAAGCGGTCGATATCGACGAAGAGATAAGCGAACGGCTCGCCCGATGCGCAGCGCGCGTCGAGCGCCTCGACAATCGCGTTGCGATTATGAAGACCCGTGAGGCTGTCGATGTTCGCCAGGCGATGCAATTGCTGAAGCCGGTTGCGCTCCTCGGTGGCATCGACGCAAACGCTCACCACGCGCGACACCGCGCCGTCTTCGCTGACGGGATAGATATCCGCGCGAACCCAGCGCGTGCGTTCCTCCGGCAAGCGCAAACGGAAATAGCTTTGCGCGGGCATGGCCGTGTTGACGGCGGCGCGCATCTGCGTGCGCAGCCCGGCGATATCCTCGGGATGCACGCGCTGCGACCATGCGGTCTCGTCCGCTTCGAGCGCGGACACGGGCATTTCCCACATGCGCTCGAATGCCGAACTCACATGCAGCAGTTCGCGGAAGTCGTGGCTCGCGGTCCAGAACACGGCATCGACGTGATCTTCCATGTCTTTCTGCACGCGCGCCTTGCCCCGCAATTCGTCGATGAGCGTGCGCTCCGCCGTGATGTCGCGCGACTTGCAAAGTACCGCTATCAGCTTGCCGAACTCGCCGTAGACCGGCGCGAAAGTGGAAGTCCACCAGCGCAGATTGCCGCGCATGGTGCAGCACGCGCCGGTAAAGGACGTGGATTCGCCGGCCTTGGCGCGTTCGAAAGCGCGGCGCGCGTCGGGGCCGTCCCAGAGCGCGAGCCAGTCGATGCCGACGACATCGTCGGCGGCGCGCGCTTCGATCAGGCGCTGGCCGACTTCGGAGATGCAGACGACCTTGCCTTCCGGACTCAAAAGCTTGATGCAGTCGTCCGCGATGGAGAGAAGACCATTCGAGAGCTGACGCGCGACGAAGGTTTGCCGGTGCGCGCGCTGCATCTGCTGGATCACGACGACCGCCGCGATGGCGATGGCCGCCAGCAGCAGGTTCCACGGCAGCGGAATGAAAGGCGTCACCGCGGCGACCAGCAAGACGCCGAAGAACGCGGCTCCAAAGCCGTCCAGGCGCCGTGTGCATTCGACATAGTGAGATTCGCCGGCCACGCTTTCGCCGATGATCCCGAGAAAATCAGACGCTCTGCCCTGCACCTTCGACCCCGTCCGCTGTTGCTGTTGCTTTTGGTTTATCTTACTGATGCATAACGGCGGGATCGGTAAATACTTTAGATGGGATGGAAAGCGCGCTCACTCGCGTTTCAGCACCGACGCAATTTCCTTCGCCAGTTGCTCCGCCCGATAAGGCTTGTTCAGCAGCGTCACGTTGGGCCGCAGCACGCCGTCGCGCGAGATGATGTCGCGGGTATAGCCGGACGCGTAGATCACCGGCACCGGCTGCGGCTGGGCGAACGCCCATTCGGCGAGATCGGCGCATTTCACCTTGCCCGGCATCACCACGTCGGTCAGGATCACGTCCACGCCGATTCCGCTTTCCAGCACGCTCATCGCCGCGTCGCCGCTTGCGGCCTTGAGCACGGTGTAATGCATGGCTTCGAGAATCGCGACCGTCGAGGAGAGCACGGCGACGTCATCGTCGACGACGAGCACGGTTGCGCTGCCCGTGTGCGTGGGAATGCTGCCCGCTTCGGCCGACGAGGTCTCGTCGTCGTAACTGCGCGGAAAGTAGATCTCCACCGTCGTGCCGACATCCACCGTGCTCGACACATGGATATGGCCGCCCGACTGCTTGACGAAGCCGAACACCATCGACAAGCCGAGCCCCGTGCCGTGTCCTTCCGGCTTGGTGGTGAAGAATGGCTCGAAGGCGCGTTCGAGGACATCGGGCGGCATGCCGGTGCCCGTATCGGATACGGAAAGACGCACGTACTCGCCGGGACGCAGGTCGTTGCCCTCACACGCGGCGTGATCCAGCGACTCGTTCGAACACGTGAGCGTGAGCCGGCCATCGCCGCTAATGGCGTCGCGCGCGTTGATCGCGAGATTGAGGAGCGCGTTCTCCAACTGATTGCGGTCGACGCAGAAATTCCACGCCTGTTCCGGCAACGCGGCGCCGATCACCACCGACGCGCCCACCGCGTGCTGCAGAAGTTCGTGCAACTCGGCAAAAAGCCGCTGCGGATTGACGACCACCGGCGAGAGCGGCTGCCGCCGCGCGAACGACAGCAGTTGCGAGGCGAGCGTCGCGCCGCGCTGCACGGCGTCCAGCGCAGCCTGAACGCGTTCGGGCACGCGCGGGTCGGTTGGCGGCAGATACTGCATCAATTGCAAATTTCCGCTGATGGCCTGCAGCGTGTTGTTGAAGTCGTGCGCGACGCCGCCCGTCATCGCGCCGAGCGCTTCCATTTTCAGGCTTTGGCGCAATTGCGCCTCGACCGCGGTGCGCGCCGCCACGGCTTCGGAAATCTTGTCTTCGAGACCGCGCGTCAGCTCCTTGAGGCTTTCTTCGGCGATCTTGCGGTCGTTGATATCGACGATCACGCCGGGAAACCGCTGCGGCGCTCCGGCTTCATCGTATTCGCAGCGGCCGGACGCCAGAATCCAGATCCAGCCCTCGTCCGGCGTGCGGATGCGATATTCGGCGCGATACGGCGCACCATCGCGCAAGGTCGCGGCGATCAGCGAAGTCACGCGTCCGCGGTCGTCCGGATGGATGATCTCGAGCGCCGCCTCGATCGGCAAGCCGGTTTCCACTTCCTGAAGCGAGAAGAGAAAAGTGCGCGCGAAACGTTCGTCGCCCTTCACGCGGTTTTGCGTGATTTCCCACACGAAGGTGCCGCGCACGGCGCCCGAATTCAACGCGAGTTGCAGCCGCTCGTTGGTTCCGCGAAACGCCGCTTCGGCCGCACTGCGATTGCGTTCGAGCAGCACGCGCTCGGTTGTCTCGACGACGACTGCAAGCACGCCCACCGGCACGCCTTCATCCGATGCAACCGGGCTGTAGTGCAGATCGAGCCATGTTTCGACGGGATCGTGCTCGCGCGCCAGCACGAAGCGCGTGTCGCGGTAAGTCAGCGACTCGCCGCGCATGCCCGAATCGATCACGTTACGGTTGAAGTCCGCCGCCTCGGGCCATGCCTTCTCGATAGCCATGCCGAGGATGCCCGGATGCCGCACACCCGAGAACTTCGCATAGGCTTCGTTGTAGACGAGCGTGCCTTCGTCGCCCCAAAGCAGGGCCATCGGCAATGCGTTGGGCAGCATGACCTGCACGACCGACCGCAAGACCGGCGGCCAGTCGTTGATCGGGCCCAACGGCGTTTTGCGCCAGTCGAAATCGCGTATGAAGCGCGCCGTTTCGCCGACCCATGAATCGAGTTGAGGGCGACCGAAAAAAGTCGAATCCAAATCGGGGAATCCTTTTCCTTTGAACGATGCGCGAAGGGCGCGCACCAATCCGACAGAGTAAAGCTAATTCGCGGCGCGCGAAATGTCGGAGTAGCGTGTTCGCAAGGGGGATGCCTGGTCTTCGACTCGAGGCTTGACGGTTTCGGCACAGCGCCGGTGCATCATTCTGGCTTCGGCTTTTTCACGGCTCTTATCTTGCCTGTGCGCCCGCCGCCGCAAAAAAAGCGCTCGCCGCCGTCCGATTCGAGTCCCGAGACGCCCACGCCTTCCGGCATGTCGAGCCGCTCGAAGACTTCGCCGGTGGCCGGGTCGATGCGTCGCAGTTCGCTCGCGTCGCTTTCCCACGTGGCGTGCCAGAGTTCGCCGTCGACCCAGGTGACGCCCGTGACGAAGCGATCGGAATCGATGGTGCGTAGAATTTTGCCATCGCCCGGATCGACTTGATGAATCTTGCGCTCGCGATATTGTCCGACCCAGAGCGTGCCTTCCGCCCACGCGAGACCGGAATCCGCGCCACCGCCGGGCGCGGGAATGGTCGAGACGACCTCGCCGGTTTTTGGATCGACCTTTTGAATGCGGTCCTCGGCAATCTGATACAGATGCTCGCCATCGAAGGCAGTGCCCGCGTGCGCCGCGACCGCGAGCTTGCGTCGGGTCTTGCCGCTTTCGGGGTCGAGCGCGTTGAGGGCATCGCCCGAGGCGAACCAGACTTGCTGTCCGTCCCAGCTCACGCCGTGCACGCCTTCCACTTCGGGAAAAGGTCCGTATTCGCGGATGATCTCCGCCTTTGCGCGTTTCATGTCGCCTTCCTCTGCTCACTGGTTGATCGAGACTTCATGCTAGTCGTAGGCCAAACCAGCAGGGAGTAACAAGGCCGTCGTGAAACCGGGCAGGGGTGCGGTCATCCAGCGGCGCGCGCGTCCTTGTCCGTATGCCTGAACCTTGCCCGCCGCCGCGAGCGTCGTAAGCGCGCGCTGTACCGTGCGCTGGCTCGATCCAAGCGCCAACGCAAGCGCCGAACTGGACCACGTTTGACCATCGGCGAGAACGGCCAGCAGCGTCGCGTAGGCGTCTTCCGTCGGCTGCGCCAGAACGACGACTTCATCTGCCCGACGCGGCGTCAGCGTGAAGCCGCGCGGCGTCGCGCTCACCGTTGCGAGCGATTGCAGCATCGTCCTCAAGCGCCCGATCTCGACCCGCAAGCGCGCCCGATGCGTGTCGTCCGCATGCTTCATGCGAAACGCCCGCACGATGAGCGTGTCGCGCGGCACATCGTCCGGCCATGCTTCGGCAAGCGCGCGCGCCAGCGTGAAAAGCACCGGACGCGTGGCGAGCGCAATGGTCACGCCGCCTTCGCGGACGACATTGCGACACGCATCCACGATGAACGCAGCCGATGCAAACAGCGCCTCCACTTCATCGAGCCGCAGGAGCCGCGCTTCGCCTTGTGCGATACGTCTGGCCGCTGGCGCATCGAGCACGCTCGACGCGCTTTCCGCTTCGGCTTCGAGCGCGGCGATACCCGACCGATGCGCCGCCTCTCGCGCGCGCGTCAACGCTTCGCGCGCAGGCTGCGTCTCCACACGCCGTATCGCGATTGCCGCCGCAATGAGTTCGCGCGCGGCCTCCGATGCCGGTGGAAGACTTAAGGCGTCGAGCGATGCGAGCAAGAGCCGAGCATCGTCCAACCGGCCGAGCAACGCGAGCCTGCGCACCGCCAAAATGCGCGCATGGACCGCGTTGACGTGGTCGCCATGCGCTTCGAGCGTAACGCGCGCGGCATCGAGCGCTTTCTGCGGCCACGCAAGATCGCGCGATGCCAACGCGATCTCCGCTTCGGCGACCACGCATCGCGAACGCGCAACCGCTTCCTTCGCGCCGAATCGACGCGCCGCGCTGCGCAGCAAGGTCTTCGCGCGCGCGAACTCGCCGAGTTGCGCCATGGCGATGCCACGCAGTGCGAGCGCGGCGGCGTCGTCGCGCAATGCAACACGATTGAGCGCGCCAAGGGGGTCGCCGGCCGCGAGCGCGCGCGCCGCCGCGTTGATCAGTGAATCCATGCCGCCTCAGATTCCCGCCACAATTGTCACTCCCCTCAGGTGTGCGTCCGGTACTAATCTAACACCGTGCATTTCGAAACCTCACTCGGGAGACAAGCACGATGACGAGTCATACGACAGGAACGCGCGACGACTGGCTGGCCGCACGCTTGAGCCTTCTTTCGCGCGAAAAGGAACTCACGCGGCAAAGCGATGAACTCGCCGCGGCACGTCAGGCGTTGCCGTGGGTTCGCATCGACAAGACTTATCGCTTCGATACGGAAACAGGAAGCGCCACGCTGGCTGACCTATTCGGCGGCCGCTCGCAGTTGCTCGTTTATCACTTCATGTTCGGGCCGGACTGGAAGGCGGGCTGCCCGTCTTGCTCCGCGATCGCGGATGGCTTCGACGGTTTCGCCATTCATCTCGCGCATCACGATGTCGCGCTGTGGTGCGTGTCCCGCGCGCCCATCGAGAAGCTCGCGGCCTACAAGAAGCGTATGGGATGGCACTTCCCATGGGCCTCCGCGCACGATGGCGACTTCAACTTCGACTTCAACGTGTCGTTCACCGAAGAGCAGCAGCGCGACGGCAGCATCGAATATAACTATGCGAAAAATCGCCACGCGATGGATCAGAAAGACCCGCCCGAAACCGTCAAGCAAGGCGCCGCCGATGTCGGCACGACCGCGCCCGCGTATTCGCTCGACAGACCAGGCTTGAGCGTCTTCGCGATGCAGGACGGCGACGTCTATCACACGTACTCGGCCTACTCGCGAGGTCTCGACAGTCTCTGGGGCATGTATCAGTGGCTCGATCGCGCGCCGAAAGGCCGCAACGAAACCGGCAACTGGTGGAAGCGTCACGACGAATATCCGGGCTGAAGGCGCGGGGCATCGCGCCAGTTAGGTAGGGCGATGCACGCGTGAATCGCGTAAATCGGTATGGCGTACGAACCCGAACCGCAAACGCCGTATTAATTACCCATTTTTTTCGGATTATTTTTCTTCCTCTTTCTTCTACCTTGCTAACGACGCGAAAGATTTCGCATTGTGAAGCGGCCGCTGAAAATCGCCGACAAAATCGCCGATATAAACAAACGACGAAGCGAGAAGAAGATGAAAAACGCGCTGACGGTCTCCATTTGCTTGCCCACTTGCAACCGGCCCGAACTGATCGTGCAGTGCCTCGACTCCTGCCTCGCGCAGAAGTATCCGCACATCGAAATATTGATCGGGGACGACTCGCGTGACGATCTCACGCAGCAGCTCATCGCCGCGTGCTACGCGCACGACGCGCGCGTGCGATATGTACGCAACGACGTGCCGCTCGGGCAAGCACGCAATGTGTCGAGCCTCTTCGAGCGTGCGACGGGCGCGCTCGTCATGCTGATCCACGACGACGACTATCTCGTGCACGACGCCGTCGCGCGGCTCGCGGCGCTTTGGGCGACGTATCCGCATCTGCAAGTCGCGTTCGGCGATCAATACGAGGTCGATGCCGAAGGTCGCGTCGATGTCCATAAAAGCGCGGCGCTCAATGCGGCGTTCCATCGAAAACGGCGCGCGCAAGGCATGCAGCCGCTGCCAGGACGAACCGGTCTTGTGCAAATGTTCCCCAACAATGGCTGGATGGCGCTCGCGGCGCTCGTGCGGGCAGTGGGGTATCGCGAGGAAGTCGGCGCGTGCTGCGATTACGTGTTCGGCGCGCAGTTGTGTCTGGCGGCCAAGCATGTCTACTATCTGCACGAATACGTTTCGTACTATCGCAAGACGACGGCTTCCGTGTCGCGCAGCACGCGCCGTTCGGTCAGCGCGGCAGCGTTTAGCGCCTACCAGTTCGTTTCGGCGATGACGCTCGATCCATCGCTCGAAGCGGCGCGCGGCATCGCGTTGCGCCGGTTGGCGCCGATCGTCGTTTCGCTGCACGCGCGGCACGATGCGCCGCTCGCCGCGCTGCGCGTCGCCTTCGAACATCCCGATGCCTACACGTATGGCGCAAGTCTCAGGCTCTACTATCACCTCTTGCTGATCGTGCGCGCGCTCGTCGCCATGCGTAGCCGGCAGCGTTCAGGCACGCCGCGTTTTCCCTGATGCGCTGAATGTCCGAGGTTTTCGCACGGTCGATCTCAAAGCCGCGCAGTTATCGGTAACCGTTTCCCTAAAGGCCATCGCGTTGCGGTCGTTATACAGGCGGCCGGTGACATTTCACTGGCCGCGTGGCAGGCGAGAGCATCGTCGCGTGCCGGCGCGCGAACAAGATGCAGCCACCTTTGGGACGAATATGTTTTCCACAATCAAGGGCCGCCTCGCCCTCGCCATGACTCTGCTGAGCATGCTGCTCATCGGCATCGGGCTGGTCGGACTCGTCGGCATGAGCAAGTCCAACGAGACGACCCACGACCTCTTCACGAATGAAATGCCGAGCGCGGTGTCGGTCGGCAATGCGGAAATGTTCATGGCGCGCGAACGTCTGAGCTTCGATCGAGCGGCGCTGAACATCGGCACCAACGCGGCGGACGAGGCCATCGGCCGGGGCGCGCTGATGCGCAAGACTTCCGACGACGCATGGACGAAGTACGCCGCCCTGCCCCAGGCTCCCGGCGAAAAGCAGCTTGCGGACAAATTCAACGAGCAGCGTCTGCAAATGCAGAAGCTGCTCGACGAAGGCTATGCCGACGTGCGCGCGAAGGACCAGGCGAAAGTCACCGCCGACGCCGCCACGATGCAGGCCGCGTTCAACGACTTCGCGAAGACCGGCGTCGAGTTGCGCAAGCTGCAGTTCGACCAGGCGCAAAGCGACTACGACGCGAGCCAGGCGACCTTCGCCATGTTCCGCATGGTGTCGATCATCGCGATCGTGATCGGGCTCGCTGCATCGTCGTATTCGTGGTTCTCGCTGCGCCAGCGCATTGCGCGCCCGCTCGACGCCGCGCTCGAACAGTTCGGCGCCATTGCCGCAGGCGACCTGCGCCGCGATGTGCGCATCACCTCGAACGACGAAATGGGCCAGTTGCTGCGCGGGCTTTCGACCATGCAGGCGAGCCTCGTCGAAACCGTGCGTTCGGTGCGCTCGGGTAGCGAATCGATTGCATCCGCGACCAAGCAGATTGCGGCGGGCAACGTGGACTTGTCCTCGCGCACCGAGGAACAGGCGTCGGCATTGCAGGAAACCGCGTCGAGCATGGATGAGCTCACGGGCACGGTCAAACAGAACGCCGACAACGCGCGCCAAGCGAGCGTGCTGGCCGCCAATGCATCGGAGATCGCGGGCAAGGGCAGCCATGTGGTGTCGCAAGTGGTGACCACCATGGGCGAGATCAACCAGAGCTCGACGAAGATCGCGGACATCATCGCGATCATCGAAGGCATTGCGTTCCAGACCAACATTCTCGCGCTCAACGCAGCCGTGGAAGCGGCGCGTGCAGGCGAAGAAGGACGCGGCTTCGCGGTCGTGGCAGGCGAAGTGCGCTCGCTCGCGCAACGCTCGTCGGCGGCGGCGAAGGAGATCAAGGAACTGATCGATACCTCCGTCGAACGCGTGCAATCCGGCGCGGCGCTCGTCGATGAAGCCGGCCGCACGATGAACGACATCAGCAACGCCGTGCAACGCGTGACCGACATCATGGGCGAGATCGCGGCGGCATCGGAAGAACAATCGAGCGGTATCGAACAAGTGGCGCGCGCCGTGACGCAAATGGACGAAGTGACGCAGCAGAACGCGGCGCTCGTCGAGGAAGCGGCGGCAGCGGCGCAGTCGCTCGAAGATCAGGCGGGCGCGTTGCGTACCGCAGTCGAAATCTTCCGTCTTCATGACGAAGGCGCACGCATCGCCGCTTGATCGTCTACTGGTTCACCCTGACGGCCCGCGTCTTCTCAAGGAAGCGCGGGCCGCTGCATTTTTTCGAAGCCGCTTTCAAGGACATAACCTGTGGTAATCGCCTCATAAGGCAAATTCAATAGACGGCTATCGCTGTTTTCTCCAGACTTCGGACGTCGGATCGATACACGATTCGCCCTCGATAAGAGCGCGCATGAAGCGCACAAGCCTCAGAGGAGACACGCTATGTTCCATCGACCCAAGGTCACCCGGTCGGTCCTCGCGCTCATGTGCGCGATGTCTTTCATCATGTATCTCGATCGCGTCAACCTGTCCGCCGCGGCAGGCCTGATTCGCGATGATCTTCATCTCAGCAATACCGATATCGGCTTCGTGTTCGGCGCCTTCGCCTACACCTATGCGATCTGCCAGGTGATCGGCGGATGGGTAAGCGATCGCTTCGGCGCGAAGACCACGCTCGTGCTGTGCGCGTCGATCTGGATCGTCGCCACGGTCGCGACGGGCTTCGCGGGCGGCGTCGTATCGCTCTTCTGCGCGCGCATGCTGCTCGGTGTTGGCGAGGGCGCGGCGCTTCCGGCGCAGGCCCGCGCGCTAGTCAACTGGTATCCGGCGCAAAAGCGCGGCTTCGTGCAAGGGCTCACGCATTCGTTCTCGCGCCTGGGCAATGCGCTGACGCCGCCGCTGATCGCGATTCTCGTCGCCTTTGCGTCGTGGCGTGCATCGTTCATTCTGGTGGGCGCGCTGACCGCGGTCTGGGTGCTGGTCTACGCGTGGTACTTCGCCGATAACCCGCGCAAGCATCGACACATCACGGCCGAGGAGATCGCCGAGCTGCCGCCCGAGAATAAGGTGGCCGTGGAGAAGACCCGCGAGCCGACGCCGTGGGGACGTCTCATCAAGCGCATCGGGCCGACCATGATGGTCTACTTCTGCTACGGCTGGACAGGCTGGCTCTTCTTCACGTGGCTGCCGACGTTCTTCATGCACGGACGCGGCCTCGATCTCAAGAGCTCGGCGCTTTTTTCAGCGGGCGTGTTTCTCTCGGGCGTCGTGGGCAATACAGCGGGCGGCGTGATCTCCGACCGCATTCTCAAACGCACCGGCAACGTGGTCGCCGCGCGGCGCAACATGATCATCGTCGCATTTCTCGGCGCGTTGATCTTTCTCGCACCCGTCATGGTGGTGAAGTCCTTGCCGGTCATGGCAGGCTGCATGAGTCTGTCGTTCTTCTTCCTCGAAATGACCATCGGTCCCATCTGGGCCGTGCCGATGGACATCACGCCCAAGCACGTCGGGATTGCGAGCGGGCTCGTCAATGCGGGATCGGCCATTGCGGGCATCTTCTCGCCGATCGTGTTCGGCTTCATCGTGGATCGCACCGGAAGCTGGACCTTGCCGTTCGGCGGCTCGCTGGGACTGCTTGCGGTGGGTATCGTGATGACGTTCTTCATGCGACCCGATATCGAACTCGATCCGGCGAACGATGCCGATTCCTCGTTGCGCGATGCCGAAGGGAAACTGGCATTCGCGGATCGCCGATGACGGACGGCGACGGCGTCTCGCGCTCGACACGCATGACGCGGCCGTGCCGTCGCCCTAACTAGGCTGCCCGAATCGCCTCGATGACCAGTTGCGTAGCCGGACTGATGCGCCGGTTACTGCGCAGGATCAACCCATAAGGCGCGAGCCGTCCACGCAACGGCGTGGCAATGGAAGCGATGGTATCGAGCGAAGCGTAGTAGTCGGCAACTGAACTCGGCAGCACCGCCAACATATCCGAATCGCGCAACAGCGAAAGCGTCGTGAGAATGGAAGACGTCTCGACGGTGCTCACCGGCGGTGCGACGCGTGACTCCCTGAAAGTCTGATCGATGATCTCGCGCATCGGGCTCGGATGCGGCTGCACGATCCACGCATACCCCGCGAGCTCATCCAGTTTCGGGCGCCCGGCCGATTCGAACGCCGGATGCCCGGGCCGCGCGACAATCGCCAATGCCTCTTCGGCAAGCGTTTCGAAACTCAAGTCGTTGGCGGGAAACCCGTAGGGAATGCGCCCGACCACGATATCCAGTTGGTCCTGCTGCAAGGCTTGCACGAGCACATCGCTGGTATCGATCTGCACGGTGATATGCAGGCGCGGATGCGCGTCCTTCAACTGCACGATTACTTTCGTCAACAGCTCGGGCGCGGGCGCCATGACCGCGCCAATCCGCACCTTGCCGATATCCCCCGCTTCGATGGCCGCGAGTTCTTCGCGCAACTCGTCGAGGTCTTCGAACACCACGCGCGCATAACGCATGACCGCTTCGCCATATACCGTGGCCTGCATGCCGCGCGCATGCCGCACGAACAGCGACGCGCCCATGGTGTCCTCCAGTTCCTTCAACGCCTTGGTCGCGGCGGGCTGCGTCATGGCGAGTTCGTCGGCGGCGCTGCGCAGAGACTCTGTTTCGGAGAGCGCCATCATCAGTTGAAGATGACGCAAGCGCAGGCGTTTGCGGATGGTATTGGCAGGCGCAATCATGTCGGCGATAACCCTGTGAGCGCTTTCCCGCGATAACCGCAGGAAATAACCCGATGCAAATTATTCAATAGTCAGTTATCGCGCAGTTTCGCACACTAGCGTCACCCGAAACAGCCGCGCAAACCCTTCCTCGCGCGGCCTTCCATCAAACAAGAAGGAGACATTCGCGATGAAGATCAAGCATATCCGTGCACGCGTATTCGAATGGAAAGGCAAGGTCGTGCCGCCGCAAGCGCACTTCTGCACGAATGCCGTGGACATTCTCTACGAACGCGGCGACGCCATGGGCTCGTTCCGCTTTCACCAATGGCTTGTGGTCGAAGTGGAGTGCGACGACGGCACCATCGGCATCGGCAATTGCGCGCTTGCGCCGCGCGTGGCCAAGCAGATCGTCGACGAATATCTCGCGCCCATCGCCATTGGCGAAGACCCGTTCGATCACGAATACATCTGGCAGAAGATGTATCGGCGCACGCTTGCCTGGGGGCGCAAGGGTATTGGCATGGCGGCGATCTCGGCTGTCGATATTGCCTTGTGGGACATCATGGGCAAGGCGGTGAAGAAGCCCGTCTTCAAACTGCTCGGCGGACGTACCAAGGAAAAGATCTGGTGCTATGCCTCGAAGCTCTACAACAACGACGACCGCGACGTGTTTCTCGCCGAAGCAAAGAGCTATCTCGACGACGGCTTTACCGCGATGAAGATGCGCTTCGGCTACGGCCCGAAAGACGGCCCGAGCGGCATGGCGAAGAACGTCGAACAGTTGCGTCTCTTGCGTGAACTCGCGGGCGACGACATCGACATCATGGTCGAATGCTATATGGGCTGGACGCTCGAATACGCACGCAGAATGTTGCCGCGCCTGGCCGAATTCAATCCGCGCTGGCTGGAAGAACCGGTCATCGGCGACGATATCGAGGGCTATCGGGAACTGAAGAAGATGAACGTCATCCCGATCTCGGGCGGCGAACACGAGTTCACCATCTACGGCTTCAAGGACCTGCTCGAACGCCGCGCCGTGGACGTCATTCAGTACGACACGAATCGCGTGGGCGGCATCACGGCGGCGCGCAAGATCAACGCAATGGCCGAGGCGTGGTCCGTGCCGGTCATTCCGCATGCCGGACAGATGCACAATTATCACCTCACCATGTCGAGCGTGGCGAGCCCCATGTCCGAGTTCTTCCCGGTCTACGACGTGGAAGTGGGCAACGAGCTTTTCTACTACATCTTCGACGGTGAACCGCAACCGGAGAACGGCTATCTGCAACTCTCCGATGAAACGCCGGGCCTCGGCATCACGCTCTCGGACAAGTATCTGGATGACTTCAACATCATCGAATAACGCATGAACGATGGGCCAATGCAGCCCTCGACATCAAGGATTGGAGACACGCAATGGAAAGCAGAATAGAAGCGCCCGCGCTCGACGCGGTTACGTCGGAGCGCGCGACGAGCGTGCGCTGGCGCATCTTTGGCGTGGTGTTTCTCATCACGCTGATCAATCTCGTCGATCGCATCTCGCTTTCCATCGCGATGCCCACCATCGCCAAGGAATACGCGCTCTCGCCCGCCATGCAGGGGCTGATCCTGTCGAGCTTCTTCTGGTCGTATGCGCTGTTGCAGATACCGGGCGGATGGCTTATCGACCGCTACGGTCCGCGCAAGATCATCGCGGGCGCGACGGTGTTGTGGGGCATTTTCCAGACCTTGATGGGCGCTGCCGGCGGCGGTCTGTCGATGCTGTTCCTGCGTGTGGGTCTGGGCGGCGCCGAAGCACCGCTCTTTCCCGCCGGCAGCAAGCTCAATGCATTGTGGCTCTCGAAGAAAGAGCGCGGTCGCGGCGCCGTATTGATGGATGCGGGCTCGCCATTGGGCGCGGCCATCGGCGGGCTTGCAATCTCCAATCTCATCCTCGCGTTCGGCTCGTGGCGCATGGCGTTCGTCGTGGCGGGCATCGCGACCATTGCGGCGGGCTGGCTCGCATGGCGCTATCTGCGCGACGATCCCGCGAAGCATCCCTTCGTGAATGGCGCGGAACTCGCGCGAATTCGTGACGGCGCGGCCCCGGTCGCCGCGAGCGTCATCGCCGAGGAACCCTTGCCGCTGCGCTCGACCATCGCCATGTGCGTCGGCCGCATGAGCTGGGCGATGATCTTCTTCGGGCTCATCACGTGGGGACCGAGCTATCTGACGCAAGCACGCGGCTTGAGTCTTTCGCAGATCGGCGCGGCCACGTTCTTCATCTTCTTTTCCGGCGCTTTGGGCTCGCTGTCGGGCGGCTTTCTCTGCGATGCACTTTGCACGCACGGCTTCTCGCGCGGCAAGGTGGTCAAGAGCATGATCGCGCTATCGGGCGTCACGACGCTTGCCGTATTCGCCGCGCTGCCGACCATTCAGTCGCCGGTGAGCGCGGTCGCGGTGCTGTGCGCGGCGTCGTTCTTGCTGATGTGGGGTAGTCTCTACTGGAGCCTGCCTTCGTTGCTCGCGACGCCGGGGCGCGTCGGTCTGCTCGGTGCATGCATGAACTGCGCGGGCAGCGTCGGCGGCATCTCGATTCCGCTCATCACCGGCTTCATCCTGCAGCGTACCGGTTCGTTCGATACCGTGCTGCATTTCTACAGCGCCTGCGCGCTGGTGTATATCTTCGGCTCGATCGCCATCGATCTGCGCCGTACCCGCTAAAAAACTCAAAGGTTGATCCGTCATGAAACCTCGCATTGCTGTCCTTCTCGGCGACCCCGCCGGCATCGGCCCCGAACTCATCGCGCGCCTCGTTGCACGGCCGGAAAATCGCAAGCGTGCCGATCTGCTCATCATCGGCGACCGGCGCGAACTCGATCGCGGCATGGAGATCGCGCGGCAACGTTTCGATTACACCGTGGTGAACGATGAAGCCGCCGCCGCGCGCGATACCGACGTGCCTTCGCTCATCGACTTCCGCCTGCCCGACGACGCGCCTTACGAGCCCGCCGTATCCACGGAACGCGGCGGACGCTACAGCCTAGAAGCGTTCAAACAAGCCCTGCAACTGACGCGCGCGAACCGCACCAACGCCATGTTGTTCGCGCCCGTCAACAAGACCTCGCTGCACATGGCGGGCATGGACACGAACGACGAGATGGAATGGTTCGCGCATCAGCTCGACTATGCCGGCGCGTTTTGCGAATTCAACGTGCTCGATGAACTGTGGACCTCGCGCGTCACGTCCCACATTGCATTGAAGGACGTGAGCGCGCGGCTTTCTGACGAACGCATAGTCGGCGCGGTGCAGTTGATTCACGACGGACTCAAACGCGCGGGCATCGCGGCGCCTCGCATCGCGGTCTGCGGCTTCAATCCGCACAACGGCGACAACGGCGCATTCGGCCGCGAAGAGATCGATGTCATCACGCCGGCCGTGGAGCATGCACGCGCGCTCGGCTACGACGCGCAAGGCCCCTTTCCCGCCGACACCATCTTTGTGCGTGCACGCGACCAAAAGGTCTTCGATGGCGTCGTCACCATGTATCACGACCAAGGCCAGATCGCGATGAAGCTCATGGGCTTCTGGCGCGGCGTCACGGTGCACGGCGGCTTGCCTGTGCCCATCGCGACGCCCGCGCACGGCACCGCGTTCGATATCCACGGCAAGGGTTCCGCCGATGTCGGCGCTACACAGAAGGCCTTCGATATTCTCGTGCGCATGGCACAAGACCGCGTGAGCTAAGAGCCCATGATGCACGCCCATATCGATGCCTTGCGCGAGCGCTTCCTGCAAAGCGGCGACGATGCCGACCTGCCTGTCGTCGATGCGCATCATCATTTCTGGGACCTCGCGAACAACTATCATCCGTGGCTGCGCGATCTGCCGCGCATTCCGTTCCGTTATGGCGATTACGCGGCCATCTGCCATGACTTCCTGCCCGACGATTACTTTGCGCAGGCGGCGAGTCATCGCGTGGTCAAGACGGTGATGATGGAAGGCGAATGGGACGCGCGCGATCCGCTCGGGGAAGCGCGCTGGGCGAGCGCGCTCAATGCGCGCACCGGCCTGCCCAATGCAATGGCCGGACAAATCTGGCTGGATCGCGAAGACGTGCGCGCGGTGCTTGATGGATATCGTGGCTTGCCGCTCGTGCGCAGCGTGCGTCATAAGCCCAAGACCGTGCCGCGCGCGGAGTATCGCGCGGATTTCTCGGCAGCGGGTTCCATGCGCTGCGAGCGGTGGCGGCGTGGTTACGCGCTGCTCGCGGCATATGATCTGATGTTCGAACTGCAGGCTCCGTGGTGGCATTTCACGGAAGCGGCCGAACTTGCGCGCGACTTTCCCGATGTGAAGATCATCGTGAATCACACGGGCTTACCGGCCGATCGCAGCGAGGAGGCGTTGCGCGCATGGCGCGCCGCGCTCGATACGCTCGCGCGCTGGCCCAACGTGTGGCTCAAGATATCCGGCATCGGCGAAGCGGGGATAAACTGGAGCGTGGAGCGCAACGGGCCGGTGGTGCGCGAGGCCATCGCGAGCTTCGGCGTCGAGCGCTGCATGTTCGCGAGTAATTTTCCGGTGGATAGCCTCGTCGTTTCGCTGGACAATCTTTTCGGCGGCTTCAAGGCGATGGTCGCGCACCGAACGCCCGCGGAAAGACTGGCCCTTTTCCACGACAATGCCAGCGCCCTCTATCGCATCTAAATCCAGGAGACAACAATCAATGGCAGCTCCCCTTTATCGCGGCGTGTTCCCCGTCGCGCCTACCATCTTCGACGACGCAGGCAAGCTCGATCTCGAAGGCCAGAAGCGCGCCATCGACTTCATGATCGATGCCGGTTCGAACGGCTTGTGCATTCTCGCGAACTTCTCGGAGCAGTTTGCGCTGACGGACGCAGAGCGCGATGCCGTGCAGCGCACCGTGCTGGAACATGTCGCGGGCCGCGTGCCGGTGATCGTCACGACGACGCATTTCAGCTCGCACGTTTGCGCCGAACGCAGCCGCGCGGCGCAGGACGCGGGCGCGGCCATGGTCATGGTCATGCCGCCCTATCACGGCGCGACTATCCGCGTGAGCGAGCGCGGCATTCAGGATTTCTACGCGAAGGTGTCGGACGCCATCGACATTCCGATCATGATTCAGGATGCGCCCGTCGCGGGCACGCCGCTGTCCGCGCCCTTTCTAGCGAAGCTCGCGCGTGAAGTCGAAAACGTGTCGTACTTCAAGATCGAAACGGCGCAGGCTGCGTCGAAGCTGCGCGAGCTGATCGAACTCGGCGGCGATGCCATCGTCGGCCCGTGGGATGGCGAAGAAGCGATCACGCTGATCCCCGATTTCGATGCAGGCGCGACCGGCGCGATGACGGGCGGCGGCTATCCCGACGGCATTCGCAAGATCGTCGATGCCTACGCTGCCGGCAACACCGACGAAGCCGCCGAGTTGTATCAGCAATGGCTTCCGCTCATCAATTACGAGAACCGCCAGTGCGGGCTTGCCGCATGCAAGACGCTGATGAAGGAAGGCGGCGTGATCGGCTCGGACGCGGTGAGGCATCCGCTTGCGCCGATGCATCCTAAAGTGCGCGAAGGCTTGCTCAAGGTGGCGCGAAAGCTCGACCCACTAGTGCTGCGCTGGGGGCATTGACGCTGCTTTAATAGCCTGAAGTCCGCCCCTACTTCGCGCGGTCGATGAGCTGCCGTGCGGTCTCCGTCGCGAGATCCGCATGCAGCTCGGCCCACTTCCCGAGCAAGGTGGCGTCGTCGGTAAAGAAGATCGGCGGCTCGATCCAAGCTTGCACCTTGCCGTCTTTCGACGATGCTTCGAACACGCGCAGATCGGGGTCGTCGCTGACGCCCGCGCGAAGCAGCTCGCGAAACGACAGCGATTCGCGTACGCGCACTTCATGCACCGGCACTTCGCGAAGAATGGAGACGGCCGCGCGCGCGATGCGCAAGGCGCTCTCTCGTCCATCGGCCATCAGAAACAAAGTGACGCCGCCTGGTGCCGACAACGCCAGGCGGAAGAGTGCAAGTCTGCATCGTTCGCTCAAGCGCGTGCTCATCGAACGGGTTCCATGCCATGACGTTGCATGACAGCGCCGGCTTCCGGAGAACTCAGGTAAGCAAGAAGGGAGCGCGCGAGCACGGGTTCGCGCGCGGCCGTGCACACGGCGCCCTGAAATACCGTGAGCGTCTGAATGTCCGCAGGCAACGGACCCACTACGTCGATGCCCGCGACGCCGATCAGCTCGCTCATCTGCTGAAAGCCCAGCTCCACTTCTCCTTGCGCGATAAGTCCGCCCACGGCCACGCCGGGCGGCGCCTGCACGATACGCGACGACACCTCCTGAAGCACGCCCCAGCGCTCGAACAGCCGCATGAGATACGCGCCGCTCGGCCCGGTCGAATAGCCGATACTGCGCGCGGCCAACACTGCGTGACGCACGGCGCTTTCGTCGTCGATGGAGGGATGCGGCGCGCCCGCCTTCACCGCGACGGCCACGCCCGAACGCGCGATATTCACGCGTCTCGCCGGATCGATACGTCCTGCTTCGGCAAGACGCTCGATGGCGTTCGCGGCCAGCACGACGATATCGAACGCTTCGCCTTCCTCGATACGCCGCAACGCCGCCACGCCGCCCGTCGATTCGATCGCGACCGGCTGCGCGAATGCGCTTGCATAAGCATGGGCGAGATCGGCTAGCAGATGCTTCGTCGCCATCGACGAGATGCCGGTGATCGTCGTTGCCATATCAGTCGATGTAGCGCAGGCCCGCGCGTTGCAGCGGCTCGCGCATGTTGTACATGTCGAGACCCAGTACGCCGCTCGCGAGCTTGTCGCGCTTCTCTTCTTCCAGCGCTTCGCGCGCGCTCGCCTTGTCGAGCACCTGTCTCGCCGATGCAGCCGGCACCACGACCACGCCATCGTCGTCGGCGACGATCACATCGCCGGGAGTAACCCATGCGCCCGCGCAGACCACCGGAATGTTGACCGAGCCAAGCGTCGCCTTGACCGTTCCCTTCGACGAGATCGCGCGGCTCCACACGGGAAAGTTCATTGCGGTCAGCACACGCACGTCGCGCACGCCGCCGTCGATGACGAGCGCACGCGCACCGCGCGCCTTGAAACTCGTCGCGAGCAGGTCGCCGAAGAAGCCGTCGGTGTTGTCGGTGGTGCAGGCGGCCACGACAATATCGCCGGGCTGAATCTGTTCGGCGGCGACGTGCAGCATCCAGTTGTCGCCGGGTTGCAGAAGGACCGTCACCGCCGTGCCGCTCACCTGAGCGCCCGCATAGATGGGCCGCATGTACGGCTTCAACAGACCGACGCGCCCCATTGCTTCATGCACGGTCGCCGAGCCGAGCGCGCCGAGTTTCGTCGCGGCCTCTGCGTCCGCGCGATCGATGTTGCGATAAACCACTCCGAGTTCGACCATGTTCAACGTCCCTTTGACTTGAGCGCCGTATCGAGGCGCGGATACACACGGCGCGCGTTGCCTTCGTAGATCTTGTAGCGCGCTTCGGGTTCGATCTGCGCGGCTTCGACATAGCGCTTCGTATCGTCGAAATACTGTCCCGTTTGCGGGTCGATGCCGCGCACCGCGCCTATCATCTCGCTCGCGAAGAGGATGTTGTCGACGGGAATCACACGCGTCAGCAGGTCGATGCCCGGCTGGTG
The DNA here is from genome assembly GCF_023631025.1 of Caballeronia sp. GACF4. Classification (NCBI taxonomy): domain Bacteria; kingdom Pseudomonadati; phylum Pseudomonadota; class Betaproteobacteria; order Burkholderiales; family Burkholderiaceae; genus Caballeronia; species Caballeronia sp. GACF4. The sequence goes on from NZ_JALQDW010000025.1 coordinate 182,904, forward strand.
ATACACGCAGGTATCGAAAAAAATGTTCTTCAGCAAATGGTCTTCGAGCAGCGGCTTTTTCAGTTCCTGCGCCAGCCCGCGAAAACGACCCCAGTGATAAGGCACCGCGCCGCCGCCATGCGGAATTACGAAACGCAGGCTCGGAAAGTCGCGGAACAGGTCCGAGGTCAGGCACTGCATGAAGGCGGTCGTGTCCGCGTTCAGATAATGCGCGCCGGTCGTGTGAAAGCACGCGTTGCAACTCGTGCTCACGTGGACCATCGCGGGAATATCGTACTCGACCATCTTCTCGTAGATGGGATACCAATAACGGTGGGACAGCGGCGGGCTCGTCCAGTGACCGCCGGACGGGTCCGGGTTCAGATTGATGGCGACATTGCCGTATTGCTCGACGCACTTCACGAGTTCGGGAATGCACGTCGCCACATCGACGCCAGGGCTTTGCGGCAGCATCGCGGCGGGGACGAAGTGATCGGGGAACAACTCGCTCACGCGAAAGCACAGCTCGTTGCAGATCGCGGCCCATGTGCTCGACACGTCGAAGTCGCCGATATGATGCGCCATGAAACTCGCACGCGGACTGAAGATGGTGAGGTCGAGCCCGCGTTCGCGCATCAGGCGAAGCTGATTGCTCTCGATCGACTCGCGCAATTCGTCGTCGCTGATACGCAGTTCGGAAACCGCCGGCCTCTCCGAAGGATTGTTGATGCCGGCAATCTGCCGGTTGCGCCACGCTTCCAGCGCCTTGGGCGCGGTGGTGTAGTGGCCGTGAATGTCGATGATCATCCTTGCTCCAGAAACTAGTGTGCAGCGGCGTTCGTTTGCGGCGCGGGTTCGCCGGCGCGCGTTTTCTGCGCGACAAGAATGGCGACGGCGGCAAGCGTGGCGGGCACCGCGAGCATCGCGAGGATCGCGCCGAATTGCCAGCCCAGACCGAGCAGTGCGCCGCCGATCGCCGAACCGAAAATGCTGCCGAAGCGTCCCATGCCGAGCATCCAGCTCACGCCGGTGGCGCGCGCCACGGTCGGATAGCGTCCCGGCGCGAAGGCGTTGAGGCCGGTCTGCGCGCCGCTCATGCAAAAACCCGCGGCGAACACGAGCACGGCGAGCGACGACGACAACGCGCCGATCCACGCAAGCCCCAGCACGCACACCGCGCCGCCGAGATACGCCGCGCTGATGACAGGCGCGGGCCGCGTCTTGTCCATGATGAAGCCGACGATGATCGCGCCGATGGTGCCGCCGATCTGGAACATCGCCGTGATGTTGGCGGCGGTGGAAACCGTGAGACCCGCATCCTTCATCAAGGTGGGCAGCCAGCCGGTCAGCAGATAGATCACGAGCAGGCCCATGAAGTACGTGACCCACAACGCGGCGGTCATGAAACCATAGCCTTGCGAGAACAGCACGCCGATAGGCTTCTTGGTCGGCAGCGGCGGTTCCGTCGATACGAAGACTTCATCGCCCTTGAAGCGCTCGCCGCAGACACGTCCGAGCACCGCGCCGATCCGTTGCGAGGTCGCGCCGCGCACCGACATGAGACGCGCCGATTCGGGCAGCAGCCAGATCTGCAGCGGAATCAACACGAGCGGCAACGCGCCGCCGAAGATCAGCACCGAGCGCCAGCCGTGCTCGGGAATCAGCCAGCCGGCGACGAAGCCGATCAGCGCGGAGCCGAGGTTGAAGCCCGTGAACATGATGGTGATGAGCAGCGAGCGCTTGCGCTGCGGCGCGTATTCGGAGAGCAGCGTCGTGGTGTTGGGCATGGCCGCGCCAAGACCGATGCCGGTCAGCAAGCGCAGGAGCGCCATCGACGAGGGCGAATTGGTGAACGCCGTCGCGATGGTAAAGACGCCGAACAGGAACACCGAGGTGATCAGCACCCACTTGCGGCCGATGCGGTCCGAAGCCGGTCCCGCCGTCAACGCGCCGATCACGAGTCCGATGGGCGCGGCGCTCATCACGAGTCCGAACGCGGGCCGCGAGATGTGCCAGTCGCCGATGATCGAGGGCGCCACGAAACCCATGATGGCGACGTCCATGCCGTCGGCCGCGACGACGAGAAAGCACAGCGCGACCAGCAACCACTGGTACGCCGAGATGGGCCGCGCGTCGATGAAGCCCTTGATGTCGATGGTTTTACCGCTGTTCATGTTCGTCTCCGTGTTGCATCGTTTTGGCCGTCAAGCCTTGTTCTTCTCTTCTTTGTCCCAGGCGAGATTGCCCGCGCCCTTGCCCGCCACCGAGTAGAGCGCGCCGGGCGCATTGCGCGTCTTCTGGAATTCCTCGAGCGTTTCGCCGCGCATCGCCGCATAAATATGCAGGTTCGAGATGCCCGTCACCGCGCCCAGCTTTTCGAGCATGAAAAAGATCACGCCATAGTGAAGAAGACCGCGCCAGTCGCGGCGGCGCAGAAGATCGCGCTCCTGTTCGCTCAGACCCGCTGCTTCGTAGCTCGCTTCCTCGTCGGCCTTGAACGCCTCGCGATGCGCGGGCTCGACCATGCGATGCAGATAATCGTTGATGCGATAAGCCCGCACCGCCGTTTCGATGCTGAACGGATACGTGCCTTGCAGCTTCTCGACATCGGTGAGTTGCACGGCCATCTTCTGGCGATGACGTTCGAGTATCGCGGGCTTCGTCTCGCTGTCCTCGCCTTCGTAGATGGCGGTCGCGATACCGGCCATCGACGGAAGGTAGTAGCTGCGGTGCTTGCACACGACGTTGTTCGACAGCGCGCCGCGCATGGTCAGCCACATGATCACTTCAGCGCCTTCGAAGCCGCCGAGTTCCGCGTATTCGGCGAGCGTCATGTCGGCGAGTTGCTCGGGGTCGCGCTCGAAGAGATCGAGGAAGCGGTGATCCCATTCCGTGTTGTTGAAGCCCGCGCGTTCGCCGTGAACCTGATGCGACAGGCCGCCCGTCGCGATGATCGCGACCTTGAGGTCTTCCGGATAACTTTCGATGGCGCGGCGCAGCGCCTGACCGAGCTTGTAGAAACGCCGCGCGCTCGGCACGGGCAGTTGCAGCACGCCCATTTGCAGCGGAATCAGTTGCATCGGCCAGTCGGGCTTGTGCGGGGTAAGCATCGAGAGCGGCGAGAAACAGCCGTGATCGAGCGGCTTGTTCTGGAAGAACGACATATCGAACTCGTCGGTCATGAGCGAGTTGCCGATGTGCGCCGCGAGCGCGGGATGCCCCTTGATCGGCGGCAGATCGCGCGCGCCGCCGCCTTCGTCCGCGACGCGCCATTCCGGACCGACGCCGAGCGCGAAGGCCGAGTAGTGATCGAAAAAGAACGACGTGATGTGGTCGTTGTAGATCGTCACGACCACATCGGGGCGCTTCTCTTCGAGCCATGTGGCGAGCGGCGCGAAGTTTTCGAAGATGGGAGCCCAGACCGGGTCGTCACGTTTGTTCTTGTCGAACGCGAAACCGATGGTCGGGGTATGCGAGGCAGCAATGCCGCCGATGATGCGAGCCATTGTGATGCTCCTTCGGGTGCCGGGCGACGCGTTACGCGTCCATCGGCAGCGGTGTCTGGTGCGGAAAACTGAATGGAAGATAGCGGCTGGCGGTTGCGCGGGAAACTACGCGTAAACCATGAAGATGGGCGCGATTCGATACGTCCGACGGCGTTCGATGCCTTTGCTTGCTGGGGTTTGGCGAGCGATCGGCTGGCTGCGTGATGCGGCGTCCGATAAATAAAACTGATGCGCGAAGAAGGAAGACGCAAGGTCGCCAGACCGCCCGCTTGTTCGCGGACGGATTGGCACGAACATGCGCGATCTAGGCCTCGCGCGCGAGGCGCGAGCGCAGTGCGATAGCCAGCGGAAAAATGGCGATGGCCGTGAGAGCCGTGGCAAGCGTGGCGCCGTGCACGCCGATCCGGTCGCCGAGGAAACCGTAGATGACCGGCGAGATCGCGCCCGACGCAATGGTGCCGGTATAGAAAAGCGCAAAGGCCCGCTCGGCTCCGTCGAGTGGCGCCAGTTCCGGCACGGTGCCGTAGAGCACGGACGAGGTGCCATTGAGCATCACGCCGAGGAGCGGCAGCAAGACCATCGCGACGCTCAGCGGGCAGAGCATCACCGCGACGATGCAGGCCGCCGTGCCGCCCTCGGTTGCGAGCACGGTGCCGATCACGCCCAGCCGCGCGCCGAGCCATCCGCAGGCGAACTTGCCGGCCGCGCCGCCGATGAAAACCAGCGCGAGCGCCGTGCCCAGCATCGGTTGAGAGATGCCTTTCTCTTTCAACAAGAACGGCAGGAACGTCAGCAGGCCCATGCGGACGCTGGTGTCGAGCACGCCTATCGAGAGCAGCACCGAAAAACCTCGTCCTGAGCCGCCGCGGTTGCCGATTAAATGTACATCGGCGGCCGGCGTGCTTCTCGGTACGACAGGGAAGAAAAGTGCAATGGATACAGCGACGACGCAACCCAGGACCGACATGATCCAGAGCGCGTGACGCCAGGGCATGAGCGTAACGAGAAGAGAGATTGCGGCCGGCAATGCCGATTTGCCGAGATCGCCGGAGAAGTTGTAGACGCTCAATGGGCCGCGCGCGCGGCGGCCATAGACGCGCGACACCGCGCCCGATGCAATGGGATGCTGCGTGCTCGACCCGCTTCCCGATACCGCCAACGCCACGCACAAACCGAGCAGGCTTCCCGACATACCCGCGAGCGCGTAGCCACCGGCTGCGAGCAACGTGCCGAGCGCAAGCGTCGCCCGGCTGCCAAGCCTTTGCGCCAGACGCCCGGCCGGTATCTGGAGACTCGCCATGGTTCCGGCATAGACGCCGCGCAGCATGGCGAGCGCGCCATACCCCAGACCGAAGTCCGCCTGCCACACCGGCAGCAACGCGTAGATCATGTCCGTGTAACCGTCGTGCAGCGCGTGTGCGACGCAGGACAACCAAAGCACGCGCGAAGGTAAAAGCGCGGTCCGGTCTGTTTTAAGCAAGGACGGCAAGGAAAACGGAATAAAGCGCATGAGTCTCCCGGACGACGGCGTGACGAGGCCTAAAAGACAATTTTATGACTCGAGGAAGGCGCCTTCAATTGACGTAAGATCGCGTCAATGGAGAGATAAAGTCACGCCATGGACGAACCAGCAAATCTGGCGCAGGACCGGGACAGGCTGCCGCCGCTCAATGCGTTGCGCAATTTCGAGGCGGTCGCCCGGCATGGAAGCTTCGCCGCGGCGGCGGCCGACCTGCATGTCACTCATTGGGCGGTCGGCAAGCAAATACGGCTGCTCGAAGACTGGTTCGGCGTGCCGTTGTTCGAGCGGCGCGCGCGCGGCGTTCAGCTTACCGATGAAGGCGCGGCGCTCCTCAACGACGTGAGCAGCGCGTTCGAACGTCTCACACGCGGGGCAGCGCGCCTCAGGCACGATGAATTCACGCGCCGCGTGTCCGGCATCGTGCGCGTGAACGCGCTGGCAAGCTTCGCGTTGTGCTGGCTGCTGCCGCGTCTCGCCGACTTTCAGGCGCGCTTTCCCGATATCGACGTCAGGTTGTCGACCACGTCGCGCAAGTTGCGGTATATCGGCGATGCCTTCGATATCGGCATACGCTCGGGTCATGAACAAGGCGCGGGCGTCGTATCGCGCTCGTTGATGGCCGATGTGCGCTTGCCGGTGTGCAGCCCCGCGCTGCTGCGTCAGCGTCCCATAGCAAGCGTCGCGGATCTGCGTCATCACGCGCTGCTGCATTCCGCCAGCACGCGCACGAGTTGGTCGTCGTGGCTCAAGGAGGCGGGCGCGGCGGACTTGCGCGCGGCCCGGCACGTCGAGTTCGAGCACACATATCTGCAACTCGCTGCTGCAGCGGAGGGGCTTGGCGTGGCGCTCGCGTCGTTGCCGCTGATCGGACGCGATATCGCCGAAGGCCGACTCGTATGCCCGATCGCGGCGCCGGCGTGGCGCGCGCCCGATTACACACTGGTGATCAACGCAGACCGCGTCGGGGATGACGCCGTGGTTTCCTTCGAGAAGTGGATCATGGCGAGCGCGGGAGGTGCCGGAAGTTAAAGAAGCGCGTCCCATCGTCCGATATATTGAAGGCCGGCGCGCGATGGCAAGCGGTCGCTTCAAAGACCAACTTTTCAGACGAACGAAACATGATCAAAATTCACGAGGCGGGACAGCCGGCGAACGGCCCCGTTCGCTGCGGTGGCTGCAATAGCCCCGAAGTGGCGCAGATCGAAATGGCCTTTGCGTTTCAGCCTATCGTCGACGTGCGGTCGGGCAGTCCCTATGCCTACGAGGCGCTCGTACGCGGGCCGAATGGCGAATCGGCGGGTTCGGTGTTGTCGCAGGTCGACGACTCGAACCGTTATAACTTCGATCAACGTTGCCGCACGACTGCAATCGAGCAGGCGGCAAGCATGGGCATGGACAGCTTTCTGTCGATCAACTTCATGCCGAACGCGGTTTATCAGCCTGCGGCATGCATTCGCAGTACCTTCGAGGCCGCCGAGAAACACGGCTTCCCGGTGAATAAGATCATCTTTGAAACCATCGAAGGTGAAAACATCATTAGCCGCTCGCATCTGGTGCAGATTTTCCGCGCGTATAAATCGTTCGGCTTTCAGACCGCGATCGACGATTTCGGCGCGGGTTATTCAGGGCTCACACTGCTCGCCGACTTTCAGCCGGACTTGATCAAGCTCGACATGGCATTGGTGCGCGACATCGACACCGACACCGTGCGTCAGCGGATCGTTGCCGGGGTCTTGAAGATTTGCAGTGATTTGGGAATTCGCGTGATCGCGGAAGGCATCGAGACGCAAGGCGAGCGCGATTTTCTGGAAGCAGCCGGCGTGAGCCTGATGCAAGGCTATTTGTTCGCCAAGCCCTCGTTCAAAGAGATGCCCGCGATTGCCAATGTGCGTTAATGCCGGGTGCCAAAATGTTGAAAGCCGCGCTTGGGACGTTGCTAATCGTTTTGGCGGGATGCGCGGTGCCTGGTGCGCCGGCATCGCCGGAGAATAGCGTTGGAGCCGAAGGGTCGGCCACCCAAGCTCCGGCATCGACTGATCATTCACATTCAGAGCGTGTCGAGGCGCCGCGCAGAAATCCGAAGATGTATGGGCCGCCAGGCGAGTGATTGATGTCGGGCGCGCTACGCGTCGGTCCGCTCGACTACGAATCTGCAGAATCGGCCATGCCATTTGAACGGGGCATTTGGTTTTGTCCCCCGACGCTTTGCGCTACGCCGTCCGCGCTCCATTCCCGCTCAACCACCCATCAACGCATCGTCGTCTTGAGCAAATCGCCTGCGGTGCTCAACATGCCGCTCGCAATCTTGCCCGAGTCGATCTTGTAGGTTCCATCACGCAGAGCCGCCTTGATCGATTCGACCTTCGCCGTGTCGATGTCCGCGCCGCCCGTGACTTGCATCGACGACAACGAGGACAACGTCACTTTCGAGCTGGTTGCGTTGGTCGCGCTGGTTTGCTGCACGCCGCCCGTAGCCTGCACATCGCGTGTGCTTGCTACGCGAAAGGTGTCGGATTGGAGTGCGGCGGGCGTGTTGTTCGATTCGATCTTCATGGCTTTGGCTCCTTGTCTGTTGAGTTCTTTAACGGAGTGGGGCTTGAAATCTTTACCAAGCCCGGCGGCCTGCCGACACCCTCGCAACCTCGTCCAGCCCGCAAAGCCTTATCCAGTAAGCCTCCCGTGTATTTGCAACAAATTGAAACAAAGTGTGAGGAATCGCACATAGACCGGACTTGGCGTCTGCGAGGGCAAGAAATTTCTTAAAATACTAGACGACTGGTCTACTATAAGCTAAAGTCCACCCATGCCTACCGCAAACACATCAGAAACCGTCGACGTCCGCGAAAACATCATTGCCGTTGGTCAACGGTTGATCGGCGCCAAAGGCTTTTCCGCCGTCGGCCTGAACGAGATTCTCACGGAAGCCGGCGTGCCGAAGGGCTCGTTCTATCATTATTTTGGCTCCAAGGATGCGTTCGGCGTGGCGCTCCTGGAAAGCTATTTCGAGGACTATCTGAACGACCTCGACCAGACGCTAGCGCAGCCCGGACTGAGCATGGCGCAGCGGCTGACGAACTACTGGAGCATCTGGCAAGAAACCCAGTCCTTCTTCGATTGCCAGGGCAAATGTCTCGCGGTCAAGCTCGGCGCCGAAGTGGCAGACATGTCGGAGGCCATGCGCGCCACGTTGAAGCGCGGCACGGCAGGGATCGTTCGCCGTCTTGCAAGTGCAATCGAAATCGGTGTGGCGGAAGGCTCGCTTTCGATCGAAAGTGATCCGCAAAGCGTTGCGCAGAGCTTGTATCAACTGTGGCTCGGCGCCAGCATCATGGTGAAGATTGTTCGCAACACGCAGCCGTTTGAAGTGGCGACGACGACAACGCAGCGGATCTTGCGACTTGCTCCCTGACGAAGCAGGGAGCGAGGTGCCAGCACTTCTTTGGAGGTGCTTTTTTTTGAAGCATTTACTAGACGACTGGTCTACTAACCCCATCAACCTTCTTCACGGTTTCGCCTTACTAACCCACGGAGATGCAACATGAAAGTGCTCATGGTTCTGACCTCGCATGACCAACTCGGCAACACGGGCCGCAAGACGGGTTTCTGGCTCGAAGAGCTGGCCGCACCCTACTACGCCTTTAGGGATGCGGGCGCGGAAATCGTGCTGGCATCGCCTAAAGGTGGTCAGCCGCCGCTTGACCCGAAAAGCAACGAGCCGGCCAATCAGACCGAGATGACACATCGTTTCGAAGCCGATTCGCAGGCTACCGCGCAGCTTGCCAGCACGGTAAAGCTCGATCTCGTCTCGCAAGCCGATTTCGATACCGTGTTTTATCCGGGCGGTCATGGTCCGCTCTGGGACCTGGCCGAAGACAAAAACTCGATCGCCCTGATCGAAGCCTTCTTGGCCGCTGGCAAGCCTGTCGCGCTGGTCTGCCACGCACCTGGCGTGCTGCGCCATGTCCGCACGCCGGAGGGCGCACCGCTTGTCGAAGGCAAACGAGTCACGGGCTTCACCAACTCCGAGGAAGCCGCGGTCGGACTGACCGATGTCGTGCCGTTCCTCGTTGAAGACGAACTCAAGGCGAAGGGCGGCATCTATTCGAAGCTCGAAGACTGGGCACCTTATGTCGTCACCGATGGCCTTTTGATTACCGGGCAGAACCCGGCTTCATCGTCGTCCGCTGCGGCGACGTTGATGAAGCACCCGGCGCTCGCCGCGCAATAACCGACGTCGACGTTACCGGCGCGCGCGGCCATTGGGCGGCCGCGCGCCATGGAACCCACGCTCGTGTCAGGACTCGCGATGCACGGGCAAATTGCCCGGCGCGTGAACTCATCGATCCCACATCACGAAACCAGCCCGCGTGTCGTGAGAAATCCTGCTGCGTGGCAGCATGCACGCGTTGCACATAGCCCCGGTGCGTTTCTCATCGCGAAATTTCTTCTCCAAGGTCCTGATTCCACGCGCAAATTTAGTCGTCATTCTCCCCGATGCAGCGCCACGCTTAAGGGCTACGCTCTTATATAAGAGGCAGCCGCAGTCACGGCGCTTGCCCAACGCTTCCTACAACGCCGGAGTCATCATGATGCAAATCTACGTTGAACCCTTGCCCAAGGGCCGATGGGGCCCAATCGATGGATACACACTCGAGTATCCCGACGGCACGAAGATCACCGAGCAGGTGTTCAGTTCGGAAAAGCTCGCGGTCAGCGAAATCAGGCTGCGCGGCTATACGCCCTTGCTGGCGAAGGTGCGTATCACGGACAAAGGCGAGCCGGAGCACTGGGAAAGCGTCGAGTGACGCATCGTCGATACGAACGTGCTTCGCCGATTTTCTTTCGCGAAGCACGTTTTATTTTTGTGATATTGCTGCTTCATCCGGAACGCAAATAACGGCGCGGCTACATGGCCGATGGAGAAGCGATGCGACGAGGACCCTTCAGCGAAGCCGGCAGAAAACGCCGGCGTCTCTTTTTGAGCAAGGCGCATGTCGCGCTCGCGGCCTTCGGGACGCTAGGCTCGGTGCTCGGCATTGGTATCGCCATCGACGGCGGGCTCGAATTCAATCGCACCAAGGTGTTCACGGGCGTTGGCCTTATCGCCGTTTCGACCATTCTTTATATCTCGATGCTGTTCGTGAGCGACGAGCCATCCTGACGGCTCGTCGGCCGCACGAAATCACACGTGCACGTCGCGCTCGCCGAGCGGCCGCACCGGTTCTTCCACACGTTGTTCTTCAAGGCCATGACGCGCCCGATGCCGGCGCACCCAGAGCGCGGTCAGAATTGGCACGAGAATGGCCGTCACGAGACAGGCGGTCGCGACCATCGCGGTGGCCGCCGGCACGAGCGGCTTGAAGCGCGGAATCATCTCGCCGATGATCGCCGGATTCGCCACCGCCGCGCCCGCCGTCGATGAAGCCGCGAGTCCCGCCGCGCCATTGCCGCCCGCAATCCAGCGATCCGCGAGAATCAGCGGAATGCCCGTCACGACGATCACGCCCAACCCAAGCGCAACGCCCGGCAAGCCGCTCGTCGCGATCACGTGCAGGTCGATGCCATTGCCGAGCGCGAAGCCGAAGAACGGGATCAGCGGATGCACGCAGCGGCCGAACAGTTCGCGCAGGTCGCTGTCCAGATTGCCGAGCGCGAAGCCAACCAGAAACGGCAGCACCGCGCCGACGAAAAGGCGTGGCTCGAAGAACGCGACGCCCGTCGCGCCAAGAATCAGCATGCTGACGAGCGGCCCGGATTCCACCGACATCAGCACGAACGCGCCCGCTTCCTCGCGGCTGCCGTACTGCTGCATCACGGCGGCGTAGAGTCCGCCGTTGGTCATGTCCATCGACGTGGTGATGGCGAGCACGGACAGGCCCGCGAAGAGACCGGCCTTGACGCCATCGATGGGAATGAAGTGCGCGGCGACGATGGTCGCGATCCACGCAACCGCCATCTTCGTCACGAGCAAGGTGCCCGACTTGCGCAGCACGGTGCCGGTCGCGCGCAGGTCGATGGTCGCGCCCATGCAGAAGAACCACACCGCGAGAATCGGCACGGTGCCCGTGATCAACCCGTTCGTGAACGAGCCGAAGTACTTGCCCGCGCCCGGCGCGAAAGTATGGACGCAGGCGCCGAGCAGCAAGGGCACGAGCATGAGACCGCCTGGAATGCGGTCAATCGCTTTCTTTATATTCATGTCTCCTCCGTGGACTTTGGCGTCCGGATGGCGGGCTGTCTACCCAGTGCAATGCGCCGCTTTAAGCTCGGCCGCATCGGTTCGGCGCAATATAGCATCGCTGTTTTATATTCGCTGAATGCAAAGCCGGGAGGCGGGTTAATCGTTTACCCGTGCGCGGGCAGAGTTACCGGGTTTGCCTGTCCGGTGGGCCTTCGCGGACACTTCACATTCGCGAGCACGACAAAACGGAGCCTTAGTGAAATTCGATACGACCACCATCCGTCTGGTTCTCGCCATCGCGGACGAAGGCAGCATCTCGCGCGCCGCGGACAAGCTCAGTCTCGCGGTGGCCGCCGCCTCGCGGCGCGTATCGGACCTCGAAGCGCAACTGGGCGCGAAGCTCTTCACGCGCGTTCCGCACGGTGTGCAGCTTACCGAGCCGGGCGCGAAGCTGCTGCTCTACATCCGCCAGATCGACAATCTGATCGACCGTCTCGAAGGCGATGCGCGCGCGCTCAAGGAAGGGCGCCACGGGCGCATCATCATCGGTGCGCCGAAGGCGGTGGTCATGCAGTTTCTGGCGGGCGCCATCGCCGCGATTCAGCGCAAGCATCCCGGCATCTCGCTCATGGTTCAGGAGGAGAACAGCAAAATCGTTCAGCAGTTGTTGCGCGACAAAGTCATCGATATCGGCATCTACGAAAAGAAGAGCGGCTTTCTCGACCTGGACCGCGTGCCGTATCGCGAAGACCGGCTCGAACTCGTGTATAGCACCGAACATTTTGAGTTCGACGATGCGCCGCTCGGTATCGACGAGATCATGGACTTGCCCGTGATCAGTCTCGGCAAAGGCTCCGCCATTCTGTCCGCGCTGCAACGCGCACATCAGAGCCGGGGACGACTCTTCGCGAACAATTACGCCGTGAGCGGCTTCGACACCATGCTCGTGATGGTGCGTCAGGGCTTGGGCGTCGGCCTCATGCCCGCGGCTGTGCTGCGCAGCTTTCACCCGGAACGCGCGATTGCGTCGCAGGAGATTGCAGGCGACTGGCATAAGCGCAGCTACGTGCTTTCTTGCGTCGAAGGTCACGCTCAGGAACAGACACTTCAACGCGTCGTGGCCGAGCTGCTCGACGAACGCGACTAGTCTGAACGAGGAAGCACGCTCGAGGCTTTCGCGAATTGCGAAGCCAGCCTTGCCCGCGCAAGCCTTGCGGCATTGCAAGCGGTGGTCGAAAGTGAAGGCATGACCCGCGCCGCAGGTCGAAGCCCTTCTCCACCGAACCAATCGACATGACCCAGACAAAACCTCTCCCCTTGGAAGGAATCCGCGTGCTCGACGTAAGCCAGGTCATGGCAGGACCGTTCGCCTGCATGCTGCTCGCCGACATGGGCGCGGATGTCATCAAGGTGGAACCGCCCGAAGGCGATCAGACGCGCGGCGCGATGGGCTTCAAGATGAAAGGGCCCGACAGCATGGGCTTTCTCAACATGAACCGCAACAAGCGTTCGGTGACGCTGGACCTGAAGAGCGAAGAGGGCCGCGAGCTCTTCTACAAGCTCGCGAAAACTGCCGATGTGATCGTCGAGAACTATCGGCCGGGCGTGGTGCAGCGGCTTCGTATCGATTACGAGTCGATCCGGGAGATCAACCCGAAGATCGTTTATGTGAGCATCTCGGGCTTCGGGCAAAGCGGCCCGTGGTCCACGCGGCCCGGCTTCGATCTGATGGCTCAGGCCATGTCCGGCGTCATGAGCGTGACGGGATATCCCGGCGGCAAGCCGGTCAAGGCGGGCGTGCCGGTGGCGGATATCGGCTGCGCGCTCTTTGCGGTGTCGGGGCTGTTGTCGGCTTATATCGGCGCGCAAAAATCGGGCGTCGGTCAGCATATCGACGCTTCTCTCTTCGATTCCGTCATGGCCTTCTCGATCTGGGACATGTCGGAATACTGGGGCACGGGCGTGCCGCCGACACCGCTTGGCACCAGCAACAAGATGAGCGCGCCGTATCAGGCCGTGAAGGCGCGCGATGGCTACTTCGTGATGGGCGCGACTAACCAGAAGCTGTGGACGAAGCTGTGCGGGTTGTTAAAGCGGCCCGATCTGATCGACCACGCCGACTATGCGAACGTCTCGCTGCGCCTGAAAAACCGCGAGGCCATGATCCAAGTGCTCGAAGAGGAGTTCGCCAAGCGCGACAGCGCGGAATGGGTCGATACCCTGCTCGCGGCCGGCATTCCAGCCGGCCCTATCCTGACTTATCCGGAAGCATTCGAGAGCGAACATGCCACGCATCGCCGCATGGCAATGGAAATCGATCATCCGCACGAAGGCAAGGTGAAGAACATCGGCTTTCCGGTCAAGCTGCTCGGGACGCCGCAGACCGTGCGCCGCCATCCGCCCCTGCTCGGCGAACATAACGAAGAGATCTTCGCGGAGATCAACGGAACCAGTGGAATGAAGCCATGAGCGAACATGTCCGGCTTACGCTGCATGCATCGGGCGCGGCGGAGATCGTCATCGACCGGCCCGAGCGTCACAACGCCATGTCGATTCCCATGTACGAAGCGCTGCTCGCGCGTATCGACGAATGCCAGCGCAATAAAGACGTGCGCTGCATTCTCTTTCGCGGCGCGGGCGGCAAGTCGTTTATCGCGGGAACGGATATCGAGTACTTCAAGGACTTTCGCGGCGGACACGATGGCGTGGCCTACGAAGCGCTGGTCGAGCGCGTGATCGATACAGTCGAGCGCATCGCGCTTCCCACGCTCGCCGTGATCGATGGCTGGGCGGTCGGCGGTGGTCTCGCGCTCGCCACGGCCTGCGACTTTCGCGTGTGCAGCGAAAACTCCCGGTTCGGCGCACCGATTGCCAAGACGCTCTCGAACACGCTTTCGTCGCGCAATATCGCGCGGCTACATGCGGCTTTCGGCGTGCCGCGCGTCAAGCGCATGCTGATGCTCGCCGACTTTCTCGCAGCGAACGAGGTCCTGGCGTGCGGCTACGTATATTCGGTGGTGACGAAAGACGCGCTCGATGCAAGCGCGCATGCGCTTGCCGAGCGGCTCATGGCGTTGTCGCCAATCACGCAGAAGGCGGTAAAGGAGAGCCTACGGCGCATCGTGATCGACCAGAGCTTCGCGGACGAAGACATCATCGAGGAAGTCTATGGAAGCGCGGCTTTTCGTGATGCGGTGACAGCATTCACTTCGGGCAAGCCGAAACGGTGAGCGCGATTCTTCAACGCCCGCTCAGTGCGAGCGTGTTGAAGAGCGTTTGATGATCGAAGGGTTTTTGACAACGCGGATGATGCCGGTAGGCGATATCGATCGAATCGACACCGTACCCGGTTGCAAAGATGAAGCGGATCTCACGCAGCGTCAGTTCATCTGCTACGGCGTATGACTTCTCGCCGTTGAGGTCGATGTCGAGAATAGCAACGTCGATGTAATGTTCGTCGTCGTCTAGAAGCGCCAGCGCGTCCTGCGCCCACGCCACCGGCCCGACGACGATTGCCCCTGCAATTTCGAGCAACGCGGACAGCGCGAGCGCCACCAGGTAATCGTCTTCCACGACCAAGATGCTCAAACCTTCGAGCGGTGTCCCGACTACTGCCATTTTCGGACCCCCTAGGGACTGCTGCCGTGCATATGCGCTGGTCGCAGCGGATCTCGATATGACACGAAACCCCATCCCAGTTGAAGTCGAGCTCGGTGCGAGCGTGTAGCGTGAAACGAAGCGCTTTCTCGATGAGTTGCCGGCCGAAGCCGATTTTCTTGTCCTCGGGCGTGATGCGCACACCGCTTTCGATCCAGTCCAGAACGAGCCATTCCGGCCCGGACTCTCTTTTCTCGACAATCCAGCTGACGACGAGCCGTGCGCCTTTATGCTTCAACGCGCCGTACTTGAGCGCGTTGGTCGCGAGTTCGTGAAGCACGAGCGCGATCGTCTGAACGTTGCGAAAGCCGAGCGGCACGACCGGTCCACTCACCGAGACCCTGTCGCTGCTGCCGACACCGAGCGCCTCGAATTCAAGGCGAACGATGTCACCCAAATTGATCAGATGCCCGTTCGCTTCGCCGATCAAGCCCTGCAGCCTGCCAAGCGCGGCGAGGCGACTCGTGAACGTGTCGAGCGCTTCGTCGCCCGAGAGCGTCTGTTGCGCGATCGACTGAATCACCGACAACAGATTTCGCGTCCTGTGTTGCAATTCCGCAATCAAAACGTCCTGTCTACCTTCAGCATGAACCATTCCCGTGATATCGACGAAAGCAATGACCACACCGTCGATCTTGCGATCGCCGTTGAGATAAGGTGCGAGACGCACGAGGAAATGATTCAGCCCATCCTTGCTGCTGACCTGCTGTTCGCGTGTTTCCTGACTCCTGAATACCTCACGGATGCCTTCTTCCAGCCCCGGAAGGTCGAGACGGCTGACGAGCTCCGAAATGGGACGCCCGCGATCGACCGGACGGATATGGAAGATATCGGCCATTGCCGGGGTAAACGAGCGAATGGAAAATTGCCGGTCGAGAAACACGGTGGCGACCGACGTGCTTTCGAACAGGTTGTGGAGATCGCTGTTCGAGCGGTCGAGCGCGTCGATCTTGCCATTCAGTTCCAGATTGACGGTGTGCAGCTCCTCGTTGAGCGAGACGAGCTCTTCCTTGGACGCCTCCAGCTCTTCGTTCGACGATTGCAGTTCCTCGTTGACCGAAACCAACTCTTCGTTCGACGACTTGAGTTCTTCGAGCGCGGTCTCGTATTCCTCTATCATCGATTGCAGGCGTTCACGGGTATCCCGTAGTTCCTTTTCGATTTGCTCCGCGGTGCCGTCGTGCATGGCCTCGGCGCGCGCAAGCGCCTCTTCGCGCGTGAGCACGGGCCCTTGGTCCTGGAACACGACGAGATACATGCGCTCACCCGGCGCTTGCTGGACGAGCGGCTCGATGGTCAGATTGATCACCTGTACACGGCCGTCCTCGCCCTCGACCACCACCCCCTCTCGCGCGATCGTGCGGCCCGAGTCGACCGCTTCGCGAAACACCGAGCGCAAGTCGAGGCCCAGCCCCTTGCGCGCCATTGCGAATAGCTGGCGCGTCGGCATGCCGGGCGCTGCCTCGAGATATTTGCCGGTGCGGCCCGAGTAGTAGACGACATCGCCATCGCGCGTCACGAGCACGTGCGGCGGCGTGAAGCGGTCGATCATATGACCGTCGACAGCCAGGCGCAGCGCGGCGCCGCCCAGGGGCGGACGGCTTGGCGTCAACGCGGACAGATGGCCGATAGTCAGCGCGGATACCGCGAGTGGCAGGCGCACTTGCGACACGACATCGGCGCGGCGCTTGAAAAGCCTATGCTTCTTGTCGAGCGGAACGAACAACTCGTCGAACTGGCTCACGTTTTCCGACGGGCCGAGGAACAGAAAACCGTCCGGGCGCAGCGCATAGTGGAAGGTCGGAATGACCTGATTCTGGACCTCGATCCCGAAGTAGATGAGGAGATTGCGGCACGACACGAGATCGATGCGTGAGAAAGGCGGATCGCGAATGACGCTGTGCGGCGAAAAGATGCACAGTTCGCGCACTTCCTTGGCCACCACGAAGCTGCTGCCGTCCGGCACGAAGAAACGGTCGCGCCGCTCTTGCGATACATTGTCGAGCAACGCCAGCGGATAGCGCGCCGCACGCGCCACCGTGAGCGCTCCGTCGTCGATATCGGTGGCGAAGATCTGGATGCGCGGCGCCTTCTCGACACCTGCGATCTGTTCGGACATCAGCATGGCGATGGAATACACTTCCTCGCCCGTGGCGCAGCCCGGCACCCAGACACGCACGACATCCTCGGCGGTGCGGCCTTCGAAAAGCTTCGGCAGGACGAGTGTGGCGAGACTCTCGAACGCGTGCTCATCGCGGAAAAAGCTCGTGACGTTGATCAAGAGATCGCGAAACAGTGCCGTCACTTCCTGCGGATCGGCCGCGAGCCGCGCTACATAACTCTCCGGAGTTGCCATCGCCCGGACCTGCATGCGCCGCTGCACCCGCCGCGAAAAAGTCTTGACCTTGTAGCCGCTGAAGTCGTGTCCGACGTTATCGCGCAAGATGCCGTAAATGGCTTCTCGCGCCTCGTCGAATGCTTTCGCGGCGGCTTCGACTTCGGGCTCTTCCACGACGGAATCGAGCCTGAAGGCGCCCGCGGCAAAGCTCGCGAGCTTCGCGCCCATTTGGTCGACCGGCACGGCGAAATCGACCAGGCCAGTGGCAATGGCGCTATTGGGCATGTCCGGGTGATGCGGTCCGAAGCCGTCCGCAACCTGTGCGAGCGTCAGTCCGCCCCGCTCCTTGATGGCCTTGATGCCGAGCGTGCCGTCCGAATCGCCGCCCGAGAGAATGACGCCTGCCGAGAGTTCGCCGATATCGAGCGCGAGCGTGCTTAGGAAATGGTCGATCGGCTTGCGCTCGCGACGCGGCTTGTCCAGTGACTGCACGTGCAAGGTCCGGTTCGAGACGCTGACGATGGCATCGCGCGGCAAGAGATAGACGCTATCGATCTCGATCGGCTCGCCTTCGGCAATCGCGTGTACCTGCATTGGCGTAAAACGCGAAACAATCTCCGGCAACAAGCTGATACGGTCCGGGCTCAGGTGCGTGATGATCACGCAAGCGAGGCCTGGCTTTTCCGGCATGCCGCGAAAGAAGCCTTCGAGCGCCTCGACGCCGCCAGCGGACGCGCCGACGCCGACAATGGGGAAGTCGGTTGCCGGTGTCATGACTTCTCCCGCATCGGCGCATTGTCGCTGTGGTCCAGGCGCCTTGCCTCCGGGAGAAGTCCGGCTTCGCGAGCAAGGCCTGAGCGCGCCCTGACGAAAACCGCGAGATGTTCCGTAAGACGGACGTCGATTGCGTGCTTGCTGGTCATGGACCGCCTCGAAGAACAAAGGTATCAGTCTATATTACCGCGCGCGCAACGGGCGTCGAAGCGTGCATGCAAGGCGGGCAGACACGTATGGCGTGACGCGAGCGGTCAGCCAGAGTGTTGAACATAAACGGCCCGCGCGGGCCGCTTCACGAATATAAGCCTTGACTGGCCGTCGAATCCGTTCGATTTTTATTTCACGGCGATGGCGATGGCGACGGCGACGAGCGCTGTCTGGCAGCGCTTCTACGCTTCGTGAAAGAACCCTTCGAGAATACCGTCCCTGAGCGCGACGACATCGAGACTGCCGCGCTTGCGCGGACGCGGCAGGTCGACATCGACGATTTCGCCGATACGTCCCGGACGCGCTTCCATCACTACGATGCGATCCGAGAGCAGCACCGCCTCCTCGACGTCATGCGTGACGAGGACCATCGTGATGCGCTCCTGCGCCCAGATGCGTTGCAGTTCGTCCTGGAGCCGTGCGCGCGTGAGCGCATCGAGTGCGCCGAACGGTTCATCGAGCAAGAGCAAACGCGGCCGGTTGACGAGCCCTCGCGCAATGGCGACACGCTGCGCCATGCCGCCCGAGAGCTGATGCGGATACTGTCCCTCGCACCCCTCGAGGCCGACGAGCGCCACATGCTCGGCTACCGCACGCGCTTTCTCGTGCTTGCTCAAAGGCGCGTTGCGCAAGGCCACCGCGACGTTCTGTTCGACGTTCAGCCATGGAAACAGACGATGATCTTGAAACACGATGCCGCGCGAAAGATCCGTCGAGACCACGCGCTCGCCGCCGAATTCGATCTCGCCTTCGTACGACGCATCGAGGCCTGCGATCAACCGCAAGAGCGTCGACTTCCCGCAACCGCTCGCCCCGACGATACTCACGAACTCGCCGCTTCGGATCGAGAGGTCGATACGATCCAGCACGGGCGCACCTGCATCGCCTTCATAACGCTTGCTCACCCGCCGCAGCGCGAGGCCGCTCGTATCCGTTGCCATCGTTGGTATCGCTGCCATCGTCATTCTCCTCAAGCCGCGCGCGCTTCGCTGAACCAGCGCCGCTGCACCGCACGCGCGAGCGCGTTGAGCGCCCACCCCGTTATTCCCACGACGATCACGCCAAATACGACGAGATCCATCCGAAACTGTTCGCTGCCATCCACGAGCGTATTGCCGATCCCGCTTCCCGCGACGAGCAGATACTCCGCGCCGAGCGTCGCGAGCCACGAATAGATGAGCGCGAGATAGATGCCCGTGAAGATCGAAGGCAGCGCGGCCGGCAGCACCACGAACGCGAGCGTCTGCAACTTGCCGTAGCGATACGCGCGTGCCACTTCGAGAAAACGCGGCGGCACGGCGCGGATGCCGTCGCTCGTATGCATCACGACCGGAACCAGCGCGGCGAGCGACAGGAACACGACCTTCGCGACATCGCCGAGACCGAACCACACGGAGATGAGCGGAATCCACGCGAACAGCGACACTTGCTTGAAGGTGTTGAAGCTCGGCGCAATGGCGCGATTCGCGAGCTTCGACACACCCAGCAACGCGCCGAGTGCGAGCCCGAGCGAAGTGCCAATCACAAAGCCCGTCAACTCCCGCGCAAGCGACGCCGACAATGCACGCGCCAGCGCGCCGCTACGCAACTGTTCCCACGCGACATGCAGCACTTGCGCGGGCGACACCGTCATGCCGTGGGCGGGCTTGGCATCGCGCGATACGAGCCACCATATCGCCAGCGCCGCGAGCGGCAGCACGAAGCCGCGCCAGCGCTTCGGCACGGCGACACGCGGGACTGCTTCGAGTTCTATCGATGACATCGGCCGCTCCTAGACCGCGCCGCGCTGCAACTTGCGCTCGAGCGCGGTCAACAAGCGATCGGCGACATAGCCGACCGCGCCCACGATCAAGACCGAAGCCAGCACCAGATCGAGCTGAAAGAGCTGGCGTCCGTACACGATCAGATAGCCGAGCCCTTCCGACGATGCCACGAGTTCCACGACCACGAGCGTCAGCCATGCTTTGGTGAAGGCGAGGCGAATGCCCGTGCCGATCATCGGCACCGACGAGGGCAAGACCACACGCAAAATGGTTTGCCAGCGCGTATAGCGATACACCGCCGCGACCTCACGCAACTCGGGCGGCGTGCTGCGAAAGCCCTGCAAGGTGCTCAGGGTCACCGGCACGAGCGCGGCATGACCGATGAGCAGATACTTCAACGGCTCACCGATGCCCACCACGATCATCAGAAACGGCAGCCAGCCGAGCACGGGCACCTGCACGATCGCGTTGAAGCTCGGCAGCACATACGCCTCGACCGTGCGCGACAGGCCGAGCACGCCGCCTAGCAGAATGCCGAGCACCACGCCGCCGCCAAAGCCGACAGCCGCGCGCGACATGCTCGCGCCCAAGTGCATCCATAGTTCGCCGCTCTTGATGAGCGCGGTAAGGGTATCGAAGACCAGCGAGGGCGGCGGCAGAACCTGCGCGGAGATCCATCCAAAACGCGAGCCTATAACCCATAGCAACGCGCAGGCGAGCGGCAGAAGCCACGGCAATACGGCCCAGCCAAGCGAACGCGCCGTGCCGCCGGATGCGCGCGCGACCGAAGCGTTGCGGCGTGCCGCCGGCACCAGCACACGCGAGAGAGCATTCGCCATCGGAAGTTCTCCGTTAAGAAAGAAGCGGGTCAGGCGACCGGCTTGCCCGACGCATCGAAGCGCGGCCAGTAGCTTTCGAGCTTGAGCGACTTGAGCGCCTGATCGAGATACTTCGGCTCGAACCAGCCGTTCACGCTGACAGGTTGGCGAATGAGGTTCAGCCGCAAGGCGTCATCGGCGACGGACTGATAGCGTGCCTGCACAAATGGATCGATGAGCGGCGAATTGCGGTCCTTCAAAGGCTGATTCGCATACTCCGATGCCCACGACTCCGACGGCACGCCGCTCTTCGACCACAACGTGAAGAGCGCATTGCGATTGCCTTCGTCGGACGACCATTGCGCGGCCTGCACCACCGAAGTCACGACCTTTTGCACCACGTCGGGATGCGCGCTTTCGAAGTCGTCGAGTACGAGCAGATGCGCTTGCCGCGTCAGTTGCATGCCGCCATCGCGCGACGCATAAACGATCTTCGCGAGACCCTGGCGCTGCAACTTGAAGAGCGAGTAGTCGAGAAACACGGCATCGACGCCCTTCGACGCAAGCGCTGCCTGCGCCGCGGCCGTATCGAGATTGATGACGCGCAGATCGCGTTCGGTCAGGCCGTTTTCCTTGAGCACGTTATCCGCGACGAGCTGCAGATTCGTGCCCCGAAAAATCGCCACGCGCTTGCCCTTGAGGTCTTTCACCGACTTGATGTCGGAGTCCGGCGGCACCGCGACGTACACGCCCGCGCGCACATTCGATTCGAGCAGCAAGTGCGTCTTCAGGCCGTTCGCGCGTCCGAGCACGGCGGGCAAGTCACCCTGATACGCGAAGTCGATCTGCTTGTTGGCGAGCGCCTCGTTCACGGCCGGACCCGCGCCCTTGAAGAAGATCCACTCGACCTTGATGTGATCGCCCTGCAATGCATCCTCGACACGATGCTGCAATTGCGCGGTGGCGGCAGGCGAGCCGCCGAACGTGGGCGGGTCGCCCGCGCCCTGCTGCGCGACGCCGATGCGCACCGTTTCCGGCGCCGCGGCGTGCGAGATGGAAGCGAATGCGGCGCACAAAAGAGCGCCCGCGAAGCGCGCGAATCTCGTTGTCATTTTGTCCTTCGGCGTTATTCGATGATCGACTGGCGATGACCCGCGTCATCGCCAGTGAGGGCGTTCAGGCGCGTGCTTCGCGCTTGACGGTGCGGCTCTTTCTACCGTCGATGGAAACGGGCACGTCGCCGTGAACGGTCGCGCGACGCACGACGCGGTGGTCATCGCCGTAATCCGCCACCGCGTAGTGCTGCGTCGCGCGGTTGTCCCAGATCGCGACATCGCCTTGCGTCCAGCGCCAGCGCACCGTGTTCTCGAGGCGCTGAATGTGATCGTGGAAGATTTCGAGCAGTCGGTCCGAATCGCGCTGCGACAGGCCGACGAAGCGCTGCACGAAGTGACCCAGCACGAGCGTGCGTTCACCCGTTTCCGGATGCACGCGCACCACGGGATGTTCCGTCTCGTAGAGCGTGGAGGTGAACTGCTTGCGGTACTCGCGCTCCGTCTCGGTGTCGGGCGCGTTGCGCGTGGCTGCGTAGTCGTAGGCGTTCGAATGCAACGCCCAGAGGTTGTCGGCGAGATCGCGCAAGGGCTGCGGCAGGTTGCTGTAGGCGGCGGCGGTGTTGCCCCACACGGTATCGCCGCCGGCGGGCGGGATCACCACGCCGCGCAGGATGGAAATCTTCGGATAAGCATCGACGAAAGTGACATCCGTATGCCATGAATTCGCGCGCGTGCCGTGCTTCGAATCGAGTTCGAGCAGACGGCTCGTGCCTTCCTTCGAAGGCACCGTGGGATGCGCCACGGTGTCGCCAAAACGCGCGGCGAACGCTTCCTGCGAAGCGTCGTCCAGATGCGACTGGCCGCGAAAGAACAGCACCTTGTGCTTGAGCAGCGCGTCGTTGATGCGAGTGATGGCGGTATCGTCGAGATCGCCTGAGAGCGTCACGCCGCGCACTTCGGCGCCAATGCGGCCGCCTATGGGACGGACCTGGAAAGGCTCCTGCGTGGCGGCGGGCTGACGGACGGAATCGTGGTCGAGCGTAGCGGAATCGGACATCGGTTGCTCCGTTGGTTTCGGATATCGTAGGCAAGCCGCGAAAGAACGCGACCGAAACATTGAAGCATCGACTGCCCATCCGACCAACGAAGCGTTTCGACTAAGCTTTACAGCGCCGAGGTGATGACGCCTTGCTCGAATCCGCTATTCAACGCGAATAACGCTGTAAGGATTCAATCGTTTCATCGAGTTCCGCTTCGAGCCGCGCCATCAATTCCGCGGCGGACATTTCGCGCGCGAGTGCGGCCGCCTGCCCGCCCCATTGCGCGCCATAGCCGAACTCGCCTCGTGCCTTGGCCGCCGCATGCAGCGCCTTGCCCGCGTCGTAAGTCACGGGATACGCGGGGTTGTTCGGTGCGTTTGCCTCACGCCCGAGTTCCGTGAACTTGTTGACGAAACTGCGCGCCGGGCGGCCCGATATCGCGGCGGTAAGCGTGGTGTGATTCGCGGCATCGCTCAGAAGCGCGCGACGATATCCCGCATCGATTGCGGACTCGGTGGTCGGAACGAAAGCCGTGCCAAGCTGCGCCGCCTGCGCGCCGAGCGCGAGCGCGGCGGCGACTCCGGCGCCATCCATGATGCCGCCCGCCGCGATCACCGGTACGTCGAACTTGCGCACGAGCAAACGCGTGAGGGCGAAGGTGCCGAGAAAATCGTCGTCGGCTGCACTGTCGAAGATACCGCGATGCCCGCCCGCTTCGATGCCTTGCGCGACGATCGCATCGATACCCGCTTTTGCGATTTGCTCCGCTTCACTCACATTAGTTGCAGATGCAATCAGTTTGATGCCCGCGTTACGGAGGGCATCGATATAGTCCTTCGAAGGCAGGCCGAAGTGAAAGCTCACGATAGCCGGCTTTTCTTCGACGAAGACCTTGAGCATGGCTTCATCGACGACAAAGCTCGTGTAGATTTCGCTGAGCCGCGCGGGCGGCGTGGCGCCGTATCGCGCGAAGACGGGCGCGAGCCATTCGACCCACGCGCTTTCCAGAGCGGCGTCGGCTTTAGCCGGGCTATGACAGAACACGTTGACGTTGAACGGCTTGTCGGTCAGCGCGCGCGTCTCGCGAATGACCTTGCGCGCCGCTTCGGCGTTCATCGCGCCCACGCCGAGCGACCCCAGTCCGCCCGCATTCGATACCGCCGCCGCGAGCGCGGGCGTCGTGACACCGGCCATCGGCGCTTGAATGATGGGCTTGTTGATGCCGAGTAACGGCAATAAAGCGTTGCTCCTGCTCATGACCATGTCCTCTCGATAGTGGCCTCGAGCTTCTCGACGATGAAACCGCACGCAAGGCTGCAAGGCCAGATGACAAATCGCCCGCTCCTTCCTGCACGGAAGCCAAGCGGGCGACGACCACCTGTGCTGCGTATGCCTTACTTCGCGGTCGGCATCACGAATTCCGCGCCCTTTTCCGTGCTTTCCGGCCAGCGTTGCATGATGGACTTTTGCTTCGTATAGAAGCGCACGCCTTCTTCGCCATAAGCGTGCATGTCGCCGAAGAGACTGCGTTTCCAGCCGCCGAAGCCATGCCATGCCATCGGAACGGGAATGGGTACGTTGATGCCGACCATGCCCACTTCGATGCGTCGGCCGAACTCGCGCGCAACGTGACCGTCGCGCGTGTAGCAGGCGACGCCGTTGCCGAACTCGTGCGCATTGACGAGTTCCACGGCTTCGCCGAAGTCCTTCACGCGCACGCATGAAAGCACCGGCCCGAAGATTTCTTCCTTGTAGATGCGCATGTTCGGCGTCACATGGTCGAACAGCGTGCCGCCCGTGAAGAAGCCGTCTTCGTGACCGGGAACCTTGTGGCCGCGTCCATCGACGACGAGTTTCGCGCCTTCATCCACGCCCAGCGCGATATAACCTTCGATACGTTCCAGCGCGGCGCGCGTGACGATCGGCCCCATTTCGGCATCCAGCTCCATGCCGTTCTTGATGACGAGCTGCTGCGCACGTTCGGCGAGGCGCGGCACGATCTTGTCCGCCACGTCGCCCACCAGCACCGCGACCGATACCGCCATGCAGCGCTCGCCCGCCGAACCGTAGCCCGCGCCGATGAGCGCATCGATAGCCTGATCGAGATCGGCGTCCGGCATCACGACCATGTGATTTTTTGCGCCGCCGAGCGCCTGCACACGCTTGCCGTGCTTCGCGCCGGTCTCGTAGATATAGTTGGCGATGGGCGTCGAACCGACAAAGCTGATCGCGCGCACATCGGGATGTTCGAGCAATGCATCGACCACGACCTTGTCGCCTTGGACCACGTTGAAAATGCCATCCGGCAGACCCGCTTCCTTCAGCAGATTAGCCATGAAAAGCGACGCGGACGGATCGCGCTCGCTCGGCTTCAGGATGAACGCGTTGCCGCTTGCAATGGCCACCGGGAACATCCAGCACGGCACCATGCAAGGGAAGTTGAACGGCGTGATGCCCGCGACGACGCCGAGCGGCTGACGCGTCGTCCAGTTATCCATGCCGGTAGAGACTTGTTCGGTGTAATCGCCCTTCAGCAACTGCGGAATGCCGCAAGCGAATTCGATCACGTCGATACCGCGCGACACTTCGCCCTGCGCGTCGGTAAAGACCTTGCCGTGCTCGGCGGTGATGATCGCCGCGAGTTCATCGCGACGCAGGTTCATGAGTTCGAGGAACTTCAGCATGACGCGCGCGCGCCGAATGGGCGGCGTATCGCGCCATGCGGGGAACGCGGCTTTCGCGCTCTCGACGGCGGCATCGACATCGGCGACTTCGCCGAGCACGAGCTTGCGCGGACGCTCGCCCGTCGCGGGATTGAAAATGGGCTGCGAGCGGGCGCCCGAGCCATTCACGCGTTCGCCATGAATGAAGTGAACCACGTCGGCGGTGTCGTTATACGCTTGCATTTCGTCTCCTGTCCAGAAGTGTCAATGCCAAGAGTGTAGGACGGAATCGTGCGCCGCGAACGCGTTATGATTGAACTCATTGTTCATAACGGCAAACAATCCCCGCGCATGGACGCACAAAAAGTCGAAGGGCTCTGGACGCATCTGCATTGGCTCACGGTGCTCGCCGAGCAGGGCAGCTACACGGCGGCGGCGGCGCGGCTCAACGTGAGCAAAGCCGCAATGAGTCAGCGTATCGCCGAACTGGAGCGCGCGGCAGGCGTGCCGCTCGTCACGCGCACCACGCGCAGCGTGCGCTTCACGGAGGCAGGACGGCGTCTCGTCGACGATACACGCACGCAGTACGAGCATATCGCCGCGAGCTTTTCGAGCGTGAGGGAAATGGCGGGCGTGGCGCGCGGCTTGATCCGCGTTACCGCGCCAATGGCGTTCGCGCGTCAGCAATTGGTGCCGCATTTAGCGGGCTTTCTGCATGCGCATCCGGAAGTGCGGGTGCAACTGGAAGCATCGGACAGGTTGAGTTCCATTGCGACGGAGGGCTTCGATCTCGCCATCCGGCACAGCGCGCAAGCGCCGGAAACGCATGTCGCGTGGAAGTTGTGCGATACCCATTCGGTGATCGTGGCGACACATGCATATCTCAAACGGCGCGGCATGCCCGCGACGCCCGCCGATCTCGCGGTGCACGACTGCCTGTTTTATCCGCGCGCGCAGACATCGGGCGTGTGGTCGTTCGTGCGTAAGGGCGCGCGCAAGACGGCGGCCGGGCCTCATACGCTTGCGGTCAACGGGCCATTCTCCGCGAACAATAGCGAAGTGCTGCGCGATGCCGCGCTCGACGATCTGGGTATCGCGCTGTTGCCCGACTTCAGCGCGCAAGCCGCGGTGCAGGCGGGAAAGCTTGTGGTGTTGCTGCCGGACTGGCGCTGCGTGGGCACATTCGCCGATCAGCTTTATGTTGTGCGTCCTTATGCGCCTCATGTGCCGCGTGCGGTCGCACTTTTCATCGGCTATTTGCGCGAGACCTTTGCGGGCGGCTTTCCGCTTTAGCGTTTTCTTTAGCGCTTGCTTTAGCCAAAGAAAAAGCGCCCGCAATTGCGAGCGCTTTCTTTATAGCGAGACTACCTGTTGCTTAGTGGTGCGCAAACGTCGGGAAAACGTCGGCTTGCACCGCACGCGAGCCGGCTTGCGCCGAGCCTTCAGTCGCACCGCCAAAGGAGTTGCCTTGACCCGCAACGCGCGCTTCAGCAGCTTGAATGTCCGACGGATAGTGCGAGTCGCTCACGAAGCCGGGGTTATAACCGGCCTTTTCCAGCTGAACGATCTGTTCGCGAACTTCAGCGCGCGTAAGCGGTTGGTTCGATTGTGCGAAAGAAGCAACCGGTGCGGCGAAAGCGATGGCAACTGCTGCGATTCCAATGAGCTTGTTCATGATTGATACCCTCCAGCTTAGGTTTTTGGGGCTGTCGCTCACTTGGCATTTGCTCGTGTGCGACCGTTGAAGAGAGTTTAGTGAGTGCTTCGCTAAGGGTAAATACTTAATCCACGAAATCAGTTTTGGTGAAATCGCGACTAATCCAGGCCTGAAAACTCCAGTTCTTTAGCATCGACGGGAAATTGCTTAGCGCATCGCCTATAAAGTAAGCAGGACGTTGTCCACGACACATCATGCCAAATGGATCGAACGTTCGGTTTGCAGAGGAGGCAATGCCTTGAAGCGAATCGTGGTCGTTGGGGCGGGTTTTGCCGGACTATGGAGCGCGCTCGCCGCCGCGCGCAAACTCGATGAATTGCAGCAACCAGCGGATCAGGCCGAAGTGGTCGTCCTCAATCCGCAGCCTTATCACAGCGTGCGCGTGCGCAACTACGAGCAACCGCTCGATCCCACGCTCGTGCCGCTCGACGGCGTGTTCGGTCCGACCGGCGTGCGCTTCGTCCAGGCGACCGCGCACACGGTCGATAGCGCGAATCGGCGCGTCATGTTCACGCGGGAAGACGGAGAAGGTTCGCTGGAATACGACCGGCTCATCCTCGCGGTAGGCAGCGAACTGGTACGCCCGGAAATTCCCGGGCTGGATCGCCACTCGTTCGACGTCGATACCTACGCGGGCGCCTGCAAGCTCCAGGCGCATCTGTCCACCCTGCCCGCATTGCCCGACTCGCCCGGACGCTATACGGCTGTCGTGATCGGCGCAGGCCTCACGGGAATCGAACTCGCGGCGGAATTGCCCGGCCGCCTGCGTGAGATCGTGGGCGAAGCGGATCGCGACAAGGTGCGCGTGGTGCTCGCGGATCGGTCGCCGAAAATCGCGCAATCGATGGGCGGCGCGCAAAGCGTCGTCGTTCAGGCCATGACCTCGCTCGATGTCGAGCTTAGGCCAGGCGTATCGCTGGAAGAACTCGACGGACACGGCGCTTCGCTTTCGGACGGCGTCAATGCCGATTACATCCAGGCATGCACCGTGGTCTGGTGCGGCGGCATGCGCGCCAACGCATTGGCGAGCCAGCTTCCCGTCGGACTCGATTCCATGGGCCGCGTGCCCGTCGATGCCTATCTGCGCGTCACGGGCGTTCCCGGCGTATTTGCGGCGGGCGATTGCGCACGCGTGCTGATCGACGGCAAACGGCCTTCGGTCATGTCGTGTCAGCATGGCCGGCCGATGGGCCGCTACGCCGGCAATAACGCCGTCTGCGATTTATACGGAGAAGAGATGCTGCCGTTGCAGATCGACTGGTACACGACGGTCTGCGACCTGGGCCCGTGGGGCGCAGTCTATACGGAGGGATGGGAACGCAAGCTGGTGTCGGAAGGCGAGGCCGCCAAGGCGACCAAGCGCACGATCAACGGGGAGCGGATCTATCCGCCGAGGAGCGGCTGCCGCGAAGAGTTGTTCCGGGCTGCCGCGCCTATCGTGCAGACGCCGCCATCGACGACACGCGCCGATTCATGATCGTGGCGATGAGGGCAGACACCACGCCTCATCGCCACTGAAGCGTCAAACCTTGTCGACCGATGCTTCGTAGATCTCGTCGATGGACTCGCCGAGCGTCGCGTTGAACTCTTCGTCGCTCATCGACTTCTTCAGTTCGTTGATGAGCGCGCGCGAGAAGCTCGCGATCATGCCGTGGTTCTTCGCCAGACGCTGGCATGCGTCGGTGCGCGTATAGCCGCCCGAAAGCGCCACCACGCGCACGACACGCGGATGCTCGATCAGCGGCGCGTAGAAGTCCACTTCATCGGGGATGGTCAGCTTGATCATCACCTGACTGGATTCCGGCAGCGCGTCGAGACCTTTCAGCAATTCGTCGCGCAGAATTTTTTCCGCACCCTTCTTGTCCGTGCTCTTGATGGACACTTCGGGTTCGAGAATGGGCACGAGACCGTGTCCGATGATCTGATTGCCCACTTCGAATTGCTGCTTCACGACTGCGGCGATGCCCTTTTCGTTCGCGTCCTTGATGACCGAACGCATCTTCGTGCCGAAGATGCCGAGCTTGACGGCGCGTTCCAGCAGCGCGTCGAGGCCGGGGTTCGGCTTCATGACCTGAACGCCGTCGGCTTCCGCTTCGAGGCCCTTGTCGACCTTGAGGAACGGCACCACGCCACGGTCTTCCCACAGAAACGCGGGCACGGACTTGCCATTTGCCTGACCGTCCATGGTGGCTTCGAAGAGAATGGCGCCAATGACCTTTTCTCCCGTGAATGACGGCGCGGTGATGATGCGCACGCGCATTTCATGCATCAGCTTGAACATCTCGGCGTCGCCGTTGTAGGCGTCTTCAGCAATGCCGTACTGCTTGAGCGCGCCCGGCGTCGAACCGCCGCTTTGATCCAAGGCGGCGATAAAACCTTGCTTCTCCGCCATTTGCGACAGCATCTTTTCGTTAGCCACGAACATTTCCCTCCTCAAAGTTCAAACACCGGAACGCGCGCGAGCACGGCCCGGGCTTCTGGTTCCACTACGGTAAGTGTAATGGTTTTGAGGCGCGACTTGACTGTGCATATCCGCCATTTCCCCTGCCACACACTCAAATCGAGGAGAGAAAGGGCGACGCGGCAGGGCTTTTGCGGCTCGATCTGCTCAAGGCGCAGCGGAGTTGAAGTCCCCGGCGTTCACGGGTTCGACCGCGCGTGCGCTTCGCCCGAGCATGAACGCAGCGCGGCGCAGGAACGATGGCGCGCCTTGCGCCGCCATGATTTCGAGGGTGGGTAATTCGGGCGTTTCTAAAACCGGCTGAGATTGCGCCTGTATTTTTTCAGGCGCTGGCGCTTTGACGTTGAAGAGCGCTTCACGCGCATTTGCGCAATGCACGTTCAGCAAGCGACGCATTTCCGGATTTTCGATGAGTGCTTGCGCCGTCGCGAGACCGCGCTCGAATTGCAGCGCATAAGCGATATCGGCGAAATTCTCGTATTGACCGCTATCGGCCAGTTCGAACGCCAATTGCTGGGTGCGCTGGCGCTTCCATACTTCGAGATCGTCTTGGCCCGTACTCACATTGGCCTCTTCTTGGCGATGAGGTGGCAATGATGTTAGCCCGAGACCCGCGCGTTTGCGTTGTCCCGCCACAACAAGCAGACAAAAAGTCGGACGATAAGTGCTTGCCTTCCGTTACTTCCTTAGCAATAGCCAAAGATATTCTTTAGCGTGACTTTCGAGCGAACGAGCGTTCTTGCTAAAGAATCGCTAAGGAAATTACCAGGCACCGGCAAACGCCTGTATAGCGCGATTAAATGCGGCCGGGCTTGCCACGTTCATTCCGTGCGATGCCCCGGCAATAGTTTGCCGATCCGCGAATTCAATCCATTCCGCCAGCTTGTCGACGTTATTGCGGAACATGCGCGGGCTCTTTTGTCCGTCTATCAGCAAAGTGCGGCACTTGATATCGCGCGCGGCGTCGCGGGTATAAGCGGGCAAGGGATCGCGAAGTTGCTTCGGCACCGTAAGCGCGTTGTCTATCGCCATCCGTCGAAAAGCCGGCGTGCTCTTTTGCCAGAAGCCCGGCATGCTGACCGAATCGACGAACAGTTCCAGCCCCGGCTCGATTTCGCCCATCTCGATGAGTTCCGCCACGCGCGTGCGCAACGCGTTGGTCGCGGGCGGCAAGCTGGCGGCCGAAGGCTGCGGCGAAACCTGGAGCGGTCCGCCCGGGTCCGCGAGCGTGAGCGTCTTCACGAGACGCGGATATTCCCTTGCGAGATGAAACGCGACGCACCCGCCGCGCGAATGCCCAATCAGATGCACGGGTGCAATGTCGAGCGCCTCGATAAATTCCGCCATCTCCGCGACATGCGCTTCCCAGCTGAATTCGCCCTGCACGAAGGCATCGACGGCGGGCCAGTAGTGACTGAGACTCGGCGCGATGCAACGAAACTGCCTGGCAAGCGGCAGAATCTGCGCGCTCCAGTAGCGGTAATCGCAGAGCGAACCATGCACGAACAGGAGCGGCTCGCCTTCGCCGCAATCCACGTAAGGCACGGAAATGCCGGACGCGGTCGTCGCGAAAGACGCTTCGGGCAAGGCTTGCAAGGCGGACAGTACGGCGGGATCGGCACGGGCGTTCATTGATTCGCTCCTTTTCCACACTATGCCGTCCGCCAATTTAAAAGAAAATCGCATAATATTGATAACATCGTTCAGATTTTCTGATACCAAGTCGTTATACACAGTCATGAAAGCACTCGACCTCGATGTCCTTTCCATGATCGTCGCCGTCGCGGACACGGGCAACATCAGCCGCGCGGCGGAACTCGTGCATCGCTCGCAATCGGCCGTCAGCATGCAGATCAAGACGCTCGAGACCGCGCTTGGCAAGGCGCTATTCGTGCGCAAACCGCGCAGCGTGACGCCCACGCAAGACGGCGAAGTGTTACTGACCTACGCGCGCCGCATGCTCGCCTTGCGCGATGAAGCATGGGCCGCCGTCGTGCGGCCGGACGTGACGGGGCGCGTGGTGATCGGCGTACCGGACGACTACGCGTCGTCGCTGTTTCCGCCCATCCTCAAGAAGTTTTCGGCGACCTTTCCCAAGGTCGAGATTCAGGTGGTCGGCTTGCCGAGCGTGGCGCTTGCGCCGATGCTGAAAGACGGCTCGGTCGATCTGGTCTGCGCCACGCGCGTGAAAGGTCTGAGCGGCGAATTCCTGCGTCACGAGCCGATGGTTTGGGCCGCCGCGCCCGGCGCCACGGAAATCTGGCGCGAACGTCCCTTGCCCATTGCCGTGTTCCTGCCGGGCAGCGTGGCGCGCGAGAACGCCATACGCAGCCTGGAACGCGCGCGTATCGGCTATCGCACGTCGTACGAGAGCCCGAGTCTGCTCGGTCTTCTGACGATGGCCGAAGCCGGTCTTGCCATCACGCCGCTTGCCAAGTGCGCTGTCCCC
Source organism: Caballeronia sp. GACF4 (assembly GCF_023631025.1). Classification (NCBI taxonomy): domain Bacteria; kingdom Pseudomonadati; phylum Pseudomonadota; class Betaproteobacteria; order Burkholderiales; family Burkholderiaceae; genus Caballeronia; species Caballeronia sp. GACF4. The sequence continues at coordinate 215,037 of NZ_JALQDW010000025.1, forward strand.
GCGCATTTCACGCTACTCGGTCAGGCGCAAGGGCTGCCGGAAATAGCCGCGCTCGAAGTGGTGCTGGCGCGCAGCGCGGCATCCAAGCGGCCGCCTTGCGACTTCCTGGCCGAACGCATCATGGCCGAGCTGCGCCGTTGAGGGCGGCTTGGATGTCGCTGATTCTGCGTTCGGCCCACGCCTTCAGAAGCCTATTCGATGCAACCAGCGGCATCGACGCCGCCATGATGCGATAGACATCGTTGCGGCGCACCTTGGTGATGCGCTCCGGGGCGAGCCATGCGTCGTTACGCGCCAGCAACACCAGCGTTTCCAGCCCGATCATGATCGGCCACAGGCACGCGAGCCGCAGCCGAATGGCGCTCGATGGAATCGCCATCGTGTAGGCCAGCGCGTCGCCATAGAGCGCGATGGTGGTTTGCAACAGCTCGTCTTGCACGGGACGCGCTTTATCGGATGCCTCGGGCGCGAGCAGTTCTCGTGGCGCGATGCCATGACGCGCCAGCATCGACGAAGGCAGATAGCAACGCCCGATACGCAGATCGCGCGCGCAATCGCGCAGCACGTTGGTCATCTGCAGCGCCTTGCCGAAGCGCACGCCGCGCGCAAGCATGACATCCGGCGCGGCATTGAGCGTGCCCGGCATATGCGCGTAGGTCATCTTCGTCCAGAACTCGCCCACGCAGCCCGCGACGAGATAGGTGTAGCAGTCCAGTTCCTCGAATTCACCGAGCGCCGCGATCTCGCCCGAGGTTTCATCCGGGAACGTGCGCAGATCGAACTCCATGCCCGTTGTGAGCGTGGTCACGATATCGCGCACGGCATCGCGGTCGGCCTTGCTCAATTGCGGCAGGATGGCAAGCGCTCCGCCGAGCGATTCGAGCAGCGCGCGTTCATCCGCTTGCGCTTGCTGGCCCGCTACTTCGCCGGCTATGCGAGCCAGCGCGCCATCGTCCGGTGCGCCGTTGACTTGCGCGCGCAACGACAGCAGCAATTCCAGACGAAGTTGCGGCGCGATGAGCGACGTATCCGCGATGGTATCGGCGGCGCGCGCAAGCAGATACGCCAGCGCGACGGGGTCGCGCATGCCCGCCGGAAGAATCCGCAGCGTCAGATAGAACGAGCGCGAAACGCTCTTGAGAAGCGGGCCGAGGAGGACTGCCCGGGTCGATTGATTCATGAGTGGGATCAGAGAGCGCTCAAGCAGGCGAGAGCGCATTGTATCCGGCTCAACGGTGCCGCTTGTGCCTTCGCCTCTTTGCGCGATGATGCAAGGGAATGGCGACGGCATCATGCGCCGATACACGCTCGATCACCACTTGCGCCGTGCCCGCGTGTTGCAGGCCGAGCAATACCGCCGCCGCAAACGAAAGATCGATCACGCGGCCCTTCTGGTAGGGGCCGCGGTCGTTGATGCGCACGACGACCGACCGCGTCTTCGCGGCATTGCTGACGCGCACGTAAGTGCCGAGCGGCAGCGTGAGATGCGCGGCCGTGAGCGCGTTCATGCCGTAAGCCTCGCCGCTCGCGGTGGGGCGGCCTTGGAAAGCGTCGGCGTAATAGCTGGCCATGCCGATCTGGAAGGCATATGCCTTCTTGGCGTGCACATGCTTCGTGTGCGACACGGCCTTGTGTAAAGCATGATGCTTGCGTGCTGGCTTGACTGGCCGATGTGAAGTCCATCCGCACAGCAACACGCAAGCGCCGATGGACACGATCCAGGCCAATAGCCGGCGCGCATGAAATGCGCGGACCTGCATGGGCGATCTACTCCATGAGTTACCGATTCGTGGATCGGATCGCCCTTAACGCCCTCTGCTTTTTAGCGTTGACCTGCCTTCCTTGGATATGACGCTTCTTTACAGGACTACGTTTACCTTACGATGATCATGATTCGTCATTCGAACTATTCCCAATCACAGCGAATCCTGTAGCGATTCCGCATGCGTCATCGGTTCGTCCTTTGTTTGCGGCATGAGCGCCCATACCGCCGCACGCAGATACGCCTCAAAGTCTCCGCGCACTTCAGGATGTTGCAAGGCCAGTTGTACCGTCGCCTTGAGATACCCGAGCTTGCTGCCGCAGTCGAAACGCGTGCCGTAGTAGCGATACGCCAGCACCTGTTCGACCGCGAGCAAGGAGCCGATGGCATCGGTTAGCTGAATCTCGCCGCCCGCGTTGGGCTTCGTCTTGCGCAGATGATCGAAGATGCTCGGCATCAGCACGTAACGCCCGACCACGCCGAGATTGGAAGGCGCAAGCGCGGGCTGCGGCTTCTCGACGACACCCGACAACTTGATGACGTCCTCTTCCCATTCGCGGCCTTCGATCACGCCATACGACGCGCTTTCCTCGCGCGCGATGCGTTCCACACCGATCACCGAGCTGTGATAGTGGTCGAATACATCGACGAGTTGCTTCATGACAGGCTCGGCGCCGTGCAGCAGATCGTCGGCCAGGATGACGGCGAATGGTTCACCGCCGACGAGCCGTTCCGCGCATAGCACCGCATGACCCAAGCCCAGCGCGGCCGGCTGGCGCACGTAGAAACAATCCACGTTGGCGGGCTTGATGCTGCGTACCGCATCGAGCAGAACCGCCTTGTTGCGCGCTTCCAGTTCCGCTTCGAGCTCATATGATTTGTCGAAGTGATCCTCGATTGCGCGCTTGCCCCGGCCCGTGACGAAGATCATCTCCGTCATGCCCGCAGCAATGGCTTCTTCCACCGCGTATTGAATGAGCGGCTTATCGACCACTGGCAGCATTTCCTTCGGACTCGCCTTGGTGGCTGGCAAAAAACGTGTGCCGAGACCTGCGACTGGAAATACGGCCTTGGTCACTTTAAGCATGACTGCTCCTCCAGATCGAAACCGGAAATTGATGTTGTCCCCGCGCTGTTTTTCTTGTGAATTCGCCCGCACTTGCGGCAGGCTTCGGGCGTTGCGCGCGTTACTCCGCTTCCTCCATCTGCGATGCCTGCGCATTGTTGGAGCCCTTCTTGCGGAAGGGATCGAGAGGGTCGTTGCGCAACGCGTCGCGGTACGCGGACGCCGCCACGAGTACCAGCAGCACGGCTATGCCGGCGACTGCATGCATATCCATGATCGACACCCATTCGCCTGTAGATGAGGGCTCACCGTAGCAGAAAAAAATCGATAAATAATTCGCCCGCTTTAAGCCGTTACGCTGCCTGCTTTCTTAAGAAATGCGCCGAATTTTTTGCTTAGGCACGGATTTCTTGCTGCTCTAACATGGGCCGATCCCTTCGGCTCCTTAAGGTTAAGCGATGAGCGACTCCCCGGCCTTCGACGAAAGCGGCATGGCGCTGCGCACTTCCGCGCGCAATTCGAACGCTATCGCCGACGATAAAGACGTCGCGATCAACGCATGGCGTGGTGTCGCCGCGTTGCTGGTCGCGTACTTTCATTGCAGGCAGGTTACGTGGGTCGGCATGCAGCAGTTTCATCGCGCTTCGCCCGCGTTCGACCTCAACACAGTCGTCAGTTACCTCACGTTCCCTGTCGCCTGGGGATCGGCCGGTGTGCCGATTTTCTTCATCATCAGCGGCTATTGCATTCATCGCGCGATGGCGCGGCGCCTGAATGCCGACCCGCGCGCGCCGTTCGACGGCTTGAATTTTCTGCTACGGCGGTTCGTGCGGATCTATCCGGTTCTGATTGCCGCGCTGGTACTGACGTTCGTGCTGGATTCGCTTAGCGCCGGCTTTGATCCGGTCAGCCGCAAGATCAATCCCTTCGATCTTCATGCTTTTCTCATCAATCTCTTTTCCTTGCAGGGAATCGCGGGCAAGACGTTCGGCTCCAATGGCGCCTTATGGACGCTCTCCGTCGAGGTGCAGTTCTACCTCGTATATCCGCTCGTAATTGCATTGCGGAGGCGAATCGGAATGCCGGCGGTCGTCGGCCTTGTCGCTGTCGTCAACATCGTGTCGGCGCTCGTCTTCGAGCGCCAGCAGATCGTAATCTTCACGTCCTACTGGCTTTCATGGATGCTTGGAGCATGGATCGCCGAAGCGAAAGCGCGCAACGTGCGCGCACCGAGGCGCTCGGGAGTCGTGGCGGTTGGCATCGCACTATGCGGATGCGCTGCCTTCGGGCTTGCGCAATACTTGGCGTTTCAGCTTTGGGCGCTGGCGTTTGCCGTTTATTTGTTTGGCGCGCTAGATCGGCCCATGCGTGAAGGCGGCCCAGTGCGCGTGTTTTCCGTGCTCGGCGAGTTCAGCTTCTCGCTTTACGTCGTGCATCTGCCCATTTTCGTGCTGCTTGGGTCCGTGCTTTTTCATTCGGTCTTGCAAACGGGCATCTGGGCCTCGTTTGCTTTTACCGCCATTGCAGTTGTGGTTGCCGCAGCGTTCTATGCGCTTGTCGAGCGACCCGCCATGGCCTGGGCCGCAAGATTGAAACCTGCGAAGACACGCGTTCGCATTGCGCGTTGATAAAGCGCCAATAAAAAAGCCGCCTCGAAAGGCGGCTTGATCGAAGTTCGAGTACCTCAGCTACGCTCGCGCTTCTTCGCCTTTGCCGCCACGTCTCCGAGGATTCTCTCGACGCTCTCGACATATCGCTCGGTCCCGAATCTTTTTGTTGCGTGTACGAAGCCGCTTTCGGTCAGACGGTCACGAAGCGGTGAATCGCCCTTGAGGCGATCCAGTATGCGCGCCAGTTCGGCGGCATCGCCGGGAGCGCAGAGCAGGCCGTTCTCGCCATCGTCGACGATATCCGTCACGCCGCCCGCACGCGTCGCAACAACGGGCCGTTTCGACAACATGCCTTCGATGATCACGCGGCCAAACGGCTCCGGCATGATCGACGTATGCGTGACCACATCGACCGCTTTCATGCACGCGGCAATGTCATCCTGAAAGCCGAGAAAATGCACGCGGTCCGCAAGCCCGTGTTCGAGTACGAAAGCACGCAGCTCGGCCTCGTACTCGTGTTCTCCAAAAAGCGCCGCGCCAACCAGAACGGCATGCATGTCCGTGCATTCGCGCAACGCTTCGAGCAGTACATGCTGACCCTTCCAGCGTGCAAGACGGCTAAAGCATCCGACGAGAAACGCATCTTGCGGCAAGCCGAACCGTGCTCGCAACTCATGCTGCGCCACCGTTTCGATGCTAGTGAAAGGCTCCGCCGATATGCCGTTGAACACGACATCGAGCCGCTCCTCGCGCAAACGCGTGAGCGCCGTGACCGCGGCCGCCGATGCCGTCGAATTGGCAATGACATGTTCGAGCATGAGCTTGGTGCACCACTTGATGATGGAAAGCTGCGTGCGCCCGAAATGGTCCTCGCTCACGATATCGCGCAGATGCCACACCACGGGGCGCCGCGAGATTAGGCCGGCGATGGCGCCGATCACCATCGCGCGCTGCGTGTTGACGTAGATGACATCGGCATTGCGCGATTTTTCGAGCGTGCCGCGCAGGAGCTTGACGACGCCGCCCACCACGCCCGCGCCGGGACGCGTCATGCCGTCCTTGCGAACATTGCCGAGCGCTTTGCCGTCGAGCACGTCTACCTTGATGCCGACCGCTTCTAGCGCAATGCGAAACGGACCATCGTCGAAAAGAACCGTCTGCACGTCGCCACGCATGTTCTTCACCACTTCGAGCATGGAGAGTTCCGCGCCGCCGAGCGAGCCGCTTTGATCCACGGCAAGCACGCGCAAATCGCTCTTTTCTTCGACCTGAACTTCGGGCTCTGCCGGCAGCGGAGGAAGAACGAAGCGCGGCGCCACGCGTGCGACATGCGCATGGAACTGTTCCCTGAAACGCGCGTTGGAAAAACGCTCTGCGTTCTTGCGACAGTCGGCTGGCTTGAACGTCACCGTGCCGTCTTCGAAGGCCTCGACAGCATCCACGATGGCGTCCGCCGACTGCTCCTGAAAGAACATGCCCGTGGGCTCGGCCTGCGACGCATCGCGCACGGTTTCCAATGCGCCGCCCTTGCCGTAGGCAATCACTGGCGTGCCGCACGCTTGCGCTTCGACCACCGAGATGCCGAAGTCTTCTTCCGCCGCGAAGACGAACGCTTTCGCGCGGCGCATCTTTTCGTGCAGCACGGAGAACGGCTGATACCCCATGATGCGCACGTTGGGCGTAGCCTTCGCACGGATCTTCGCCATGTCCGGGCCCTCGCCGATCACGACGAGCTTGCGCTCAGGCATCTGCGCGAACGCCTCGACGATCAGATCGATCTTCTTATACGGCACCATGCGCGACGCCGTTAAATAAAAATCGTCCTTTTCCTCGCACACGTTGAACGCGGCGACATCGACAGGAGGAAAGATCACTTGCGACGAACGCCGATAAACCTTGTGGATTCGCCGCGCAATGAAAGCCGAATTAGCGATGAAATGATTCACCGAATTCGAGGTACGTATGTCCCAGCTGCGCATGTAATGCAGCGCCATACGTGCGATCAGCGACTTCATGCCCGCAGTGAGATTCGACTGCTTGAGATACTGATGTTGCAGGTCCCATGCGTAGCGTATGGGCGAATGCACGTAACTGACGTGCACCTGATCGGGTCCTGTCAACACACCCTTCGCTACCGCATGGCTGCTCGACAGAATGAGGTCGTAGCCGGACACGTCAAGCTGTTCTATCGCGAGCGGCATGAGCGGCAAATATGCGCGATAGCGCTTCTTCGCGAATGGCAACTTCTGGATGAACGAGGTCTTCGCCTGCTTGCCGCGCAAGAACGCTCTGTCTTCGAGGAAGTCGACGACGCTGAAAATATCCGCGTCCGGAAAGCACGCGATCATCTGTTCCAGCACACGCTCCGCGCCAGCGTAGGTCACGAGCCAGTCATGCACGATAGCGATACGCGGTACACCGTTCGCACGCGCGATACTGCGCTCGCGACGCGGCACAGGCGTCATGGCTGGCGCCGGCTCGTGCAGGAAATGACGCGCTTTCGCGCTCCCCATGAACGCGTCTTCGATATTTGTTTTCATGCGTCACTCCTCGCCTTCAACGGTAAATGATTGCGTCTTCCAAAACGCCCGGCGGCCTTGCGTAACACTGCAAGCAAAAACGCACGCAAGGCCGGCCGCGTCACCACGGACCATCCCGCATCGACGAGTGCGAGCAAGGCGGCAGCGGATATTGCATAGAGCGGATGCGCCATGGCATCGATCAGATAGCCAAGCACCAGCCCCGCGAGCAGAAACGCGAGATGGGCAAGCATGTCGAGCGCAATCGGGGTTGCGCGCACACGGGTCAGCCACAAGAGCACCGCATAGTCCGCAAGCGCTCGCAGGGCAACCACGCTTGCGGCGCCAACCGGCCCGTATCGTTGAATGCCGAACCATAGAAGCGCCACGAAGAACGGCAACTGGAAGAGTCCTGCACGTGCAGCCGAAGCGGGGTTGATCTGCGACTGAATGAGGATGCGCGTGACGCTCGCCTGACCGACGAGCCATACACCGATCACAAGAATGCGGCCTACCGGCGCGCTTGCGATGGCGAGGTCAGCGCCGATCCACACATGCAGGAACGGTTCGAGCACGAGCATCGCGAAGATCGCGAGCGGCGTAAATACGCCATTGAGGAATTCGAGCGATGTCGCGGCCATCTTGCCGGCGTCGCTGCGATCGATCGATGAAAGGCGCGGAAACAGGGTGCGCACCATCGCGTTGGGCAGCATGTTGAGACGCGTGACGAGGTTCTGCGGCACCGTGTAATACGTGACGAAACGCGCGCCGAGATGCGCGCCGAGCAGAACGCGATCGAGCGAATCGGTGAGCATGGAGGTCATCGTTGAGACCAGCATCCAGCCGCCGAAGCGAAAGAGCCCGCCCATAACGGCACGCTTCGGCCAATCGATGCGGCGTATCGCCAGCAGCTTCAGACTCGCTCTTCCAAGCAGAATGGCCGCAAGCAATCTCGCGACGACCGCGGCAGCTAGCACCGTTTGCAGATTGGCCGCGATGAACCACGCAGCACCGAGCGGCAGCAACTGGAACAGGAAAGTGCCGAAGGTCTGATTGGCGTTATAGATGCCGAAGCGTTCCATCGCGTTGATCGCGCCAGCAAAAACCCACGACACATTGGCAATGGGAATGGCGAGCGCGAGAAACGGCAACGCGCGATAAACCTCATGCTGCAAGGCCGGTGCGGAGTGCGCCACATACGCCGTATAGAGAAACGCGCCGAAGTAGATGGCGAGGCCGCCTGCCACGCCCGTCGCGAAGTTGAGCCACACCGCGCTCCAGAAGACCTGCGCGCGCTGTGCCATATCCCCGGCCGCATGCGCTTTCGCTATCTGATGTTGCGCGGCCATGCTCATGCCGAGATCGAGAATCCCGAAGTAGCCGATCAGCGTCCATACGAGACTGATCACGCCATAACGCTCCACGCCTACGAGGTGGATATAGGCAGGCACCGTTGCAAGCGATACGAATGTCGGCAGGATCAACCCGACGAAGTTGATGCCGACGTTCCTGACCATGCTCTTTTCCATCGGTTCCTCGCGACTTCATGTGCCGGGTTTCCAGCGGTACATCATCACCTTGCCTCGTGCGTCTTCCTCGACGAACACCAGGTACTCGCCACCGCCGCGCCTATAGGCGCTCACGCCATTGGGTACGTCCACCCAGCCCGACGCATGACCGACTTCCGCCCCCGGCTTGATTACGCCTACCTCTTTGCCGGAGTCCTTGTCGAACACGTGCACGTCGCCAACAGGCTCGACCGCGAACACGTATTGCCCTTCGACGGTCACACCAATCACGGTCGATAGCGGCTTCTTCTGCGTATCCCACGGCAAGTCGATTGCATAGCGTTGATGCGGGCCGTCGGACCAGTGGTCGTAGCGCACGAGGCGCTTGCCGACCTCTTTCCAATAGCGCTTGTCGTAAGGCGCGTCCGCTGTATAACCGGTGACATAGAGCGTGTCGCTTGCCGCGTCGTAGATCGCGCGGCGCAATTCGGTGAACGGCGCGGGAACGGGGTACGTCTCGATGTTTTCGTAGTCGTAGACAGGATTGCCTTGCTTGTCGAGGCCGCCATAGCGCAGGCGATAAATGCCCTTCACGTCGCTCGTGCGCCAGATGTCGCCTTTGATATCGACCCACCAGCCCCAGCCGCCCGTCATGCGCGCAGTGCCCGGATTACGCTTGAATTCGCTTTCGTCGAAGCGGCCGTTGCCATTGCTATCGCGCCAAATCCACTCGCCGCCTTCGGGGCGGTTCGGCACGTTCTGCACGGGGCGTGGTCTTCCCGCGATAAAGCCCGAGGGAATTGCCAGCTCGCCGTCATGCTTCGCATCGAAGCGATAGATCTTCATGTGATCCGCATACATGTCGGTCAGATACAGGAACGCGCGGCCATCGAGTTTTCTTGCGATAGGCATGCCCGGCCATTGATCGACGTGGAACACCGGATCGTCGGGATACTTGAAGCGGCCCGACAGAAAGCCCGCGTATTTCCAGTCCTGTCCCGCAGGCTTTGACAGATCCAGCTCGAACCGCTTGTTGCCGGTAAAGACGCTATTGGGGCGGCCCGGATCGATCCACGCGCCATCGACGAAAAGAAGCCCTTGCGTCTGCCAACGCAACGCGCCATTGGCGGCATAGCTTTCCAGCGTCGCGCCAAGACCGGCGCCCGTCGAACCCGTGCGTGGCCCTATTCCGTTCGTCGACACGTAGACGTTGCCAGCGGCATCGACACCCACGCCTGTCAGGCCATTGAAGCGACGCGGGCCCGGCGTTCCCGCAACGCCGGAGAAGATGCCGCCGCGCTCGCCCAACGCGCCAGCTTCGTGATAAGCATTCGCCTTGCGTATAAAGAACAACACTTGCTGACGCGGCCCGTTATCGGCTACAAGCAGACGCCCTTCTCTGTCGATGGCGATATCCACCGCGCTGCTATCGGCATTCAACCGCGGCGCATCGTCCAATAACGCGCCCGATGCGGCGTAATGCGCGATGCGCGGATGATCGCCATTGCTCTCCACGATCGCCCATAAGGAACCATCCGCCGACAGCGCGATTTTCCCCGGCTGCGGCGCGCTCCATTGCGCTTCCTTTTGCATCGACTGCGCGTCATAGACTTCGATGCAATTCAGCGCCGTGTTCGCCACATAAAGCCTTGTTTCGCTTGCAGCAAGACCGCTTACGTCCTGTCGTGCGTCGTTCGACTCGTTGATCGTGAGGAAGCTGCGCGCCAGCGTGGCGCGCGGGTCCTTTTCTTCCAATGCACTCGCACCGAAAGGCACGGGACGCTTGACGTCGTTGATATCGCGACGCGATACGCCCCACCACTGCTTGCCCGCAGGCGGCCACACGCCTTGCTTGACGAGCCGGCCTCGTTCGTTACCTACGCCGACGGCGACAAATACATAGCGCGAATTCACTGCAACGGCATTGCCGCCGGAAGCGCCCCATCCATGCGTGCCGCCGGCGTAACTCGACATGCGGCCATCGCGATACACGCTCGCTTCCGCGCCGCTTTCGTCCCACGGCGCATTGGTGAACACGCGGCCATCGGGCGCAACGGCAATCGCCGTGATGTTGATCTGCGTCCATGTGCCGTCGCCAAAGCCCGACGTATTGCCTATCCACGATGTCTTTGCATCGAGCACGGGCGGCGTCGCGAATGCGCCAGCCGCCACGCACGCGAGCGGCAAACAGATCAGCTTGCAAACGGAAGTGAAGAACGAATGACGCCGCAACGGGGCCTCCGATAAAACTGCGTGCACGCCGGGTGCGCTCGATGCATCGGGACGTCGTCTGGTCGCATCAACGAGAAGAGTCGCGGTCCGACGCTTTGCAGGTTAGAGGCCAAATAAAGCTAAAAAAACGAAAAATATTCGTCTGCTAAATGGCATTCGCATGGCTTAAGAAACGTCTTTTCCTAAGCGCCGAATGGCGCGCTCATTAAAAATTGCTAAAGGTTTTTTTCCGATTTCTTTTGCCTAGAATCGCCTCATGACATCACCGACGAGGTAACACCATGGCCACGCAGAACAAGGCGATCATCACCGGAGTATCGGGGCAGGACGGCGCGTATCTTGCCAAGCTGCTGCTCGACAAAGGTTACGAAGTGGTCGGTACGTATCGGCGCACGAGCTCGGTGAATTTCTGGCGTATCGCGGAACTCGGTATAGACCGGCATCCGAAGCTCAAGCTGGTTGAGCACGATCTGACCGATCTTGGTTCGAACCTGCGTCTGCTCGAATCCGCCGAAGCAAGCGAGCTCTATAACCTCGCGGCGCAAAGCTTCGTGGGCGTCTCCTTCGATCAGCCTTCGACGACCGCGGGCGTCACGGGCTTAGGCGCACTCAATCTGCTCGAAGCCGTGCGCGTGATCGATCCGACGATCCGCTATTACCAGGCATCGACATCGGAGATGTTCGGCAAGGTGCAGGCGATTCCGCAATCGGAGGAGACGCCCTTTTATCCGCGTAGCCCATATGGTGTGGCCAAGCTGTTCGCTCATTGGACGACGATCAATTATCGCGAGTCGTACAACATCTTCGGATGCAGCGGCATCTTGTTCAATCACGAATCGCCGTTGCGTGGCCGTGAATTCGTCACGCGCAAGATAACGGATACGGTTGCAAAAATAAAGCTCGGCAAGGAAGAGTTGCTCGAGCTTGGCAATCTCGACGCAAAGCGCGACTGGGGCTTTGCCGCCGAATACGTGGAAGGCATGTGGCGCATGCTGCAGGCGAGCGAGCCCGATACTTATGTGCTCGCCACCAATCGCACGGAGACGGTACGCGACTTCGTGCGCATGGCATTTGCCGCAGCGGGTTATCAACTTGAATGGGCCGGTAAAGGCGAGCGCGAACGCGGTATCGACATATCGACGGGACGCACGCTGGTGCGCGTGAACCCGAAGTTCTATCGTCCGGCGGAAGTGGATTTGTTGATTGGCAGCGCGGACAAGGCACGCGAAAAGCTGGGCTGGCATCCCACGACCACGCTCGAAGCGCTCTGCCAGATGATGGTTGAAGCGGACCTGAAGCGTAACGAATTGCAGCCTACCTTCTGAACGCCCATGCCTCGTCGCGCACTCATAACCGGGCTCTCCGGCTTTACGGGCCGCCACATGGCGGCGCATTTGATGAACGCAGGCTACGACGTCTGGGGCACCACGTCCGCTTCGCCGGAAGCCGATGTCCCCAATGTCGTCGGCCTGCCCGTCGATCTGCTCGACGCTGACGCCCTCAAGTCATTCGTCGCCGATGCGCGGCCCGATGTCGTCGTGCACCTGGCGGGCGCGGCGCATGTCACGGGCAACACGCCGAGCACGACTTATCTCGTGAATATCGTCGGCACGCGTAACCTGCTTGCCGCGCTCGCCGCGCTCGACCGCAAGCCGCGCGCGGTCTTGCTTGCAAGCACGGCCAATGTGTATGGCAACGCAGTGGTGGAAGTGATCGATGAAGATGTCGATATCAAGCCCGCCAACGACTATGCGGTCAGCAAGCTCGCGATGGAACAGGCATCGCGGCTATGGATGGACCGGTTGCCGATCTTCTTCGTGCGGCCGTTCAACTATACGGGCGTGGGGCAAAGCGAAGACTATGTGTTGCCGAAGATCGTCGGGCACTACGCACGGCATGAAGCGCGCATCTCGCTCGGCAATCTGAATGTGTCGCGCGACTTCTCTGATGTACGGGACGTGGTGGCCGCCTATGCGAAATTGCTCGAAGCGGCGCCTGCGGGTGAGACGTTCAATATCTGCTCCGGGCGTAGTCATTCGCTTGGCGAGGTGCTTGAAATGCTTGCGCGCATAGCCGGCTACAAGATCGATGTATTCGTCGATCCGCGTTTCTTGAGACGCAATGAGATCGCGCGGCTCGTCGGGTCCAATCGCAAGTTGCGGCGGGTGATCGGGCAAGTGCCGGCTACACCGATCGATCGCACGTTGGAGTGGATGTACGAGTATATGAGCACGCGAGTAGCGGTCTGATTTGCGCTTGAGCGTCGATTAAAAGCGCTTCGGCGGTTATCCGCGGAAGCGCTTTATCGTTTTTCAATGCACCGGTCCCGCGTCAATCGCTTCCTCATAAACCGCAGCCACGCGCCGCGCAATCACGCCGCGATCGAAATGTTCCCACGCGTAACGCCTGCAATCCGCCTCGCTCGGGAGATCGAGCGATCCATCGAACGCGGCGATCAGTCCATCGGCGATAGCATCCGCGCCGGTCGATGCCAGCACGAGGTCCTCCGATAGTCCACGTACCGCTTCTGGCAAGCCACCAACCGGCGTAACCAGCACCGGCGTTCCCGAAGCCAGCGATTCCACGGTAATCAAGCCGAAACCTTCCAGCGCGACTGTCGGCACGATACTCACATCGGCGGAACGATAAAGCGCGGCGAGCTGCTCATCGGGCACGAAGCCGAGCAGGCGCACGTTATCCTGTAAGCCCGCTGCATCGATACGCTGCTGCAACTCATCCGCAAGCCGGCCTTTGCCCGCGATCAGCAGTAGCACATCGGGGATCTTCGCTTTCACGCGCGTCATCGCGTCGATCAGCGATTCGAGTCCCATGCGCCGCACGAGCCGCCGCACCGCGAGCACGATCGGTCTTCCCACCGGCAATTGCAGACGCCTGCGCGCTTCGGTGCGCGTCATCTTAAGGTCGAATTGCGCAACGTCCACGCAGCCCGGCACCACGCGAATGCGCTCTTCCGGCACGCCATAGCGCGTGCTCAAAATCTGCCCGAACGCTTCCGACAAGACGATCAGCCGCGAAGAACGCGCATACACGCGCCGCTCCAGCATGAACTTCGCGCGCTGCCCGAACGAGTCGGCGCCTTCCACATGACTCTCATCCGCCCAAGGCCCCTGAAAATGCGATACCTGCGCGATGCCGCGCGTCACATCGAGACCAGGAAACGTATAAAGCGCGAAGTGCGAGGAGACGACATCGGGACGCTCACTCTTCAAGGTATCGCGCAATGCGTTGCGCGCATTCATCAGGCGTCGCGGCAACGACTGCGCGGCGGGACCGAAGCCGCGAATCGCGCCGCCCGTATCGACAGCCACTCGAGGCGAGCCCGCGACCACGCCGCGCACTTCGACGCCCGCTGCGGGCAGCGCACCGACCAGCGTGTAATACATGCGATCGAGTCCGCCCGCGCGCTCGGGGAACCAATGCATACCGATTTGCAGGGACTTGATAGTGTGCGTGCTCATGTGTGGGTCCAAGGTCGGGTTAGTCTCGGGATAAGCTCGGGATAATCTCGGGTTGAGCGGTCAGACGCCTGTTTGCGCGGAGGTTGCAGCAAGCGGGGCGGGTGAACGCTCACGCTGCGCGAAGCTGCGATAAAGGTCGAGGTAACGACGCGCCATGCGCGCCCAGTTGAAATTGGTCGCGAGTTGCGTCGCCGCTTCGCCCATTTCGGCGCGACGTGCGGGCGAATGCGCCAACGTATCGATGGCGCGTGCGAGTGCCAGTTCATCGTCGGGATCGTCGAGCACGATGCCGCACGTGTCGCCTATGATCTCCGCGCCTCCAGCCGTTTGCGCCGTCACCACGGGAAGACCCGCTGCAAGCGCTTCGAGCAGCGAAAGACTCATGGCTTCGTAACGCGAGGGAAACACGAAGACATCGACGGAATGCATCAAGGTCGGCATGTCCTTGACGAGCCCGAGAAAATGCACGCGGTCCGCAATGCCGAGAATGCGCGCCTGCTCCGGATAAGGACTGCCCGGCAGATAACCCGCCACGACGAGCTGCACGCTACGCGGCAGACCCACCAGCGCTTGTAGCACCGTTTGAAGGTTTTTGCGCGGCGTGCGCAAGTCGCCGACGAAGAGCAACAGGCATGCGTCATCGGGGAGACTGAACATCGCGCGGTTCTTGCTCGCATGCGAGAAAGCGGCCGTGTCCACGCCGTTATAAACCACTTCGACACGATTTCGCTCTATACCGCCCGCGCGTATCTCCTCGGCCACTTTCTCCGATACCGCCGCGATCACACGCGAGCGTCGATAAGCCCATCCTTCGAGCCACGCATTCATGCGGCTATAGATCACCTGATACGCCGACCAGACACCTCCGCTCAAGCGAAACGGATAATACGGGCTACGCGTCCAGCCGCCATGGACGAAGTGCGCGGTGTTCACGTCGGCCCTTGCCCACGTGATGAAGCCATTCACGTGCAGGACATCGTATTCATCGCGATGCGTGCGCAACCACCAGGCGCTCTTGATGGCGAAGACCTGTTGCTTGAGCAGCCGCGTCGGCCAGTAGCGGCCCGCTGTCACGCGCACCCAGCGCAATCGCGGGTTTTGCAGCAGTTCGGGCGCAACATGCGACGCAATCAGCGTCACGTCATGCCCTTCCGCGAGCGCCGCGCGTGCAATCTCGTAGTTGACGCGCCCCTGGCCGTCGTTATGACGCACGACGTGCGTGACGATCGCGATCTTCATCGGCTTGACCTCGTGATGGAAGGAGAAAACGTGGCGCGCCGGCGCGTGAGCTTGGCATGATGGCGCGCGGCGATGATCGAAAAGAGGCTCATGAACAGCAACGATCCGCCCGTGCTGACGAAGGTGTTCGCGAACACGAGAATGCCGACCATCGAAAATGAAAGACTCAGGCACGCTTGCGCGAACTTGTCGTCGCGCAGGGAAAATGAAGCGCGTAATGCACGCACGAGCAAGAGGCCCACGCCCGCGACATACATCAATCCTCCGGGCCAGCCGAGCACGAACGGCACGTTCATGAGACCGCTATCGAAGCTGCCGTATTTGCCAAGATCACCGTTTGCGCTCGCGAGTTTCGTCGAGGTTCCGGTAGCGCCAAAACCTTCGCCGGTGACATCGGTGAAGGCGGTGACCATGAAGTTCGCATAGAACTCGTTGCGTGCGGCGTAGCTGCTGTCGTCGCTCAGGTTGGTCATGGTCTGCAGACGCGTGCCCAGACGGTCGGCAATCGGGCCGACGGTCATCAAAGGGATCGAGATTCCGACGAGCACGATGGCGCCAAGCAGTATCCGCAAGCGCACGCGGTTGCTTGCCTTGATGAGCTGCAACACCATCGAGATGATCCATCCGCCCCACGCCGAGCGCACGAGCGAAAGACCGAACGATACGAAGCCGAGACCGCCCGCGATCCATTTGACGCGCTGCGTGCCCGCCATCACGAAGGTCAGCGCGGCCATGACCACGAGCGCAAACGGCCCTGACGAGTTCATCGTGCTGAATACACGCACGCCGAGCGGCACCGGCTCGCCTTGCGAGTTCATCTGCGAGCCGATCATCCACATGGCGTCCCACGGCGGCATGACGAAGAATTGCACGATGCCGTATGCGCCCATGATGAAGAGGCCCCACACGAACGTATCGAGCATGACCTTGCGATACGTCGGATACTCGTGCGCATTCACGAGAATGTGAAAGCCGATCAGCACCGGATAAAGCCAGTTGGCGAGGTCGTAAGTGGCGGCCATCGGCCCGCTCGCAGCCACCCCGATGAGATACGCATACGCGATACCGAGCAGCATCAGCAGCACCGGCAGGCCGCGCCGTTGCGCAAGCACGCGATATTGCCGCAAGAGCGTGATGCCGCAGATCATCGTGACGACGAGTGGCGCAATCTGAATGAGACTCGTCGGCGTGAAGCCGCCCTTGCCCCAGTCCGCGAGACGCCGCACTTCGGGGCTCAGAAACCAGACCCACCACATGAAGCCCACATAACGCGCAGGACTCTTGAAGTAGAGCCATAGCGCTGCAAGCGTGGCCATCAACGGGAAGGCGAGCGTGAGCACGGTGCCTTGCTTGGCGAGCACGAGCAGCGTCGTCAAGCCCCAGACGATGGCTTGCGCGGTCCACTCCGGTGCGCCCTTGCGCGTGTGCGTCGAGTCCTCGCTGACCTTGCCGATGCGACCGGCGAGATCGCGTGGGGCGCGTGGGGAATGAGGAAGCGTGGGTGCGGTCATCGCATCAACTCGTGCGGTGCGTCGGTTGTGAACGCGTATGCATGTTGCGTCCGAACGAAGGACGCAGCGCCTCACGCGTAATCCTCACGTGCTGCAGCGCGAATTCCCGCGTGGTGTAGTCCTGCTCGATGAAATGCCGCAGCGCCGCTTGTGCGCGATGAAGCGCAAGCGCCGGGTTCGAGCGCATGTCATCGAGCGCGCGGCGCATGGCGGCGGAATCGTGCGCGGGCACATAGGCGACATGTCCTGCGCCGAAGTAGTCGCGCAGGCCACCGACATCGGTGACGATCACGGGCTTGCCAAGCGCGATGGCTTCGAGCAGCACCGTCAGCCCCGAGGCATGCGTATTCGCGCGCAATGGCACGACGATCACGTCGGCCCAATCGTAGACCTCGCGCGCGGCCTTGAGACCGATTGCAGGCGCCACATGAACATTCGACGCACGCAAGGCCGCCGGCACCCGGCGACGCGTTGCAATTCGCACTTCATAGCGCGCGTCGTTGCGAAACGCGGCGGCAAGCGTCGGCCAGTCGCGGTCACGGTCATTGCCAATTGCGCCGATGCGCACCGGCGCGTGCGGCGTCCATTCGCGCGGCTCTTGCACCGTGAAGTCCTGCATGTTCAGACCATAGAAGACTTGGGTCGCTTCACGGTCGAAGTATTCGCGCACCAGCGCTGCATTCACGCTGGAATGCGTGGTGAGAATATCGGCCCTGTCGATCAGCTTGCGATACACCCAGCGACGTAACGCGCCATAACCCGCCCACTTGTCGAGCAACCAGATCGACTGCGCGAGCAAGAGCGGCGAGCCTGGCGACTGCTTGCGCCGGCCTTTGAGAAGCAGCAACAGCGCGACCGAAAGATGCTCGTGCTCCGTATGCGTCCATACGACATCCGAGGACAAGATGTCATCGCGATTGCGCCACGTATGAATGAAGTCGAACCCTACGATCGCCTTAAGCGCGCGCCGCAAGATGCGCATCGGCTTACCTTCGGCGGCATCGCGTGAATAGGAAAGCACGAACTCCGGCGATTCGGCATGGTGATAGCCGTAGAGGCAGCCGATCTTGTCGCCGGAACGGTAGTGCCGTGGGTCCGCGCCATGAAAGAGATGCACGTGCACGTGAGTCATAGCGTCCTCGCGGCATGAATGGATTGCGTGGCGTCATCGCGCGAATGTCGTGCATCGCGGCGCGCTTCATATGCGCCTCGTCGGACCGCGCGCCAGCGTTGCCATGCGCGCGGCAATCCGAAACGCGCGGCAGCAAGCGCGTGCAGCGCACCCGGATACACGCGCGTACCGATCAACGCATACCAAAGCCACGCGACCTCGCGATCGAACGATGCCAGTTGTTCGCTCAGGATCAGGTGGAAGTTGTAGGCCGCGTCCTTTAATGCGTTGAGCGTTTGCGCGTCGCGGCGATCATCGTCGAAACGTTCTGCCGGGAAGTGATCCACCGCGATCAGCGGGTCGTACATCACATGCCATCCCGCGCGCTCCACGCTCATGCTGAACGCCATGTCGTTATGCACTTGCGCGCCCGCGCCGCGCAAACGCGTATCGAAGCGCAGCATCGCCACGGCCACGCGCCGATAGCTCATGTTCGCACCCTTCAGCATGCGTACACGGCGCGCCGCGCCCACGCCGAGATGATGATTGCCGACAATGCGCCCCGTGCGCCGGATCACGCCCACCTCCTCGCGCGACGCATCCAGCACGCGGCCTTTCTCGTGGACCCAGTCGCGTCCGCCGATTGCGCCGAGCTGCGTATCGCGCGCGAATGCCGTGACGATGCGCGCGGTCCAGTCGGGGCGCGGCGCCGCATCGTCGTCCGTGATGGCGATGATGTCGCCCTGCGCGGCCTCCAGCCCGCGATTGAGTGCGGCGACCTGGCCGCCCGCGCCGGTATCGATCACGCGCAACGTAAAGCCGTTCGCGCTTTTCATCTCGATGGCGAGACGTCGCGCGGTCGCATCGTCTTCCGGACGCGCAATGACCAGCACTTCATCGGGCAAATGCGTCTGCGCGCGCAGTGCGGCAAGACAGCGCTTGAGGTCCGCCGGGCGCCGATAAGTCGGCACCACCACGGAAACTTTCAGAGTCATGGCTCGTTCCTCTCGAATCGACTTCATGCGCTCAAATATTCTTCCGTGCTCGCGTAATGCGAGCGCCCGTAGCCGCGTGCCCGCAATGGCGTGCCATTGAGAATCGCGCCCTGCACCGCGATTCCCGCCGTGCGCAAACGGCGCGTGGCTTCGCTGATCTCCGCTTCGTTATGTGCGCCGGAGCGCAGCACGAGGAAGTTGGCGCCCGCGAGCTTGCCGACGATCAGCGCATCCGTGACTGCGAGCACCGGCGGCGTATCGACGATGATTGCGTCGTACGCGCGGCTCAGGCCATCGAGATACTGCTGAAGACGCGGCGACATCAATAGCTCCGAAGGATTCTCCGGACGCTTGCCCGCGGCAAGGAACCCGAGCGATGGAATGCGCGTCGTGCGTATCGCTTCTTCGAGCCCGATGTTCCCCGCAAGCAACTCGGCAAGACCCGGCACGCGTTCGCCGTCGAAGGAACGTTCGAGCTTACCGCGTCGCATGTCGGCGTCGATCAGCAAGACTTTCTTGCCGGTCGCCGCGAGCAGCACGGCAAGATTCACCGCCAGAAAGCTCTTGCCGACGCCTGCTGCTGGCCCCGTGAACATGACGACGCGATTGCGCGATTCCATCAACGCGAATTGAATCGACGTGCGCAGGCTGCGCATGATCTCGACGGTGACATCGTTCGGACGCATGGTCGCGAGGATCGGCGTCTCGCGCAGTCGATCGCCACGGTTCTGATAGCGGCGCGCGTCGGTATCGAACTTGATCTGTTCCGCGCTTTGCGGCACGAGGCCGAAGATAGGCAATGCAGCGACACGTTCGAGTCTTTCCGGATCGTCGATGCCCTTGAAGATTGCGCGCCGCGCAAACACGAAACCCGTGCCGAGGATCAAGCCGAGAATCACGGCCGCCGACATGATGAGCACTTTCTTCGGCTTAACCGGATCGCCCGGACGCAGCGCGGCATCCACGATATGCACGTTGCCACCCGTTCCCGCGCGCTGCACGGACAATTCCTGCACGCGATTGAGCAGCAGCACGTAGATGTCTTCGGCCACTTTGGCATCGCGCTGCAAGGCGACCGCCTTCACTTCGGATTGCGGCAGATCGCGAAAACGCGATGCATAACGTTCGCGTTGCGCTTCGAGTTGCGAGAGCTGATCGCGCGCGGTCTGCAACGCGGGATGCGCGTTACCGTAACGCTGCTCGAGTGACGAAATCTGCAAACGTAGCGCGGAAATCTGCGCTTCATAATTGATGCTGCCTTCGAGATAGACCTTGGCTTCGTCGCTTGCGTTGATGACGCCCGCTTGCCTTTGATACTCGGTCAAAGCCGCTTCCGCGCGCTGAAGATCGGACTTCAGACGCGGCTCTTCGCTGCGCAGGAATTCGAGCATCTTGCTGGCGTCGGCCTGCTTACTCTCGATATGCTGACGCAGATAAGACTGCGCAAGCGCATTGGCGATTTCCGCCGCCTTGTCCGGATTCTGATTTTCGAGCGATATTTGAATCACGCCGGTCTGCTTGCCTTGCTCCGTCACCGTGATCCCCGATTGAAACGCGCCGATGGCGCTCAGGTCGTTCGCGCGCATTACCTTGAACTGCGTGCCGGGGCGCGCCACGAGCTTCGTCACCAGCAGCGTCACGCCATTGCCGCTTGCGCTTGCGCCGGCCCTGCCTTGCAAGAGCGCATGACCGTCCGGATCGACGAGCGAAAAACGTTCATCGCCGAGTGCGGTGAGGATCAGGTCCTTGCCTTCGTAGCGCGGCTCGACATCGACGGAATCGACGTCGATCACCTCGCCACCCCACGCGTATTTCGTCATGCCGAACCAAGGTTTCGCGGGCTGGCCGGGCGTCGCGAACCGCGCCGCGATGCTGCCGAAAAACGGCATCGTCATGGGCGATACCGCGAAGTTCAGCTTGCATTGATCGACCACCGGCGCGACCACGCCACGGCTCTTGATGATCTCTATTTCCGCATCCGTCGGCAGCGCGCTCGATCCGCTGTTGATGGCCTGACCCGTCTGCGTCTGCGTCAGCGCTTGCGACGTGTTGTCGTTGGTCTCGACGCGCACGTGCGCGTCGGCGGAGTAGATGGGCCGCGCGAGATAGCAGTACACAGCCGCCGCCGCGATGACGAAAGCAGCGACGCCGATCAGCCACCAGATATCGTCGATCACGGCCTGGATCAGATTGCCGAGGACCACGTCCTCTTCATCCGGCTTTTGCAAATAAGGATGAGCTTGCATATCCACGATTCGGCTCCCGCCACGGGTAATGGTTGAAACGCTCAGCGCGTCAGTTGCTTCAGGTAGAAGATCGTCTGCAGCGTCGGCAGCACCTGATTGATCAGGCGATTGAACTGCACCGCGCCGGCCGTTCCGACATAGACCACGTCTTGCGGACGAAGCTGAAACTGCGTCGACAGCAAGAGCGAATCCGGTTGCGACATGTCCAGGCGATAGATGTCCGGCTGCGAAGGATTCGCACGCACGCCGCGCACGACATAAATCTGGCGCACGTTGGCGTCGGTATCGAGCACGCCGCCCGCTTGCGTGAGCGCATCCGCAATCGATGCACGGCCGCGCACCATGTTCACCGGCATCGGCGTCTTCACTTCACCCATCACGAAGATGCGGCTGTCGTAGCGGTCCGGGATGTTGAGGATGTCGCCCGATTGCAGCATGACGTTCTGCGAGACATCACCGCGATCGAGCATGCCGTTTGCATCGAGTACATAGAGCTTGCCGCCGCGCGTGAGGCGCACGCGCTGCAGGTCGGCTTCTGTCGTCGTGCCGCCAGAACGCGTGATGGCATCGACGAGCGTGAGCGGTACATCGCTCACGGCGAGCGGACCCGGCGTCTTCACTTCGCCCGTCACCGCGATCTTTTGACTGCGATAGGCCAGCACGCGCACATCGAGCTGCGGGTTCTTGATATACGGCGAGAGCTTGGCCGCGAGTTCGTCGCGAATCTCGCCGACGGTCTTGCCCGCCACACGCGTCTTGCCGATGAACGGAAAGAAGATGTAGCCGTCCGCGGAGACCGTCTGACCGTATGGATCGGCCTGTCCCGGCAAAGCCTGCGTATAAGGCTGCGCCAGCGCGCCCGCGACGGTTTGCGTGGTGTTGCCGCCCATCGACAGGGTGCTGCCTTGCGGCGTCGTCAGTTCGGGGTGATCCCAGAGCGTTACGCCTAGAATGTCCTGCGGCGCCACGCGATAAACGTATTGCGATTCGTCGGCGAAGCGCGCGGGCGGCAAGGGTTGCGCGACTTCAGGCGCGGTCATTTCCTCTGCGACGACTTGCGCCGTGATCAGACGCACGGGATAGGTCGCGGTCGGCGTGGGGTCGTTGTCCTGCAGACGCGATGTGTTCAGGAAGTTTCCCGGTGTGGCGGCACATCCGGCAATCAAGGCCGACAAAAAGGTCGTCAGCAAAATCGAGTACTTAGACAAGCGCGAAATCAGCATATTTTGTTTAGCCATCCAAGGACCAGACGTTCGATGAGTCCGACACTCTCCCGATAAGCGGCTTCATGGCCGCCATACGGGTCTGTCACCTCCGAGTCTTCCCACTTGCCTAAGAGATGCACCTTGCCGCGCGTCGTGGGCGCGAGTCGTGAAATCGCATCGATCTGTTTGCGCTCGGGCACGAGGATCAATTCGGCATCGCGCGCCATTTGACGATTGAAGCGGCGCGAGCGATGCCCCGACGAATCCAGCCCGAGTTCGGCGAGCAGACGCTGCATGGTCGGGTCGATGTCGTCGCCTTCATGCGCATAGAGACCCGCCGAACGAAACTCGATCGGACGGCCACCGCGCCGCGCGAGATGCGCACGAAAGAGCGCTTCGGCGGCGGGGCTTCTGCAGATGTTGGCGTGACAGACGATCAATACGCTTCCGAACATGCGCGCGCTCTAGGCCACGCTCGCCGTCACGTCACGTTCGACGTGGCGCACGCCGCGCCCGATCGCGTGATACTCGATGCCCATTTCCTGGAGGGTTTCCGGCTCGTAAAGATTGCGGCCATCGAAGATCACGGGTGTCTTGAGACGTCGCTTGATCGCGTCGAAATCAGGACTCTTGAAGACTTTCCATTCGGTGACGATCACGAGTGCATCCGCGCCGTCGAGCGCTTGCTTGTGATTGTTCGCATACGTGAGACGTCCGAGCGCATCGGGCTTGTCGTGCAGGTCGATGGCAAAGACGCGGCGCGCCTCATCCACGGCGACGGGATCGTAAGCCACGATGGATGCGCCGCGTTCGAGCAACGCAGCGGCCAGCACGCGGCTCGGCGCATCGCGCATGTCGTCGGTATTGGGCTTGAACGCAAGTCCCCAAAGCGCGATGGTGCGTCCCGTGAGATCGTCGCCGAAACGTTCGACGATCTTGCGCGTGAGCGTATCTTTCTGCGCCTCGTTGACGTTCGAGACCGCCTTGAGAATGCTCATCTCATGGCCGAATTCCGTCGCGGTCTGGATCAGCGAACGTACGTCCTTCGGAAAGCACGAACCGCCATAGCCGCAGCCCGCGTACAGAAAGTCATAACCGATACGCGGGTCCGAACCGATGCCGCGCCGCACCGCTTCGATATCGGCGCCCACACGGTCCGCGAAATTCGCGAGCTCGTTCATGAAAGAGATGCGCGTGGCGAGCATTGCGTTGGCCGCATACTTCGTGAATTCCGCCGACTGCACGTCCATGTAGAGCGTGCGTTCGTGATTGCGGTTGAATGGCGCATAGAGGCGCTTCATGCGATCGCGGGCGCGCTCGCCGGGCACGTCGTCGTCGCAACCAATCACGATGCGGTCGGGCCGCGTGAAGTCTTCTATCGCCGCGCCTTCCTTGAGGAACTCGGGGTTCGAGACCACCGAGAACATGTGATCGACGCCGCGTCCGGCCAACTCGGTTTCTATCGCAGCCTTCACGCGTCGAGCGGTGCCAACCGGAACGGTGGATTTATCGACGACGACCTTGAAGCCGTTCATATAGCGGCCGATATCGCGCGCGGCGCCGAGCACGTATTGCAAATCGGCGGAGCCGTCTTCGTCGGATGGCGTACCCACCGCGATAAACAGCATCTCGCCATGTTCGACCGCCTGCTGCACATTTGACGAAAACGAGAGCCGCCCCGCTTCGCGATTGCGATCGATCACTTCCTTGAGTCCCGGCTCGTGGATCGGAATTCCGCCGCTGTTGAGAATGGCGATCTTGCGTCGATCGACGTCGAGACACAGTACTTCATTGCCGATGTCCGCGAGGCATGCGCCGGTTACGAGCCCCACGTAGCCGCTGCCGATGATCGTCAGTTTCATGGTCCTGCTCCAGGTAGTGAAAATATCGTTGCATCGCTAACTACTTTGTCTGCCGATTAATACGCGTTTGCGCCTGCAAAGCCCTTCCACAGCGTCAGCGCGACGATCTTCATGTCGAGTCCGAAGGTCCAGTGCTGCATGTAGTAGAGATCCAGCTTTACGCGTCCCGACATCTTTTCGATGCGATCCGTCTCGCCGCGATAGCCGTTCACTTGCGCCCATCCCGTGATGCCCGGCTTGATGCGGTAGCGATGCATGTAGCCTTTGACGAGGTCCTTGTAGATATCGTCATGTTCGAGCGCGTGCGGCCGCGGCCCGACCACCGACATCTCGCCGCGCAGCACATTGATGAACTGCGGAAGCTCATCCAGACTCGTGCGCCGCAGGAACGCCCCGACCTTCGTCACGCGCTTGTCGCCGCGACGCGCTTGCGTTATTTGCCCGCTCGCTTCGGTGTGTACCTTCATCGAACGAAACTTGTAGATCTCGAACTCGTATCCGTCGATTCCTTTGCGCTTTTGCTTGAAAAACACCGGTCCAGGCGACGAGAGCTTCACCATCAACGCGATCACCGCGAGCAACGGCGCCATGCCAAGTAGCACCAGAGCGGCGAAGACGCGATCGAAGACGAGCTTGGGAAGCACTTTCACATCCGTGATCGGCGATGCCGCCAGGTTGATCGCGGGCACGCCGAGCAAATCCACCACCGCGTTGCTGAAGAACGAGAGGCTGCGGACATCCGGAATGAAGCGCACGTTCACGAAGTCGTCGCGAAACTCGTTCACGAGGCGGTGAATGGTCTGCTCTTCGGAAATCGGCAAGGCAAGCCATAGTTCGCGAATCGCACGGCCGCGCACACGCTTGGTCAATTCCGCGAGATCGCGTTCGATAGGCACGCCCTTGAAGGCATCGCCTTGCAAGGGTGAATCGTTTGCGTCGAGTTGCAAGTCGAAGACGAGCACGGGGCTAAAGCCCGCTTCGGGACGATTGCGCATCTGGCCAATCAGGAACTTCGCATAAGGCGCCGAGCCGACGATAGCCACCGTCTTCTGATTGAAGCCTTCGCGGCGGATAAACCTGAGCGCCGTATAAATCACGGTCTTGGTGACGATCAACAAACCGATGGTCGACGCAGCCCAGTAAATCAGCCACAAGCGCGACAGCGACTCCGCGCGATGAATGCTGAAGGTGAGCAGCACGCCCGCGCTTTCGACCAGAATCCAAGCCGCGATCAAGCGCAGCAGCAGGTCATAGAACGGCTTGCCGCGCCATGATTGATAGATGCCGAGAGACGGAAACGTCATCACCATCAGCACGCATGAAAACGCGAGCATGGTGCCTTCCACGTCGTCGACCCATACGAAAGCGCCCGCATAGAGCGACGCGCCGAGCGCTGCGCCCAGCACCGCCATGGCAATGTCGACGACTCTCGATAGCACGCTCAGCATCGCTTTACCCCTGGAAGAAAGATCGCCCGCATATTCGTCTTGTCGCGGATGGAGTCGCCAGCAAATTGCTTGGGTGCTCTTGTCCATCCGCTGTTCAGGCATATGGAATCGGAATAATTAAGGCGCCGCAACCGCGAAAATATGTCTGCGTGTTCAGCCTGATTTTTTTAGAATTATTTGCTCAAGACCCCCTTGCTGGACGGGGCTTTGCAGGCATCGGCTCGCTTAGCAAAAAATATTCGGGCACTCGAACGCATGACAGTCGAGGTTGCTTTCAACGAATAAATGCAGCGCCGCGTCATGATTTTTTTGTTTTAACGTCTCTTTTGCTGCGTGCTAAAAATTGCCTTACCGAATCAGGCGATCAACGCCAGGAGGCTTTTCATGAACGCTTCAGATACCGTGCTCGCCACGGTCGCCGCAGATACGCGCCTAGCCATTCAACCCGTGATCCTTGCAGGTGGTTCGGGCACGCGTCTTTGGCCAATGTCGCGCGAACATTTTCCCAAGCAGCTCATCGGTCTCATTGGCGAGCAGTCGTTGCTGCAGGCCACTGCCAATCGGCTCGATGGTCTTGGCTCGGTGTCCGCGGAGAAGACGTTGCGCGTGGCGGATGCCATCATCGTGTGCAATGAGGAGCATCGCTTCACGACGGCTGAACAACTGCGCGGGCAAGGCCGGCGCGCGCGGCTCGTACTCGAACCCGTGCCGCGCAACACGGCGCCCGCGCTGACTGCAGCGGCCATTCATGCGTCACGCGCAGGCGAAGATGCAGTGCTCGTCGTCATGCCCGCCGATCATGTGGTTGCAAATCAGGACGAGTTTCATCGAGCGATTGCGACCGGCGCGCAATGCGCGGAGCAAGGGGCGATCGTCACCTTGAGTGTCGTGCCTTCGCATGCGGAAACGGGCTACGGCTATATCAAGAGCGGCGAAGCTCTGCCGTGCGGCGCGTGGAAGCTGGAGCGCTTCGTCGAAAAGCCGCATCTCGAACTCGCGCGTCAGTATCTAGAATCGGGCGAATATGGCTGGAATGCCGGCATTTTCATCGTGCGCGCATCGACTTGGGTTGCAGCTATCGAACACTATCAGCCGGCTATTCATGCAGCGTGCGTCGCGGCATTCGATAAAGGCAGCGACGATGGCGAGTTCTTCCGGCTGGATCGCGATTCGTTCGCGGCGTCGCCGTCGGATTCGATCGACTATGCGGTGATGGAGCAACTTGCGGGTGAACGCGCCACGGAGGCCTTCACGGGTGCTGTCGTGCCGCTCGACGCAGGCTGGTCCGATGTCGGCTCATGGGATGCGATCTGGAACATATTGCCTAAGGACGATTCCTCGAATGTCGCGCGCGGACGCGTGATGTTCCAGGGCGCTTCATCGACTTATGCGCATTCCGAAGGGCGGCTGATTGCGTGCGTGGGTACGCAAAATCTCGTGGTGGTCGAAACGGCCGATGCAATCCTCGTTGCCGATAAATCTTGCGCGCAAGACGTTAAGGCAATTGTCGGGCGCATCAAGTCCGAGCGCGGCACGGAGGCTGCGGATCATCGCAAGGTGCACCGGCCGTGGGGACATTACGATTCGGTCGATCAGGGCGACCGCTTCCAGGTCAAGCGCATTGTCGTCAAACCGGGCGCGCGCCTCTCATTGCAGATGCATCATCATCGCGCCGAGCATTGGGTCGTGGTGCGGGGAACGGCGCTCGTCACACGGGGAACGGAAACGTTCATTCTGGCCGAGAACGAGTCGACGTATATCCCTATCGGCATTCAACACAGGCTGGAAAATCCGGGGAAGATGCCGCTTGAAATCATCGAGGTGCAGTCGGGGACTTATCTCGGCGAAGACGACATAGTGCGATTCGAAGATACTTACGGCAGAAATTAAGCTCTAAGCAAGAGCGCGCGGGCCAGCCTTTAGAAGCTGGTCCGCGCGTTCGTATTTTTAGTCGCGCATCTCGAGCGTCATGCGCTCGACCGGTCGCTCTTCAGGCTGCATGACTTGAGCGGACTCCATGTCCACTTCATCGGGTGTATCGCCGCGCGTGGCTTCGGCCGCGATCCAGCGCCGCGCCCATTCGAGCGCATACGTGCGCGCTTCATCCGACGAAGCGAAGCGCGGCCCGATCAAACCGGAACGCTCGATACGCCGCCCGTCTTTCACGATTTCCGCCCAGCCGCGAAACATGTTGCCGGACACCGGCCGCGCGATGGGATAGATGTTGTAGCCGCGCGCATCGACGACCGGCGGACACGCCGGTTCAAAGGGCAACGGCGCCTCGTACGGCCGCGCGGGACGCGATGCGCGCATGCGCCTGACCGTCAGCACGGACGCATTGGCTTGCGCCACGTCGCGCGCTTCCGGCAGACGCCGTGGCGTGCTCGCGAGACTGTTGAACGGCAAGGCGCCCGGCGTTTGCCACGACTCCGGGTTCTGCCAAAACACACCGCGCAGACGGTCACATTCGTACGCCACGGGCGCAGGACGCGGCGCCGCTTCGGTGACCGGCTGACGCGGTACATAGGCGAAAGAACGGCCCGCGTTCGCCAGTACCTTGACGATCTCGATGAGAATGCCGTTCAGTTGCCATTCGACGAAACGGCGCCGGCAGGTTGGAACCGTTGGGTAATGGCTTGGCAATCTGGACCAGGTTTCGCCTGTGGTGAGAATCCACAACACGGCATTGACTACTGTACGTGGATGGGCTTTGGGACGCCCGCGCCTATGCTCGCGGACTTCGCTCTCTCCTATGATTTGGGAGACCAATACCCACTCTTCATTGCTGAGTTCGCTAAAAAACATTGCTTTGCTCCATGCAGTCGACTGCGCTGCGGATATCGGTCTGCGTACTGGTCAAGCACTGACGACGAAGCACAAACCCCGGCTTTGTCAGCACGCGAACGAAGGATCTCGAGGTACTCGCAAACGTTTGCTCGAACAACAAAATGGTGCATTCGTCCGATTCGGTTTTCGCTCTTGGTGCAGCAATTTAACCAAACCGGCGCACGACGCGTAGTCCAGCTCGTGTATGAAGAATATGTGCAGGAAGCATACCATTACTATGGTTTGTCCGAATATGACAACACAAGACTTTTTGAGCGAAACTTAGCAGTTTTTTCACTAAGACCTAAAGCATGGGCTAGCGCGGCAGGACGGCATTCTTTAGCGCAAAAAATAATCTTTGTGAAGCGCTAAAAAAACCTTGGTGCTCAAGTGCTTCAGCGTGCTTCCCCGCCGCTTAATTCGGCATTGGCCGGACCTTGCACTGACACCCGCATAAAGCGCCGATTCTTGAGCCGTAAAATCGGTGCTTCGATAAAACGCCACGAAAGCCGCGCCAAACTCCACGTCAGCGCAAACGACGCAAGTACGCAAAGAAAACGCGCCCACCATGGAACACCCGACGCGCCAAACAACGCCTTGACGCTCGCGCTCTTGTAGAAGTCGGGAATGAAGCCGTGGTAAAGATAAAATCCATAGCTAATCTTTCCTAGCGCCGCCAATGGCGCCCACTCAAGCACGCGCAAGAGCGGACCGCTTGCGCTACATGCTATCGCGCAAACGAGCATTGCGATACATGCGCCATAGAGAACATACAGCGCGGTGTATGAATAGGGATTGGCCAAGCGCTCCCACTCGGGTTCCTGAAAACACAAGAGCGCGATCACCGTAGAGATAATGACGACCGCGTAAAGCGGCGCGCGCAAGCGACTGCGCTTGACGAACGCGGCTCCTATACCCCCAAGCGCAAGCAACCAAAAATTGGTTAGCGGATGCGTATAAATCGCAATCGGTGAGTCGTGCAGCGCCTTCATGGTAAAGAGCGAGCCCACCCCAAGCGCAAGCACCAGCCAGCATATGCGCCCGTGCCAATCTGCCCGAAGGCCAAGCAACAGTGGCGCGAAGACGATATAAAACTGCTCCTCGATCGAGAGGCTCCATAAGTGTGAATAACGGCCCGGCCACGCGTGCAGCACATCCGCAATCCAGAAGTTCGACAAATAGGCGAAGTGATACGGCATGCCGCCCGCCAACTCGGGGCCGGCGAAACCCATGGTCATCAGCACCGCAAGCGTGGCGAGCAGCAGATAGTAGATCGGGAAAATGCGCAACGTCCGCCGATACAGAAAGCGTTTCAACTCCGCGCCGAACGTACTCGTGCCTGCATCGATATACCGTCGCTGTGTCGTCAATATGTCGGTGATCAAAAATCCGCTTAGCGCAAAAAATATCCATACGCCCAGATGGCCCAAGCCGGTTCCTTCGGCCATTGCCTTGTGATGAAGAAACACCAGGAACACGGCGATGCCGCGCAGGCCGTCGAAGCCGCGAATTTTCTCGTTCATCTTTGCACGATCTTGTCTGGTAGATAGGTGGCAGCTTAAGAATAGAAGGGATAAAAATAAAAAAATCCCTTTGTACTTTTCTTGTGTGCTTGAGCCTTGGGCTGAAGCCGCTAAAGCTGCCGCTACCGTGCACCGGAAATATTTCCTAACAAGCCGAGCTATTTCTTCCCAATTTTTTAGATCGACCATCGAGCTCGAGCGCGTGCGACTAAACGACTAGCCGCCGATCATGACTTCCTTAAGGAATATCGATGAAGAAGCATGTGCAAGAGCTGACAGGCTTGCGCTGTATTGCGGTGATGATGGTCGTCATCGGACACGCGCAGCATATGAGCGATGGCGGTTTCAAAGGCGTCTATGCGCCGCTGCGCCTAATATCGGATGGCAGGCTCGGCGTGCTGATGTTCTTCGTGCTGAGCGGTTTTTTGATTACAGGCATTCTGCAAGCCGAGTGGCAAGCAACCGGCACCATTCGCCTCATGCCTTTTTACGCAAAGCGCGCGCTGCGCATCTGGCCCGCGTTCTATATCTATCTCATGATCGTGTCGACGCTAGCGGCTGCCGGTCTCGTCGATGTCGATCATCGGCAGGTTGCTTTGGCTGCATTGCATCTCTGGAACTATGCCGGCGTTGCGGGCCTTGCGAACGTGAACGCGGCTCACGTCGAAGGCGCTTGGTATCTCGGGCACTTCTGGACGCTCGCGCTCGAAGAGCAGTTTTACTGGTTTTGGCCGCCGCTTCTCTTTTACATCCTGAAGCGCGGCAATCAACGTGTACTCATCGGATTGATCTTCTTCGTGCCACTCGTGAGAATAGCCACTTATTTTGCGGCGCCGAGCCTTCGCGGGCAACTCAGCATGATGCTGCATACCGGTATCGATCCAATTCTCATCGGCTGCTATGTCGCGATGAATAAGGACCGTCTCGCGCAAAAGGTCGCGTCGCTGCCGTTAGGCTCGGTCATTCCCAGCGTGCTGATCGCGCTTCTAATGTTCGTCGTGCCTCCCGTGCAGGACAAACTCGGCGGCTTATGGCGCGCCACCTATGGCACGACGCTCGAAGCCGCGATGGTCGGCTTCGTCATCATCGTGTTGGTATCGCAAAAGGGCTTTTGGTTCTCGCGCTTGCTGCGTACCGCGCCGTTCGTTTATGTCGGCACGATCTCGTTCAGCCTTTACTTATGGCAGCAGCTATTCATGCATCCGCATTCGCCGGTTGCATTCGGCTTTCCGGGCTGCGTAATCGGTGCGCTCGTCGCCGCGAGTTTGAGCTACTTCCTGGTCGAAGTGCCGTTCCTGCGCATGAAGGATCGCTTCGCGGCGCGGGTGGGCAGAAGCCGGCAGGCTGGCATGACGCATGGCGATGCGCTCGGCACGCAGGGGCCGAAGTAGTTTGCATGCGCCAGTGACCGTGTGCGGCGTGTCGCTGACGCGTAATTGCAGGTGCTTGCAATTGCGATGGTTCAGCACCTTACTCACTCTTCGCCCCATACTCCAGCTTTGGATACCAGTCCGTTCCGCGCCCTTCCGGCGTCATGTCGAGCACGGTCCAGAGCGGCATTGGATCGGGCGCGCCGCGCGGGTCCTCGCCGGGATCGGCCGTGGCGAAATCCATCTCGCCGCTCCAGAAATGGCGAATCACGCCGTCGCGCCGCGTGAAGACATTGATGGCCGGTTCGTCGCCGCCGTCTTTCGAAACGCCGTGATAATCGCGGCTGAAATTGCCATTCGTATCCGAGAACAAGGCAAGATCGCGCCAGCCGCGCTCTTGCTTGAACGCGACCAGCCGTTCGAGCGGCGAACGCGCGATGACCGCCAGCGCCACGCGCTGTCCAATGTCCGCCGCCTCCCCTTCCCACGCCGATAGCAGCGACGTACACATCGGGCACGGCCGCTTGCGCTCCGGCCCGAACATGTAGCTATACGTGACGAGCGTGTTCTTGTCGCCGAAGAGCCCGTCGATATCGACCGCGCCGCGCTCGCTATCGAAGTGATAATCGCCCTTGACGATACCGCCAGGCGGCAGCGCGCGCCGCATCTCCGCAACCCGCTCGATATGTCGCCTCAATTCGATTTCCTCGGCAAGCAACGCAATACGCGCCTGCCGATACTCCGCGCTTTCGTTCGGAAAAGTCATGGTGGCGCGTTGGGCCAGTTCTGCTGCGGGAACGAGCTTATTCATGTTTCGTCTCCTGTCATGAAGGCTTAATCGCGATCCGGCGCGCCCGGCGGAAAGAACGCGCGATACGGCCGCGCTTCATCCACCGCACGCGCGAACGAAGGCCGCGCTAGCAGACGCTTTCGATACGCGATGACGTTCGCGTACCGCTCATCGATGCGATGCGTCCAGTCCGCGTAAAACAGAAACGGCGCCGCGCCGCAATCGGCGAGAGTGAAGGCATCGCCCGCCGCCCATTCGCGTTTGGCCATCAGGCGGTCGAGCCAGGCGTAGGACGTGTCGAGCATCGCGCGGGCATCCGCGACACCGTGCGGGTCGTGCTCGCCATCCGCGCGCATGCAATCGAACACGATCTTCTGCTGCGGCGTGGACACGTAGTTGTCAAAGAAGCGGTCGAGAAAGCGCACTTCCAGTGCGGCGCGCGGATCTTCCGGAATCAAGCGCACCGGGCCGGGATGAAACAACCCGAGATACTCGATGATCACGCTTGCCTCGATCACGGAACGGCCGTTGTCGACGAGCACGGGAAAGCGCTTTATCGGCCACAACTCCGTCAGTTCCCGCATCGCCTCGGGCGTTTGCGGCGAAAGCGCGCGCCATTCGAACGGCGTCGCGTTCTCGTACAGCGCGGTCAGCACCTTCTGACAATACGAGGAAAACGGATGCGCGTACAGAATCAGACTCATCGACAAACCTCCTGTAATGAGCCGAAAGAAGCAAAAAACCGTCGCGACTTTGGCCCTTATCTGCACGACGCGCGGCCACGTTGAAAATCGACAGCGGATCATGCGGAATTAAAAAAATTTTGTTGTGCGATGCAGCGCTGACGTGCCGTCCTTTGTTAAGGTGCGAGACCCGAAGCACCAGCGAAACCCGCGAAACTCTGCATGACGCCCATCTATAAGATAAATATCGTGATAGCGGACGACCAGCCCGTCGTGCTGCTGGGCCTGCAAAGTTGGTTCGAGGCGCGCGGGCGTTATCGGGTGGCGGCAACGGCGCGCAACGCCGCGCAGTTGTTCACGAAGCTCGAAAGGACGGGCGGCGATCTCATCGTGATGGATTGTGCGTTCGAAGGCGCGCCAGGCGGCGAGTTTCCGCTGCTGCGCATGGTGCGCGAGCGTTTCCCCGATGTACCCGTAGTTGCTTTTACGCAGGAAACCGAGCCGAGTACGCTCTTCGCGATGCAAGAGGCGGGCGCGGCGGGTATCGTCAGCAAGTGCGACGAGTTGCGCGAAATGGAGCGCGTTTGTCAGCGCGCGTTGTCAGGGGCAACGGGCATTGTTTCCCGCCGTATCGCGGCGTACTGCAACACCGCGCGCAGCTTCGATATCAATCCGTCGTATCGCGACGTGCGCGTGTCCGTCAAAACAGTCGCAAGTTGAACGCGGGGCGCGTGCCCCGCGCCATTGCTAGACCTTCTGTTTGTCCAGTTCCACCAGCGCGCGCCTGGGGTAACCGACTTCCTTGCCGTCATCGAAACCCTTCTCGTACGCGCGCTGATCGAGCGCCCTGAAAAGCGGTTCGAGCTCGTCGACCTGAGTGCGGATCAACTGCATCAGAGGCTTGATGAGCGCGGCGGACACGACGCCCGCGTCCTCTCCTGGCCGCTTCGCGCCGCATACCACTTGGACCATCGCGCGCAACGTCTGCGCGCGCTGCACGCAGTAATCGGCAAGCGGCATGCCGTGCGTGATGACGGGCTGCCCTTTCTCGTCGATCGACACGGATATGTTTGGCTCCATGAGTCTTCCCCTTTTAGTTGAGTTGGAGCTGAACTCTAGGAGTCTGGGCTTGGCGGCCGCCACGGGATAAATCCTAAAACCGCGCGATAACTGTAAGCCTGCCGTCAAGCAATTGCCCATCAGCAAGAACCCGCCAACTTCGCTACGATGTCCGACTGAACGAATATCCCCAGTACGCGCGGATGACACGCATCCCGCTCATCGATAAAAACATCATGCCCACGCCGCCCCACGCCATCGGTTTCACGCTTGCTCCGCTCGACCGCGTCTCCGAAAAGCGCGACGACGACAGCTTCGTCGCCGGTCTGCGCGATCAGACGTCCACGCGCTTTCTGCTCTTCGTGAACGATGTGCCGCTCTTCAAGCGCGCGCACGGTCACGATCCTTTGTTCGATGCAGACGAAGCCGCGAAATTCGGCGCGCCGCTGCAAACTGTGCTGCTCGGTCGCGAAGCGGATGGCCGAGCGCTCTTCGCGCACGCGCTCGAAGGCAGCGCCGAGAGTATTGCGAATGCGCTCGACGCGTCGCCCGTCGAAGCGGTGGAGTTGCGGCCCATCGCAATGCAAGGTCTTGTCGAACCGTCGCTCGTCAGTGCGCTCGGCGAAGCGCGTTCGATGCTCGACTGGCATCGGCGGCACCGCTTTTGCGCGAACTGCGGCCACGCCACGGATGCCGCCGGCGCGGGCTGGCGACGCCTTTGTCCGAATTGCCACGCACAGCATTTTCCGCGCGTCGATCCGGTCGTCATCATGCTCGTCACCGATGGCGAGCGCTGCCTGCTCGGGCGGCAAAAGCAGTTCGCGCCCGGCATGTACTCGGCGCTTGCGGGCTTCGTCGAGCCGGGCGAGACGTTCGAGCATGCGGTTTACCGGGAAGTGCTGGAGGAAGCGGGCATCCGCTCGGCCGACGTGCGCTACTACGCTTCGCAACCGTGGCCGTTTCCATCGTCGCTGATGATCGGCTGCTTCGCACGCGCGGTCGAAACCGACATCACGATCGACTACAACGAGCTCGAGGATGCGCGCTGGTTCTCACGCGAGGAAGTAGCGTCGATGCTCGATGGCTCCCACGCGCAAGGCTTGTCCGCGCCGAAGCCGTTTGCCATCGCGCATCATTTGCTGAAGGCGTTCGCGGAAGAATAAAAATCAGCCGCGTGTCTTGCGCCATTGCGCGTAGGCGGCGAGCGTTTCTTCGTTCGGCGGATACATGCCGCGCAAGATCGCGCCGTCCGCCACGCGCTTCGCGATGAACTCTTCCAGCAACTCCTGCTCGGCCGCGTCCCTTGCGACCTCGGACGCCATGTGACGCGGCACGATGACGACGCCATCCACGTCGCCGACGACGATATCGCCCGGATACACCGCCACGCCGCCGCATGCAATCGGCACGTTCATATCGACCGCGTGATGCTTCGCGAGATTGAGCGGCGCGCTCGCGCCCGCGCAGAACAACGGCAAGCCGATATCGCCTATCGTG
The DNA here is from genome assembly GCF_023631025.1 of Caballeronia sp. GACF4. Taxonomy (NCBI): domain Bacteria; kingdom Pseudomonadati; phylum Pseudomonadota; class Betaproteobacteria; order Burkholderiales; family Burkholderiaceae; genus Caballeronia; species Caballeronia sp. GACF4. The sequence continues at coordinate 250,578 of NZ_JALQDW010000025.1, forward strand.
CCGCTGTCGCGCACGCAACCGTCCGAGACCATGCCCGCGACGCCGCGCACCTTGAGACGCGTGGTCAATATCGATCCCGTCGACGCCACCGTGCGATCGCCGCGGCAATCCTGCACGAGCACGCTGCCAGGCGGCGCCGTTTCGACGGCCTTGCGCTGCGGATGATCGGGGTCCTTAAACACGCCGACGTGATCGATATCCTCACGCGCCGGAATATTGCGCAACGTGAACGCGGGGCCGACGAGGTTCGGCGCGCCGTTAGCGGGCTTGACGAGCGGCGCGACGCCTTGCAGAAACACGTTGCGCAAGCCGCGCTTGAAAAGCTGCGTGGTGAGCGTCGCGGTGCTGACGTGGCGCAGTTGCTCGATGGTTTCGTCGGCGACGTCGATGTCTTGAATGGTCATGGTGTCAGTGAATTTCCGGATCGTCGTGCGATTTCATTTCAGCAGAGTCATCGGCCAAGGGTTCTTCGAGAAAGTCGAAGTCGCAACCCTTGTTCGCCTGGGTGACGTGCAGTTGATGCATCACGCCAAAGCCGCGCTCGAACGGGCGTTTCGGCTTGATCCACGCCGCCTTGCGCGCGGCGAGTTCCGCGTCGCTTACGTCGAGATGAAGCTTGCGCGCGTGCACGTCGAGTTCGATGACATCGCCATCCTCGACCAGCGCAAGCGGTCCGCCGACGAACGATTCCGGCGCCACGTGCAGCACGCACGCGCCGTAGCTCGTGCCGCTCATGCGCGCATCCGAGATGCGTACCATGTCGCGCACGCCTTGCTTGAGGAGCTTTTGCGGAATCGGCAACTGGCCCCACTCCGGCATGCCGGGCGCGCCGACCGGTCCTGCGTGCTGCAGTACGATCACGGAATCGGCGGTGATGTCGAGTGCTTCATCGTCGATGCGCGCGGCCATGTCGGCGTAATCCCTGAACACGACCGCCGGGCCGCGATGCCGCAACAGATGCGCTTCCATCGCAGCCGGCTTGATGACGGCGCCATCGGGCGCAAGGTTGCCGGTTAGCACGGCGAGGCCATCGTTCGGCACGAGCGGGTTGCTTCGCCGGCGAATGACGTCATCGTCGAAAATTTCGGCACCCTGAATATTTTCGCCGAGGGTCGCGGCATTGACAGTTAGTTGCGAGCCATCGATTAGATCGCCGAGTTCCGCGAGCAGCGCGCGCAGGCCGCCTGCATAGAAGAAGTCCTCCATCAGATATTTGCCGGCCGGACGCAGATTCGCGATGACGGGCGTGATGCGCGACAACTCATCGAAACGCGCGGTCGTGAGCGGCACGCCCGCGCGGCGCGCGACGGCCACGAGATGCACGATGGCGTTGGTCGAACCGGACATCGCGAGCACGGTGGTGATGGCGTTATCGAACGACTTCGGCGTGAGGATGTCGAGCGGCTTAAGATCGGTCCACACCATTTCGACGATGCGTTGCCCCGTCAGCGATGCGAACTGCGCGTGCCGCGAATCCACGGCGGGGATCGAAGCGAAGCCCGGCAGCGTGAGGCCGAGCGCTTCGGCGGCGCTCGTCATGGTCGAGGCGGTGCCCATCGTCATGCAATGGCCCGGCGAGCGCGCAATGCCGCTCTCCACGCCCTTCCACTCGTCTTCCGTGATCTTGCCCGCGCGCAGTTCGGCCCAGTACTTCCACGTGTCCGACCCGCTGCCGAGCGTGCGGCCGTTCCAGTCGCCGCGCAGCATCGGGCCGGCGGGCAGGAAGATGGAAGGCAGATTCATGCTGATCGCGCCCATCAGCAGGCCAGGCGTGGTCTTGTCGCAGCCGCCCATGAGCACGCAGCCATCGAACGGATATGACCGCAGCAGTTCCTCGACTTCCATCGCGAGAAAATTGCGGTAGAGCATGGTCGTCGGCTTCTGGAACGGCTCGGCGAGCGTCATCACCGGCATTTCGACGGGAAAGCCGCCCGCCTGCCAGACGCCGCGCTTCACTTCCTCGACGCGCTGCTTGAAGTGCGTGTGGCACGAATTGATCTCGCTCCATGTATTCACAATGGCGATGACCGGCTTGCCCATGTAATCGGACGAGTGATAGCCCATCTGCGCCGTGCGCGAACGGTGACCGAAGGAGCGCAGGTCGTTCACGCCGTACCAGCGGTGGCTGCGCAACTGTTCGGGCGTCTTGCGGGATGAGGTCAAACCGTGTCTCCTTAAGCGGCCGGTTCGTCGTCCGGTCTTTCAGTGCGATGGTATCGCTACCATAGAATCGAACCGCATCCTAGCGCTCGCATCGAAGACGCGTCGCCTAGGGTTTACGATTCATTTGATACTGAGCCGCACCGACGCAATGAGATCGGAGAGCCCGAGCCAGAGAATCTGCACGCCGATGCAGAAGATGACGAACGCGAAAAGCCGCATGGCGACCTGCGTGCCGACCGTGCCGAGCAGCCTTTCCAGATGCCCGGCAAAGCGCACGCACAAGTAGATGCTCGCGCAGACGAGCACGAGACCGACGATCACGCCGATCAGATGCACCGGCTGCAACCCTTCACGCGGCGACCCGGTTCCGAGCGCGATGGCGACAGCGATGGCACCCGGTCCGACGGTGATCGGCAAAGTCAGCGGATAGAACGCCTTGGCGCGCAGCGAAGCACCGCTACGCGGCGTGGGCGCGGGTTCGGTCGTTGTGTCGTCGTCGGGCGCCTGGAGCAATCCCCACCCCGCCATGGCCACGACGATACCGCCCGCCACGCGCAGCACCGGAATGGAGATGCCGAAGAAGTTGAGCACATAAGCACCGACCAGCAGCGACACGACCAGGATGGCGAAGCTATTGATGCAGATGCGCCGCGCGAGTTCGCTGCGTTCGGCATCGGCCAGATGCGGCAGCATGCTCAGCACGACGAGTGCGACCGCGGGCGGATTGATGATCGGAAAAAGGCCCGCGACGATCACGAGCACGGTCTTCGCGAACTCCGTGAACATGTCCGCTCACTCCAGATTGAACGCCGTGATCCGAACGTCCGAGTCCTTGCAGGCGTCGTCACGGCACACGCCGCTGAACCAGATTTCGCCGTCGCCGATCATCGCGCCTTGATCGCGCACGAAGAGCTTGGCGTATTGCTGATGCGCGACGGTATCGACGAGTTCTGGCGTGAAGATACCCGCGTAGGCCGCCACGAACTCGCGCTTGTTACGCAGCAAGGCGTTGTCGCCATTGCTGTTGCGATGCACCGCGATCGGATAGTGGACCATGCCGGCGACCGCGTTCTTGTCGCCGGCCGCGACGGCCTGTTTGAGCTTGTCGAAGAACGCGCGATATGTCTCGTGGGCGCCGAAGAGCGTGTCGATGCGGGCATCGACATCCTGATCGGTCTGCGCGTTGGCCGCCGGTGGCAGCGCGCCGCACAACGCGGCGGCGGCGCAGCAAGCGCTCAGGAAACGGAACATCGATCGAAGCGGCATGCAAAGGCACTCCGTGTCAAAAGAAACCGCGAAGCATCGCGCCAGGCGTCGCACTCAGGCGAGCGGCGCGCCGAGAATCAACAGCCATTCGGTCAGAAACGAGCCCAGCCCCACGCCGATCAGCACGCGCGCGAGGATCGTCCAGAAGCGGTTATCGACATTGCCGGAACAACGCCACGCCACCGTGCACCACGCCAGATAGAGTACCGAACCCGCCGCGAATAACGCGAGCGTGCCGGGCCAGAACCAGATGGTGAGCAACAGGAACGTTTCGGGAGCGAGGCCGCTCGACAGCAGGTAGAGATAGAGCGCCCACCATGCGAGATGCAAGGGCAGACCCAGTAGCCACCAGACTTTCCAGAAGCGTTCTTCTCCGCGCCAGGCTCTGGGCAACATAGTCAACATGCGTCGTCTTAACGGCTGGAATGAGGCCCGAATTCTACTCCACGCGCCTCGTTTCCTCTGTCCGCGCTCACGCCGACAGGCTGCGCCGCTTCGCCTCGATGCGCGTGATGAGTCGCTGCAACACGCTTTCCGCCGAGCCCGAAAGCCGCGTGAAGCGAAAGCCGACGACATAGCGCACGTCGCCACGCGGCGTCGTGATACTGCGTGGCGAGACGAGCGCGAGATCCACCGAAAGCGAGCCGCCCGCACCGAGGTTCAAAAGGACATCGGTGAAGAGCGTGCCGATCTCCGTTTCCGCGAGGCGCGGCGTATCCATGCGCAGCGCGACGCCGCCAAGCGAAATGTCGTGCACTTCGCAGTGGAACGGGTCACCGTCCGGATAAGTGCCCTTGGCGAAGAAGGGATCGAGAATGGGCGCCGGCACGCGGAAGTACTCGCGGCGCTGCACGTGATAGACGGCTTCCGGGAACGATACTTCGAACGCTTGTCGTCCCTCGAAGCTCACCGCTTGCGCCGGGCCCGTCGTGAACTCGACGCGTACGCCTTCCGGCGCGCCCTTGAAGTACAACTGCGGCGCTGCGAGCAACGCGCGATTGTCCGACTCCACGCCGCCCCAGTCGAACACGATACGCCCTTCGCGCGGGTCCACTTCCAGCAGTTGCGTGACGATCTGGCCGTGCGCGCTCGCCACTGTCAGCATGTCGCGCCGCTGCAGGAGCGAACGCAGACAAATGCCCATTTCGGAAGGCGTACGGCGGGCAAAGCGCGCGTAGTCTTCTGCGAGTTGTTCGATGTCGGTAATGGGCGGGGCAGTCTGCGACTGCGTTTCAGCGAGCATGGCGGTCGGGTCGATTGAGGTTTCCAGCAGGAACGACGAACAATGCGAGCTACGTCTCGAATATGCGCAGTTTGCACGAAAAGCAAACGCTTCATAACGCGGGTTACGACTAGGTTTTCGTGTTATTTCAGCGTTTTGCCCGGCAGGAAAGGGTTCGAGGCTTTCAGAATGCCTGCGCCGACGCGCCAGCGTTGCAACATGCGTGCAACAGGATTCAAGACGACAAGCCGCCAGCGCTTTCACAATGCGTCACTTCGAACCGAAACGGACAGCCCTTATGACGAGCGCATCACCGGAACAACATGAACCAAGCGCGCGGCCGCAACGCTGCGTGATCGTGGTGGATAGCGAACTGCCACCCGGCCGGGCGGCGAACGCGGCGGCGGTGCTGGCGCTGACGGTGGGGCAGCGGCATCCGTCGCTCGTCGGCGCGCCGCTCGTCGATGCCTCTGGGCACGCGCATCCGGGGCTGATTCCCATCGGCATTGCAGTGCTGGCGGCAGATCAGGACACGTTATCGGCGTTGCGCGCGAAGGCCGCGGCCGCATCGTGCGATGTCGTGACGTTTCCCGTGCAAGGCCAGCAAACGACCGATTACGACGCCTTCCGCGATGCCGTCGCCAGCGTGGAAACCGAGGCCTTGCGCTATGTCGGTCTCGCGCTGATCGGCGACAAGAAGCCCGTCAGCAAAGCGGTCGCGAATCTCGGCCTGCTTAAATAAACTTGCTTCGATTCAACGCGTCGCCGTCTTGTATGCGCCTGGCGTGACACCAAGCATGCGGCGGAAAGTGCGCGTGAGATGCGCCTGATCCGCGAAACCGGTCGCGGCCGCGATATCGCTCAACGCGCCGCCATCGCGGATCAACGCCATGGCGACGCGCACGCGCGCCTGCCGCTGATACTCGTGCGGCGTCATGCCGGTTTCACGACTGAAGGCGCGAAACAAGCGATAGGGCGGCAAATTCGCCGCCTCCGCGATATCCTCCAGATGCACCTGCTCGCCCAGACGTTCGTCGATAAACCCGCGCGCGGCCGCCACGGCGCGCGGTTCGCGCGGCGCTTTTGCGTCCTTCGTGCGATCCGTCATATGCCGGCCGGTGAGACGCGCCGCGAACTGCAAATACCGCTCGTCGCGATACAGCGACGGTCCCTGCTCTTCCGATGACCGGTGCACATCGTGAAGCGCCGCGCACAACGCCGGATCGCGAATGATCGGGCCGATCAGCCCTCCGCCGCGCATACGTTCGTCGCCCGCGAGCGCACGCAGATGCGCGACATCGACATAGAGTGTGCGCTGCGTCCAGCCGGCTTCGTCGACGGGCCAGCCCGCGTGCGGTTCATCGGCGTCGATGGCGTAGAGGTCGCCACGTCGCGCCACAAACTCCGTGCCGCGCATGCGGATGCGGATGGCGCCGCCCGTCAGCAGCGCGAAACAGGCGGTGTCGTGCGCATGGACGTCGTAGGAGAAATCGGCAAAGCGGCCGCGCAGCAGTTCCGCGCCGAGTTCCGGCGCGCGCCAGATGTGCGTGTCGGCCTTGAGCGGCGCTTTCATTTCGATTCGAACGGCAAGCTCGCGATGAACTGATCGATCGCGGCGTACAGCGCGTTGCGACGCACGCCATCCTGCGCCTCGATGGACAAGCCCGCGAAGAGCGTCATGCAAAGCGCAGCGAGCGCATGGATGTCCGCGTTGGCATGGAGCTCGCCGTGTTTGCGCGCATCGTTGAGCCGCGCGGCGATGGCGCTTGCCACCTGACGGCGAATCTTGCGCAACTCGTCGCGCAACTCGCCGTGCTCCGGCGCCACCGACATGCCGCCCAGAAAGATCATGCAGCCGCGTGGCCCCGTCCCGCTCGTGAAAAGCTCAATGCTCGTGCGGAACATGGCGCGCAAACCGTCGCGCGCGGACTCGTGCGCGCGCAACTGGCGCACCGCCGCGCCACCTTCCGCGGCGGAATAGAGCGCGATCGCCTCGCGGTACAAGTCTTCCTTGCTGCCGAACGCGGCATAAAGGCTCGGCGAGTTGATGCCCATGGCATCGACGAGATCGGCCATGGAACAGGTGTCGAAACCCTTGGCCCAGAACACTTCCATCGCGCGCCTGAGGGCGGCGTCGCGGTCGAAGGCGCGCGGTCGGCCACGCGTCTTGTGAACCGTCTCCAAGACTTCATCTCGATGCAGCGTCATGTCGTCTCCGTTTTTATGAACGACGTGGCACGCGATTGGTGCGTTCCATGGAATTCTGAATTCTGTGTTGATCGTAACAAAATATCTGGACCTTTGCACGGACCAGTGTTTTAATATGTGTGTCGATCATTACACAATTCAGCTTTCTGGAGCATCAACATGAAATCATCTATTACCGCCTTGGCCGCCGCGTTCGTTCTGGCCGCGCCGCTGGTTTCGTTTGCGCAAACCGCCGCGCCTGTCGTGTCGCAAGCGAGTCCGGTTTATTCGGTGTTCGTGGATCAACCCACGGGCTACACGTTCGTGAAGATGCCGGCCGGCTGGAAGTTCGTCGGCGCCGTATCGGCGGAAGACACGCAGCATCTGCCTGCCACCGTGCTGACGTCCGGCGCCATGCCCGCCGACTATGCACAGCTCAATAGCGCTGCATCGGTGAAGTGAATGTGTGGCCAAGGCCCGCTTCGTTGTTCGTTTTAGCGCGGGCCGTTTCACTCGCGTCAAGCATCAGGCGCACGCGATCGATATCTGATCGACCGTGGCGGCCCGTTCGGCACAGATCGCATCGACGATAAATTGCGCGTCGCGCGCGACGCCCGAAAAGCGGCCCGAGCCCCATGTGTGCAACCACGGCAAGCCCACGAAGTAGATGCCGGGCGTGGCTGTCACGCCGCGCCGGTGCGTCGGGTAGCCGCGTCCGTTGAAGACCGGCGCATCGAGCCAGCTGAAGTCCGGCGTGAAGCCGATGCACCACACCACCGACGTGATCCCGCTGTCCGTCAACGCAAGCTCGGTGCGCTCGTCTTGCGGCTGCCACACGGGTTCGTAGCGTTCGCCTGCGGGTGCGTCGATGCCATGCTTGTCGATGAAGCCATCGATACTCATGTTGATGCGGTTGTAGATATCGTCGGCTTCGTCGAGATTCGCGCGCAGGTTGGGCGCAAAACGCAGCTTGCCATCGCGGAGATCCTGCAGCCGCCCGAACAATTCCATGCCTTCCTGTGCAAAGCGGCGCAGGTCGATATCGCGGCCGCCGTCGCGGCCCGTCACGTAGTGATTGGTGTTGTCGCGCACGCCTTCGCGCAACGGATGATCCGTCACGGGCATTTCGTAGTAGCGCATGTCCGCGAGCCAGTCGACCACGTCGCGTCCGCGATAGAACCGCGCGCAACGCGGCGCTTCGCCCACGGCGAGATGCACCTTGCGTCCCGAGAGATGCAAGTCCTCCGCGATCTGCGCGCCCGACTGGCCCGATCCGACGACGAGCACCGCGCCCGGTGGCAACTGATCCGCATTGCGATATTCCGACGACTGCACCTGCGCGATCTCCTGCGGCAAGCGTTCGGCCATGCGCGGGACGATAGGCGTGTGATAGCCGCCCGATGCCACCACGATCTGATCCGCCGTGAACTCGCCCTGCGTGGTCTTCACGGCATAGCGGCCCGCTGCATCACGTTGCACGCGTAACACGGCGGTCTGCTCGAGCACGGGCGCATTGACCTTCGCGATGAAGCCATCGAGATAGTCGATGATCTCATCCTTCTTCATGAAGCCATGCGGGTCCGCGCCGGTGTACGGGTAGCCCGGCAACGCGCATTGCCAGTTCGGCGTGACGAGGCAGAAGGTGTCCCAGCGCTGCGTGCGCCAGGTATGCGTGACGGTCGCTTTCTCGATCACGAGATGATCGATGCTCGCCTGCTGCAGAAAGTAGCTGACCGACAGCCCGGCCTGCCCGCCGCCAACGACGATCACGCTGTAATGCGTCTCTGTGGAAGTGACGTTCGACATGTTCCGATTCCCTTTGATTCAAGGACTTCAATCGAGCGCGAGCACGGTGACGAGCGCGCCGGGTCTTGCATCGAAGCGGCCCGCGTCGGCTTCGATCTGCGCAAGTTGATCCATCGCGGCCGAGCACGCGAAGCCGTACTTCTCGCGCACGCGCTCGGAGCCTATCGTCAGCGCCTCGCGTGAGCGCGCGACGAAGTCATCGACGGGATAGGTGTTGCCCGGTGTGAAGAATTCGCCGACGACCGTGGACGGCGAATAACAGTTCGCTTCGACGCCATCGGGCCAGCGAATTCGAAAGTGCATGACAGGCATGGTGGCGTTCCTTTAGACGGTCGTGAGCGGCAGGCTTTGCAGCCACTTGCCGTAGATGTCGAGATGATGCGCAGCGCTCGCCTGCCATGTGTAGCGGTCGAGCAAGGCCGGCACGGCTTGATCGAAATCGATGTCGTGTGCACCGTCCATTGCTTTTGCAAGCGCCTTGGCAATCGAAGCGGCGTCATGTGGATCGGTGAAGATGCAGGTTCGATCGTCGAGATAGTCGGTGAACGGTTCGATATGCGAGATCACGACGGGTTTGGCGCTCGCCAGCGCTTCGAGTACGACCAGGCCGAAGCCTTCGCGTAGCGAGATCATGGAGACGACATCGGCGATGCTGAACAGCGCGGGCATCTGATCGTCGGGCAAGGGACCGGTAAGGATCACTTGCGTGTGATCGAGGCGGAGCTCGGCTGCACGCGCAAGAAAGCGGCGCGTGTAGGCGTCGTGGTCGAGCAGGCTCGCGCCGCCGGCAAGCACCAGTTGCGCCGATGGCCGTTGCGCACGCAGCAGCGCAAACGCTTCGAGCAGCATGAGCGTGTTCTTGCGCGCCTCTATGCCGCCCACAGCCAGCACGACCCGCCCCGCGCCTATCGCGAAGCGCTTGCGTAACTCGTCGCGCTGTCGGTCCGCGCGCGCCGCATAACGCGTTCTGTCGATGCCGTTTCTCACCGTGCGCGCATGCACGCCATGCGTGTCGTACATCGTGCGCGTCCATGCATCGCTGACGCAGAGCACGGCGTCGGCGTCTTGCCACGCGCGACGTTGCCAGTGCGAAAGACGCGCATCGTCGAAATTGTCGAGATGATGAACGGTACGCACGAATCCCTTGACGCAGCCTTCCGCTTTAAGCTCGGCGAGCGCATTGCCGCCAATGCTGTCTTGCGCATGGAGAACATCGAAGCTCTCCGCGCCTTCTTCGATCAGCGCATGTTTCAGCGCGCGGATGCGCTCATCGACCATTGCGACGAGACCATCGCGCGTTCCGGCCACGCGCGCCAGCACCACGCGGCACGGCGATGCGCGGAACATGGATTCGCCTTCACGCGCGGGCGCAAAGATCGTCAAGAGGTGGCCGCTTTCGTGGAGCGCACGCGCGAGTTCGAGGCTATGCACGACACCCCCGCGCGGATTCACCGAATGCGTGAGCAAGCCTATGCGCATCATGTCGCGCTCCTCGCGCAAATGAAGCCTTCTTCCCGCAGATTCCATAACAGCGCGCTTTCCCCGCCACGTTCGACGACCACTTCGCGCGACGCATCCACCGAGCCGATCGCGGCGCACGCCAGCGAACGGGCTTCGAAACGCGCGCGCACGGCATCGACATGTTCGGGGCGCACCGACAGCACGAAGCCGAAGCTCGGAAAGGCGGTGAGCCAGCGTTCGAGGTCGGCGTCAGCGGGACGCGGGATGGCATCGAGATCGATACGAGCGCCCGCCTTCGAACATTCGAGCAGCATGAGCGCGGTGCCGAGCGCGCCCGCCATGCTGATGTCCTTCGCTGCATCGCAGAGTCCGTCTTCGGCGAGCGCGGGCAGTATCTCGAAGTCGTCGCGCGCACGGCCTTGCGGCGCATCGGTCGACGCATTCCAGAACGGATACGGGTCTTCATACTTGCCGCGCAGATCGACGGCCATGAGAAGCGCGTCGCCGGGTCGTGCATCGAAACTCGTCAAGAGCTTGCGGGCGCGGCCGAGAATGGCCACCGCGAGTTGCGCGCCGTCGCTCTGCACGTTGCTATGTCCGCCGACGACAGGCACGCCGTAGGTCGCCGATGCAGCCGTCATGCCCGCGAGCACTTCGGAGGCGTCTTCGATATTCGCGTTCCATAACGCATCGACTACGGCGAGCGGGCGGCCGCCCATCGCATAGATATCGCTCACGTTGACCATGACCGCGCTATAGCCCGCGAACCACGGCATGGCGCGCACGAAGTCACTGACCATGCCTTCGATGGCGAAGAGCAGAAAGCCGTCGCCATCGCGAATAGCCGCGCAGTCGTCGCCGATTGCAACCGCTCGCGAAAGATCGAGACGGTTGTCGGGCAAGCGGCTCACGACATCCGCGATATCGCGCTTGTGGCGAAAGCCGCGGCTCTCGCGCAAACGCTCGACCAGTGCAGACAACGTGCTCATGACGGCTTGCGCGCCAGCGCGACGAAGCCGCTTTGCGGCGTGACGCACGGCGGATACGCATCGAGTTGCGCCTGCATCAGATGATGCGGGCGCCCGAAAATGGCTTCCTCCTTGAGCGAATCCCAGCGCAGGCGCGCAAAGAGCGGCGCGTTCTGCGACTGCACGTGCGCGAGAAACGTCTCGCAGCCCAACGCATGCGCGCTCGATACCGCAAGCCGGATCAAGGTCGCGCCGATCTTCGCGTGCGAGCGAAACGCAGCGTGCACGGCAAGGCGCGAGCCGAACCACACGCCGGGCTCTTCCTCGTGGATGCGCACCGTGCCGACGACCTGTTCCGGCATGCCCGCCACGCAACTCAGCGCGACGAGCAGTTGCGCGCGTTCGTCGATAGCGTCGCGGTCATCGCCGATAAATATCCCTTGCTCCATGCAGAACACCGCGCGCCGCAGCTTGTAGGCTTCGCTCGCTTCCCACGACAGCGTCGCCCACTTCACGCGATATTCGACCGGCGAGTAATCGAGATCGGGCACATCGGCTTCGACGAACATGATCACACCTCGTACGATGAAAGCGACGAACACGCGCCGCACTTGCCGCAGCCGGCCTTGATATCGGTCGAGCGCATCTGTGCTTCGGCGAGCATCGAGCCGATGGGCGCCAGCACCGAACGCATGAATTCCGGCTCCGGCGCGGGATGGTCTTCGAGCGGCGTGCCGCTGATCGGCACGAACGGCACGACGAACGGATACACGCCGAGCGCAATCAACTCGCGCGACATGTCGATGATCGACTGCGCGCTATCGCCGAGGCCGGCGAGAATGTACGTGCTGACCTGTCCGCGTCCGAAGACGGCGACGGCTGCCTTGAACGCTTCCATGTAACGCGACATCGGCACGCTGGCCTTGCCCGGCATGATGCGATCGCGCACGGCGGGCGTCACCGCTTCGAGATGCATGCCGAGCGTATCGATGCCGCTTGCCTTCATGCGCTCGAACCAGCGGTCGTCATCGGGCGGTTCGCACTGCGCCTGAATCGGCAGATCGACGGCGGCCTTGATGGCGAACGCGCTGTCGCACAGCACTTTTGCGCCGCGATCCGGCGTGGGCGGCGTGCCGGTCGTGAGGACCATATGCTTCACGCCATCGAGCAGAACCGCCGCGCGCGCCACTTCGGCAAGCTGCTCGGGCGTCTTGTGCGCGATGGTGCGCCCCGCCGCGAGCGATTGCCCGATCGCGCAGAACTTGCACGACTTGCGGCGGCTTTCATAGCGGATGCAGGTTTGCAGCACCGTCGTCGCGAGCACGTCCTTGCTGTGCAAGGTGGCGATGTGCGAGTACGGCACGCCGTCGAGCGTCTGCATCGCATAGAAACGCGGCGCTTTGGGGAAGCTGATGCTCGCGATAGGGATCGCATTGCGCATCAACGCGCTCGTGCCGTTCGCGTCCGCTTCGCCCGCGACGAAGGGCGAGTTCCACGCGGTGCTCGTATGCACGGGCACCATGATCGTCACGCCATCGACGGTGACGGCCTTGTGATCCGATGGCCCCGCGCCGCCGCGCCGGCTCGAAACGCCGGCGCGCGGATCGACGAGCCGCAGGCCCGCCGACTGAAGCTCAGTCATCAATTGCCGGCTCGACGCTGGCAGGTTCTCTCTGGCGCTCATCGTATGAGGCTCCGGTGAATGGCATGACGGGCATGGCGGGACGGTCGTTGATCGCAAGACTCAGCAACTCGGGTCGCGCGTAATGGCCGACCGAATCCATCATGCGTTTGCGCTTGGTGATGAGCGACATGTCCAAATCGGCGATGACCATGCCCTCGCCTTCGCGCAACGGCTCGACCACGTGCTGGCCTTCGGGCGAAACGATCGCGGTGTTGCAGCCGCCACGCAGCGCGCGCTGCAGATTCGGATCGGGCGTGATGGCTTCGATCTGCGCCTCGGTGAGCCAGCCCGTCGCGTTGACGACGAAGCAGCCGGACTCCAGCGCGTGATGACGGATCGTCACTTCGATCTGATCCGCGAAGATCGGCCCGACGAGCGAGCCGGGAAACTGACTGCAGTGGATCTCTTCGTGCTGGGTCATCAACGCATAGCGCGCGAGCGGGTTGTAGTGCTCCCAGCAAGCAAGCGCACCGACACGTCCAATGCTCGTATCCACGACCTTGAGACCCGCTGCATCGCCCTGTCCCCAGACCATGCGTTCGTGATACGTCGGCGTGATCTTGCGGCGCTTGAGCAACAGCTTGCCGTCGGTATCGAAGATGAGTTGCGCGTTGTAGAGGCTGCCGTGATCGCGTTCGTTCACGCCGAGCACGACCACGATATTGCCGAGCCGCGCGCGTTCGGCGACTGCATGCGTGACCGGTCCCGGCACCACGACCGCCTGTTCGTAAAGCTTCATGTGATCGGCGCCCATGGCAACCGGCGCGCGCACGAACGAGAAGTACGGGTAGTACGGCACGAAGGTTTCGGGGAACACGATCAACTGCACGCCTTTCGCGGCGGCTTCGTCGATAGCCGTGCACACCTTGTCGAGCGTTCCGTCGGGCCGCTCGAAGTCGGGCGTGATCTGCACGGCCGCCGCGCGGACGATGCGTTTTGCGCTCTGTGCGGCCATGATCGTCAGACGGTCCACGTATGAATGATCAGCGCGTTATCCTTTCGATGGAGCAGCTGGATGTCGAGGACATCGAGCGGACTGATCGGCCGGATGCCTTCGATCAACGACGCTTCGCCGTGCCCATACAGCGCTTGCAACGCGAATCGGCATGCATAGACCTTGCCGCCTTCGGCCATGAACTTCTGTAGTTGCTTGTTGAAGTTGAGATGACCGGGGAAGGCTTCGTCGCCAAGCGTGGGAAAGCCGCGTTGCAGACCGAGCGTGACGCCGGGGCCGTAGAGCAGCACGGAAGTATCGAAACCCTTGCGTTGCAGACGCGTTGCCTGCAGCAGATTCACGAAGCCGATCGAGCCTTCGAACGCGACCGTATGAAACGTGACGAGCGCTTTTTCGCCGGGCTCGGCTTTGACATCCTCGAAGACCTTCTCTTCGTAGTCGACCAGATAATCGCCGTTCTTGTGAAGCGGTTGCGTGACTGCGGGCATGGCATTCTCCGATGGTGGTGTCTGATATGGCGCGCATCGAGTTGTCGCGACGGCGAGCCTACAAACGCAACGGATATGCCAATGATTGGCCCGCGAAATGCAATCACTTCGCGATCAATAAAAAGCGCTGCGGCGATGCGCGCCGAAAAAATTTTCACGCGCCATGATGGGTAACGCTTCGCGACGTTTTGTCGATGCAATCAATGAAGATCGCGCGCACGAATTCGGCGCAGACACGCATGGCGCTGGTGCGCGCGACACCGAAGCCGTGCATCGATGCGATCAATGCAATCAGCTCGTCCAGGCTTATGCGATCTTTTTTGATGCGGCATGCTTGGCTGATCGCATGCACACAAGGGAATCGCCCCTATGAATCAGCCCGCGCATCACTGGATCAGGAAGCTCGAAGAGAGCCGCAAGCCTGCTTATCTGACGATTCCCGATCTCATCGAGGAAGATCTCGCGAGCGGTCGCTTGCGTCCGCGCGATCGTCTGCCGGGACTGCGCGATCTCGCCGACGTCCTGAACCTCAACTACACGACCGTGGCGCGCGCTTATGCGGAAGCACGCAAACGCGGCTTGCTGGATCTGCGCGCGGGCAGCGGCACCTTCGTGCGCGGCCGAACGCAGACCTTGCCGCTGGCGGGCGGCAGCAGCGTCGAGATGTCGATGAACATGCCGCCCGAGCCGCCCGGGTTGACGGCGCGCTTGCGGGCATCGGCGGCCAGTCTGATGCAGAGTGCGGACCCGTGGCAGTTGTTGCGCTATCAGGACTTCGGCGGGACGGCGGCGGATCGCGCGGCGGGCCGTGTATGGCTGCGCATGCGACTGCCCGATTGCGAGGACGATACGGTGCTCGTCTGTCCCGGCATTCATAGCGCGTTGGTGGCGCTTGTTTCGCAGCTTGCGCGGCCGGGCGAGATGATCTGTCTCGATACGCTGGCGTATCCTGGCATCAAGGCTATCGCATCGCAACTCGGGGTTCGCTTGCAGGCGTTGCCGCGCGACGACGAGGGGCCGCTGCCGCATGCGTTCGAAGCGCTTTGCAAGACGGAGAAGCCAGGCGGCTTCTACTGCAATCCGACCTTGCAGAACCCGAGTACGTTGACCATCAGCGCGCAACGACGCGAGGCATTGGCGGATGTCGCCATGCGCTATAACGTGCCGATCATCGAGGATGAACCGTACGGCATGTTGCCGCTCGATGCGCCCGCGCCGCTTGCCGCGCTCGCGCCCGAGCTGACTTATCACGTCACGGGCTTATCGAAGACCTTCGGTGCGGGCTTGCGCGTGGCGTATCTCAAGGCGCCGACGCCACGGCAGACGCAGCGGATCGCTGGCGCGTTGCGCGCGACGACAGTGATGCCGAGCCCATATACGGTGCTGCTGGCGACGCACTGGATCAACGACGGCACCGCCGCCGACGTGCTCGATGCCATGCGCGAGGAATCGATCGCGCGGCAGGCGATTGCGGCGCAGGCGTTGCGCGACTTTCCGTTTAGCGCGCATCCGCATGGCTTTCATCTCTGGTTGCCCGTGCCCGACTTGTGTGACTGGAGCGCTTCGGAATTGGCGTTGCAGTTGCGTAATCAGGGGATCGGAGCCGTTGCGGGCGCGGCGTTTTCAACGGATGGCAATCCGCCTAATGCGTTGCGCTTGTGTCTGGGTGGACCGCAGAATCGCGAGGATTGCAGGGAGGCTTTGAAGCGGGTGGCCGATATGCTGGCCGATCCGCATCATTTGCATATGCCGATGCTTTGAGGGGTGTTGACGAAGCCACGCATATGAGCCGCCCCCATGGCGCAGGGCTTGTCGATCAGGTCGTGACCGAAGCCATTGCGAGCTTGATCAGACTGTCTCGGACGCGCTCTATCACTTCATCCCAATCGCCACGCCGCTTCTGCCGAAACAACCGCGCAGACGGATACCAGGGCGAGTCTTCGCGATCATCGAGCCAACGCCAGTCACCCGAGAATCGATTCAATATCCATACCGGCTTTCCAAGCGCACCTGTTAGATGGGCGACGGATGTATCGACGCTGATCACCAGATCCAACTGCTCGATGATGCACGCCGTATCGACCAAGTCGTTGGCGTCGTTCATCAAGTCGATGACTTCGCCATGCGGTGAAACCTCGGCAAGCTGCGTTCGGGGTTTGCCGTGCTGCAAGCTGAAGAAAGTCACGCTGGGGTTATCCAGCAGCGGAAGGAGGTTCCGAAAGTGTAGCGATCGCAAAGCATCGAGTTTCGTTTGATCGGGACCGCTCCTGAAATTGCCAAGCGCGGGCGAACCCGCCCAGGTAAGCCCAACTTTCAAGGATCGTCGCGCACTCAACCCGCTCATGCGCTTGGCCCAAGCTTCGAGACGCTCACTTGGCAGCTTAACGTACGGCGCCCGCCAAGGAATGCCATGTAGCGTCATATGCATGAGCCCCGGAACACTCATTGAGAAGCACCAGCGGTCGTAATCGGCTGCGCCGGGTTGCACACCGATATCGATGATGGAATCGATACCTTCGACGCCCTGAAACAATGCGAAAAGCCCGTGATTACAGGCCACTGTCAATCGAGCGACGCCCGCCGTTTTGAGGAGCGGCATGAAACGCACGAACTGAATTGCATCACCGAGGCCCTGCTCGAAAACAACTAGTAAAGACTTGTCCTGAAGGGACTCGCCTTGCCACGCGACAATCGACACCGCCCTTGCCTTCCGTTCTATCAGGCCAAAAGTGGCGTAGTCAAACGAGTCGGAGTTCCTTTCTTCGAAAAATTCCCACCCTTCTTCATATCGACCCATTCTCAACAGCAGGATGCCAAGGCCAAACTTAGCCCCCGCACTCTGCGGACGCAGGGCAATCGCCTCGCGCAACCAGGTTTCCGCCTCCTGTAGTCGGTTGAAATCGGTGAGCAAGGCACTTAGATTTAGACGAGCTTCGAACGATTCGGGTTGCAGAGATATCGCTCGGCGAAGGCACAGTTCGGCTTCGGCCCACTCGCCACGCCGCTGCTGCACAAGCGCTACCCCGCAATGCCCAAAGCCGTTAGTTGGATCGAGAGCCGAAACTTGCCGGTACGAAGCAAGAGCTTCATCGTCTCGGCCGGCGTTGAACATCACGTCGCCGAGTAGGCAGTGTGCCTCGGTCGCCGTCGGGCGAATCTCGATAGCTCGTCTGCTTATCTCTTCAGCCTCTGTGAGACGGCCACTCGATCGCGCTATTGCTCCAAGACTGATATGTGCGTCGAAATGTTGCGGCTGAAGGGCGATGGCGTCGTGAAAAGCAATTTCAGCGAGATCGGCACGACCACTATCTCGCAATATGCAGCCGAGCACATGACTTGCCATTGCAAAGCCAGGGCGAAGTGTCAACGCGCGGCGAACCAGCGGCTCAGCGTCGGCAAAACGTTTGAGCTGGAACAGGACGGCGCCGAGATTGAGCGCGATATCCGCCGAATCGGGTCGAAGTTCAATGGCCCTGCGTAATATGACTTCTGATTCCGCCAAACGCCCGACCTGCATGAGAAAGACGCCGAAGTTGTTATGTGCGGCAGGAGAATCTGGACGTAAGGCTAGTGCTTCTCGAAACGCCTTTTCGGTTTGCGTTACCGTTGCATCTTGCGTACTCATTTTTGAATCCATCTCTACGTTGCAGGCCTTCTATTTCCGCGCCATTGCAAATGGGATAAGTCCACGCGGCTGATCCTTCTTTCTTTTTGTAACGACGACTTCCTTAGTTGTGGTTTCACTGATTTGAAACGCTAAGGTAGTCCGTCACGAAACTTATGGATCAGTCGCTGAGTCGTTCATACCAGACGTAATAATTCAAAGCCTCTGCGACGTGGCGGCAGCGGGCTATCCAATAGGTCATAAAAGATAAAGAATTGCCTGGATTGACTTGCGCGTTACTCGAGATTTGACGCCTACCACCTACAAAGCGGAACCATAAACACAAAATATTCAAAAAATCTCTATCGCACCCCATAGCTCCTAACAGAATACGCCTGCATCAATCCCTGTACGAGCTCGTTCGACACATAATGCGGCCCATCGAAAAGATAGGTTTTATATCCGCGATAAGCATCGATCTGCGGCTTCAATTCATCGACCGTTGCGGAGCGAAATCCGCCACCGACATTCGGTCGAAACGCCTCCGCGATTATTCTCACGCGATGGCGCCCCAGGCGCGCCGCAAGCTGATCCGCATATTGCCGCGCTACTCGCGGTTCGCGCGCATAGACGCCGCATCCATCCTGCAATAGCACACCGACATCGCGCGGCAGCCAGCCATCGAGCCATTCGGCGATCGCACTCCCACCCACGTTCGCGCGATCGTAGACGCTGATCCAGAGCGGCCGGGGCAACGCATCGAGCAAGGTGCGCAGCGCGCTCGCATCCTGCCAGGTCGGATCGATCTCGACGGGAAAGTAGTAGCCCGTCACGTGCACCGGCAAGACGACATCCGCCAGACGCATCGACTCGATGGAAAGCTGCGCCGCATTCGCACGCGCCACCGCTTCGCTGAAACGTCCCGACAAGCCGATGATCACATCGCGTGCCCAAGGCTCACGTCCAATGCGCTCCCAGTCCGGCATGCGCGGCGCCGGCCGAAAGCCCGCGCCGGGCACGAAGGAGATGCCATCGACCGCCGTCCATTGGACGATCAGTTCGTGCGCGCCAAGCTTGTCCCAGTCGCCGTGCGGATCGTAAAACGTGTTGTCCGGCTGCCAGACGATGCCGGAGACGATGCGCGGCGGTTGCGCCGGCGCCGCGCTCGCGAAGCATATCGATGCGAACACGCACGCCGTCGTCATCACACGGATAACGGCGCGCGAAGTCCGCGCGGGCAACGCGCTTGCGATTGCATCTGCCTGCGAGCCCAATCCAGGCGACTGATCGACGCCGCCGCCCGCACTTACAGGCGACGAAGCAAGCGACCGAGCGCCGCGCACACTGAGCCCCGCGAACAACGAAGCGCGTAATCGCCGTGCAAACGCATGACCCGCGAACATGTCATAAACCTCGTACATGCAAGACCTGCACTGCATCCAACCCATCGGCAGCATGAGCGCCATCAGTACGAGAATACCGCACCGAAGAACACGCCCTTCGCGCGATCGTCGCCAGCCACGCGCACGCGATATTGCACCGATATATCGACGAACGAGCGCGTCGTATCGTAACCATCGCCACGGAACCAGTAACGCGCCGCCACGCCCGCGCCGATGCCCACCGGCACGCTGCGATCGATTGCAGAATCGTAGTCCACGCCGACCACCGCATGCGGAAACACGGTGAGGCGCGGGCTGATCGAATCGATACGATACGTGCGTCCGAGCCGCGCGTTCGCGGTCGCATACGTCGACGGATTCACAAGGTAATGGCCCGCCTCGCCGTAGAACGTGCCGGTCCACCAACTCGGCACGTCGAGGCGGCGCGTGTCGCCGAAACCGGTCGAATAGGCCGCGCGCGCGAGCCAGTCGGAGCGCACGTCCGAGCCTATCGGCAAGATCTTTTCGATGGCGAAGATCGCATTCACTGATGCAAACGGCTTCACGCGCGCACCCAACGCGGCCTGCAACGTCGATGATCCCGACGGTCCGCTACCCTGCACGCCGAAGTTCTCGTAACCGCGCGCATAGACTTCGAACATGCGGTCGCCGAGGCTGCCGAACGGGCGCCAGTACGCCTCCGCGCCCGCTTGCCAGTTGCTCGACAGGCCGGGCGTCGGGTTGAACGCAAAGCCCTGCTGCGCGCCGCTGCCGCGATAGTTCACGTTCATGCTGAAGCCCCAGTCGCGGGTGGCTTCGGCGTGCGCCGCGCGCGCGTCGTACACGGCTTGCGGCGGGAGCGCGTCGTCTGCGTGAGGCGCGCTCGCGGTGCGATCCATCGCGCGTTCGAGATAGCGCGCGCCTTCATCGTTGCGATGCATCGAAAGCGCGGCATAACCCGCATCGGCTTGCGCGCCCGGTGGCAATGTCCCGCTTCGTTCAGCGCGTGCGAAACGGTCCAGCGCAAGCTGCCGCTCGCCCGCCCGCGACGCGATGAAGGCCGCCTGCAGGTCGCTCATCGAATCGAGCAGATTGGCGTCGATAGCCGCGCGCGCTTCCTTCGATGCCTCGCGCGTTTTTCCCGCCGCCGCGAGCGCATCGATCAGCGCGATGTGCAATTGCGGATCGTCGGGTACGGCGGCGACTGCATTGCGCCAGTGGTCGATGGCCTCGCCATGCTTGCCATCGCGTTCGGCCAAGCGTGCGGCGCGCGTGTCGGCGAGCGCGGGGTCGTGGGCGTAGACATCGCACGATGCGCCGTAGCGGTCTTCGCGGCAATCGAAGGTCGGCCGCGCACGCGGGTCGATGTCGTTCTGCGCGGCGGCGGCCATTTGCAGCATCGTCTTTGCGCGCTGACGGCGTAGAGCGATGGCTGCGTCGGCATCGTCGAGCGCGGCGGCGTTTCGTTGCGATACGTACGGCAGCGCATCGAGCGCGGCTTGCGGACGGTTCTGCGCGAGCCGCACATCGGCGATGATCGTGCGTGCCACACGGGCATCGCGATATCGACGTTCGGCTGCGGAAGCGGCTTCGCCGCTCGTCGAGGCCACGTCGTTCGTGGCTTGGTTGCCGCGCGACTGCGTTACGCCCGCAATTGACGGATTGGCGCGGCGCGCATCGGCTTCGTCGAACATCACGTTTTCGCCGGAAGCCGCGGCTTCGGCGCGGCGCGCGTCGCCTTCGGCGATCAACACGCGTTCCAGTTCGATGCCCGTGGGGTCGGCGCGCATGGCGCTGCCTTGCGTGTCGGCGTTCACGTTTGCATCCGTAGCTTCGCTGCCGCGTTGTCGATGGCGCACTGCCGCCGAACCAGCGAGCATCGCGCTGCTTGGGTCTGAGGGGTCGGCGCTTGTCTTTGCACTGGCAGCGTCACTTTGGCGCTGATTCCGCAATGCCGAGGAAGCAACGCTCATCGCGCCACCATCGTTCTCATCATCCGCCTGCGCCCCAACGTTCGCCCGCGTATCCCCCGCCTGCGACAGCGACTCCGGCGCCACCGCCAACGCGTGCGCGAAATCCGCGTCCGCATTCGCGCCGCGCGCCGCACGCGCATAACCGCGCAAGGTCCACCAGAGCGCGTCGTTGCGATCGATCGCGATGCAATCGCTCGCCGCCGCTTCCACGCCCGCCAGATCGCCACGCGCGAAGAGGGTTTCGAGCAACTGCGTGCGAAACTCCATCCGCGACGGCGCGAACGCCACCGCCTTGCGCGCATGGCTTTCCGCTTCGACGAGATCGCCATTCGCACGCGCCGCATACGCCGCCTTCGATTCCACCGGCGCCAGCCGATCGCCGATATAACGCCGCCGCGTGCGCAATTCGTTGTTCTCGCCGAAGCGACGCGCGGCATCGGCGGCGGCGGCGTAGGCTGCGGGATCGTCGCCGGAAGCGGCGAGCGAATCAACGAGCAGATAGCGCAAGCGCTCGACTTGCGGCGCGAGACGCACGGCTTCACGGCTCTCGCGCACGGCCGCCGCGTAATCCTTCTTGCCGAAATCGCGATACGCCGCGCGCGCGGCCACGAGCGCCGGACCTTGCAGATCGCCGGCGCCGCCACCGCCCGGATGCCCTTCGCCACCGCCCGCGATCGACGTATCGATCTGCCGGCGGCGCGAGATCAATGCGGGCACGGGTCCGAGTTGCGCGATCGCATTGGACAGTTCGTGGCTCGCTTCTTTCAGACGGCCACGCGCCGCCAGCGAATTGGCCAGCAGCACGCGCAAACCCACGACGTCCGGCCGCTGCCGAATCGCCTCGCGCGCCGACGCGGTGGCATCGGCATATCGATGTTCGCCGAACGCCGCATAAGCGTCGCGCGCAATGCGATACGGCGCGCCGCTCAATTGCAAGGGCAAGGTTTCATCGGCGTGTGCGTGACCGCTCGCGCACATCATCGCGGCGGTCCAGAACATGACGCGAGCGACGCGGGATGTCGCGCGCGTTGCCGGCGGCGTCATCCGGCGCGCGTTCGGCCCCTGACGATCGGGCATCGTTCCGGTGTGCAATCGAGCCCCATGCTTTCTCGCAACCAAATCGATTCCTTCCCGCACAGCCGATTCTTCGCCACGCAGGCGCGCACGATAGCGCTTCATTGCCCACCCGCCCGCTTCGCATACCGGCGCCGTTGCTCGCCCACCGCCGAAGCGAGCGCTTCGCTCGTAATCACGCGTTCGGCGACCATGTAATCGCCGATACGTCCATGCCGCTCCGGCCGATAATTCTGCAACGCCGTTTCGAACGCGCGGCGCGTGACGAGGCCCATCTCGATCATGATGTCGCCAAGCAAGGGCACGCCGCGCGCAGCCTCGTCGTTCACCGCCTTCGCGGCCGTCTGCTCGTCGCCGGAAAGCGCCGACACGCCCACATCGCGCAACATCCGCAAGCCTGCCGCGATCTCGCTTTCGCGCACCACGTTGATCGATACCGCGCAGCCGGTCGCTTCGCGCAATTCGGCGAGCGCCGCGTCATCGAGCAGACTGGCGCTCACGAAGATCGCGTTGCCGTTCGCATCGGCGCCCTGGGGCATGGCGCGCAGGCGCACGAGCGTTTCCGGCGGCACCGCGACGCCCGGCTCGTTCTGCATGCGAGCCACGTCGAACCTTCCACGCGGCAAGTCCGCCTGAAACGCGATTGCTTCCGCGAGCGTCTCCTCGTCGAGCCAGCCGCGCGTGACGAGCACGCGTCCGAGCGGCGCTTCGCGCGCATGGTCCGTCTGCTTCGCCTGTTCGAGCCGTTCGGGGTCGATCGCCTGCCACGACACCAGCAAGTCGCCGAGGTCCTGACGCGTGCTGCGCAAGCCATCCACGCTCGGGAAATCGTGCATCGTCTTGTCCCACGCGAGCCGCCTTCCCGTCACCACATGCACGATAAAAAGGCGCCACGCGCGCGACACCGCCATGAAGTTGACCACGTTGCCGATCACCATGCGCGGCACCGCCAGAATGCCGTGCTCCCAGCCGTAAAGCCGCGTCGTGAAGACGATGCGCTGCGTGACGCGCAGCAAGAGCGCGACGAAGTTCGCGGCGAGCAGCGCCTGCAGCCAGCCGGAATCGATGAACGGTGACGGAAAGAAATCATTCGTGAAGCCGAAGTACGAAGCGCTCGCGAACAGCATGAACTGCACGGCAAGCAGATAGGCCAGCATGCCGACGAACGCCGTCACCACGCCCTTGCGATCGCGCAGCAAGAGATAGCGGTTGGCGAGCGTGCCGCTCCAGCCTGTCAGCGCCCAACCTTGCAAGCCGATGCCGAGCGTCCAGCGCGCCCGCTGCCGGTACGCGGTGCGAAACGTGTCGGGGAAAAATTCGCGCACGCAAAGCGGCATGGTGGTCGTGATCTCGCGCTCGGGACCCAGGCCGAACCACACCTTGCGGCGCGACGTGAACTGCACCGGAAACAGCGGAAAGATGGACTGCATGCCCATCTTGAGAATGCGCGCGCCGATATCGTAGTCTTCGGTGAGGCTCTCGGTATTGAACGGCTGACTCTCGGTCTGCCGAACGAGCGCGAGCATCGCGCGGCGCGAGAAGCACGTGCCCACGCCGGCGGAGGGCACCGCACCCGCGAGACTTTCGCGCACGACCAGATCCTTTGCGTGCCATTCCGCGAACTCGTCCATGTACGTGCCCGCGACCAGTTCGAACCAGTTGCGTTCGAGCGATGCCACCGGCAACTGAATCATGTCTTTACGCGGCAGCAGATAGTTGAAGAACTTGAGTTCGATGGGATGCAGCACGTCCTCGCTATCGTGCATGACGATCCCCGCGAACTCCACGCCCGCCTCGAACTCGTAGCGCAGAATCGCCTGCACGAGCCAGTTGAGACAGTCGGCCTTGCAGGTCGGCCCGTCGTGCGGCACTTCCACGCGATGCAAATGCTTGTAGCGATGCCGCATGCGTTCCACTTCGCGGATCGTCGCCGGATCGTTCTGATAGGTGCCGACGAAAATCGTATAGCTGCGGTAATCGAGCACGCGCACGAGGTCTTCGATCATCGGCGCGATGACATCGTGCTCCTGCCAGGCGGGCACCATGATGGCGATCGGCTGCTCGTCGCGCGCGTAAAGCTGCTCGACGGTGAGCGGCGCGTAACGGCGTTCCACCGTCACGCGCCGCCAGAACTTGCGGGTCCAGAACCAGATATCGATGAAGAGATCATCGAGACTCGACAGCAGGATGATCGTCGCCACCACCGCCGCGACGTATTCAAGTGTCTGGTAGTACTCGGCGACGAGTATCTGGCCGTACCACCTGATCGTTTCCAGGATCACGCGCCGTTGTCCTTCTTCTGCCGGCGCAGATGCCTGCGGCGCGCCTGACCCGCCAGCGCGATCAGCACCAGCAACAACACCACGAGCACGGCCGGAATGCCCCAGCGCGCCCAGTGCCGCGTGATCCAGTCGGAGCTGCCCGCCGGTTCATCGACGAGTTCGTCGGGATTCACGGTATCGAACTGCTTGAGGACGCCGCTGCCGTCCACCACGGCAATGTCGCCGCGCGAGAGTTGCAGCTTGTCGCTAAGTACGGGCATGGCGCCCGCCGAGCGATACACCACGCCGCTTTGTCCGTTTGAGCTCGCCACGCTCACCACCGCGACACGCGAAAGGCCCGACATGTCGAGCAGCATGTCGCCCGAAGCGGACTTCAGCGAGAGCCTGTCGGCCGAATAAACGGCGGGATTGTGCTCGTCGGCAAGCGGGACATCGGCGGCGAGGAACGCGCCATCCGGATGCACGGTCGCGCCCGACTCGCTCACGGCGAACTTCGCCTGCACGGGAGCGACGCCCGCCGCGCCTGTCAGATAAGCGAGACGCGGCACGCTGTTCAACGCATCGTCGAGCCAGGCGTGCGGCACATAAACCGTCGCCGCCGATGCAAAGCGCGCCGCCATGCCCGCGAAGGTGTTGTCGAGCGTGGAGTTGCCGAGTTGCAGATGGCTCGTCGGCAACACGGCGACCGGATAGGCCTGGCGCGCCTGACAGCCCGCATCCGGTTGACGGCGAAAGCTCACGCGCAATTCGTTGGTGCGTGCAAGCGCATAGCGCGGAATCGGCACGATGATGCGTTGACGCACGCCATCCACGTTCAGGAGGCGCGCGCCGATCATCACGTCGTTGAAATACACCGTCGCGGTCGCGCCGCCGTTGGAGAGTGTCGGCGATGCCGCGAGGTCGAGCACCACGTTCTGCGGCAGACGGCCGTTGCCCGAAGCCGCGGCGAGGTCGAAGCGCGCGGACCATGACGCGTTGGTCTGCACGTCGATGCTGCGCGGATCGCCGCCGAGCTCCGAAAGCGCGATGTTGTCGCCGCGCACGCGCTGGTCGGCATCGATCGAATGCACGATCAGCCGGTTCGATACATCGATGGGCCGCCAGCTTGCCGCCAGCGCGCCGATGCCGCGCGTGTCGCCGACCACGATCACCGCGCGTCCGCCGACATGTGCAATGCGCACCTCGCCCGGCGCGAGCGGCGCGGTCAGCGTGTTCATCGTGCGGGCGCGCCATTCGTCGAAGGCGGGCACGGCATCGGCGGAAGCGGTGGCGACTTGCGCGCGCAACGCATCGAGCGCGCCGACGATGCGCTTTCTCATGCCGTCATCCGCCACGATCACGTCCGGACCGAACGCCGCGCGCGCTCCGAGCGCGACGAGCGCGCCGAGTTCGGCGTCATCGCTTATTGCATGCTTGCCGCCCGAGGCCAGCGCGCTGAACGCGGGAATCGCGCGCAAAGCCGCGGGCACGTCGATGCCGGTCAGGTCGGCCGTATCGCCCACGGCTGGCAGCGCCTGCACGAGCGGGCGCTTGCCGTCGCGTTGCAGGAGCGCATCGGTGCGCCAGGCCGTGTCGTAGGCGTCGCTGGCGAGTTTTGGCGACGACACCGCGAGCACCGGCGCGTAAGGCAGCGCGCTCCACGCCGTGCGCAGATCGCGAATATCGGCGGGATCGAAGCTGAAGGTCAGACGCGTTTCCGGACGCACGCGCAGCACGTTGCCGATCGCGGTCTGGTCCGTACACACGTTCTGATTGATTACCGAGGCGAAGCCGAGCCCGAGCCGCACGAAACCGGCCGAACGCGGCGCGCCGTCCACGCCGATGTTCACCGCGACGTTGCCCGCGTCCTGCGTGAAGGCGCGCGAGAGCACGGGCGAGCCGTCGAGCGAGAGCAGCATCGTCACGCGTCCGCCGTCGCCGCGTACGTAACCGCCGTCGAGTTGCAGCGTGGCGTCGCTGAGCGGGACATCGGCGGGAACGGGGAGATAGAACTCCTGGCGCGTGTCGGGTGCGCTCAGCGTGACGTCTTGCAAGAGCCCTAGCTCGCGTAATGTCACCGTGCGCGCTTCGCGGCCGTTGAGCCCGAGATGCGCGAACGTGCTTGCAAGATCGCCGGCGGCGGCGAGCGCCGCGCACGGAAGCGCCATGAAAAAGGCCGCCCATGCGGCGGTCAAAGCGAGTGCGACGCGCAATCGGCGCGGTTTGATGATGTCGTTGATCAAGGCGAATGGCTCGAATTTTGGCGCATTCTCACGCACAGCCGCTCAGTCGCCCGAAGAGGCTCGAGAGCGCGAACGCGCGAGATTGCGATGGTCTTTTTGGTGCAACGCCCAAGCTGGCAGTTATTTCGTTCGATATCCGCATCGTTCGCTTCGCGGCCTTGCGGCGCTTCGCGCGATGCGCGCACTGCCGCACTACGCAACCGCCGCGCGCATCAGACGATGCTGCTCCTCGGACACGCGCAAGTCGGGGCGAAACTCCTCGAAAGGACGGTCCAGCAACGCCGAGACGATGCGCGACGAGGCATGGCCGTCGCCATAAGGGTTCACGCTGCGGGCGAAGGCGGCGCGGGCGCTTTCATCGTCGAGAAGCAGCGACACAGCGCAAACGATTGCATGGCGATCCGTGCCGACGAGCCGCGCGGTGCCGGCCTGCACGGCTTCGGGGCGCTCGGTGACATCGCGCATCACGAGCACCGGCTTGCCGAGCGCGGGCGCTTCTTCCTGCACGCCGCCAGAGTCAGTCAGTACGATGGACGCGCGCTGCAGGAGACGCACGAAGCCCATGTAGTTTTGCGGCTGGATGAGGAACACGTTCGGCGAGGCGCCGAGCGCGCTGATCACCGTGGCCTGCACGTTCGGATTCAAATGCACCGGATAGACGATCTGAACATCGTCACGCCGGGCGATCTCGCCGAGCGCCGCGCAGATGTCGCGCAGACCTTGGCCGAAGCTTTCGCGCCGATGACCGGTCACGAGCACGAGTTGCTTCGAATCGTCGAGATACGGGAAGCGAGCATCGAGCGAGGCTCGCAGCGTGGCGTTCGAGTCGATGCGCTTCGTCACTGACAAAAGCGCGTCGATCACCGTGTTGCCCGTGATGATCGAGCGGCCTTGCAGCGTCTCGCGCGCGATGTTCTGTTCCGAGCGCTGCGTCGGCACGAACATGAGGTCGCTCATGACATCGACCACGCGGCGGTTCATTTCTTCCGGCCAAGGCCGCGTCATGTCGCCGGTACGCAAGCCTGCTTCGACGTGCGCCACCGGCACGCGCCGATGAAACGCCGCGAGCGCGCCTGCCGTTGCCGTGGTGGTGTCGCCGTGCACGAGAATGCGGCACGGCTTTTCTTCTTCGATGACGTTATCGATCGCGCCGATCAGCCGCGCGGCCAGCCCGTTCAGACTCTGGTTCTCGGACATGACCGCGAGGTCGTACTGCGGAGCGATATCGAAGAGATCCAGCGCCTGTTGCAGCATCGAGCGATGCTGACCGGTTACGCACACGATGGACCGAACGCCCGGCTCCGCTTCCAGCGCCTTGACGAGCGGCGCCATCTTGATGGCTTCGGGGCGCGTCCCAAAAATGGACAGTATCGTTGTTCGCTTCGTTGTCATTGGTCCCGACGGCTACACAATCTTTAACAATTTCGATTGTATTCAGACGTTTAGAAACCTTCTGCCAACTAAAGTGTAAAAAAGTCTAACGAGAGCTTTCTGCTCTCGCGTGGCCATGTTTTGTCAAGTCATGGACGGTGGTTTTTACCGGAACGGTTAGTTTTTTCCCACACTTCGAAGCGCGCAGCCGCCTCATGCGCACGGCCGTTTTATACGATCAATCGAAGTCGATATCCAGTAGTACCGAACTCATGGATTTCCCATGAGCGTCGAGGGCGAGGGACGTCGGGCACTTGCCTGGGAGCGAATGCTATTGCCGCGACACAGCCGTCTTCTATCATTCGCTGCGCAGCCCGCCATGCAGACTCCCGTGAGCATGGATAGCGGGCGGACATTGTCCGTAGTGAGGAACGCGGTTCGCGAGCGAAATGTCCGTCGAACTGAATCAGTGCCCCGGTGCGCAAGTCTATTTCTTGCCGCTTGCCTTAGTATCGGTGAGCTCCGTTACTTGCCGATCGGATAGCTCGAGTTTGAGCGGAGCATCGGCGGACAGCTTCTTCGCCTCGACGACCTGCTTCCAGCTTCCGTTCGCAGGCGGATCGCGATAGAAAGCGGCGATCGCTATGTATGCCGTTTCCTTTTCCAATGGCTGTGAAAGACTCACCGATGCAGCTGGGTTGACCACCACGCCTAGGCTTGCCTGGAGATCCTGCGCGAGCATGGTTTTGTCGTCACGAATGAGATCGCCATAGGCCGCGCTGTCGAATAGCTTGCGGTCCTTCAGTTGATAAATGCGTACCGCCACTGAAGTCGAACGACCCGCCGCGTCCTGATTCAGCCCGGCGCGCGCGGTCAGATCCACGTCGAGCACTTTCACCCGCTTGTGGAAGACTGCGTTATAAGCGTCGACCGAGGTATCGGAAACGGTTTGCCAAGCGCCGCATCCGGAAAGCAGCAGCGTCGCGGCGACGCTTGCTGCGCTAAATCGTTTCAACATGATTGCCCTCTGCTTGATTCGAAGTCACGCCGCGTGCGGGCTGACATATGGCTTGAGATAAGGATTGATGCCGGGAGCAGGAAGCGCCTCGCACACACCGAGCGATATCTCGATGTCGCGTTCCGCCTCGGAGGGCAGCACGACGGTCCAGCCGAGCCGCGGGGCGCGCGCACCCAGCAGGACGCCAACCGCCGGTGTCGGAACGAAACGCGAGGACATCTGCACGCGCAAATGCACATCGGCCTTGACGCCGATATAGAGACGCACCAGTGCCATCAGATCGCGATGCAGCCACCCACCGGGCAGGAGATCGTTGGCCTGCTCGGCGTCGCGCGGACGCATCGTCACACGCACCGCACGGCTACGATAGGTAATTCGCTTGCCGAGCACATAACCTCCGCCGAGGCCACGTCGCTTGCTGCCGGCGCTTGCGGCACCGACGTCTTTCGCGCTTAGCGGCGAACCCTGTTCCGTGCGCTTCGCAACCGGCCAGAACTCATCGACCCTGACCTCCACGCCGGGCGCACCAAGCGCAATGACGCCAGCCAGACCCTCCGGCGTGCGAGTACGTTGGACCATCAGACTTAGCAAGGCGAGCATGCGCGAATCTGGCAAACCGGCGCGCGCGGGCTTGTTGCCCCAGCCGAAACCAGCAAGACACAAAAGCTTTTGCGAGTGCTGGTCCGTACCGCCGTGGCAAAAACTTTCCGGATAGCGATACTTCTTCCACGTCCGATAAAGCAGCGTCGCCAGCCGATGATTGAATTGGTCGAGAAACGCTTCGACTGCTTCGTGCCCCTCCTCGCGCTGGACGATATCGTCGAGATAATGCGTCGGCATCGTCGCATCGACGCCGTACAGACCCATGAACGTAGTGCGCACGGTAGGCGCAAGCAGGGCATCGCCCTCGTCCGCGTATTCGATACTCGCCATTTCGCCTGCGGGAAAGCCCATGCGCGGGCGCGGCCTGAAGCGCACGGGTTCGTGTTCGGGCGTGTCACGCTCGCCGAAACCCGGCCTGTTCGGCTCGCTCGCCTCAAAAAGACGGCACAGTTGCATGAAACTCATTCGTGGCGCGCGCGCGAGCAACGCGGCGACGAACGGTTCGACCCCCGATAGATCGCGCGCCGTCATAGCGGAGCACGCCGCGTCTTGCTGCGCGGCCATTCGATGCGAGCCTGCGAAGGCAGACTCACGATGGCGAGCTTCGTGAAGAGATTGATTTCCGCATACAGTTCGAAGAAGCGATGCAGCAGTTCGGCGAACAGCATCACGTCGCCTTCGCCCGAGAACGCCTGCGAGTCGAGCGTCACTTCGATCAGCACGCCGCGCTCCACAGCGCCGCCGGAAATCTCCTCCAGCAGTTGCTCCGAGACGTGCAGAATGCCGGCGAGCCGCCGCCGATTGAGTTCGTCGTTGGTCCAGTCATACAGTGCGAGCGCGCCGCGCAAGACCTCGGCGTTGAGCATCGATAGAAAATTTGGCGCGAGATGTGACAACACGCGCCACTGAAACCGGTCGCCGGTGGGCGGATAAAGCGGCAGCGTCGGCGCGACGAGATTACGCACGCCGCCCACGTTTGGCGTGCTGAGCGCGAGCTCGTCGATGCGCGCTTCGCGCAAACCCTTACGCGGCAACATTCCGTTGGTGCCGGTCACGCGTAGCGATATGCTTTCCTCTGGCAGCGTCTGCATCGAATCCCATGCATGTCCGCCAAGAATCACCCACGTCTCGTGTAGACCGTCCATACCCGGCCGCACGCGTGTATGGAAGTATCGTTCGGGCGACTCGTGCCGCAACATGCCTCCGCGATGTCGAAACGTCGCGAAGGGAACATATTCGAAGCGCTCGGCGGTTTCGTGATCGAAAGATTCGGCGGCATCGACCGAATAGGTTTCGACGTGCCCGCCCTGATGCCCCGCGGGCACCACGCGATACTCCGTCTCGTGATGATTGATTACCACCGGCTCGGCGTCGAGGCTGAACAGGTTGATGACCGGCGTGCAGAAGAGGCGCAAATTGTCTTTGTTAAAACGCTGATCCGACGGATATGCATGCTTCAACACAATTTCGAACTCGAAGCGCGTCGCGCCCACCGGAAGCATGTCGATGTCGAGCCCGCAAAGATCGACGAACAGAAACTTCTCGCGGAACGTGAAATATTCAAGCAGCAGCTGATAGCCCGAAAATGCAGCATCCGACTTAGGCCACAACCGTTCTTCAGGAGAGAACCCTGCTGGTTCGATGCTCACGCCTTTGCACGGCAGGGCCTCGCCGTTACGAACCTCGGGGATGCGCCATTCGATGGCGTCGACCTGACGGGTCAGCGCAAGGTGCATGGCAAACGCCGTCGGCTGATCCGCGCTCAGGTGTAGTCGCAGGCGCGAGAGATCGGTTTCCGTGCGGCGCGCCGAGTTATCCAGTTCAAAGGCTATCCGAATGACCGAACGGCCGTCGTGCCGCACCGCGGGGCCTGCCTGCAAGAGGCGCAACGGCTGCATGGCGACGGGCTGCGTCGTGCGGTAGAGGCATTGCACCGTCCGAGGCGCAGCGGTTGTGCCTGAATCCGTCGGCACGGAAATCGGCGCGGAGCGCACCGCGACGCCTGCCGGGACGTATGCGGTTTTCTGCATCCGCTCGCCTTGCGGCAAGAGTTCCACGACGGACAGCGATGGGATCATCCGCAAGTAGTGCGGCCAGAGCAGGCTTACGATGCCTTCTGTCAGCTCCGGCAGTTCGTCGTCGAGTTTCTGCCGAAGCCGGCCCGTGAGAAACGCAAAACCTTCATAAAGACGTTCGACGTAGGGGTCGCGATCACCCACGCGATCGAGATTGAGCATGCGCGCGCGATCAGGATGCGCCCGTGCGAACTCGCGCCCAGACTCGCGCAGATAACGCATTTCTGCTTCGTAGTAGCGCAGGACCGGATCGCCGCGCGAGAGGTCCTGATTGGGGTCTTGTGTCGATTCGTCGTTCATCTATGTTTTCATGACAGCGTGAGCGCACGCGCCGGGTCCAGCACGATCAGTTCACTACGCAGTTCGCCGATACGGTTGGTCAGCGTTGTCTTGTCGGCGTCCTTGCGGACACTCATCGTCTTCAATGCACGCATCAATTGCTGCTTGACCTCAAAAGCGAGCGCCGGCTCCCAGCGTGCGAGAGGCAAGGTGCGCGTAGCGGCATCGAGTTCCGCGAGAAGTGAGAGTGCGGTATCCGCGCGGCCGGCCTGCTCGGCCAGACGCGCCATCATCAGGCGCTGCAGATAGCGATGCTTGTCTGTCTTCATGCCCGGCAGCGCATCGAGCCAGATAAATGCGGCTTCAATACCATCGCGCGCGAACAAATCACGCGCCTGTGCTTCGATCTCGGGCCAGTCTCCGGCCGCACCTTCCGCGGCATTTGCCGACACCGGCAACGCCGCGATACTCTCGCCTGCGTCAAGATCGCGCACGACGGCGTGACGCGCGATCCACTCGAGCGTGACATCATCGGCGAAAGGTGTACCGTCAGTGAAGGCAAGCCGCTCGATGCCGGGAAGACGTTCGAGAAAGAGCGCGAAATCCGCGCGCAGCAAATCGCGCCATGCATCATAAGGCGTGCCTACGTTATCGAGCGCAACGTGCTGAAAATGTTGCAGATCGAACCAGAGGTGATTGACCCCTTCCATGAACGCCGCTTCGACGCGTTCCAGCAACTCGTTCCACTGCTTTTGCAGCACGAGGCGCTTGAACTGCTGACGCAATTCGCCGCGTGGCGCGGCGAGGCGGGTTCGAGCGCCGGCATCCGCGGGCGGAACTTCGTGAAGCGTATCCCAACGGATACTGCGCACGAGTCGCGCAGAAGGCAGATAGCCGTTTTCCTGATCGCGCAACCATGCTGCCATGGTGCGAGCCTGATCGAGCAATTCGCGCTGCGATGCGATCGGGGCGCTACCGGCAAGCGCCGGAGCCGACGGAATCGGCGCGGTCGTGCTCGGCTCGGCGCTTTGTATGCCGTCGTCCTTGCGTTGGAAGCGAGAGGCGAGCATCTGCAAGTTGGGCCGCGCCGCTTCCGGCCATGTGAGTGTCTTTCCGACGATCGCATCGAGCGCGGCGACCGCGCGTTCCACATCACCAGGATCGAAAGCGTCCCGGCTGTCGAGCAAGTCCAGCGTGCGTGTCGTAGCGAGCATTTCGAGCGCGCCCTTCCTGGCTTCGGGACGCAAAGGCAAGATGGCATCGCCGAAGCGGTCGATCATGGCAGCAGCGAGTTCGAGACCATCGACGAAGCCTTCAGGTCCGTCCTGACGCAATCGCGCAAAAGCGTAATGGCCCGCGACACGCAGATCCTTGCCGACTTCTTTCGTGATTTGCTCGCACGAGCGGACAATCAACGAATCGTCGATGCCCGAAAGTTTCCCTGCTTCATCCTTCAAGCTGAAAAAGGCGTCTTCGTAACCGGGATCTCGACCGACGCCTGCATCTCCGGGAAGCGGCGCGAGCCAAGCCTCCCAAGTGTCGAGGCGAGCGCGAGCAAATTGGGCAGCATCGCGCGAAGGGAAAAGCGTTTTAAAAAGACCAGCAAACATCAATGCATCTCTGTGGTTGCGCCTTGCGGCAAGGGAATGCCCAACTGATTCGCCGCAGTGAACGCTCCGGGAGGCAGCGGCGGAGGGTTCGAGGCCGCCGACGTCGCCTTCGTCTTCGCGGGGTTATTAACCAGGAAGACGCGCTCCGGCAAAGCGAAGTGTCGTAACACAAGTACATCGAGCGGACCCGCGCCGCCTTCCGCGCGCATCTGCACCGAAAGAGGCAGCGCCTGACTTTGATCGGGTGTCCAGGAAAGCAAGTAGCGCGCGCTGTCCTGTTGCGTAACCTTCGCACGCTCGAGCAGGCGTATCACGCCGAAACGGCCTTGGGCATCGAGGGCCGAGCGCAGGCCGCCTTGCGCCGTTTCCCATTCCAGATGCGTGACGTTCTCCAGCGACTGGCCCGGCCATTCGAAGGGCATCCATTCTTCTTGCTGATTGAAGTACTTGAACGTGCGGCCCGCAAGCACGAACGTCATTTCGGTGACGCCGGGAGTTGGTACACCACGGAGATCGAAGCGGACGTGTGCATCGCCGGATGGAAACATCACGGTCGAGACGCGCGTGAGCTTGTTGAGCGCGATAAGGAACGCGGGATCGAGCGTAAGCGCGCCCTGATTCGCGCCCTGCGCCGCGGCCCAGTGATCGCCCTGCCGTTCGATGATGCCTGCAAGTTGCGTCGCGACGAACTGCGCAATCACGCCATTGTCGAGCCGCAGGAAGCGCGCAAGATCGGGCAACGATGCATCGTTGTCAGAATCCGCGAACGGATAGCGGGATGCGAAGTTGCGATTCCAGTCCGCGAGAATGGCCGTGCGCCAGATGTCATTCAGACTTGCGGACGCGGGGCGCACGACAACCTGCCACGTCTGGTCGAAGGGAGCTTCAAAGAGTTTGCCGAAACCGGCCCAGCGCTCGCCGAGGCTCGCGGACACACGGCTTGCGTAGTCGCGGCTGTCAGCAATATCCGAAGTCTTTCCTTGCAGCATCGCTTGCGCCGCGGCGCGCGACATGGCGTCCGGGTCGGGACTGGACATCATCTGCTGCGTTCTCAGGCGCATGGCGGTGACGCGTTCGAGATAGCGCGGCAGACTGAGGTCGCCGACAGGTTGCGGCACGCCTTTCCCATTCACGGACGCAGCGGCTACGAGATCGCTTCCGGTCAGGCGCAGGACGGGGCCGAAAGCTTCGGCGAGCGGGGTGATCCTAGCTTGAGCGCGCTTCGATGGGTCTTTCTCGTCGGCGCCCACGAGTTGCTGCGCCTTCGCGATCAGACTGTCCGACAACGTTTGCGTCGATGCGCCGGCGCCGGCCTGATAGACGATTGCGTCCATCAACGCGACGAGCGGCGAGCGTTGCGGGTCGCCGAGCAGTGTCAGTTGATCGACCGTGCCGGAAAGCGACGATGCATCCTGCCAGCGAATACCGTTGAGAAATTGCGCCCAGGCGCGGAAGTAGTCGTCGAAGTAGCGTTGGCGAAGTTCGGCCTTCAGCGCCGACGGCGATGTATTGTCGGCTTTCGCGTCTGAGAGCACCCAATCGCCTGCGACGGTGTGATGTTCGCTCGCCTCGTCGATCGCTTTGGGAATGCGTTCTTCCCAAGCGGCGCGCGTGAAAACGCCCGGGACCGTGGCGCTCGTGCCGAAGAGGCCGCGACTAGGATGATCCCCGAGGATGCCGGCCAATGTCAGCGGCGGATATTTGGGCTTGGTCTCATCGATGATCTGCTGGTAGATCGCATCCGTCGAATTCTGGATTCCGCGCACGCCGATGATCGTCTGACGCGCCGACGCTGTCAGTGCCGCGTCGGGTGTCAAGGCCGGCGACGCCCCGTGCTTTAAGTGGCTTGCATAGAATGCAATTGCGTGCTGGCGCAGGTCTTCCCACGCGCCTTGCGTGAGCGTCGCATCTTGCTGGCGCGCAGGTTCGTTGGTGGCGAGTAGCTGCGTCGTAAGGAAGGTTGCGTCGGCGTGCTCGGGGTTGGCGAGCATGAGATATGTTCTTAGCGTGTCATAGGCTGCCTGAACTTGTGCGTTGCCGCCACTGGCGATTTCGGCATCCGATAGCGAGGCAAGTTGGCTCAGGCGGTTTTCGAGTTTGGCTTTGATGGGAACGATCAGGACGCGTGAGGCGGCGTTGAGGTAAGCCGGCCAGAGGCGCTGGTATAGGGCGGCGTCGTGGTTCAGACCGAAGCGGGTGTAAAGCGGTGCGCCTTCCTTCCTGCGGATTTCGAGCGTGTCGAGTTGTTTGTCGAGCGCGTCGAGGGAAAGCAAGGCTTGCGTGGGATTTTGGGTAGATGAGACCCGACTCGATGTCGACGCCGCCTCTTGCATCGCCGACATGTTCGCCGCACCTGAGATCGCGGACCCCAGAAGCCAGACTGCTGTTGCGGCGATCAGCGCCCACGCCGCTGCGCCAGGCCACGAGAGGCCGACGCGATAGCCATGGACCTTCCGGCTGTGGTCGGCGATGGCGCGCCAGACCGCTGGATAACGCGCTTGTACGTCACTCGTGGCCAAATCCTGCCCGGCTAGCGTTCCTGAAAAAACCGGAGCGAAGAGAAGTCCATGAACATCGTTTCGCCAAACTTCAGATGCAGCAATCCTTGACACGAGACTACTCAATTTCTCGCGCGCTCCGTCGATGTGCTGCGATAGCTCCGCGATGACTCTATCTCGCGGATCGCTCGCAAGACGAGACACACCCACGCCAGCGAGGTTCGTAGCCAGATCAAAAAGCGACGCTTCCACGTCCATGCCGGGAATGAGTCCGCTCGACCAGGTCAAGCCAATCGCATCGCCCTCGGGATGAAGGAAAAACTTGCGTGCGAAAGAACCACTTGCAAACGACGGCATCGCAGCCGATGCGGTCTCGGAACCGGCCTTTGAGATAGAAGGCGTCTTGACTAGAAAATTGCTAGTGCCGCCGACTTGCGGCTGACTGCCGGAAAGCTTGAAGAACGCCCCACCGCCATTAGAGATGAGCACGTCTTCCTGGGCCGCGAACAGTAGGCGCTTTCCCTTGATCAAAACGTCGCCGTTTGCAGTCAACTCGATCGGCCCTGCTTGAGCCTGAATCTGAACCGGTCCTTTAACCGCGAAAAATTTCAGCCCGAGCTTGTGCGCCAGCAGTGATATGGCTTTGCCTGCTGCCACTGTGAACTTCTCGGTCACGCTGAACTCAGCGTTACCACCCGTTGTCGCGCTGATATGTCTGCCGCTGGAAAATTGAATATCAGCCGGCGTTGCCGATACGATTCCGTCCGGTGCGCTGACGAGCACGACAGCTTTCTTCAGTTCAGCATAGTCATTCAAAAGGCGCACTTGTTGTGCCTTGACATCGGCGAGCTCCGCCTGGGCGGCTTGCGCGATCGCAGACAACGAGGTGGCTTGATCTAGCGCTGCCTGTAACTGCTTCATGGCGTCTGGAGCGTCGAGTTGCTTACCCAAAGCGCCCGGCTTTGCCTCGGCGGTGATCAGTACGCCCTTACCGCCCCTGACCGCCACGCGTTCGTCGCTGCGCAATTCCGCGCCTCTGCCTCTCTCCTTGCGATTGCCATCGACCATATGCCCCAGATTCAGTTCGCTGGTCTGAAAAGGCGTAGTCAGGTGGATATGCTCGATACCTTCTTTATCCTCCATGCGCAGTTCGTTCTGCGCAGCGGTGCGAATAAGATTTCGAGTATTGTTGAGGTTATTGACGGGATCGGGATTCAGACTGTCGTGTAAAGCTCCAACGATGATTGGCCTGTTCGGATCTTGCGCCGTGAAAATAAGCGCTACCTCCGTCCCGTCGATCAATGGAAAGTGGTGCCCGTAATCCGCCCCTGCGTAGGGCTTCGCCATACGGATCGCACGGCTGCGCCCACCCGGACTCCATTCGTCCAGATCGAACGGCATCTTGGTGACATACAGCCCCGTTTCAGTTAGATAGCTATACTTATATTTCCCTGGCGAATCGATCCGCGCCGGCAAGATGCCTTCGATTTTCGGCCGAACAACCGAGTCGATACTTGTACGCCACTTGCGATCCGCTGGAATCGCCCGAAAGGCACACCAGTACGAAGTTCTCCGCCCGCCGCCGCAA
Source organism: Caballeronia sp. GACF4 (assembly GCF_023631025.1). NCBI lineage: Bacteria > Pseudomonadati > Pseudomonadota > Betaproteobacteria > Burkholderiales > Burkholderiaceae > Caballeronia > Caballeronia sp. GACF4. Next base: position 288,357 of record NZ_JALQDW010000025.1, read on the forward strand.
CGAACTGAAGTGATGAAAAGCCCATGCGGCGCGTCTTGCGGGTTCACGTCCAACCGGGTCACCTCGCCCGCTTCGAGCGAGAACGGATTACCCCGCCCTCGATAGCTAACTTGCATAGCCAGGTGTTCTTCATGCCGCCGGCGCGCGACTTCTTGCCCCTCTTCGATGGTTTCGTAATGTTCGCCCCAGGTGGAATCCACCCCGTTGGTGCTTTTATCACCCAGTGCAGCATTGGTCTCCACTAGCAGCGACACGTCCGCCTGCCGATGGTTGTAGTCGTTCAGTTGAATCGCTTCGGGCACACGCCGCGTAATCGTACGCAGTGACCGGACGGACTCCGCGCCCGCGCTTTCCAAGCCCGAGTGCGCACGAAATGGCACAGTCCGTTGTTTGCGCGCGTAGCCATCCAGATCGTCACCGAAAATGATTACGGCGCGATCATGCTTCTGCTCGAATCTGAACCACAGACCTTCCTCAGCACAAAGTCTTTGGATAAATGCGAAAGTGGTCTCGTGATATTGAGTGATGTACTCGTGGCGTTTGTACTTGCCACGCAGCCCTTTGAAATCGAAGTCCACACCCAGACGATAGCCATAGTGCCGCAGCGTATCCGTGATAATTTCGACCACGGATTGCTTTTGGAACAGCCGGCTTTTTCGGACACGTGCTAGATCTGAAATCCTAGGCTCGAGCTTGACCCGGTAATGTGTTTCGTCGGCAGATGTCCCGAGTACCTCGAAACACGTGATGATCCCGTGCGTCAAATATGGCTTGGGCATCGTGCTGAAGTCTTTCGCCCTGTCGCCAAACATTTTTTCAAGGTATGCCCAGTTCGGATCGATCGGTTCAATCGTGAACGTCGCCGGGCGGCCGACCACCTGATTCATTGGGATGTCGGCAAGCGGGCTAGTGAAATCAATCCAATACTCGTATAGCTGACTGATAGCAGCGAGTCCACTGAATTTAAGGACAGAATTTGGACCAGGTTCCGGCTTTAGGCTCAAGCTATACGCTTGACTTGGCAACACCATCGACATTGTTCAGCGTTCTCCAAATTCAAAACATGTATTCGACTGCGACACCGACGTCCGATTGCCTTTCGAATGGGCCCGGCAATCCGCGAGAGCAGGAAGATGTATGGCAGACGCGAGTTAATGCGACTATTCGCGGTGGCTTCCTTTGTTTCGTACAGCGCCGGCTTCTGTGCCGAGTTAGCCGAGAAGAAACACGCAAAGTCGTGGTTCTTATAGAACGACAAGGGAATGAACCCGAGGTTGGCGAATTCAAATTCGCGCGTTTCGGGAATCAGCACTTCGGTCGGGATCTTCGGCTGCACACCGGTGCCAAGGTCATACAGGTGAACCGGCAGATCTTCCACCTTTCCGCCCGCTTGCGGACCACGAATCTGCACACACCAACCGTTGTTCACGAAGCTACGCGTCATGTTCGCCGCAAACGCAAACGACGCATTAACCCACAGATAACGGTCATGGTCAGGACCCTTGACCTGCTCTTCATAGTTGAATGCGCGGACGGGCGTGGTGTCCTTGCCGTACGGCAAACGGCCAAGCACGCGCGGCATGACCAGACCCACATAGCGCGAGTCATCGGTGTCGCGGAAGCTCTTCCATTTCACGTATTCAGCGCGATCAAAGAAGTTTCCGATGTCCTGGATAGCCGCGACTTCTTCCATCGACTTCTTGCCGAAGAACTGCGCGCCAACCGAGCCGATGAAAGGCATATGAGCCGCTGCCGCGACCTTCGAGATATTGCGCAGAAGCGCAACGTCCACCGGCGAGTTGGCGAATTCGAAGTCGCTGACCATCGCGCTGATAGGCTGGCCACCCGGCGTGTCGTATTCTTCGATGTACGTCAGTCGATACAGGCCGCTCTGGATCAGCTCCGGCGCGTCCTCGAAGTCGCGGCTAAGCGCGTCCTTCGACACGTCCAGCACCTCGATACGGGCATTCTTCCGAAAGTCCGTTCGGCTAACGAGCATCTTCAGACCGCGCCAACGGCCTTCGAGCGCCTGGAACTCGGGGTTGTGCATCACTGCGTCGAGTTGCTTGCTGATCTGACGGTCGAGCTGACCGATGAAGAAATCTAGCAGCGACTTGTCCAGGCGATCCACCGGCTTGCTGCTTTGCGCCACGAGTTCGAGGAACGCGCCCATGCCGCGTGCGAGACGTTCGTCGGCAGACGCTTCCGACAATGTGTCGTTGTCACGAAACGCTTCCAGCGGCCGAGCCTGCGCAACCGGCGTAAGATTGATCTTGTCGCAAAGCGATGCATAGACGCTACCGCCTTGCGCATCACGAGGTGCGTCAAGCACGACGGTCTCTGCCGCGGCGCTCTGGCGTGCGGGATTCTTGCTCATTTTCTTGTCCTGTCTACGGTGCTTTTCGAGAGGTGCCGAGGGCGCGTTAAGCGTTGCCTTCGGGCTGCGTGGCAGCCGTGGCGATTTGCGATAGTTCGCCGCGCAGCTTGTCCGACATTTCCTTGTTCTTCAGAATCTTTTCGAACTCGCGGCGGAAAGTGCTGTTGTCCAACAAATTCGACTTCAGATCGCGCAGCAGATTGCGCACGGCCAGAAGTGCCTGAAGTTCCGGAATCTGACGCGCCACCTGTTCCGGCTCGAAGTCCTTCATCGAACGGAACGACAGGTTCACCGGCAACTCAGAGCCGTCGTTCGCGAGCGTATTGTCCGCACCGAACTTGAGGTCTGGCGCGTAATCAGCAAGCACCGCGTCGAAGTTGTTCTTGTCGATGTTGACTTTCTTTCGTTCGGCGAGCGGCGCTTGCTCTCGCCCCGCGCTGAAATCGCCTGCAACGAGTAGCTTCAGCGGCAACTCAATTTTCTTTTGCGCGCCGCCGGTATGCAGGTCGAGGGTGATCGAAACCCGGCTCATCGGGATTTCGCGCTGGAAGCTGTCCATAAATAGTCCTTATTGATTAGCCATAAGCGCCACTCGATCTGCGAACACGCAGGAACCTCTCGAAGAAGATTCGTTGCGACAACGAACCGCACTACTTGAAGGCGCGACTCTCGAGCACGCTCATGGATCTGTTCACTTGATTGTGATTCTCATTGGGGCACTATTAGAACAGGTTCCACATCAACTGCCAATGATCGTACGGCGTGACTAATAGTTAGGCAACGAAGCTTTATGCAAGGCCTTAATCTTTGTCCCTTCAAAGACTTAGTACTACTCGTGTAAATCGACGGAAGCTGAGATTCGTCGGTCCCTCAACTCAAATGCAACACCATTTGACAATTTCCACGTCGCGCACTGGACGCGCTTCATATCTCGAAATAAATGTTTCGCGTCTCCGGCGAAACGGTACACAGAATGTCCTCGTTAGCAGATATGATTCGTCGCTTCGTTTTAGTTATCAGCTATACGAACTAAGTGGTGAGAGATAGAATTCTCAACTGATGGCAACAATAGCTAGAGAAGAAAGACATGCGGATCGAAAAACCGCTTTGGCATGAAGGCCTGATCCTCACGCAACAGCATTTTCAGCAACAGGACCGTTGGAACGAGTTCGCCTTGAGGCAAGTCGCGACGGCCGCGCTGGCTCAACCATGGGGCACCCTGTCCGTCGAGGTAGATGAAGACGCGCTCGCGTCCGGGCGATTCAAACTGACTCGACTCAAGTTGCGTTTTCCGGATGGCACTCCCATCGACACGACGCTTGCTCAGGCGCTGCCTCCGGCGCGCGATTTGCTCGAAGGCGTCGGTGCTAATCGGCAAAGCGTTACTGTGCTGGCCGCGCTCGCGCTTCCCGATGCAAACGGCAGCAACTGCCGCATGGATGAGACAGCGTTGACTCGTCCGCGCCGCTCCTATCGTGAGTTCGTGAAAGTCGTCGATCTCAATGGCTCGGATGAAGCGGAGATCGCGGCCGAACGCCATGCCCTTAGGCTGCTGTTCGACTTCGAACCACACGCCGACGACACGGTATGCGCCATCGCACGCCTGTCGCGTTCAACCAGCGGACAGTTTCAGCTAGTCTCGCAATACGTGCCACCGTGTCTGACGTTGGGCGCTCATGCTCTGCACATGGAGCGCATCAATCGCCTGACCGACATTCTGCTGGCAAAAAGTCTCGCGCTCGGTGCGCGTCGTAGTGAGCGGGTCGATCAGGTGACGGAATACGGCGTGGCCGACGTACAGCTGTTCTGGCTGCTGCATTGCATACATGCAGCGTGGCCGAAGCTGCGCTTTCTTGCATCGAATCCAAATCAGCCTCCTGAGCGGCTGTACGCGATCATCGCCGAACTAGCGAGCGCGCTGATGACGTTTTCGACCGGATCTCAGCTTACCGACATCCCTCTCTACGATCACGCACGCGCCGATGAAGTCTTCACGGAGCTGGAAGCGTTGATTCGCCAATTGCTCGATGCAATCATCCCGTCGCGCGTGGTGTCGATCGGGCTGTCTCGTGACAATGCGACGACATGGTCAGGCAAGATTATGGACGAACGTATCGCATCGGATGCAGCGGACTGGTATCTGTCCGTGAACTCATCACTCCCGGCGTTCGAACTCGTCGAACGCATCCCGCGCTTGTGCAAGATCGGCGCGCCCGACGATGTCGAACACATCGTCAATTCCGCGCTTGCGGGCATCGCACTCAAGCCTGTGCAACGGGTGCCGTCGGCTATTCCGGTCCGTCTCGACAATCACTATTTCGCGCTGGACGCCGCGAGCCCCGCGCACGCCCGATTGCTGGCTGCCCGCGCGTGCCAGATCTACTTGCCCTCATCCGTGCCGGATGCGGCGCTTGAACTCTACGCGGTGCTACGCGCATGACGACGCTTACTTTTTCGCCGGCGCGCGGCGACATGTTGCTTCGGTCGACGAAGCCGACCATCGAGCCGGCTGCGGGTCTGACAGGCTTGCTACGCGCGTCCGCTCTTCTCGTTACCACACTATCGGCCGGTGGCAAAGCCAGTGACTTCGACGTGCTGCGCCACCGTTGCAAGGAACTTGTCGAAGCGTTTGAGACGGCGCTTACGCAGCATGGGTATTCGCACGACGTAGGCGACGACGCAATCGTCGCGCTTTGCGCACTGCTTGACGAAACCGCCTTGCGTCATCTCGATCCTGTGAATAAGAACAAGTGGATCGCGGAACCCATTCAAGTCGAGCGTCTGCAGCACCATAACGCTGGCGAATACGTATTCGAGCGAATGGCAATTCGCATGCGCGAAGCGGCGCCGAGTGTCGACTTGCTCGAATGCTATGCAGCAATCCTCGGTCTTGGCTTTCGGGGTCGTTATGCGTTAGAGGACGAGACAAAACGCAACGCGCTCATTACTAGCCTTAATGCGCAAATTGAGCAGTTACGCCCGTCTCAACAGCCTGTGTTTCTGATCGAACATGGCGGACGCCGCCTCGGTAGCTGGTTTCAGCGCCTGTCGCCTTGGGGTATTGCCGGATTGTGCGCCGTAGTTGCGCTGGCTGTCTGGTTTGCGTGGCACGTGGCGCTCGATGCTCAACTGGTTAGCACGATTCCGTCGGGCATCAAGCGGTGAATTCAATGCAACGGCTGGGGTATCCCTTTCGCACAGTAGTCGGTATCGCCGCAGCGCTGATACTCGCCGTACTCTGGCTCGTCATGCCGGTGACGACGACGCTCGCCTGGTCATTGACTGCCGTCGTCGTGCTGGCGGCATTACTCGCCATCGGTTTGCGCACGCATCAACAGACACGAGCGCGTCAGGCCAGTGAACACGTTTTGACGGCGCTCGGCTCCGCCACGGCGGAGGTACCAGTCAGGCTTCGCACGCGCATGCCGCTCGTCCTGGTGACGGGTGACGCCCTGCCATCGATCTTCAATCATGAGAGCAGCAGGGAACGTCTTGTTCATGTCGGAGAGGGAGCCATCTGGGTACGTGCGGATCGTATCCAGGATCTGCCGCGCCTCGCGCTCGCCATGCGGCAATGGCGCGACGGTCACGCACCTGACGGCGTCGTGCTGAGCGTGGCGCCTGCGCTGCATGCCGACGCTGACGCGCTGTCACAGTCGCTGCGGATCGTCCGTCAGGCAGTCGCCGATGCCTCTCGCATGATCGGTGCACCGTTGCCCGGCTATGTCGCCGTGTATCAACGGCTGGTCAGAAACGCGCAGACCGATGCGCTCGCCGCCGTGCAGTGGCACGGGATCTCAAGCGGATCGCCGCTCACCGACATGAAGCGCTTCGATGCGGTAATCGAGAGTTCCGAAACGGATGCACGCCGGCACGCAACAGACCCATATGCTGCCGCAAGCGTTGCCGGACTGGCTTCGATTATCGGATGGACCCAGCGCGTGATATTCGACACACTAGCCGATTCCCGTCAGCCGGCAGCCCCGTGGGCGCTTCACGGCGCCGGGTGGATCGACTGCGGTCCCGCAAGCAATGCCGATAAACCGTGGGAGCGCGACGTCCAGATGCAGACGCGCGTTATACCGGCGGTCGTCGCGGGCTCGCCTGCGCCGTGGCCTCTGCCACAGCCGTTGATCGCGACTATGTCGCAGCGCGTGAGAGCGTCGCCGCGGCACGTAGCACTCGCGCATGTCGGCGCAATGTGCGCGCTCGCGCTGGCCGCCGCATTTTGGGGCGCAGGCCGGAACAACGCCGCGTTGCTGACACGTATCGGCGGACATATGGAGCGCTATGCGGGCATCGCGCCCGAGCACGATGCCGGTCGCCGCGACGCGCTGCACGCGCTTATCGCCGATCGCGACGAACTCGATCGTTACGGGCGTTCGGGTGTCCCATTGCGGCTGTCGCTCGGCGAATATCACGGTGCGCCGCTCATGCCTTCGCTCAATACCGCGATCGCCGCATATCAGCCACCTGAACCGCCGCCTGCGGTCGTGACACTCGACAGTATGTCGTTGTTCGATAGCGGCAAGGCAATGCTTAAGCCTGGTTCGAATCGGGCATTGTTCGACGCCGTGGAGATGATCAAGGCGCATCCGGACAAGCGTATTCTGGTCGCGGGACACACGGATAACGCAGGCAATCCGCGTAGCAACCTGACACTTTCCATGGCGCGTGCAGCGGCGTTACGTGACTGGTTAATCGACGCGTCGGGTATCTCCGCCACGCAGTTCGCTACGCAAGGATACGGCGACACGCGCCCGATTGCCGATAACAACACGCCAGAAGGGCGTGCGACGAATCGACGCGTGGAAATTACGCTTGTGCCTGATACGAACAAGTAGATTTTAGAATCCCCGGGGCTACGGCCTTGGGATCTTGAGGCCCGGGAGAATGCTCTCCCGAGCACGTTTTGTTGTACTAAGAAGGAGCAGTAAATGGCAATTCCCGCATACATGTGGCTCAAGGATGACGGTGGCGCCGACATCAAGGGTTCCGTTACCGTGCAAGATCGTGAAGGCAGCGTCGAAGTCGTCGCTTTCGATCACGGCATCCACATCCCGACCGATGGCAACACCGGCAAGCTGACCGGCACGCGCGTGCACGCGCCGATCACCTTCACGAAGGAAACGGATGCGTCGACGCCTTATCTGTACAAGGCTGTGACGAGCGGTCAGACGCTGAAGTCGGTCGAGATGAAGTGGTACAAGATCGACGACGCGGGCAAGGAGAAGGAATACTTCAACACCAAGCTCGAGAACGTCAAGGTTGTCGCTGTGCGACCGAAGATGCACGACATCAAGGTCCCCGACTACGAAAAGCACAACCACCTCGAACAGGTGGAACTGCGCTACGAGAAAATCACGTGGGCGTACAAGGACGGCAACATCATTCACGCTGACACGTGGAACGAGCGCTCGTAATTCAGGCGCTTGAGTTGCAAACGGATCTGATCCGCTGATCGGGTCCGTCGCCGGTCCATATCGAATGGGCCGGCGATTTTTCATATTTCGCCTCCTTCGGTTTTCTTCGCTTTCCCGTTATGACATCCCGAGATTCCACGCAATTGCTTCGCCGGCTCAACCCGCACTGCTCACGTACGCTTGAAGCGGCCGCGAGCCTTTGCCAAACGCGTCTATCCGACGAAATCACGGTCGAGCACTGGCTTTTGAAGCTGATCGAGGCCGATGACGGGGACATTCCGGCGATCCTCAAACACTACGATATCGATATCGATGCGGTGTGGAACGCACTACTCGCGGCCATCGATCGGCTGGCACGCAATCTGCGGGGCATGCCTTCGATTTCAATTCAGCTCGCGAGCATGCTGCAAGACGCGTGGACCTTGGCGTCACGCGAGGATATCGACGGCAAGATTCGCTCGGCGCACTTGCTGCGGGCGATCATCGACGCGCCGCACGTGCTGCGTACGAAAGACGCCTGGCCGCTGCTGTCGCTGTCCAGCATGCAGATCGAGCGGTTGCTGCCGCGTCTTGGCCGTTTGTCGTGCGAAAACCGCGTCGACGAACCGGAAGCGGAAGACGAGGCGCGCGAACAGGCAGCGTCGGCATCCGAAGAAAATCTGCCATCTGCTACACCCGCGCCGCCACGCTCGACCGAAGGCGAAGCCCTTGCGCGCTTTGCTATCGATCTGACAGAAAAGGCCCGCCGTGGCGACATCGACCCCGTGTTCGGACGGGATCGTGAGATTCAACAAATGATCGACGTGCTCGTGCGCCGTCGCAAGAACAACCCGATCCTCGTCGGCGATCCGGGCGTAGGCAAGACCGCGATCGTCGAAGGGCTGGCCCTGCGTGTCATCGACGGCAGCTTGCCCGCAATCCTGCGCGACGTACGCATTCTCACGCTTGACCTCGGCCTGCTGCAGGCGGGCGCTGGCGTGAAGGGCGAATTCGAACAGCGTCTGAAGAACGTGATCGACGAAGTGCGCGCATCGAGCACGCCGGTTCTACTGTTCATCGACGAAGCGCATACATTGATCGGCGCGGGCAATTCAGCAGGTGGATCGGACGCCGCGAACCTGCTCAAGCCGGCGCTCGCGCGTGGCGAACTGCGCACGATTGCAGCAACGACCTGGGCCGAATACAAGGAGTATTTCGAACGCGATGCAGCGCTCGAAAGGCGCTTCCAGCTCGTCAAGGTCGAAGAACCCGGCGACGATGCCGCATGTCTCATGTTGCGCGGCCTTGCCACGCGTTACGCACGGCATCACCACGTGCATATTCGCGACGAGGCACTCGTCGCCGCCGTCAAGCTGTCGCGCCGTTACATTCCGTCGCGGCAGTTGCCGGACAAGGCCGTCGATCTCATCGACACCGCAGCCGCACGAGTTCGCATGGGACTCGATTCGCCGCCAGCCGAACTGCAACGCGCACGAGCGGCAGTGGCTGCGCTGGAACTCGAGTGCGCGACGCTCGATGCCGACGAGCGCGCCGGTGTTGCCGACGTGGCGGCCCGTCGCGCGGCACTCGATGTATCGATCATGCACGCGAAGCAAGAAGCGAGTGACCTGCAAGCGCGTTATGAACGAGAACTGACGCTCGTGCGGAGTCTGCTGGAACAGCGGGGTGACGGCAGCACTAAGCCGCATGCCGATGCCTTGTCGCAAGCCCGCCACGCGCTCGCCGACGCGCAAGGCAAGACTCCGCTCATCTTCGCCGATGTCGACGCCCAAGCCATTGCCCGCGTCGTCGCGGAGTGGACAGGTGTGCCGGTGGGCAGTCTGGTCGAAGACGAGCTTCTGAGCCTGCTCGCGCTGGAGGAGCGCATGGCCGCACGCGTGGTTGCGCAAAACGACGCGCTCGGCACACTTGCGCAAAGCCTGCGCACGGCGAAGGCGGGACTCAAGAGCGAGCACGCGCCGCTCGGCGTGTTCCTGCTGACAGGACCTTCGGGTGTCGGCAAGACCGAAACCGCGCTCGCGCTTGCCGATGTCCTCTTTGGCGGCGAGGCCGCCCTTACGACGATCAATATGTCGGAGTATCAGGAGGCGCACACGGTCTCGCAGCTGAAGGGTTCGCCACCAGGTTACGTCGGTTACGGACGCGGCGGTATTCTTACCGAAGCGGTGCGGCAACGCCCTTATAGCGTCGTATTGCTCGATGAAGTGGAGAAGGCGCATCGCGACGTGCTCGATATCTTCTATCAGGTGTTCGACCGCGGCACCATGCGCGATGGCGAAGGTCGCGAAATCGACTTCCGCAACTGCGTGATTTTGATGACGTCGAATCTTGGCAGCGCGCAGATCGACGAAGTGACGACGGACAATCCGGACATTGCTCAGGCGGCGCTCCTCGATGCGATCCACGAGCCGCTCGTCAAGCATTTTCAACCTGCGTTGCTCGCGCGCTTCCAGACGCTCGTCTACCGGCCATTGGCCGCCGACGCTCTGGCGCAGATCGTTCGACTGAAACTCGGCAAGATTTCGGACCGCTTGCAAAAGCAGCATGACGTCAATCTCGTTTGCGACGACACGCTCATCGCCTCGCTCGCAGAACTGTGCCTCGCCCGCGAATCCGGCGCGCGCAATGTCGACACGTTCCTCGATCAGCGCATCCTGCCGACCGTTTCGCGCGAACTTCTGACACGCATGGCCACCGGCACCACGCCGGCCGAGGTTCGCCTTGCAAGTTCCGAAGGAGGCAATCTGACGATCGAATTCGTCGATCGCGGCGAAGTTGTCGCTGCACACGGCTGAGCGCTGCGTCATGGCGGCCGGCCCATCGCTCTACGACATGCTCCTCGGTCAGATTGACGGGGAGTCGATCGACCATTTCGACGACCGCACGCTCGAAGCCTTAAGCGTGCAGCAAAACGTGCGGCGTATTCTCAATACGCGTGCGGGCGCACTGAAGCATCTACCAGACTACGGTTTGCCGGATCTGACCAATGTTTATAAGGAGTTGCCCGGCTCGTCACACGCGCTCAAGCAGCAGATGGAAGCAACGCTTTTGAAGTATGAGCCGCGGATTCGCTCTATCGATATCGGCATCTTGCAAAACGACGACCCCGGCTTGCAGGTGAGCTTCGAAATGACCTGTCATTTGAAAAAGACAGGGCTCGTGCGCTTTGGCACGTACTTCGTTCCGCCGGGCGTATTCCGCCTGGAACGTCGCGTTCGCGAAGGTCGCTAAACACCACGGAACAAGCCCGCTCACGCGGGCTCTCCTTCACTCACCAAATAACTCCCCTACTGCGCCAACGTCCCCATATCCACCACGAACCGATACTTCACATCGCTCTTCAACATACGCTCGTAAGCGTCGTTGATCTGATCCATGCGAATCATCTCGATGTCGGACGTGATCCCGTGCTTGCCGCAGAAATCCAGCATCTCCTGCGTCTCCGCAATACCGCCGATCAGCGAACCCGCAATCGACCGGCGCTTGAAGATCAGGTTGAACACAGCCGGCGAAGGATGCGGATGCTCCGGCACGCCAACCAGCGTCATCGTGCCATCACGCTTGAGCAAGACCATGAACTGGTCGAGATCGTGCGATGCCGCCACCGTGTTCAAAATGAAATCGAAGCTGTTGGCGTGCGCCGCCATCTGCTCCGGGTCTTTCGAGATCACCACCTCGTTCGCGCCGAGACGCTTCGCATCCTCGATCTTGCCCGGTGATGTCGTGAACAAGACGACATGCGCGCCCATCGCCGCCGCCAGCTTCACGCCCATATGGCCCAAGCCGCCCAGTCCGACGACGCCCACCTTGTCGCCCGGCTGCACGTTCCAGTGACGTAACGGCGAGTACGTGGTGATGCCCGCGCACAGCAACGGTGCGACGGCCGCCGGGTCGAGGTTGTCAGGCACCTTCAACGTGAAGGCTTCGTCGACGACCATCGAGGTCGAATAGCCGCCGTACGTCACGCCGCCCGACTTCTTGTCGGGCGAGTTGTACGTCTGCACGAAGCTTTCCGGGCTCTCGCAGAACTGCTCCTCGCCTTCCTTGCAAGACGGGCACACGCGGCAAGAATCGACCATGCAGCCGACGCCCGCCAGATCGCCCACCTTGAACTTCGTCACCTCCGCGCCGACTTCCGCCACGCGCCCGACAATCTCATGGCCCGGCACGACCGGATAGTTCGTGCCGCCCCACTCGTTGCGCGCCATGTGCAGGTCCGAGTGGCAGACGCCGCAAAACAGCACGTCGATGCGGACATCGTTCGGGCCGACATCGCGACGCTCGATTTCAAGCGGGCCGAGCGGTTTGTCGGCGGCGGATGCTGCATAGGAATACGCCTTGCGCATGATTGTTTTCCCTCTTGAGTTTCAGGCTTATGACAGGAACCGCGTCCTTGCGACACCTCAGGGACACGGTCGAAACGGAAGTGCGCGCGAGAGCGCGCATCGTTTTTTTATGTGCGACAACGAACGTTCGCCGCGCTGTCGCAAACGTGTTGCGGTGATCTTGCCGATCACGCCGATGTTTCGGCGGCAAATCGCAACTTCAGTACTGTATGCCTATAAGCATCTTTCTGCACGACCGATGGGGACCTCCCCCGTCCGTCTCCCTGCGCAAGCGGGACTATGCGTGCAAAAGTTGCAGATCTAAGGTTTGGGTAAGCGCGGAAGCCAAGGAACGTTCGGGGCGCTTCCGAAAGCAACGGAGTAGCTGGCGTCGGGGCGCCGGCATCGAATCGATATCACACGAGAGCGAGACCATGAATTCGAAGGCGGTAACAGCGAGCATCGACACGCAGAGCGGCACGATAAGCGCCGAGTTTCACGTCGACACGGGGCGGTTGAGAATACTGGAGCGCGGGCTATTGCGCGTGGAACTATTTCCGCCGCATTCGTGGTTCACCATCGCATCGGTGGCGGGGAACAGCCGCTGGGGCACGCGGCCGCGCGAGCGCGACCTGCAACTCGTCGTCGAGAGTTACATCATGCAGCGCTTCGGGATGTCGGCGCTGCGCGCGGATGTCTCGATGGCGCAATGACGCAGACGCGGTCCGCGTCACCGCTTGCGCGCCGAGCGTCGGGTGCGCTGATAAAAACTATTCGGCTTGGTGCGCACCCAGTCGACGAAGCTGCGCACTGCTTCGTCCTGCATGAGCGCGTCGATGGTGGCGAATCGTTGCGCGAGTTCCTTCTCGGTAAAGAGCGCATGCAGTTGCCGATGACAGATGCGATGCAGCACCGCCGTCTGCCGTCCGCCCTGCGACTTCGGCACGAGATGATGCAGGTCGCGCTCGGACGCGGGCACGGGCCGCCCGCATAGCGCGCACGTTTCTTCCGGTAACGGCCGATACCACGGTTCGGGCGCGGGCTTTGCCATTCGGCTCCTTTTCTGGCGCTGCGTCGTTGCGTTGGAACTGATCGTTTCGAGTGTACGCCGAGGCTGTTTTGTTTTCTGGCCGGACGTGGCACCATGGAACTGCTAGCTCACCGCTCACGCAAGTCGACGTCGGAGAAGCCATGGAAGTGACCATCAACGAATTGGCCGGCCTGCTCGAAGAACTGGAACAAGAAGATCCGGTCGATTACGGCGACCTGCCGTTCGGCGAACCGGAACTGCGCCGTCTCGTGTTGACTTCGCTTCTGGAACGGCATCGCGGTCTGCAAGACAGCGGCCTCAATCCCGGCGATGTCAGCCTCACCTACATGCTCACCACCGCGCTGCTCGTGCTCGAAAACCTTGTGCTGCACGCGCGCATCATGCTGCTGCAAGGTCAGCGCATCGACGTGAATGCGCTGTTGCGGAAGTATTCAGGCAGTTGAGTTCCGCGACAGACTTTCGATAAGATCGGCTCAGCCGCGCGGTTCTGAAGGCGGACGGTAGCCGGGAATACGCATCAGCGCTTCATGGCACGAGACGGCGAGCGCCGCGAGACGGTCCACGCTTGCACGCATGTCTACCTGCGTCTGCGCGATCGTTTGCCGCAATGCGTCGAGCCGCGGGGTGATGGTGTCGTCTATCGTCTCGCCCTGGCTTCCCAGCAGAAGGATGGCTTCCGCGTCCTCGCGCATCTCGCGCAATTCCATGATCGTCACCTTGCTCTGCGCCTGCACGCGTGCATGTGCTTCGGCAATTGCGCCAAGCCCCATGCGGCGCATGCGTTCGACGAGCTCGCGCATCGAGCGCATGGCGAGTTCACCGGCACCGTAAGCCATGAATTCGACATCGTCGATAGACAGGGAAAGACGGCCTTCGGGAGATTCGAATTCGAGCTTCGTGGACATGTCGGGCATCGCTGTGTTTATGAGATGCCCGAATTCTAGGGATGCAGCCTGCGCCTGAGGTTCGGATTAGTTCTAAAGCGCTGGTCGCCGCGTCGATTGATCTATTTCGAGAACGCGTTACTTGGCGGATGGCGCGACGGAAGTAGCGTTTTCGACCACGCCGAGATCCCAATCGCCGAACTCGTACCAGTCTTCTCCGAGCAATTCGGCCGGATGCTGCGTGCGATTCGAGCCATTGCCGCAGCGCATCGCTTTCTCGGAGCAGTAGTGGTCGCAGCCCCAGCAGTTACGCTCCGGGTGGCTGGGGTGAAGGGGGAATCGCTTCGCCATGGTCGACATGTTCCTGTTGCAATGGTCACGCAGGTTAGGGCGAAAGCCCCGCGCGCATCAATAGGAGCAGGGCCGAGCTTCGTTGCGCGGCGCGAAGAACATCGTTTCGGCGGAATTTATCGGAGGCTCAGTACCGGCTTCGTCGCTCCGGTCAGAAGAAGCTCGATCAAGTCGCGCACGCTGCGAATGGCCGGACCGAATGGCAGGGTTTCGCGTCCACGGAAGAAGAGGCCGTTGTTGACATCGCCACGCAAAGCCGCCGCGAGCCGGGTATCGATACAGAAGTGCCCGAACTTCTCGATGCCATCACGCAAACCGCATGCGCTCAAACATTCGAGCGCCGACGGACATGTCTGCTCGCGCGCGCCGATCTTCGTGCGGATGCGCTCCTCGTTGCGCAAATAGCGCATGAGCCACGGCGTCTTGACCGCACGCGCGGGCAAACCCGTCACGCTGATGAACTCCACGATGTCTTCCGGCGTCGCTTCGGTGAGCACGCGCTTGAACTCGGGATGCGCGTCGCCTTCCTTGGTGACGGCAAAGGGCGTTCCAATCTGCACGCCATTCGCGCCCGCCGCCAGCCACTTGCTCACCGCTTCATGACTGTTGATGCCGCCCGCGACGATCACCGGCACTTCGCCTCGGTTCAGCCCGAGCGATTCGAACACGGTCTGCAGTTCGCCGAGTACACGTTCGAAGCCGAAGCGCTCGTTATGCATGTCGGCGACGTCGTTGACGCCGAGATGTCCGCCCGCATGCGCGGGATGTTCGATGACGATTGCGTCGGGCAGGCGGCCTTTCTTCATCCACTTCTTCAGCACGAGCGCGACGCCGCGACTGTCCGAAAGTATGGGAATGAGCGCAATGTCGTGGCCTTGCGTGAGATCGGGCAGGTCGAGCGGCAAGCCCGCGCCCATGACGATTGCGCCCGCGCCTTGCTCGCACGCGACGCGCACGTAGTCGGCGTGCGCGCGCACGGCTTTCATGACGTTGACCGCGATCATGCCGCGCCCTTGCGACAGTTCACGCGCGGCCTGAATCTCGCGTTCCAGCGCGATGAGATTGACGCGTTCGAGCGTATCGCGCGACGGATCGGCGCGGCACATGGCGAGAAGATCCTCATGATGATGCCGCAGGTCGATGCTCGCGATCGTGCCGAGCGCGCCCTCTCGCGCGACGCTGCCCGCCAGCCGATGCGCCGACACCCCAACGCCCATGCCGCCCTGCACGATAGGCAAGAGCGTGCGACCCCGAATGACGAGCGGCGCAAACAAGTGTGAGGAAGCGCGCGACGCGCCGTTTTCAGCTTGATGTCGATTCATGATTGGACTGCCCGAATGAAATGCGCTGCGTGATTCGATTCCACCTGCGCTTGCACCCGATGGTATGGGCAGCTTTCTCGCTCGACAATCGCATGTCACGCGCTGATATTGACGAATGTCACACGAGGCCTTTCTTTGGATCGGGTATGCGCGAGGTTGCGCGTCTTGCGAGACCGCTTTTCTACTCATCCCAACCGGCACCATCTCCTCTTGCAACATGATTTGACACACGATTGCCAGTCGTCTGTCAGCATGGCACACCGTCTGGTTAATTCGTTTTGCTTAGGCCTTGGACAAAACCGCTCAATAACAATAAAAGCCGCTAAAACAAGCGCCTCGCTTGCGAAAAATCAAGAGTCCAAGACATATAAATTCGTCACAAATTGAGCGGGCAATAAGCGTTCGCGTGACACAGCGTCGCACGCACTTCAAATGAAACGCTTTTCCATAGATTAGCGTTTTCGTGCTCAATGCTGCATGGCATCATCGTGGCGCGGCGCAACGCCGTGCACGGCGTTCTTCCAGAACGCTTCGATCAAAGAAACCAGCGAATGCAATGAATGAGAAAACCAAACGTTTAGCAGCGCCACTGTTAGCGGGGGTGGCCAGTCTCTGTCTCTCGGGATGCAAGCTGGAAGTGTTGGACTCGAAGGGCAGCATCGGCAAAGCGGAAGCTTCGTTGATCGCTCTTTCGACTTACACCATGCTTCTCGTCGTCATCCCGGTCATTTTGATGACCCTGTTCTTCGCGTGGCGCTATCGCGCGTCGAATAAGAACGCTACCTACGCGCCCAAATGGACGCACTCCACGGCAATCGAAATCGTCGTCTGGGCGATTCCCGCTGTCATCATCCTGTACCTCGGCATTCTGACGTGGAAAACCACGCATGAACTCGATCCGTACAAGCCGCTTCAATCGGATGTCAAGCCGATCAACGTAGAAGTCGTCGCGCTCGACTGGAAGTGGCTCTTCATCTATCCGGATCTCGGCATTGCGTCGGTGAACCAGTTGGCCATTCCCGTTGGCACGCCGGTGAACTTCCGCATCACGTCGGATTCGGTGATGAACTCGTTCTTCATCCCGCAACTCGGCGGCCAGATCTACGCAATGGCCGGCATGCAGACGAAGCTGCATCTGCAAGCGGATCACGTGGGCGACTATGCGGGCATCTCCGCGAACTACAGCGGCCAGGGCTTCTCCGACATGAAGTTCCGCGCTCTCGCCATGTCTTCCGCCGATTTCGATGCATGGCAGAAGAAGGTCAAGACCGCGCCCGCGCGTCTGGACATGGACGTCTACGCCGGCGTCGCGAAACCGAGCGAGAAAGATCCGGTGAAGTACTTTTCCACCGTCGATCCCAAGCTCTTCAACAACATCGTCGGCAAGTACAACAACGGCCGTTTC
The DNA here is from genome assembly GCF_023631025.1 of Caballeronia sp. GACF4. NCBI lineage: Bacteria > Pseudomonadati > Pseudomonadota > Betaproteobacteria > Burkholderiales > Burkholderiaceae > Caballeronia > Caballeronia sp. GACF4. The sequence continues at coordinate 305,495 of NZ_JALQDW010000025.1, forward strand.
GATGTCAACGGCGAAAACTGCGTAACCAAGGGGTAAGCCATGTTTGGCAAATTAACGCTCGAGGCGATCCCGTACCACGAACCCATCATCATGGGGGCGACGGTCCTCATGGCGATCATGGTGATCGGTGCGGCCGCCCTTCTCACTAAGTTCGGCAAATGGGCCTGGCTCTGGAACGAGTACCTGACGTCGACGGATCACAAGCGCATTGGCGTCATGTATCTCGTCGTGGCGGGTCTCATGCTGGTGCGCGGCTTCGCGGACGCCATCATGATGCGCGTGCAGCAAGCCATCGCGCTGAATAATCCCGGCATCTTCCCGCCGCATCACTACGACCAGATTTTCTCGGCCCACGGCACCATCATGATCTTCTTCATGGCCATGGCGCTGCTGGTCGCATTCTTCAACCTCGTGGTGCCTTTGCAGATCGGCGCGCGCGACGTGGCGTTTCCGTTCATCAACTCGCTGTCGTTCTGGATGACGGCCGTGGCCGCCGTCCTGATCAATCTCTCGCTCTTCATCGGCGAGTTTTCGAAGACGGGCTGGCTCGCGTATCCGCCGCTCTCCGAGACGCAATTCAGTCCGGGCGTCGGGGTCGATTACTACATCTGGGCCTTGCAGATTTCCGGCGTCGGCACGTTGCTGACGGGCGTGAACTTCTTCGTCACCATCGTGAAGATGCGCGCACCCGGCATGACGTGGATGAAGCTGCCGGTGTTCACATGGACGGCGTTCTGCTCGAACGTGCTGATCATGGCGACGTTCCCGATCCTGACCGTCGCGCTCGCGCTGCTCGGTCTCGACCGCTACCTCGGCATGCACTTCTTCACGAACGACGGCGGCGGCAACCCGATGGTGTATCTGAACCTGATCTGGGCTTGGGGACACCCCGAGGTCTACATTCTGATTCTGCCGGCTTTCGGCATTTATTCGGAAGTGGTCTCGACGTTCTCGAAGAAGCCGCTGTTCGGCTACAAGACGATGGTCTACGCGACGTGCTGCATCATGGTGCTGTCGTTCCTTGTGTGGCTGCACCACTTCTTCACCATGGGTTCGGGCGCCAACGTCAATGCCTTCTTCGGCATCATGACGATGATCATCTCCATCCCGACCGGCGTGAAGATCTTCAACTGGCTGTTCACGATGTACCGTGGCCGCATCCAGTTCACGACGCCCGTGTTGTGGACCATCGGCTTCATCATCACGTTCACGCTAGGTGGCATGACGGGCGTCATGCTAGCCATTCCCGGCGCGGACTTCGTGCTGCACAACAGCCTCTTCCTGATCGCGCACTTCCATAACGCTATCATCGGCGGCGTGGTGTTCGGCTACTTTGCCGGCGTGCAGTACTGGTGGCCGAAAGTGTTCGGCTTCAAGCTGGACGAAAAGCTCGGCCGCAACGCCTTCATTTGCTGGTTCGTGGGCTTCTTCGTGGCGTTCGTGCCCATCTACATCCTCGGCTTCATGGGCATGACGCGCCGTATCAACCACTACGACAACCCCGCATGGCAGCCGTATCTGATGGTCGCGGCTGCGGGCGTCGGCATCATCGCGTTGGGCGTGGCCTTCCAGGTCGCGCAGATCGTAGTCAGCGTGATTCGCCGCAACCAGCCGGCGTATCGCGATGTCACGGGCGACCCGTGGAACGGCCGCACGCTCGAATGGGCGATCAGCTCGCCGCCGCCGGTCTACAACTTCGCGCATATTCCAGCCGTGCGTGAACTCGACGAGTTCGCCGACATGAAGGAAACCGGCCGCAGCATGGCCGATCAGGGACCGTACCGCGCCATCCACATGCCGTCGAACACGAGCGCGGGTCTTGTCGTCGGCGTGTTCGCGCTGGTGCTCGGCTTTGCCGCCATTTGGCATATCTGGTGGATGGCTATCGTCGGTCTGGTCGGCATTGCCGCGACCGTCATCGGCTACAGCTTCCGTGCGAACGCTGGCTACATGATCCCCGCCGCGACCGTCAAGGCGACCGAAGAGCGGAACCGTCCGCCGAAGTCGCCTGCAAAGACCGGCGTCGCGCGCGACCTGGAACTGGAGGTGCTGTAAATGTCGCAATCGACACTATCCGCGCATCACGCGCATCACGCGCATGACCATGAGCACGAACACTCGTCGCATTCCGTGTTCGGCTTCTGGGCCTACCTGATGACCGACTGCGTGCTGTTCGCCTCCCTTTTCGCGACCTTCGCGATGATGGGGCATCAGTTCGCGGGCGGCCCGACGGCAAAGGATCTCTTCAATCTCAACGATGTCGCGATCGAAACCGCGCTGCTGCTCACGAGCAGTCTGACGTTCGGCTTTGCGATGATTTTTGCGCAACGCAAGAAGACGGGCGCCGTGCTCGCGTGGCTCATTGTCACGTTGCTGCTGGGCGCGGGCTTCCTGTGGCTGGAACTGCACGAGTTCGCGCATCTGATCGCCGAAGGCGCCAGCCCTCAGCGCAGCGCGTTCTGGTCGTCGTTCTTCACGCTCGTCGGCACGCATGGTCTGCACGTCACCCTCGGCATGATCTGGCTGATCGTGCTTGCGGTGCAGATGATCGCCAAGCCGGGCATGGGCGAACGCGAACTGCGCCGGCTCGCCTGTCTGAGCCTTTTCTGGCACTTCCTGGACATCGTCTGGATTTGCGTGTTCTCCTTCGTCTACCTTGCGAGCCTCGTCTAATGGCACATACGCATTCAACACATGGCGATATCCCGCATGTCAGCGTGCGTGGCTATCTGATCGGCTTCGTGCTGGCGGTCGTGCTGACCTTGGCGTCGTTCTGGCTCGTGATGTCGGGCACGTTCAGCGGCGAGCGCGCGATCACGGCGCTTGCAGTGCTGGCCGCCGTGCAGATGGTCGTCCACGTGGTTTTCTTCCTGCACGTGAACGCATCGAAGGGGCAGCGCTGGCACGCCTTGTCGTTCGCCTATACGATTTTGATGTCGCTCGTCGTTGTCGTCGGAACGGTGTGGGTCATGCATAACGTCCACATGCTGATGATGGCGCGTTAAGCCCATCGGTCCTTCCCAAGGAACCGTATTGCTGCGTCAAAGCGGACCTGCCTCGCAGGTCCGCTTTTTTTTCATCGGTGCGAATCCCTATTCTTAAGCGCGTGATGAATCTTGACAATTTGTCGCAGCCGCGTGAATATCTGTCCATAATTTGGTTTAATCATCCACAATATGGACAAGGAGACGCGAATGCCCGCGCCCAAGAATTCGGCGGATGCCCTCACGCCGTATCAATATCCCAATCCCAAGGAAGCGCAGAAGGAAATCGTCGTGAGTCACGCGATTCCAACCGACGAACGCGAGTGGGTCCCGCAAGCCGAGAACGTCTGGTTTCGTCCGCTGTGCCTCAATGTGTCGACCGGTTACTGGATGAACCTGCTGCGCGTGCGCAAGTCAGGCGTGCTGTCGCGTCACCGTCATCCGCAAGCCGTGCATGGCATGGTGCTCAAGGGGCGTTGGCGTTATCTGGAGCATGACTGGGTTGCAACAGAAGGCAGCTACGTGTTCGAGCCGCCCGGCGAAACGCACACGCTTTACGTGCCCGAAGACGTCGAGGAAATGATCACCTACTTTCAGGTGAACGGCGTGATGTTCTATTGCGATCCGTACGGCAACTACACCGGTTATGAAGACGTGTTCACGAAGGTGGACATGTGCCGCAAGCATTACGAAGCCGTTGGCCTGGGCGCGGATTTCGCCGATCAGTTCATTCGCTGAATAACGCTTGAAGCAACGGCTTGAAGCACAGTCTGAAGCAACGCAATTCCCGCAGCACCTTTTGCCAACCGAACCGAAGCATAAAAACAAGGCTCTCGGAGGAGACAACATGCAGAGTAAATCGCCGCGCCTGAAGCGCATACAGTGGGTCGCGCTCACGTTCCTGACGCTTGCCGGAATCGTGAACTATCTCGACCGCAGCACGCTTTCCATCGCGAATCATTCGGTCACACAGGAGCTGGGCCTGTCCGCATCGCAGATGGGCTTGCTGCTCTCAGCATTCTCGTTCGCGTACGCGTTTTCGCAGTTGCCCATCGGCGTGATGCTCGATCGCTTCGGCGCGCGCATCATGCTCGGGCTCGGCATGTTCGTGTGGTCGGTGGCGCAGTTGTTCGGCGGCCTCGTCACGACGCTGCATCAGTTTCTCGCGGCCCGCATCGCACTCGGCATCGGCGAGGCGCCTCAATTTCCGGCGGGCGCCAAGGTCGTCAGCGAATGGTTCGCGCAGCGCGAACGCGGCAAGCCGACCGGCATCTTCGTGACGTCGTCGACCATTGGCCCGGCGCTCGCTCCGCCCATTCTCACCGTGTTGCTGCTCAACTTCGGCTGGCGCAACATGTTCGTCATCATGGGCGTACTCGGCATCATGGTGTCGGTGGGCTGGTATGTGGTGTATCGGAACCGCAAGGACATCACGCTCGATGCGCAGGAAGTCGCGCATCTGACCGAAGGCGAACCCGCACAGCGCGCCGAACGCAATATGACCTTCGCGGAATGGCGCGGTCTCTTCGGCAAGGCGACGACCTGGGGCATGATCTTCGGCTTCATGGGCGTGATCTACATGGTGTGGCTGTATCTCACGTGGCTGCCGGCGTATCTCGAACACGAGCGTCATCTGACGATTGCGAAGACCGGCTGGGTCGTGACCATCCCCTATCTTGCCGGCACGCTCGGCATGCTGTCGTCGGGCTTTATCGCCGATGGTCTGATGGCGCGCGGCGTCGCACCCATTCGCAGCCGCAAGTGGCCGATCTGCTCGGGTCTCATCGGCGGCGCGCTCTTCACGGTGCCGGCCGCGTTCACGCCGAATCTCACGCTCGCTATCGTGTATTTGTCGGCGGCAATGTTCTTCGTCAACATGGCGAGCGGCGCGGCGTGGGCGCTCGTCTCGGTCGCGGCTCCGCGTCATATGGTGGCCTCGCTCGGGAGCATCCAGAACTTCGGCGGTTACTTCGGCGGTTCGTTCGCGCCGTTCATTACCGGGCTCGTGGTCGACAAGACGCATTCGTTCGTCAACGCGTTCCTGATCAGCGCGGGCGTGGCGTTCGCCGCCGCGCTCGTGTACATGTTCGTCGTGCGCTCGCCGATTCAGGATTCCGAGGCGAGAGCCGCCGCCGTTCCCGTCGTCTGACCATTCAAGCTACTCATGACCTTTCAACCTGATCTGTACAAAGGCAAGACCGTCGTCGTGACGGGCGGCACGCAAGGTATCGGCGCGGGCATCGCGCAGGAATTCGCGACGCTCGGCGCGCGCGTCATCGCGGCGGGTATCGCGCCGACGGCAGCGCAGAAGGACGCGCTCGGCGCGGGAATCGAAGTCGCCGCGCTCGATGTCGCCGATGCCGCCAGCACCGCCGATCTTTTCGCGCGTCTCGATTCGCTCTACGTGCTCGTCAACTGCGCAGGCATGATCAAGCGTGGCGACGAGCACGACATCGAAACCTTCGAGCGCGTGATCGCCGTGAATCTCAACGGCACCATGCGGATGTGCTCGGCGGCGCGACCGTTACTCGCGAAAAGCCGGGGATCGATCGTCAACACGGCGTCGATGCTGACGTTCTTCGGCGGCGGTCTCGTGCCCGCGTACAGCGCGAGCAAGGGCGGCGTCGCGCAGTTGACGAAGTCGCTCGCGATTGCTTACGCGGCAGAAGGCATTCGCGTGAACGCGGTCGCGCCCGGCTGGATTGCCACGCCGCTTACGCAGGCGCTGCAGGAGGACGACGGCCGCTCGCAAGCCATTCTCGAGCGCACGCCCATGAAGCGCTGGGGCTTGCCGGAGGATGTCGCGCGCGTGGTGGCGTTTCTGGCGTCGCCGGCGGCGTCGTTCATGACGGGAACGGTCGTGCCGGTTGATGGCGGCTATCTGATCGCCTGACGCGCCAATCGACGGATCACGCGGCGTGCCGATATACTCGGCGCGCCGTCGCACTCAGGTTTCCAAAATGTCCGCAGCTTCCGACTCCTCTTCCTCCTCCTTCGACGCGGCGAAAGCCAACGGCACCGCCGCGTTCTCGAAGTTCATGGTGGTGCTGCAACTCATCGCCGATGCCGACGAACCGCCAACCGTCGCCAGCCTCACGGCGGGATCGGGTTATCCGCGTCCGACGGTGTATCGCATCGTCGGCGCGCTAATTGCCGAAGGGCTCGCGGTCGAGAGCGCACGTGGTGGAAGTTATGCGCTCGGCCCGCGTCTGATGTCGCTTGCGAGCCGAAGCTGGGAGCGCTCCGATCTGCGCATCGCCGCCACCGACGCGTTGCAGGCTCTGCGCGACAGTACGCAGGAAACCGTGCATCTCGCCGTGCGCAGCGGCGCGGAGATGGTGTATATCGAAAAGCTCGAAAGTCCTCATGCGGTGCGCATGGCTTCGCGCATCGGCACGCGCGTCACGCTCTATTCGAGTTCGGTGGGCAAGGCGTATCTGTCGACGCTCGGTCGTGCCGAGCGCGATGCGTTGTTGCAAGGCATGGTGTTCGAGCGCTTTACGTCGAATACGATCACCGAGCGTCGCGCGCTCGATGCGGAACTCGATGCCTGCCACGCGCGCGGCTATGCGGAAGACCGCGAGGAAAACGAAGCGCAGATTTTTTGTTATGGCAGCGCGATCGTCGGGGCGAACGGCACGACGCTCGGCTGCGTAAGCGTGAGCATTCCGCTGTTCAGAAAGAGCGCGACGCCTGTCGAAACTTATATCGAACCGCTCAAGGCCGCGTGCCGCGCGATCGGGGAGCGCATGAGTCCGGGTACGCGCTGACGCGCGCGTGCTCACCAGATGTACCGCGCGCCCAGCAAACCTTGATAGCTGCGATAACCGCCGTCGCCTTGCTGGTAGCCGAGGTTGCCCCACAGACGCCAGTTCCGCGCGAGTTGCGCCTGCGCGCCGACCTTTACTTCGAGGCGATTTCTCGGGCCGTCCTGCGACACCACGATCTGATTGAAGGCGATGGAATTGCCGCTCGTGTCGTGCCACCAGTTGACTTCCAGATACGGCAGCCAGCCCGGCGCCGCGGCCGATCCCGGCGCGTGAAAAACGCGCATGCCCACGCGCGTCGTCAGTGCATTGATATTGCCGCCATGGACGATCGTGCCCCCAGACTCTACGTGATCGTCGGCGGCATAGTTCGAATAGATGACTTGCGCTTGCGGCTCGATCAGCACCGGGCCGCTCGACGTCTGACCTACCGCGAACGCCCATCCGCCTTCGACCGATCCGCCCCACGTATGGCTCGCGTAGCTCTCGCCATTCAGTTGCGCGCCCTTGACCGTGTTGTCGAAGTGCGCATATTGCAGCCACGTATCCACGTAAGGTCCGACAGGCGAAAGCGCATTCGCGCGCCAGGTCGCGTAGACGCCGGCGCTCGCGCCGTTCACATTGCCTCGCGCGGTGGCGGGATTGTTACGCGCAGTGGCATCGGTCGTCGACGAGCCATAACCCGCCATGATGCCCGCCTGCCAATGCTGCGCGTTCGACACGCGATGCAGCAAGTCGATGCCCGCCTGAAAGACCGCGGTGTCGGTGGATTCGGCAAGCCGCCCGCCGGCCGCGTTGCCGTCGGTGTGCGCGGCGTGAGTGCGCACCCAGGCCGTCGATTCGTTGCCGCTCATGCCATCCACGGCGAAGGGATCGGGGAAGCCCGCGCGGTCGTGCAAGGTCATGACGAACATGTCGCGCGCCGCTGCCTGATTGCCAAGATAACCGCCCGGTTCGGGTCGTGGCGCGGGTGTCGGTGTAGGCGACGGTCCGTCCGTCAAGGTTCGCAAATACCAGTTGCCATCGGCGGGTGTACTCGCGCCGCCTTTGTACAGGTTGTATTCGTATGGACCCGCGACGACGCGGCCATCGAGCGTGAACTGGCCGTTCGACTGACCATCCACCTGAACGATGCGGATTCCGTTGCTCGTTATTGCCCCCGCGCCGCCCGCGTTCCGCACTTTCACGGCGGTCTGACCGGCACTGTCGCCATGCACGATAAGGTGATCTGTCGCGGAACCGTCGCTGCCCAGCGCCGTGCTCAACGTCAGCAATCCGTTGTTGCCGATGTAGTTGCCCGCGACCGTCAACGTACTCGTGGGCGTCGGGCTGCTCATGCGGATTTCGCCGTTGTTCGTCAACGTTCCGCCGATACTGAACGCGCCAGCCGCGGCATTCGCGAAACCGGGCGCGGCATCCGCGACCGCGAGCAATCCGTTGTTCACCACCGCGCCGCCCACGCCGCCATAACCGCCGAATGTCGCGCCCTGCGCCACCGATACTTGCGGCGTGTTCGGCAATTGCGCGTTGTCGGTCAGGATGAGCGCGCCCGAATTCACTTGAGTGGTCCCGCTGTATGTCTGGCTGCCCGGCAGCAACAGCGCGCCAGAACCTTGCTGCGTCAACGCGCCGGTTCCGCTGATCGAGTGGCCATAGACGTAGCGATCGCTGCGATTGAACACCAGCGCGCCGTTGTTGACAATATCGCCCGCGACGCTGCCCGACGCGCCGCCCGTGCCGAGCTGCAGCACGCCTGCGTCAATGGTGGTCGGCGCCGTGTAAGTGTGGTCCGCGCTCAGAATCAACCGGCCGGCGCCGGTTTTCGTAAAGCCGCCCGAGCCGCTGATGACACCGTCGAACACGGTGTTCGTACTGTAATTTGCCGTGAGCGTTGCCGTGCCGAGCGAGACGTTGCCCGCGCCTGCGAGGCTCGTGACCTGCTGATTGAAACCGTTCAGATCGAATGTCGTGCCCGGCGACAACATCACGCGCGAACTCGGCGCGATGACATTCTCCGCCCCGGCTTGCAGCGTCCCGCCTTCGATCAGCGTCGCGCCGGTGTACGTGTTCGCCTTTGACAATTGCAACGTGCCCGCGCCTGCCTTGGTGAGCGTCTTGCCATCCCAGCCCGTCGTCTGATTGGCCGTCTCATTGGCGAGAACGACGTCCATGTCGAACGAATCGCCGGGTTGCACGAGCGTGAAGACGCCGTTCGCCGTCGCGGGCGTCGTCCCGTGCGCGGCATACCACGTGAGCCCGACGCCCACGTTGTAGTTCTGGGCGGTATAAGCGGACGAGAGCGTCAGGAAATCGACGGAACTGGCCGTGCCGCCGATGCGCGTCGATGCGAACGTTCCACTGAGCCCGCCGGGCGTGGTCGCGTGGATTTCCGTGAATGCGCCCGCTGCCAGTTGCGCGGCGCTCGTCGCGGGCGCTGCCGTGTAACCCGCGAGGTTGAAGATCGCGCCAGGACCGATCGATGCCGTGCTCGCCGAGATCACCGGTTCGGCAACCCCCGCGATGCTGGACAGTGTGCCGGTCATGGTGAAGGCGCGGCCGACTTCGAGCTGGCTGCGGCTCGACAGCGCGGTGGTCGCGCCGGACGCGGTCGTCCAGTCGGCCGCAGTCGTGAACGCGCCAGTTTGCAAAAGCCGTAATGTGCCGGCTTCGACGCTGACCGCGCCTTGCGTCGAACCGGAGGCGGCGAGATTCGCCGCGCCGACGCCCGTCTTCAAGAGCGCGCCTGAGCCGCTCAGTGTGTTGAGCATCAGGGCGTCGTTGGCGAAATCCAGTTGCAGGATGGCGTTATTCGTCACCGCGCCTGCGCCGAGCGCGGTCCCGGTTGCCGCAATCAGCTTGCCCGTAGCGATGGTCGTGCCGCCGCTATACGTGCTCGCGCCACTTAGGCTCAGGGTCGCCGGGCCGGTTTTTACCACGCTTCCGCTACCGCCGATCGTGCCGCTGAAAGCGGTATCGGCGAGATTGACGGCGGTGAGTGCCGCACCGCCGAGTGCGACTGCGCCCGCGCCGCTCAACTGGTTGATTTGCTGCGCGAAGCCGTTCATGTCGAGCGTGGCGCCGCTCGCGATTTTGACATTGCTGCTGGTCGCGAGCGAGTCCGTCACATCGGTTCTCAGCGTGCCGCCGTCGATCAGCGTGCCGCCGGTGTGGATTAGCGGCGCCGATACGATCAACAGGCCCGGACCTGTCTTCGTCAAGGTGCGGCCGTCCCAGCCGCTCGCGAAGACACCGACCCGGTCAGCCAGCGGCACGTCGAGGTTGAAGGTACTCGCGGCATCGGCGAGAGTGAAGGTGCCGTTGGCGATAGCGGCCGGTGCGCGCCACGTCAGGCCGAAGCCAACGTTATAGTTCAGGCCATCGGGGCTTTTCGCGCCGGTGAGCGTCAGGTAATCGGCGGGGCCTTGCGTGCCCGAGAAGCCGACGCTGGCGAAATCGCCCGAGATCCCGCCTGTCGTCCGAATGATGTTGAATTGCGTGCTCGTAAGCGCGCTGGCCGTATTGGGCGCGTCGGCTCCGAAACCGCTCACGGTCAGCGCGCCCCTGAGTGTCGCCGTGCTGGCCGTGATGATCGGCTGCACTTTTCCTATGCCCACGTTCAGCGCCGAGCCTACTTCCTGCGTGAAGTTCGTGGCGATTTGCAGACTCGACTTGTCCGAGATGCTTGTCGTCCCACCGACGCGCGTGGTGTACACGTCGGCGTTGAAGGCACCCGGATGGTCGAAGCCGAGCGTGCCCGCTTCGACGACCACCGTGCCTTGGCTAGAGCCGGCTTTCGTCAGGTGAGTGGCGCCACTGCCAGCCTGAATGAGCGTGCCGTTGCCGACGATCTGCCCCGCGAATGTCGCCACCGTATTGCGATTGAAGCGCAGCATGCCGTTGTTCACGACGTCGCCGTCGAGCGAGCCGCCCGCGCTGCCAGTACCGATCGTGAGGCTGCCGCTGTTCTGCACCGTGCTTGCCCCGCCATGCTGCGTGAGCGTGCCGCCGAGCGTCAGATCGCCGATCACGTTGAGCGCGTCCGGCGTCGTGCCACCTATCGCGATGTTGCCGGTCAGCGTCCAGACGCTCTTCACGCCGGAGGTGAGCTGGCTCAATCCCGGCCCGCGGCCCGTCGCGATGTTCCCGGACTGCACGGCCGAGCCGGTCAACGCGAGCGTGTTTCCCAATCCTTCGATGTCGAGGATATTGTCATTCGCGCCTTGCAGCGACGACCCCGTTCCCAGCGTCACGCGATTGTTCGAACCGACGAGAAGAATCGCCGCCGATCCCGCACTCGCGATTTTGCCGTTATTGACGAGTGTGCTGTCCTGTTGAAGTTGAACACCTGCGCCAACGGTGCTCTGGATGCTTCCGGTCGAGCTGTTCACGACCGACATTGGAAGCGTTCCGGTGTTGACCACGCCAGCCTGATAACCGGTTATCGATCCGTCGTTGTTGATGACGACCGAGCCTGTCTCGACGAATATTCCGTCGCCATAGGTCGCATCGCCCACGCCGGAAGCAATCGATGCCTTCGCGTGATTGTTGATGATCACCGTTCCGGTCGAGCCGATATAGACGCCATTGGGCGTTTGCTTGATGGGCCCGGCGACCGCGCCATTGATCGTGCCGAAGTTGTCGAACGTCCCACCCGACGCGTCGATATACGCGACACCGTGACTGGTTCGTGCGCTTATGTCGCCCCGGTTGATCAGATCGTTGGAATTTCCGCCGCCGTCGAAAAGCACGCCGAACGTATTGCCGAGCAGCGCGCCGCCCGCGTTATTGGTGAGCGTTGCGGGCACATAGAATTTGATCGCGGCCGCCTGGTTGTCGACCGCACTGACGATGACTCCCGCGTTGTTGAACGTGACAGGCGCGATGGCCGTGACATCGATTGCGTTCTCGGACTGCGTTGTGATAGTCGTGCCCGGAGGAACCACATAAGAGCTGTCATCCGATAAGACAGCGCCCGTCGTGCTCGACGCAACCTGTCCCGCTTGAGAGGGCGCCGCGAACCCAATCAGGGCGGCGGCCGCCAATGGACGCAGTCTCGTGTTGAACGATGCGCAATGACGGGTTCGAGCGCGACGTGTTTTCATGCGAATCGGCCTCGCCCCGGTGCGTCGTATTCATGCCGGCGTTTGTTCAAGTAATACTTCGGCTTATCGTTACGAATCTCCGGTGCTTTACCGGGGTGTAAGCGACACGTGTCATTCTAGGACACAGTTCCCCATAAAATTCTCGTTACCTAGGATCACTTATGAAATTAGCTTCGCTTATTTTGTTAACGATCGCAGACGTCTTACCGTTCGATGTCATGTCTGCCATGCAGACTCGGAACGCCTGTAGATCGAATCACTCCGCCCGTTTCGATGAAAAGCGACACCGTGCCGATGCGCGCGAGCCTGCGCATGACCGTCAGCGTGGCCCGCGCATCGCCACGCGGATTGCTTCGCTCACCGCTGCTCCGCACCCGCCCGCTGCGCGATAAGCCGGGGCAAACGCGGCAGCATATGCGGCCAATGAGTGGCTTCGTGCGCGAGCCGCGTCGCGAGACTATGGCAGCCGAACTGATCGCGCGCCAGCCGAGCGATGACCTTGCGCGCGATCTTCCACACGTCGATGTCGGGCGCAACGTCATGCGCCATGTGCTCGACCGCTTCCATCGTGCGCGACAGCAGCATCGCCCGCGACGCGATGCGCCCGTGCGCCGCGCTGTACATGTGCTCGACGGGCGCCTTGCCGATGGCATCGAATAAATGTGCCACGCCCACACCATGCCGCGTGTGCTTCGTGGAGAAACGTTCCGCCTCGCGCCGATACGTGGCCTCGACACGTACTTCGTGATGGATGGAGTGAGTGTCCGGCCGTCCGTGCTCCAGATGCACGCGCGCAGCCGCCTTGTGATCGCCCTGCAATAGCGCATCCGACACGCCGACGATGAACTCGCGTTCGTGCGCGGCGAAAAACATCGTCGGATTATCGGCTTCGAGGACGATCTGGCCGAATGTGTCGGTGTCGATGCTCACCCGTGCGCCGGCGGCATCGAGTCCGGCGTGATAGAGGCCCGCGCCGAGCGCCATTTCGAAGAACGCTTCGATGAGGGTCGCAATGAGATCGGCCTGATCCAGTCCGTGACGCGCGAGCGCTTGCGCGTCCGAAAGAGAAATGGTCGCGATGGAACGCGTGGTCAGAACGGCGTCGTTGCAAAAGTCCCAGAGCACTTCCGGCACGGCGAGCCGGTTATCGTCACGCAACCGGTAGCGCAAAAAGCTCTGGTCGGCGGCGCGCTGGCGTAGGTCGATCATTGCGTCGACGGTTTCGGTGACGCGACGCACCCATTCGGACGGATGCATGTCGCGCGCCTTGGCCGAACGGCGTTCCGCAAAACGCGCGGCGGCGAGCGCGAGATCGAGATCATACGCGAGTTCCTGGCGTGCATCCGGACGCAGGAGCGTGACGCGCACCGCCATTTCGCCGATGCGCGCCGCATGCGTCTGCTCCGCGATGCCCGAGCGCAGCGGCGCGGCGCTCACCTGCGTCAGCGCAACACCTTGCGCGCGCAGGGCGGCGGCGGACACATCGCGGAACTGCGTGGCGTCGTACGGCGTGAAAAGCCCGTCCATTTCAGTCAGCGCAACGCGCACCGCCGTTTCCGCCAGCGCCGGATGACGTGCGAGCGCGCCGGACGTCGCGTTCAGGACGCGCGGCAACTGCCGCAGCACGGGCAAGCTCGACGCGAGCGGCGCGGCACGCGCTCCATGTAGCGCGAAGAAGCGGGCGACGCGCTGCATCGAGGCACCATCCTCGCTATGGTGACTTTCCCGTATGAATGCACGGCCTAGGCGCCAAAGGGTGGCGAGTCGTCGCATGGCAGAGTCGGGCTCGCTGAGTAAGGTTTAAGTTCGCAAACGTGCAATAGACATGCCTCGGTGCAGGCTTTTGAAACGCGTTTTGTCTTCCATGTGTAACACGTTTCAGCCAGCCGTGCGTGTGCTTGGCTTTGTTGCTAGTCGCCTCGAAAGTCGATGGCCAGCTTCTTACCGTCCCGTTTTTCATGTGCTAATTTTATTTAGTACGAGGGATTCGCGAACCTCGTCGAACGCGTCGAAGCGACGGCGACATCATGAGCAGTCCGTTGGTCGAAGCCGGATCGCGCATGTTTCACCCGCTCTTTCGACAATTCGCTCCGTTGCATCGAGCGATTCGGATACTCGGATGTGTCTCATTAGATTCTTAAGCCCGATCGAGTTTAATGACACTCATCCCAAGCAAACAAGGTCAGCGATGAAAGCCCCTCAAGTCACGGTAGATGCGCAAGGCAACACGATTGTTTCCCATTCGACACCTATCAGCGAGCACTGCAAGAGCCGCGTGCGTTTGCTTGCATCGCTGGTCGAGATGATTGCCGCGCCCGGTGCCTACGAGCAATTCGCAATGTTTTCGGACGTCATGCAGCGCGATCTTCTGCATCTCATGCACTCGCTTGCGGAAGAGCAAATGCCGCTCGTCGAGGCGCTCGAAAAACACACGGCGCAGGTTTATTACGAGAAGGGCGTGAATGCGGCGCTCGAGCATCGCAGTCGTCAGCAACAAGCGGAAATCGCTGAACCGCCGCCGGTCGAATCAACGGACTACCCGCACATTTCAATGCCGGCTTTCGAAGAAGTTCGGCATTAATAAGGCAGTGTTGTCCTAGTTGCAAATGGAAGGATGGATCATTGAAGCAGTTGAGGTGGCATCGGATGTGAACCGGTACTAGCATTTTGAAGCACCGGTCGCATCCGCAGTACGCGGTAGTCGAGTAGTGTCGGAAGTAAAGCAGCAGCAGTACGAGAAGTGAGCAGTAACTGTAGCAACGCAGTACCAGTAGCATCTGAAGCACCCGCAGTATCCGCCGTACGAGAAAGTGAAGCAGTATCAGAAGCAAAGCACCACCCGTAGCAAAACGCAGTACGAGAAAGTCAGCAGTACCCGAGCCCCTGCCCTAAGCCAGCAGGGGCTTTTTTCATTTTCGCGTCCGTTTTCAGCACACCGTCACTTTGTATTATTTTGTCGGCACATGCTGCACATAAATTTCGATACGGTATCGTAATCCCTGCTAGCAACACGTTAGCAATATAAAGAACGACGAAGCCGCGTACTTCATCGAAAAATCATGCTGAGAGGCACTTTTGAGCGCCAGCAATATCATTCCCATCCGCACAAAAGACAGAGGCGCCATGCAGAACCAGGCCGAACAACCAGTCGAGCAAGCCATGTATATCCTCGGGCAGATCGGTGCCGTAATCTGTCACGACCATGGGCCGCGTCCCAACACATCCATCCTCACCAAGATGGCATCGCGTCCTGCCGAAGGTCTTTGGTTCGCGGTGGCGCGCATGGACGAGTTGTGTCCGCCGCAACGCGGTTCGAGACGCACGCTGCTTCGCTGGAAGCATGAGGAAATCGGACGTCTGAGCCGTCTGTTACCGCATCCGCTACCGGCGGATGCCTGCGCCAAAACCCAGATGCCCTTCTGGGCCGGCTATTGTCAGTACTGGGAAGACGTGCTCAAGCAGCATGTGCAGCGCGACATCGACAGACTGAGCATCGAACTCAATGGATTGCAGCGCAAGAGCGCGAACCTGTGAGTCGCCGCGAGCCTCGACAGCGTCAGGTTGCGGCCCAGGGGCAACTCGGGCACACTCGCGCGCTCGCCCGCGGCAGTCGATCACCCTTGAGGAATGCTTCCTTGCCGTGCTCGAACGGCATGCCGCGTCGCACTGCATCGGCGTGCTCAGCCCGAGTTTCAAGGTAAAGGAACAAACGATGGATGAAGTAAAGGTCACGGTCGACAATGACGGGCATCCCGTCATCGGCCATTCGGAATCGATAGAACAGCGCTGCAACCATATCGCGCAGGCCATTGCCGCGCTCGCCGATAGCGTCGCGGCCGCCGACAGTTCCACACAGCGGTCGCTCATGGCGCTTTTGCGCACGCTCACGCACGAGCAACTCGCGCTGACCGCTGCGCTCGGCGACCACGCAGGCGAGTTTTCATCCGACGAAGCGTATCGCAGGACGTACCGCCGTGCCTTCAGAAAAGGGTATAGCGCGGGATTGCAGCGGACCTTGCCGGCGCGTCAGACCGAGACCGTGGAACGGCCGATCAAATCTTCGGGCATTGCAACGAAGCGCCTGCGGCAGGACGCTCTGCGCAACACGGTTCTGGAGCATTGAAGAGGCTCATGCCTGGCGCATCGAATAATACTCATGCAGCACGGCGATCAGCCGGTCGAGTTCGGTCGGCTTGACGAAGTATCCATTGAAGCCCTTCAGCCGCGCGCGCGTTTGATCTTCCAGGCTCGTGCGGCTCGTGTGCGCAATCAGCAGCATGGCGGGATCGGCGGCGCGGATGACTTCGGCGACTTCCCAGCCATCGCCGAGCGGCATCATCAGATCGAGCAGCACCACGCCAGGACGCCACTTGCGCACGGCCGTCACGGCGTCGAGCCCAGTATGGGCGGCGCGCACGGTCAAATCGGCGTCCTCGAGCGCGAGACAAATGGCGCGTGTCGCGTTCATGTCGTCGTCGGCAATCAGCACGCGTGGTTCGCCGCTGTCGGCCGAGCGTTCAGGCATCTGCCAAACGGCTTCATCGATGAGACGGTCAAGTCGTTGCATGTCGTTGCCCTCAGGGAAGCAAGGACGAAAGCAACCCGCGTTCCCTGTTTGGAGCAATTGGCTGTCCTCAGGCAGCATATGGCTCACGGCGATTACACTCGGGGAATACCCGATGCCCATGACACCCGCCGTCAGGCGACACGTCGAGCGTTTTTTGCACCGCCGTGACGCCTTCGCTCCCGACATTGGCGCGTCGATGACGTCGCCGCACAACCCGAGGTCCACACGATGTTCGTCGTCTACTGGCTGAGCGGCACATTGAACGAGGCAACGCCCCAGGCCGAACACCGAAGGTTCGATCCCACCGCGCTCGCGGATGCGCTGCAATACGCCGAAGCACTTCGCCGCCGACAGGCGCAAGGCGAGGACATCGCGTTCGTTACTTTGTGCAGCGAGAATCCGCAGTCTGTTGGCAAAGCCGGAGTCGCCGATCCACCCGCCGATTACGCATGGAAGAAACGTCGACGCTAAGCCTTGCGCGTTACGAACGTGCGTCCTTCTGCGCCTGGGCCACGTTCGGATCGTCGTCCTGCCATCCGCCGCCCAGTGACTTATAGACCGCGATGAGATCGGTCGTCACATTCACCGTCGATTGCGCAAGCTGCTCACGGGTCTGCGCAAGCTGACGCTCCGCGTCGAGCACCGTAACGAATGCGGTGATGCCCTTGCGATAAGCATCGGTCGCGAGTTGCAGGCTGATCTCATTGGCATCGACAGTCCGCACGAGCGCCGCACGCCGGTCCTGTTCTGTGCGATACGAAACCAGCGCGTTATCCACGTCCTGCAACGCATTGAGCACGGTCTGCCGATAAGCCAGCCCCGCTTGCGCGGCCTCGGCTTTCGAAATGCGTATGTTGGCGCGCAGCGCCCCGCCTTCGAAGATCGGCAGCGAGATACTCGGCCCGACCGACCAGAACAGACTCGACCAGCGTGCGAGATAGTTCGCCTTCAACGCGCGCGTGCCGACCTGACCCGTCAGCGAGATATCCGGATACAACTGCGCGACGGCCACGCCTACCTCCGCGGTCGCGGCATGCAACTGCGCTTCGGCGCGACGGATGTCGGGGCGACGCCGCGCGAGCGTCGAGGGAAGCCCGATCGGCACCATCGGTGGAACGGGCGGCACGGCGCGCGCATCGGACAACTCGGCGTCGAGCGTACCGGGCGGACTGCCTATCAGCACGGCGAGCCCATTCAGCGCCTGTGCGATTTGCGCGTCGAGCGTCGGCAGTTGCGCCTGCAGCGTGCCGACTTGCGCACTCGCGCTTTGCACGTCCTGCTGGCTCGTCAGGCCCACGCGCGCCTGCTCGCGCGTGAGATCGAGAATTTGCTGCTCCGCGTCGATCTCGGCGAGCGTGATCTGCTTGATGGACTGTGCGCCGCGCAACTGCGCATACGTGCGCGCCACTTCCGATTCGAGCGAGACGAGCGCGTCGTTGCGGCTTTCCATCTCTGCCTCGGCCTGCGCATTGGCGGATTCCACCGAACGTCGCACGCGCCCGAAGAGATCGAGTTCCCACGATGCATCGAAGCCATCTTGATAGATCGTCGCCGGCCCGGTGGCCGAATCGAGACCCTGACGCAGCGTCGCGCCTTGCGCGCCAAGCTGATCGATCTGGTTATAGACGCCTTGCGACTGGAGGATGCCCTTGAGCCCGAGTTGCTCGCGCATCACGCTGGCGCTCGCGTTGACCTGCGGCAAACCCTGCGCCGCTGCCGACACGCTCTGTTCGCGCGCCTGCGCTATCCGCAACACGGCTTGCTGCAAGTTCAGGTTGCCCGCCGCCGCGCGGTCGATCAGCGAGTCGAGCATCGGATCGTTGAACTGCTTCCACCAGCGCGGATCAGGATCGGCAGCAGTCTGCACGACCGATGGCGCATCCGCATGCGGCACGCGCGGATCGTTCTGCGGATTCTGCGAGCGCTGCGTGTCGCTCCAGACCTCGGGGACATCGGCGCTCGGCGCCTTGTAATCGGGTCCGACAGTACACGCGCTCGTCAGCAAGGCGAGCATGAGAATGGAAAGACGCGGCTTCATCTCAATGGCCTCCCGCACCGCCAGCAGCTTTCACCGGCGAGAAGAAAAACGTGAGCGGAATGAACATGAACGAAAAGATCGCGCATGCGGCGAAGACATCGAGATAGGCGAGGATCGTCGCTTGCGAAACGAGCGTCTTGTACATTTGACCCGTGGCGGCCGTCATCGCCTGCGACATGGTCTGGCCCGTGTCCATCAGCGTGCGCGCAATGCGCTGCACCGCGTCGTTGTACGGCTGGTTGAGCGGCGTCAGATGCTCGACCATATGCGCCATGTTCGCCTGCGTGCGCTCGCGGATCATCGCGGTCGCAAGCGAGATGCCGATGGAACCCGCCACGTTGCGAAACATGGTGAAGAGCGCGGAGGCGTCGTTGTTCATCGACTTCGGCAGCGAGAGATAGGCGAGCGTCGTCACCGGCACGAACAGAAAACCGATGGCGGCCGACTGCGCGCTGCGCATCATCGTCAACGTTCTATAGTCGATGTTCGGCACCAGTCGATGCGAGTAGAGCAGCGCGA
Source organism: Caballeronia sp. GACF4 (assembly GCF_023631025.1). Lineage (NCBI taxonomy): Bacteria > Pseudomonadati > Pseudomonadota > Betaproteobacteria > Burkholderiales > Burkholderiaceae > Caballeronia > Caballeronia sp. GACF4. Next base: position 324,472 of record NZ_JALQDW010000025.1, read on the forward strand.
CGCCCATCAGAAAGAAGCCGAAGCCGACCAGGTAACGCGTCTGCACGTAGCTCATCAGCTTGCTGACGACTGGTATCAGGAACACGATCAGCAACGCGCCCGGCGACAGCACGAGACCGGCAAGCGTGGCCGTGTAACCGAGCTGCTGCTGCGCGAGTTGCGGTATCAGCACCGCGCTGCCGTACAGCACCGACGCGAAGCCGACGATGGCCGCCGACCCCAGCGCGAAGTTGCGGTCTTTGAGCACGCGCAGATCGACCACGGGTCGCTTCGCGTACAACAGCCAGAATGTCGCACCGACGATGCCGACCGCCGCCAGCACCGCGAACGTGATGATGAAGTTCGAATGGAACCAGTCGTCGTCCTCGCCGCGATCGAGAAACACTTGCAGACAGCCGAGTCCGAGCGCGATCAGGCCAATGCCCACGCCGTCGATACCCACGTCCTTGTGGCTCTGCTTCTTTTCCCACGGCGGATCTTCGACGAACTGCATGACCGCGATGGTCGTCAGCACGCCAACCGGCACGTTGAGCAGAAAGACCCAGCGCCAGGTGAAGTTGTCGGTGATCCAGCCGCCGAGCGTCGGCCCGAGAACGGGCGCCACGACGATCGCCACCGCCGAGATCGAAAACGCGCGGCCGCGCTGCTCGGGCGGGAAGGTATCGAGAATGATCGACTGCTGGCTCGGCTGCAAACCGCCGCCGAAAAAGCCCTGCAGAATGCGGAAGATGATGAGCTGCCCGAGATTCGTCGCGATGCCGCACAGAAACGAACACACGGTAAACGCCGCGATGCAGATCAGGAAGTAGCGCTTGCGCCCGAGGATCTTCGAGAAGTAGGCGGACAGCGGCAGCACGATGCCGTTCGCGACGAGATAGGACGTGAGCGTCCACGTGGCTTCATCGTAGCTCGCGGACATGGTGCCGGAGATGTGCGGCAGCGCGACGTTGACGATGGTCGTATCGAGCACTTCCATGAATGCCGCGAGCGTCACCACGACGGCGATCAGCCACGGGTTCGACTTCGGCTTCCAGTTGCTGTGATCGTGCGCGGCGGTATCGCTCATGGCTCGGTTCTCAGTGCGTGAGCATCACGGTCGGCACGACCGACAGACCGAGCGGCAGCGACGTGCCCGGCTTCATGCCATCGTCGATGACGATTTTCACGGGCACGCGCTGCACGATCTTCACGAAGTTGCCCGTGGCGTTCTCCGCCGGGAACGCGGAGAAACGCGAGCCGCTGCCGAGTTGAACGCTGTCGACGTGACCGTGCAGGTCGAGGCCCGGATAGGCATCGACTTCGAGCTTCACCTTGTCGCCGGGACGCATGCGGTCGAGTTGCGACTCCTTGAAGTTCGCCGTGACCCAGACGCGCGTGGTGACGAGCGTGAGAATCGACGTTCCAGCTTGCAGGAAGGTGCCGTATTGCACGTTGCGCCGCGTGATCCAGCCGTCGGCGGGCGCGCGCAGTTCCGTGTACGAGAGATTCAGTTGCGCGGCTTCGACTTGCGCCTGTGCCTGACGCACTTGCTGGCGCTTCTCTTCGACGGCCGCGATCACGGTGGCTATTTGTTGCGGCACGAGGCTCGCCGTGCGCACTTGCGCACGCGCCTGCGCGACGTTCGCCGCAGCGCTTTTTTGCTGCGCGGTCGCGGTATCGATGTTTTGCTGCGACGTCGCGCGGATATCGACTGATTGCTGACGCTGATACGCCGCGCTCGCCTGCGCGAGATTCGCCCGCGCGTTCTGCTCCTGCGCCTGTGCCTGCGCGAGCTGCGCCGGATACTGCACACGCGCCACTTCGAGCTGCGTTTCCTGCGCATGCAACTGCGCCTGGACAAGCCCGAGCTGCGCGTTGGCTTGATCGAGCTGCGCCTGATAGTCGCGCGGATCGATCTTGATGAGCAGATCGTCCTTATGCACGAAGCGATTGTCGTCGATGTTCATCGTCACGACATAGCCCGATACCTTCGGCGCGATGGTCACGGCGTCGCCATCGGTGTAGGCGTCGTCGGTGCTGATCTCGTTGCGCGTCATGAACCACCAGACGAAGGCGCCGATAGCCAGCACGACCACGACGACGCCAAGGATGATCAGGGGTTTCTTGCCAGGCCCCTTCTTTTCGCCCTTGCCGTCTTTACCGTCTTTACCGTCTTTACTGTCCTCGCTTTCCTTGCTGTCTTTTTCTTTCTCGCCGTCGTCGTCGCGCTTGCGGTCGTCGTCGCGGTCGTCGTCTTGGGCTTCGGAATCGTGTTGATCTGGCATCGCCGCTCACTTGTCAGGTTGAAACCCGGACGATGCGCCGGGTGGAACCTCGGGTTCTGGACCTGCGGATGGACCACGCGCAATCGACGCCGCGTATGCGGGGCGCCGTGCGGAATCATCCGGGGGCAGGCAGCAAGCAAATCGTGTTCCGCGATGGCATTTGTCGGCCTGGCGCGAACGTGCGGGCGGGTTGGCATGAATTTGCGCTTGCCGCGTAAGTGCGACGGCCGGAAGCTTTTAAATGCGCGTTGTAGAAGTTTCCACGCCGCTCATTTGCTCCTAACTCTGTGCGCCGATCATGCGTTTCATCGAATCGAAACCCTGCAACGGAGGCCATCATGTACAAGCACATTCTCGTCGCGGTCAGCACGAGCCTCAGCGAAAGCGCCCTGACCACTGCCATCTCGCGCGCCCGCGACTGCAACGCACGCCTCACCGCGCTGCATGTGGTCGATCAGACGCCGTGGTGGGCTGTCGTCACCGCCGAGTGTAATTTCGCGGAGACCGCCGCGGTCATCGACGATCACGCGCGCGCCGTCACGCGCTATAGCGCCCGGATGATCGAGCGCGCGGGCATCGATGGCGTCGCGCGTAGCATCACGCTGCCGCCGCATGGCGTGAGCATCGGCGAGGCAATTGCCGATGTTGCAAGCGAGATCGGCGCGGACCTGATCGTTTTAGGCGGCGAAGCGGAAACCGGCTGGAGATTTGGCGAAGCGCGCATGCGCGACGTGATCTGCACGCATACGGCATGCGACGTTCTGATTGCATCGCATGGCGTGGGGCACGTGTTCGATACGGGCGAAATGCAGGCGATCGAAGCGCGCTTCACACAAGCTCACAGCGCCCCGCGCAACAACGCCGCAAGCTGAACGATGCCCATTGAAATCTGCTTTTCGCGCTTTGCATCGAGTCTTCCGATGGGCACGCTCGTCGATACCGCCACGCGCTTGCCCGCCGGCGTCATGCCGACATAAGCCGCGAAACACGCAAGCCCTTCCGTCACTTCCTCGCGTTCGAGCGCGAGACCGCTCGTGCGAATGGACGCGAGCTCGCGCAACAGCGCCGCGCGCCGCGTGATGGTGCGCGGCGTTACCGCTTCGAGACGCTCGGGCAGGCGTTCGCTGACGGCATCGTCTGTGAGACCGGCCAGCAGCGCCTTGCCGAGCGCGCAGCAATGCGCGGGCAGCCGCGAACCGAGATCCGATACGAGCCGCACCGGCCGATGCGCGTCCTCGCGCGCGACATACACGACCTGCACGCCATCCAGCACGGCAAGCTGCACGACCTCGTTATGCGTGTTGATGAACGCGCCCGCGCCCTCGCGAAACGCCGCCTGCAGCTTGTCGTGACGCACGTACGCGTTACCAAGCTCGAACAGGCCGACGCCGACCACGTAGCCATCGTCGCGCTTCTCGACCCACTGCATGCGCGCAAGCGTCTCCAGCAGCAGATAGAGCGTGCTGCGCGACAACCCGGTGGTTTCGGCGAGCGTGGCGGCGCGCACGGGCTTGGAGGCGTCGGCGAGCGTCTGAAGAATGTCGCTCGCGCGGCGCAGGGCGGGCACGTCGTAGGCTTTATCCATGTCGATGGTCGCGGTTATTACTAAATCGGAAGCGAGATTGAGACTGCGCATATTCCAACAGGTTGGATAAACATGCAACCCAATGGACACTAACGCACCTGCGGGCTACGATCGTTTTCCCTTTTCCCGTGCACGGTGATCCCACTCATGCAGCCCGTTTCCCTTTCCGCGTATCTGCCCGAAGACTTTGCCGATGCCTTGCTGATCGGCCGCGTATGGCGTCCCGCGCCGGTGAACGGCCCAGCGGTCATTGCCGTGCGCCGGGGCGAAGTGTTCGACATTACGCGCGCCGCGCCGACCACAGCCGATCTCTTCGACAATCCCGACGCCGTGAACATCGCGCGCACGGCTGAAGGCGAACGCCTCGGCACCGTGGAAGATTTGCTGCAAGCCACGCTCGATGCCGCAACCGACAGTCCACGCCTGCTCGCGCCCTGCGACGTGCAGGCGGTGAAGGCGTGCGGCGTCACCTTTGCGGTGAGCTTGCTGGAACGCGTGATCGAGGAACAGGCGGGCGGCGATGCGACGAAGGCGAAGGAAGTTCGCGAGACCATCAACAAGTTGATCGGCGCGGATCTTTCGAAGATCAAGCCCGGTTCGGAGAGCGCGGCCAAGTTGAAGGCGGAGCTGGAGCGGCGCGGCGCGTGGTCGCAATACATGGAAGTGGGCATTGGGCCGGACGCGGAAGTGTTTTCGAAGTCGCAGCCGATGTCGTCGGTGGGCTTTGGCGCGGACGTGGGGCTTTATCCGACATCGCAATGGAACAACCCGGAGCCGGAGATCGTGCTGGCGGTGAACGCGCGCGGAGAGATCGTTGGCGCCACGCTTGGCAACGACGTGAATCTGCGCGATATCGAAGGCCGTAGCGCGTTGTTGCTCGGCAAGGCGAAGGACAATAACGCTTCGTGCGCGATCGGCCCGTTCGTGCGCCTGTTCGACGAGCGCTTCACTTTGGACACGGTGCGCGGCACGACTTTGTCGCTGCGCATCGAAGGCGCGGACGACGATTTCGTGCTCGAAGGCGTGAGCCATATGAGCGAGATCAGCCGCGACCCCGCCGACCTCGTCAAGCAGACGCATGGCGCGCATCACCAATACCCAGACGGCTTCATGCTGTTCCTCGGGACGATGTTTTCGCCGATCAAGGACCGCGACACGCCGGGCGGCGGCTTTACGCATCATCTCGGCGACGTGGTGACGATTGCCACGCCGAGTCTGGGCGCACTCGTGAACACGGTGCAGCTTTCGACGGAAGTCGAGCCCTGGACGTTTGGGGTGCGCGCGTTGTATCAGAGTCTGGCGGCGCGTGGGTTGTTGGGCGGGGCGGCGGGTTGAGCGTTAGAGGATCGCCTGAACTTCAGCCTGCGCGCATGGCCCATCTGGCGACGCGCAGGTCATCGAGCGACAGCAGGCATTACGAAGACGCGCCCAGCCTCGGCGGGTGCTTCATCCCCTTCGCCACCACCTGCACCGGCGTCTCCATGTACGGCGACAAATCCCGCTGTCGCCGTTTCTCCAGTAGCGCCTTCACCGCGACATCCACGCCGAATACCGCCTGACGCGCACCGAACTGCTCGACCGTCGCAAGCAGGCGCCCGTCTTCCAGCATCGGTTGCACGGCGTTGATGTTGTTATAGCCCGTGACCAGCACGCGGCCTTTTTTCCCGGCGATGCGAATGGCATCGATCGCGCCCATCGCGAGGGTATCGTTCGCGCACAACATGCCGCGCAAGGTCGGGCGCGTGTAGAGCATCTGCAGCGCAATGGACTTGCCGCTCGCGAGACTCCAGTCGCCCGCGTCGGCGGCCGCGACGCGCACGTTCGCCGCGTTCATCGCATCCCTGAACCCGATGGCGCGCTGCTGCGCGTTGCGGTCGTTCGCCGGTCCTCCGATGATGCCGACTTCATCGCCCGCTTTCAGCTTCGAGCCGAGATAATTGCCGACGAGCCGCGCGCCCCGGCGGCTGTCCGGACCAACGAAGGGAATGGTGAACGCCGGGTCGTCGGCGTCGTCGTCGAATGCGTTGTCGATGGCGATCACGATGATGCCCGCGCGTATCGCCTTCGTGGCCGAGGGAAGCAGCGCTTTCGAGTCCGTCGGCGCGATCACGATGGCCTGGACCTTCGCATCGATCAAAGACTCGACGATTTGAATTTGCGCGGCGACGTCGTTGTCGCCCTGCGTGCCGCGCGCGATCAAATCCAGCTGCGACGCGAAATGGCGCTGGTAGTTGTTTGCGCCGTCGATCATGGACACGACGAAAGGATCGTTCACCGACTTCATCACGAGCGCGATGGTAGCGCGGCCATCGGCGGCGCGCGCATCGCGAACACGTACCAGGCCGCTCGCGCTCAGGGCGCACGCGGCAAGCAGACGGCGGCGGGCAAGGCTCGGCATCGGAATGGAGGGCGTTAGGGTCGCCCCATTGTAGCCGCAGGCGGGGAAGACGCTTGCCGAAACGCAGCGAACTACCGCGTGGCCACGTTCGACAGATGGATTGCGTTGAGCGGAGTGATGACGCGCACGGCCAGCGACCTATTGCGTGATCGCTCCCACTGCTTGAGATGCGTTGAGCGGAGTAGAGCCGCAAGCGTCCAGCGAGCTACCGCGTGATCTCGACCGGAGCGTGTCTCGCGTCGAGCTAAACGGGAACTGCAAGCGCATACCGCGCCGATTGCAAAACCGCGCGCTTCAAAGAAACGGCCATCAACCCTTCGCGCGCTTGCTCCACGCAATCGCTACGAACGCCGTGCACAGCGCTTCCATGCCCGTGGCGTCTTCATCGTCGAAGCGGCCGGGAATCGGGCTATCCACATCCCATACGCCGATCAGAGCGCCAGCGGCATCGACGAGCGGCACGACGATCTCCGAACGCGACGCCGAGTCGCACGCGATATGACCCGGAAACGCCTCGACGTCCGGCACGACCTGCGTGCGCCGGTCGCGTGCCGCCGTGCCGCACACGCCGCGTCCAAGCGCAATTCGCACGCACGCCGGCTTGCCTTGAAACGGCCCGACGACGAGCTCGGCGCCGTCGAAAAGATAAAAGCCCGCCCAGTTCAGATCAGGCAGCGAGTGAAAAACCAGCGCCGAAAAGTTCGCCGCGTTGGCGATGAAATCGCTTTCGTCCGCCAGCAGCGAGCGCACCTGTTGAAGCAGATCGTCGTACTGGGCAGTTTTACTCGCGTGGGCCGACTGAGAGATCGAAAACATGATGGCGCAACCGCAATGTCGAAAAGGTCGCCGACGATAGCACAACGCTCATCGCCACGCAGGCAAAGGCACGGACGCCCGAAACTTGGAACTGAAGGGTCTATCGCCTAGTGTGAAAGGCGCACATTTGTCGGGAGCGTTGCTTGCATTGCATGCCACGGATGGTTTTCATTCGCTGCTTAAAAGCAGGCTTGGGGAATTCCCTCTCTTTACAAGAAGGCGCCGCCGTTTTTAAATAAATCAACTTGATTTAATTAATGCCCCGCATGAGGGCGACACGAGACAACGAGCAGCGCTTCATGCGCTGACTCGACAGGAGACAGGCGCGTGAAACCAGCAAGCGGCAGAGGCAGCAACTCCGCGAACGTCCGGCGCTACAACGAACGCCTGCTGTTGCAGGCGCTGCGGCGCACCGAGCCCGCATCGAAGGCCGATCTCGCGCGTCACGCGAATCTGACGAGCACGGCGGTTGGCAGCATCATCGAATCGCTCGGCAAGGCCGGGCTCATCGAGTACACCGGACGCCGGATCGAAGGCCAGCGCGGTCAGCCGGCCGCGCTCATCCGGCTCGATCCGCGCGGCGCATTCGGTATCGGCGTGCGGCTGGACCGCACCGGCATCGAGACGGTGCTCGTCAATTTCGCGGGCGACGTGCTCGGGCGCAGCGCCATCGACATGGTGCTGCCGCATCCGTCGGTCGTGCTCGAAATCGTGCGGCGCGATGTCGAACGGATGCTCGCGCTGCTTAGCGCGTCCGAACGTGAACGGCTCGCGGGCATCGGCATCGCGCAGCCGTTCAATCTCGGCAGCTGGCTGCGCGAACTCGGCCTGCCCGCCGAAAACTTCCGCGCCTGGGACGAAACCGATTTCCCCGACGCCCTCTCGCGCGCGCTCAACCTGCCCGTCTTCAGCGAAAACGACGGCAACGCCGCCGCCACCGCCGAACTGTTCTACGGTCACGGCCGCACGTGCGACGACTTCATCTACCTGTTCCTGGGCTCGGCGATCGGCGGCGGCATTGCCATCGACGGCGATTGTCTGCGCGGCGCATCCGGCAACGCGGGCGATATCGGCGTGATTCCCGTGCCGCCAAGCCGCCTGCCCTCCGCCCCGCAACCGGCTGGGCAGTGGGACATTTTGCTGTCGCGCGCCTCGCTCAATGCGCTCGTGCGGCATCTGCACTACAGCGGCGCGGCGGCGGACAACCGCGTCGACTTGCAGGCGTGCATCGAACAACGCCTGCCCGCCGTCGACGAATGGATCGAGGACTGCATCGAAGCTCTCGCGCCCGCGTTGCGCGCAACCTTGTGCGTGCTCGACGTGCCGATGGTCGTGATCGATTCCGACATCGACGGCGGCCTGCTCGACCGGCTCGTTGCACGCCTCCGGACTACGATGACCGCCAACGCGCCCGAGGCACGCGGCACGCCCGCGCTCGTGCGCGGCACCTTCGGCCCGGATGCGGGCGCGATCGGCGCCGCCACGTTGCCCATGTTCTACAACTTCTCCCCGCGCGCCGGCTTTCGCCACGCGGGCATCAAAACGCAAGAGGTGAACCATGCCGCATGACACCGCGGACCCACGTACGTCGCTTCTGGAAATGCGCGGCATCAGCAAGACGTTTCCGGGCGTGCGCGCGCTGAACGACGTGCGTCTTTCGGTCTTTCCGGGCGAAGTGCATTCGCTGATGGGCGAAAACGGCGCGGGCAAATCCACGCTCATGAAAATCCTGTCGGGCGCGTATCAGGCCGATGCAGGCGGGCAAATTCTCATCGATGGCAAGCCGGTCGTCATCGACGGTCCGCTCGCGGCGCGTGCGCTCGGCGTCGCCGTGATTTATCAGGAACTGAGTCTCGCGCCCAATCTTTCGGTGGCCGAGAACATCTACGCGGGCCGCGAACTGCGCAAGGGCCGAGGTCCGTGGTCCGTCGTGGATCGCGCCGGCATGGAGCGCGGCTGCGTGGACGTATTGAAGCGGCTGGGCGCATCGTTCAAGCCGCATACGCTCGTCGGCGATCTTTCCATCGCGGAACGGCAGCTCGTGGAAATCGCGCGCGCCGTGCACGCCCACGCGCGCATCCTCGTGATGGACGAGCCGACCACGCCGCTCTCATCGCGCGAAACGGACCGGCTGTTCGAGCTCGTGCGCACATTGCGCGCGGAAGGCATCGCGATCATCTACATCAGTCATCGCATGGCGGAGATTTACGAGCTGTCGGATCGCGTTTCCGTGCTGCGCGACGGCAGCTACGTCGGCACGCTCAAGCGCGACGAACTCTCCGCCGAGAGCCTCGTGAAGATGATGGTGGGCCGCGACATCTCCGGCTTCTACAAGAAGGAACACGCGCCTTACGATCCCGGCAAGATCGTGCTGTCGGTGCGCGATATCGCCGACGACCGCCGCGTGCGCGGCTGCAGTCTCGAACTGCACGCGGGCGAAGTGCTCGGCATCGCGGGACTCGTCGGCGCGGGACGCACGGAACTCGCGCGCCTCATCTTCGGCGCGGAGGAACGCACGCGCGGCGACATCCTGATGCACGGCAAGCCGCTCAAGGTGCGCACGCCGCGCGATGCCATCGACGCCGGCCTCGTCTATCTCACCGAAGACCGCAAGGGTCAGGGCTTGTTTCTCGACATGAGCGTGCGCGACAACATCAACGTCGCGGTCGCCGGACGCGATTCCAAGATGGGCGTGATGGACATCGCGCACGGCAACAACCGCGCGCGCGAGGCAATCGCCGCGCTCACCATCCGCGTGCCGAACATGCGGGTGAACGCGGGCGCGTTATCGGGCGGCAATCAGCAGAAGGTGCTGCTATCGCGTCTGCTCGAAACGCGGCCGCACGTGCTGATCCTCGATGAACCGACGCGCGGTGTCGACATCGGCGCGAAGTCGGAGATTTATCGAATCATCAACGAACTGGCGCGCTCGGGCGTCGGCCTCATCGTTATTTCGAGCGAGTTGCCGGAAGTGATCGGCGTGGCCGACCGCGTGCTCGTCATGCGCGAAGGCCTGATAGCGGGCGAACTCGGCGGACATTCCGGCAAGCCGATTTCGCAGGAAGGGATCATCGAACTGGCGACGGGCTCGAAGGTCAAGCTCGATCAGGCCGCATAAAAGCACATTGGAGAGAGACATGGCTAACACCACCAAGCAGGACAACGTCGGGCCAGGCGCGGCGGAACGGCAGACGCGCATCGAACATCGCGAGCGCATGCAGGTGCTGATGCGCACCGCCGGCATGTTGCCGGTGCTGATTCTGCTGTGCATCGGCTTCGGCATCGTCACCGACGGCTTCTTCAGCCTGCAGAACATGTCGATCGTCACGCAGCAGGCGTCGATCAACATCGTGCTCGCGGCGGGCATGACCTTCGTCATTCTCACGGGCGGCATCGACTTGTCGGTCGGCTCGATCCTGTCCGCGGCGGCCGTCACCGCGCTGCTCGCGTCGAACCTGCCGCATCTCGGCTGGCTCGGCATTCCGGCCGCGCTTGCCGTCGGTCTCGGCTTCGGCGTGGTCAACGGGCTGCTGATCTCGCTGCTCAAACTGCCGCCGTTCATCGTGACGCTCGGTTCGCTCACGGCGGTGCGCGGCATTGCGCGGCTCATCGGTAACGATACGACCATCTTCAACCCGCAGCTGTCGTTCGCGTTCATCGGCAACGACACGGTGCTCGGCGTGCCGTGGCTCGTGATCATCGCGCTCGCGGTCGTCGCCATTTCGTGGTTCATTCTGCGCCGCACGGTGCTCGGCCTGCGCATCTATTCGGTCGGCGGCAATCCGGAGGCGGCGCGACTCTCGGGCATCAAGGTGTGGGGCATCCAGCTTTTCGTCTACGCGATGTCGGGACTGCTCGCCGGTCTCGGCGCGGTGATGTCGGCGGCGCGGCTCTATGCGGCGAACGGTCTGCAACTCGGCCAATCGTATGAACTCGATGCCATCGCCGCGGTCATTCTCGGCGGCACGAGTTTCGTGGGCGGCGTGGGGTCGATCGTCGGGACGCTGGTCGGGGCGCTGATCATCGCCGTGCTGTCGAATGGACTCGTGCTGCTCGGCGTGTCGGATATCTGGCAGTACATCATCAAGGGGCTCGTCATCATCGGCGCGGTGGCGCTCGACCGTTACCGCCAGCGCGGTTCGGCCCGAACCTGAAGTTTCGCTTTGAAAACACCGGGCGCATGCAGGTCCGCCTGCGCCCGTCCAACTCGAATGGACCCACTGGAGACAACAACATGCGCAAACACAACAAGCTTTTCGCCAGCGTCGCACTCGCAGTCGGTTTTTGCGCGGCGCTGCCCGCCGCGCAGGCCGCCGACAAGCAACTGAAGTCGGTCGGCATCACGGTCGGCTCGCTCGGCAATCCGTACTTCGTGACCATCTCGCGCGGCGCGGAAGCCAAGGCCAAGCAGATCAATCCGAACGTCAAGGTCACGGCGGTATCGTCGGATTACGACATGAACAAGCAGTTCACGCAGATCGACAACTTCATCTCCGCGCACGTCGACATGATCCTGCTCAACGCGGTCGATCCGAAGGCGATCGAACCCGCCGTGAAGAAGGCGAAGGCGGCGGGCATCGTGGTGGTCGCGGTCGACGTGGCCGCTGCCGGAACGGACGCCACCGTGCAGACCAACAACGTGCAGGCGGGTGAACTCGCGTGCGATTTCCTCGCGAAGAAGCTCAACGGCAAGGGCAACGTGGTGATCGAGAACGGGCCGCAGGTTTCGGCCGTGACGGATCGCGTGAAGGGTTGCAAGGCGGAACTGGCGAAGAATCCGGGCATCAAGGTGCTATCCGACGACCAGGACGCGAAGGGTTCGCGCGAAGGCGGCATGAACGCGATGCAAGGTTATCTCACGCGGTTTCCGAAGCTCGACGGCCTCTTCGCGATTAACGATCCGCAAGCCATCGGCAGCGATCTCGCGGCGAAGCAACTGCGTCGCAACAATATCGTGATCACGTCGGTGGATGGCGCGCCGGATATCGAAAACGCGCTCAAGACCGATACGCAGATTCAGGCTTCCGCGAGTCAGGACCCGTGGTCGATGGCGCAGCAGGCGGTGAGCGTCGGTTACGACTTGATGAACGGCAAGAAGCCGAGCAGCACGATGATCCTCATGCCGTCGACGCTCGTCACGCGGGAAAACGTGGCGAATTACAAGGGCTGGTCGTCGCCGCGTTGAGGTTCGACGTGACGTAGGCGCGAAAGAAGGCGGCGAATGCGTCGCCTTCTTTTTTTGGATCGACCTTGGGCTCGCTCATCTAATCGGCAACACGCGCAGCGCGCTCGTCTTGCCCGACGACGCACCCGCGCGATCCACCGCGATCAGCCGCTTGCGCGCGACATCGACGGCCACGCCGCGAGGCGCGTCGAAGTCGCTGGCGATGACCGCCGCCGTACCGCGCTTCGACACACTGCACAACGCGTGCGCGCCGCATTTCGTGTAGAGCGTGCCATCGGGCGATGCGGCCATGAGATCGGGCGCATCGACGGTGGCGAACACATTGGTGGCCTGCACCGGGCCGCCCGCCGTGCGCGCGTCCTGCAGATCGACCTTGAAGATGCGGTTCGCCGCCTGATCGCTGATGAACAGCGTGTCGCCGACGACCGCGAGGCCCACCGGCTTCTTCAGGCCGATGACGAGATCGCGCTCGGTCACGCTGCCCGGCGTCGCGCCGCGCGTGATCAGGCTAACGCCGCCCATCGACGGCGCATCGCCTTCCTTGCCGAACCAGCTCGACAAAAACGTGCCGCTGTCCAGCACGACGAGCCCGAGGCGGCGTCGCGACGGGTTTGCATCGGCGGCAAGTGCGACTTGTCCGCTCGCGGCGATGTCGAACACCGCGCTGTTCTTGCCGAAGCCGAAGCGCTCGACGAGCAGATGTCCATTCGGCGCAAACGCAATCTGACTGAGCGCGCCGCGCTCGCCTTCCTGCGCGGGAATGCGCGCGTAGAGCGAAAAGTCGGGCGATGCATCGTCGAGATTCGAGGTCATCACGATGCTGTTGGTCTTGTCGTCGGTGACGAACACCGCGCCATCCGACGCGCGCACCGCGACGCCGTTCGGCGAGCCGGAAAGCTGGACCGTCTGCGGCGCGCTGACCGAGCCTCCGCCCGAAGTGCATGCGGCGGTGACGAGCGCCAAAATCGCGATCCACGCAGGACGACGGCTCATGAAGGCTCTCCCGTTGGCCGGAAAACGATAGTTGTGAATAATGCCGCATCCATGATCATCATGCCGCGAAAGGCATGGCATCGTACAATCTGCCGTAATATATTCAGCGATACATCGCATCTGCCCGGTCATCGCCATGAATCACGCGCATTCGCTCAGCCTTTCACCTGTCGTTCAGATTGGCGGCGCGGTCGAACGTCCGCTCGTGCTCGATGTCGCCGCCTTGCGCGAGTTTGCGAGCGCGAGCATCGATCCCTTCGATCTCGTCTGCTTTTCGACCGGCCGTTATATTCGACCAGTGGAACGATATCAGGGCGTGCAGTTGCGCGTGCTGCTCGACGCCGCTGGCGTGCGCCGTCCCGGCAGCACGGATTTCAAGCGCACCGTGTTTCTCGCGCATGCGCACGATGGCTATGCGGTGACGTTTTCCTGGCATGAGCTTTTCAACACGCCCGTGGGCGAGCAAGTGATCGTGGCGTATGCGTGTGCGGATCGCGAACTCGGCGTCGAAGATGGCCTGCCGGTGCTGGTGTCCGGCGCGGATACGGTGCACGCGCCGCGCCACCTGAAGCGGCTGGTACGCGTGGATGCCCACGTGCTCGGCAGCGGCCACTCGCCATGAACGTGAACGCGGCGGCGCGCGCCCTTCTCGCCCGAGCGGCTCACGCAGCCGTGCCCGATACGGTGTTGTTCGCGCGGTTGATCGGCGCGCGCATGGAAGCCGGCGATGTATCGCTGCTCGGTCTCAACAAGCCGGAACTCGATGCCCTGACCACGCGCCATTTCACGCAGACGATCGACGGCGATCATACGCCGCCGTGGACGCCGCACCGCGTGTTCGTACACGATCTTCATGCGCTTCTGATGCGCCATGACGTGACGCTGACGCATTCTCCCGACGACGCGCATTGTCTCGCGATGATCATTGCCACGGCGTGCCTGCGTCCCGACCATTTATGGCGCGATCTCGGACTCGATGGCCGCGCCGATGTCAGCGCCATGCTCGAACGCCATTACCCCGCGCTCGCCGCGCGCAACGTCGACGAAATGCGCTGGAAGAAGTTCCTGGCGTACGAGGTGGCGAGCGCAAACGGCGTTGCGCCGACCTGCGCGCCGGGCTGTCCGGGTTGCGAGGATTACCGCTTCTGCTATCCGTTTCGCCAGTAGCGTTCGGAGGGTCTCGTTCGTGTATTCTCTCGGGCATGGCCACATCCCTCAAAACGAAACCTGCGGCGACGGCCCAAGAAACCGTCGAAGTGCGCTTTCGCATGCGCATCCGCAAAGGTGAAGCAATCGCGCTCGGGCCGGGCAAAGTGGTGCTTCTCGAAGCCGTGCGCGAACACGGTTCGATCTCGGCGGCGGCGCGTAGTCTCGGCATGTCGTATCGGCGCGCGTGGCTGCTCATCGACGAATTGAACCGCTCGCTGAAGTCGCCCGCAACCGTCTCGGAGCAAGGCGGCCAGAGCGGCGGCGGCTGCGTGTTGACGCCCGTGGGTGAACGCATCGTGCAGCTTTACCGCGATATCGAAACCGAAGCGCACGCCGCGTGCGCCGGACACATCGGCGCACTGACGAAGCTCCTCAAGTCCTAACCGTGGCGCAGGCAGAACGCCGAACGCGGCGGCGCGCTCGTGCGGCTCACGCGCTCGTCGACATCCAGCCGCGCGACGAATTCCACGAAACTCGCCACGCTCGCCGTGCGCAACGGCGCGTAGTCCACGCCGTGACGGTCGCAGACGCGCTTCAACGTGTTCATCGAATCATGGTCGATGCAGTCCACCGGAAACAGCACCACGTCCGCGTTCGGCAGCGCGGCGGCGAGCAATCCCTTGCGATCCTCGATACCGCCATCGTGCACGGTGAGCGCGCCGCCTGCCGTTTCGACGAGCGACTTCAACACGGCGTTCGAGTTCGGTCTGCCGCCCACATAGACGATGCGTTTGCCGTTCACCCAATCGAAGGCGCGCTGACGCGTGTCGGACGCTTCGGCGTTATCGAGCGTCGCGCGTTCCAGCGCCGCGCATTCCGCCTGCACGACTTTCAATAGCGCTTGTGCCTCGGCGAGCCGCGCGCGCAGCGTCTCGGCTTCGTCCTCTTCCTGCTGCGCGCGCCGTTCCGCGGCTTCGCGACGGCTCGTATGCAGCGCGAGACGGCGTTCGCCTTCCTCGGCCTTTTCGCGCAGGCGTCGCACTTCTTCCTCGAGTTCGCTCGGGTCCGTCTCCGGCTTGCGTTCGCCTTGCGCCGCCAACTCGCTCAACTGGCGCAGCGACGCGTCGCGCTCGCCGCTCACATCCAGCAGACGCGCCTGCTGCCGTTCGATCTTGTCGCGCAGCTCCGCGTTCTCTTTTTCGAGCGCCACGAGACGCCGGATATCCGCGCGATTCGCCGCGCCCACGAGATGCGAGAGCATGTGCAGCTCGCCAAACGCCGACTGCCGCACTTCGATATTCGCGTGCGGATGCGTCATCAGCGCCCAGTAGGCGGGCGGGATGTCGCCGGACTTGAGCGCATCGGACCAAAGGTCGAGGAGTGCGTCGCTGCTGCGCGCGGCATCGAAACGGCGGAGCGCGCCTGAATAACGTTCGTCGAGCGCCTTGTTGAGCGCCTTCGCGCCCGCGCCGCCCGCAATCGCCAGTTCGACCGCCGCGTGGTGAATGTCGAGATCGCTCGCGTGATGACGATCCAGGTTCGTGAACTTCGGCACCAGCTTGCGCAACTCGTTGGTGGAGAGACAAGTACCGATGATCGAGCAATGCAGATGCGAATCCAGCTCGGAGAGCCGCACGCGCTTCTTCGCGCCGCGCGCGTCGGCAGCCACGGCCGCGACTCGTTGCGGCTGCGGCTCGCAACATGCGTCGGACGTGTGCGCGTGCATGTCGATGCGAGTCGGGCGGGCAAGTGGAAACGGAGGGGCCTGCATGATCACCTCATGTTTGATCGGGCGGGAATGGTCGGTCCGCGTCTGTTTTCGCAATATACCACCGAATATAGCGAGGGCCGTCCGGCAAGCGGCAGTGCGGCGAGCGTGCCGCACACGGCGTATCCTGTGGCTTCTGCGCGGCCGGGACGGACAAAACGGATGCAAACAGATGCAAACGGAGGCAAGCGCCCCGCCCTTCGCCGCCGCACGGTTTCCATCGCACAAGCATGCTCACAAGGAGAATCTGAATGGCAAGGGTTGAAGTCAAGGTTCCGCAGCTTTCCGAATCCGTCACCGAGGCAACGCTGTTGCCCTGGAAAAAGAAAGCGGGCGACCCGGTGACGCAAGACGAAATCCTCGTCGAACTGGAAACCGACAAAGTCGTGCTGGAAGTTCCCGCGCCTTCGTCCGGTGTGCTGGGCGAGCTTCTCAAGAAGGAAGGCGATATCGTCCACGCGGATGAAATCCTCGCCGCCATCGATACGGAAGGAAAGGCCGCAGCAGCGCCGGCTCCGGCTGCCGAGAAGCCGGCCGCCGCGCCTGAAAAGCCCGCCGCCGAACAACCGGCCGCTGCCGCGGCGCCCGCGCCCGCGCCCGCGCCTCAAGCGGAATCCAGCGAGAAAGCCGACTACGACGTCATCGTGATTGGCTCCGGTCCCGGCGGCTATATCGCCGCGATCCGCGCCGCGCAACTCGGCTATTCGGTCGCGTGCGTCGAAGAGTGGATCAACCCGGCCGGCAAGCCGAAGCTCGGCGGCACGTGCCTGAACGTCGGCTGCATTCCGTCGAAGGCGCTGCTCGCATCGTCGGAAGAATTCGAGAATGCGCGACTGCATCTGGGCGATCACGGCGTGAACGTCGAGAACGTGAGTTTGGATCTGACCAAGCTGATCGGCCGCAAGGAAGCGATCGTCGAGAAGATCACGGGTGGCGTCGAGTTCCTTTTCCGCAAGAACAAGATCACCTGGCTCAAGGGCCACGGCAAGCTCGCGGGCAAGGCTGGCGGCAACTTCACTATTGAAGTGAGCGGCGGCGACAAGGACGGCAGCCATACGGCGAAATACGTGATCATCGCGACGGGGTCGAAGGCGCGTCATTTGCCGAACGTGCCCGTGGATAACCGCATCGTCTCCGACAACGAAGGCGCGCTCGCCTTCGATTCCGTGCCGAAAAAGCTCGCCGTGATCGGCGCAGGCGTGATCGGTCTGGAACTCGGTTCGGTGTGGCGGCGGCTCGGCGCGGAAGTGACCATACTCGAAGCGCTGCCGGACTTCCTAGGCTCGACCGACACCGCGCTGCAAAAGGAAGCTGCCAAGCAATTCAAGAAACAAGGCTTGACGAT
Source organism: Caballeronia sp. GACF4 (assembly GCF_023631025.1). Lineage (NCBI taxonomy): Bacteria > Pseudomonadati > Pseudomonadota > Betaproteobacteria > Burkholderiales > Burkholderiaceae > Caballeronia > Caballeronia sp. GACF4. The sequence continues at coordinate 341,975 of NZ_JALQDW010000025.1, forward strand.
CCACCTCGGCGTGAAGATCGACAGCGTGAAGACGAGCGACGCGGGCGTCTCCGTGTCTTACAAGGACAAGGACGGCAACGCGGCGACGCTGGATGCGGACCGTCTGATCGTCTCCATCGGCCGCGTGCCGAATACGGCGAATCTCGGTCTCGACTCGATCGGGCTCGCCGCCGATGAGCGCGGCTTCATCCCCGTCGATGGCCATTGCGCGACCAAGGTGCCGAACGTCTATGCCATTGGCGACGTCGTGCGCGGTCCCATGCTTGCGCACAAGGCCGAGGACGAAGGCGTGCTGGTGGCGGAGATCATCAACGGTCAGAAGCCGCACATCGATTACAACTGCATTCCTTGGGTAATCTACACGCATCCGGAGATTGCATGGGTCGGTCAGACCGAGCAGGCGCTGAAGGCCGAGGGCCGCGAGTTCAAGGCCGGCCAGTTCCCGATGATGGCCAACGGCCGCGCGATGGGCATTGGTGAAACGGACGGCTTCATCAAGGTGATCGCCGATGCGAAAACCGACGAGATTCTCGGCGTGCATATCGTCTCGGCAAACGCGTCGGATCTGATTGCCGAAGCCGTGGTGGCGATGGAGTTCAAGGCGGCGTCGGAAGACATCGGCATGATCTCGCACCCGCATCCGTCGCTGTCGGAGGTGATGCGGGAAGCGGCGCTTGCGGTGAACAAGCGCGCGCTCAACATCTAAAGCCGCTCAGACTCGCCGCGGCATCCACACCCGCAACAGCGAATACAGCCGATCCACATCGATCGGCTTCGCCAGATAATCGCTCGCGCCCGCGGCGAGGCATTGCTCCTGATCGTCCTTCATCGCCTTCGCGGTGATCGCGATGATCGGGAGCTTCTTGAAGCGCGCATCTTCGCGGATGCGTCGCGTCGCTTCCAGTCCATCCATGCCGGGCATCATCACGTCCATCAGTACGACGTCGATGTCCGCGTGCCGGTCGAGCGCCTCGATGGCTTCGAAACCATTGCGGCCGATCGCCACTTTCAAACCCTGATGCTCCAGCGCGCTCGATAACGAAAAGATGTTGCGGATGTCGTCGTCCACCAGCAGCACGCGGCGTCCGTCGAGCACGCGGTCGCGCGAACGCGAGACGTGCAGCATCGCCTGGCGATCCGCCGACAGGTCGGATTCGACCTTGTGCAGGAACAGCGTGACTTCATCGAGCAGACGTTCCGGCGAACGCGCACCCTTGATGATGATCGACTGCGAATAACGCATGAGTTCCGCTTCTTCGTCGTGAGTCAGATTGCGGCCCGTGTAGACGATCACCGGCGGAAACGACAAGGCATCCGTCGACGCCATCTGCCGCAGCAGATCGCCACCCTGCATGTCGGGCAGCTTCAGGTCGATGATCATGCAGTCGAAGATGGTCGTCTTCAGCAACTCCAGCGCGTCCTTGCCGAACTCGACAGGCGTGATTTCCACGTCCTGATCGCTGATGAGTTCGACGATGCTTTGCCGCTGCCGCGCATCGTCCTCGACCAGCAGCACGCGCTTGATCTTCTGACTGCTCTTGTCGGCGAGCCGCTGGAAGATGCCCATGAGTTGTTCGCGCGTGGTCGGCTTGACCGCGTGGCCGATCGCGCCGAGGTGCAGCGCGGCCTCGCTTCTGTCCGACGCCGACACGACATGCACGGGAATATGCCGCGTCTTCGGGTTCGCCTTCAACTCTTGCAGAACGACGAGCCCCGAGCGATCCGGCAAGCCGATATCGAGCAGAATCGCGCTCGGCGAACGTTCTTGCGCCAGCCGCAGCGCTTCGCCCGCCGTGCCGCTCACGATGCAGCGATAACCCAGCTCGTGGGCCAGATCGAGCAGCACTTGGGCGAAGCTCGCTTCGTCTTCGATGACGAGCACCAGGCGCCGGCCGGCGGCTGCGGCGTCGAGCCGGTCGTCGTCGATCACGGGCGTCGGTGTGACCAACGCGGCCACGTCATCGAGTGACGCACTGGGCGTCTCCACCGGAACGGGCGCGGGTGCAGGCACAGGCGCCACGAGTTCGAGCGCGTTTTGCACGGGCGGCGTGAGGGCGTCATAGATGACCGGCATCGTGAGCGTAAAGGTGCTGCCCACGCCCGGCGTGCTCTGCAACGCAATCGACCCGCCGAGCAGATGCGCGAGACTGCGCGAGATCGACAAGCCCAGACCCGTGCCGCCGTAGTGACGGCTCGTGGTGCCATCGGCTTGCTGGAACGCTTCGAAAATCGCTTCCTGCTGATCCGGCGCAATGCCGATGCCCGTATCCGTCACGACGAACTGCACCGCGTCCTTGCCCGCGTTCTTCAGCGTGAGCGAGACCGTGCCCAAGTCGGTGAACTTCACCGCGTTGGCGAGCAGGTTCTTGAGTATCTGCTCGAGCCGGCGGAAGTCGGTCGTGAGCGTCGGATATTGCTCGATGTCGTTGCGCAGTTCGAGCTTCAGCTTCTTCTGGCGCGCGAGCGGCTCGAAGGTGCGCGAAAGCGTATCCACGATGCGCTGCACGGGCACATGCTCGATGTGCAGATCGAGCTTGCCCGCTTCCACCTTCGACAAGTCGAGAATGTCGTTGATCAGATTGAGCAGATCGTTGCCCGCCGAATAGATCGTCTGCGCGTACTTGATCTGATCCTGCGTGAGATTGCCGTGCTTGTTCTCCGAGAGCAGTCTCGCGAGAATCAGCGAGCTATTGAGCGGCGTGCGCAACTCGTGCGACATGTTCGCCAGGAACTCGGACTTGTAGCGGCTTGCGCGCTGCAAGGCCTCGGCGCGCTGCTCCAGCACTTCCTGCGCCGAGTTCAGCGCCGCGTTGCGTTCGTCGAGCACGCGCGCCTGTTCCGCGAGTTGATCGTTGGTCTGTTCGAGCTCGGCCTTCTGGTTCGCGAGATACACCTGCGCCTGCGACAGCGCGTTGGTCTGTTGCTCCAGTTCCTCGTTGGTCGTGCGCAGTTCTTCCTGTTGCGTCTGCAACTCTTCGTTCAACTGCTGCGTCTCTTCGAGCACTTGCTGCAAGCGCTCGCGATACTGCGCCGCCTCCACGAAGTCGCCGATATTCCCCGCCACCGACAACATGAACTGGCGCTCGCGTTCCGTGAGCGCGTGCATCGCGCCGAGTTCGATGGCGCCGTTTGCCTCGCCCTCGTTTTCGATCGGGACGACGACGAGGCTCGTCGGCGTGGCCGAGCCGAGCGAAGAGGTGACCTTCCAATAGCCGGCCGGCACTTCGTCCACGTTCGTCAGGCGCTTCGAATGCACGGCCTGCCCGACGAGACTCTTCACGCCCGCGAGCGTCTGCGGCGACGTCTCGCTGTCCGGGTCGAAGCCGAAGCTCGCGGTGCGCCGGAGCGCGCCGTCGACATCGACGACGTAGAACGCGCCTATCGATACCTTGAGGTAGTCGGCCAGAAAGTCGAGCACCGTCTGGCACAACTGGTCGAGCGACTGCCTGCCGATCACCTGCGCCGCGAGCAGCGTCTGCCCCTCGCGCAGCCACGCCTGCTCCTGCAACGCGCGCGTCTGCTTCTCGTGTTCGCTGAGTGCCAGGCCATACGCGTTCGAAAGCTGCAAGAGCTCGCGGCGGCCGAAGACCGCCAGAATCACTGAAAGCGACAGGCTCAGCACGAGAAACACGATGACGGTAATGGACGTCAGTTCCTTCGCCGACTCCACGCGCTGAATTCGCAGCGTCTGCTCGATGTTGAGAAACGCGTCCAGCTCGCGCACCGTCTCGGCGCGTTCCGCCGCACCGCCTCCGGCACGCATCTGCGCGAGCGCATTGCCGTTGGCGCGACGCTCGGCGATCACGGCATCGGCGACCTTGTCCCATTGCGTCTGCAACGCGCGGATGCGGATCATGCGGTCCACTTGCGGCGTGTTGTCCGAGACGAGCGCGGCGAGCGTATCGATATCGGCGGTGAGCTTGGGTTTGGCGGTCTCGTAAGGCGCGAGGAAGCTCTCGTCGCCGGTGAGCAGATAGCCGCGTACCGCGCTTTCCTTCTCGCCGACGAGCCGCCCGATTTCCTGCGTATTGCCGATCACGCGTTCCGAGTGCTCGACCCAGTCGATGCCCGAGAGCAGATACAACACGAGAGCGACGAACGCGACCGCGGTGACGATGCCCGTCCCCAACGGCAGCGCGATATTTCGCAAGAGAATGCGACGAAACGTGGTTTCATCGACACCGGACCGCAATGGCATGGACAACTCCGATGGATATGGTTTCGTGAATGACGCTCGGTACGCGGCGCACGTATTTGCGCGCTTCGGCCGACGCGCATGTGAAGATTTTTTTCAAATCAGGCCGGTGCGAATCATAACCGGTCGGCGCTTGGAAACGCTTGACGGCGCTTGAAGGCGCTTGATTGGCGCTTGATGGCATCGCCCAATACGAACACGCCTTTCGACCCGCGACGTTGCCCAAACCGGCACGTCCGTTCGCGCTCTTTCACTTTGCTGAACAATTGCGCGGACCACCTTACAATGCACGGCAGCGGCGGGCGGCGCAATCCAAAAGGTGAGCGCACGCCGGTCGCTTGGCTTTGGCTGTTCGCTGGTGCTTCTGATTGTGACTGTGCTTATAACCGACCTCGGCGGCCGGTCCCGGCCGCACGAATCAATCGACTTTTGGAGAGGATATGAAAGCAACGCTTGCCAGTAAGCTCGTCGTTTCCGTCATCGTGGCTGCATTCGGTGTTTCCGTCGCGCCGCTGTCTTTCGCTCAGACCAGCAGCACGACGGACGCGACTCAAGCCGCACCGTCGACCAAGGCGCAACGTAAAGCCGCCCGCAAGCAGGCACGCGCGAAGAAGAATGCCGAGCTGAAGAAGCTCGAAGACGCGGGCTACAACCCCGCGAAGCGCGATGATTCCACGTATCCGCAAGACGTCCAGAACGCTCAGAAAAAAGCGGGCATCGGGCAAGGCGCGAGCCAGTAAGTCGCTGTGAAGCTCCCGCACCTTCGGGTGCGGGAGTTTAATCGCGCGCTGCTTGCTCCGCGCGCGCCACGCAACTGAACGATACCGTCGAAGTCTGTTCTTCGAGCGAGCGTATGCCGCTCGTCGCTTCGGATCGGAGCGACACGCGTTGATCGCGTTGCTTGCAGTAGTCGTTGGCGGCGTCCATTGCGGCACTGCGCGCGGTCGACCAGGACATGCGAGTGCCGGTCGCCTTGCCGGTCACGGTGTAGACATCTGGCTGCGAGCCGGCCGTGACTTCGCTCGTGGTCCCGCACGCGGTGAGTGAAAGAGCGAACGCGAGCGCGCCGCACAGACGCGCGAGTGTGAAGAATGGTAAAGACATACGCTTGAAATGAGCCGTGATTGATGTACGGCCCGCATATTACAAGCGCCCGCGATTTTCTTCACGGGTCAGAGGAAACACAGCGCCTGCGCTTCAGGATTGCGCGATGCGATCGAGCAGCCGCTGAAGCCGCGTATGCTGACTCGGCGCGAGTCCCGGCGTCGATAGCGCCTGCACGACGCGGTTGCGCCAGTAAGTTTTCGAAAAAAGCGAATTCGCGCCTTCGAGATTCAGCACCTGTTCGAGATGCTCGATCGCGGAATCGAGATGACCGATGTTGTAGACGGCGGCATCCGCGCTGAGTTGGTTCATGGACTCACCCGTATCGACATGTCGGACGTCATCGACGCGCCACGCGCGATTGAACGCATGACGCGTCGCTCCTTGCTCATCAATGCATGTGCTGGCCGCCGTTGATGGCGATATTCGAGCCGGTCACGAAGCCTGCGTCTTCAGAGCACAGGAACGCGACGAGCGCCGCGACTTCTTCCGGCTTGCCAAGTCGCCCGGCTGGAATCTGCGGAAGGATCTTCGAGTCGAGAATGTCTTGCGGAATCGCGGTCACCATCTTGGTGGCGAGATAGCCCGGCGAGATCGTGTTGACCGTCACGCCCTTTTTCGCCACTTCGAGCGCGAGCGACTTGGTGAAGCCATGCATGCCCGCCTTCGCCGCCGAATAATTGGTCTGCCCGACTTGCCCCTTCGATCCATTGACCGACGAAATATTGACGATGCGGCCCCAGCCGCGCGAGACCATCTCCTCGCAAACCGGCTTCGTCATATTGAAGACGGAATCGAGGTTCGTGCGCAAAACGGAATCCCAGTTCACCTTGCTCATCTTCTTGAAAGTCGTGTCCTGCGTGATGCCCGCATTATTCACGAGGATATCGACGGGACCGACTTCATGCTGGATTTTCGCGACGCAGTGCTGGCTGGATTCGTAATCGGCGACATCCACTTCGTAGGCGCGAAAGGCGCGGCCCTGACGATCCATGTTCGCGAGCCACTCGGACGCCAACGCGTTTCCCGGCGAATGCGTCACGACGACAGCGAAACCCGCATCGTGCAATTTGATACTGATGGCTTCGCCCAGTCCGCCCATGCCGCCCGTTACCACTGCAATTCGCTTGGTCATTGATGATAGCCCTCGTTACGTTTCTCTCAGATTGATGATGTTCAACTGCTTCTCGCGCCGCACTTTTGGTTTGCAGTCTCGCGGCGCGAAGATGTCAGGCAAAAGCATGCCTGCCCGAAATGTTCGGAAAGCGTCCTCCAGTTGGCGGCGTGGCAGCCTTTAGCACGCCGCGCCTATGCATTCAGTCGACGCAACGACAAATTCAGTAATGTCGATTAAGGAAGTTTTGCACCAAACGGTGCACCAACTAGCTTGCAAAAATCGAGTGGTCCTTTTAATGGACCTTATTGAAAATCTCTCAGGTTCAGCGTTTGCCCTCGCGTACCTCCGACTGTGCAAGAATCGCGAGCGAGCGACTCCGTCGCACGGATATCGTGCGAATGCGCAAACGGAGACGTGAAGTTGTTCGATGAATGGTGCTTGTGCGTCGCACCAATTGAGACTGATTTTAAACGACAAAGGTGGACAATAAATTACATATTACTAGGTAATAACCCTAGTTGGAGTAAAAAAGTCCTTTGAATTGCAGCAGATGCATTGTCTAAAGGACCGCACGGCCGTTCATTAATCATCTTATTCAGCCGAAGTCTTGCATGACATTAACCCGTCCGTATAAGGATGGGCAATCTGCAGATAAGACGTGTGATCACAATTCACTAATTGGATCGTTACAAATATGCTTTGGTTATCACAAAACATTCCGAAAACTTATACGAACGATGACGGAGCGGAATATCAACAGTTCACCTTCGGGTTAATCGGCTTTACGATTGATAAAGATCGGACGTATGAACGACCTTTTAAATGCGCTCGAGCGCCGCACAGAAAGTTCGCCCCAGCCGATTATCAAAGCTCCAAAACGAGCCGCGGTCCTTTCGCGCGTGAGCAGCATGTCATCATGCGGCGATTCGATTGCCGCTCTGCTCTAGTCAGGACCACATCGCGATGATCGATTTCTCCTTCGAGCACGCGCACTTCGCAAGAGCCGCATAAACCTTCTTCGCAATCGCTTTGCACATCGACGTTTGCGCGCCTCAGTGTCGCAAGCAAAGTTTCCCCCGCTCCAACCGTCAGCGTGAAGCCGGAGTCCTTCAGTTCCACTTCGAACGCGTGCTCGCTGCCAGGATCGAGTGCACTGAGTGTCGATTCGAAATGTTCCGTGGTGAGCGCGTCTTCCGGCCACGCGTCGCTGACTGCGGCGAGCGCATCGAGCATGCGCGCGGGACCGCATGCGTAGACTTGCGTGCCGCCATCGACGTGCAGCGACGCGAAGTCGATGCGCTCGCCTTCCGCCGACACATACACACGCAGACGGTCGCCATGAAGCGCGGTGAGTTCATCGACGAACGCCATCGACGCGCGCGAGCGGCCGCTGTAGTGCACTTCGTATTCGATGCCAACGGCGCGCGCGCGCCGCGCCATCGCACCGATCGGCGTAATGCCGATACCGCCCGCGATCAGCACGAGCCTGTCAGCGGTCTCGTCGAGCCGGAAGTGATTGCGCGGCCCGCGAATGCGCCAATGCGCGCCGGGCTTCGAATTGCCGTGCACCCATGCCGAGCCGCCGCGACTCTCCGTCTCGCGCAGCACGGCGATCTCGAACACGCCGCGCTCGTCCGGGTCGCCGCACAGCGAATACTGCCGCGATAGTCCCGTGTCGCCGCAGACGACATCGATATGCGAACCCGCCGTCCAGCGCGGCAACGCGCGGCCATCGGCGGAAGCGAGACGCACGCGCACGACGCGATCCGCGCACGCCTTTACGCTTTCGACGATCACCGGCCGGCTCACCGCATGCGCCGACGGCTCGCCGATCCGCACCACTTCGCGCGCCTCGCGCACCGACGCGTCCGCGCGCTCCGGGTTCATCGCCGGGTCCCATTCCACGAACACGTGTTCGGGTCCGCGAAACGAAGTGTTCGGCACATAGGTAAAGCGCTGCTTCGCGAGCTTCATGTGCGGCAAACGGCGCGTGAGTTCGTCGAGGAAAATCTGCATCTCCATGCGCGCGAGATTCTTGCCCATGCATTGATGCGCGCCGTAGCCGAAAGTCAGTTGATCGCTGGCGTTTTCGCGGCGGATGTCGAAGAGGTCGGCGTCGGCGAACTGATGCTGATCGTGATTCGCCGATGAGGTCACGATCAACAGCTTCGAGCCCGCCGGAATCGCGATGCCGCCGATGACCACGTCCTTTGTCGCGAGCCGCCGCCACGCCGCGACCGAACCGTTGTGGCGCAAGCATTCCTCGACCGCGTTCGGAATGAGGCTCGGGTCGTCGCAGATGTCGCACCACGCGTCGGGATGTTGCAGCAGCAGCTTCATGGCGTTGGCGGTCGCGTTTGCGGTGGTTTCGTGCGCGGCGACGATACCCGCCATCATCATCGAATGCAGATAGGAGTCGGTGACGACCTCGGGCTGCTCCTTTTGCTTGCGGATGCCGTACTGCATCCAGCCGGGACCGGACGGATCTTCGCGCATCTTGTCGAGCACCTTGCCCGCGTACTGCCAGAAATTGCCGACCGCGTGCGCCACGGCGACCTGCTCTTCGGGCTTCGGACGGCCCCATGTATTGACCGTATGCGCGATCGAGTAGCGGCGCAACGTGTCCATGTCTTCCTCGGGCACGCCGAGAAAATGCAGCGCGACGGTGAGCGGCACTTCCCAGAGCATCTGATCGACGAGATCGGCGCGGCCATCGTCGATAAAGCGATCGACGTAGCTGCGCGTGAGCGCGCGGACCATCGGCGCGTGATGCGCGAGCTCGTCGGGCGTGAAGGGCTCCATCAGCGCGCGGCGGCGCGGCATGTGCGCGGGCTCGTCTTCGTTGACGAGCGTGCGGTTGAGCGCAAACCCGTAGGACGCGAGGACGGCGTTGGCTTCGGGACCCGTGGGCGTGATCTTTTCGAGCGCGATCGACGGACTGAACGTGAGGTTGTCGCGGAAGATCGCCTTGATGTCGTCGTAGCGCGTGACGACCCAGTAGCCGAGCTTCGGACTATAAAAGACGGGCTCCTGCTCGCGCGCCCAGCGAACATATTCGGGCGGATCTTGCTGATAGCCGTCGCCGAAGGGATCGAAACTGGCCGCGCGCGAGCTGACAGGGCAGCCGTTCGGGGCGAGAGAGGCATCGTCGTGCAGGGGGCATTGCGGCGCGCTGCTCATCTTCGTCTCCTGTGTTCGTGCTCTTTTAGTCTCCAATAGTATGCATGGAGTCACGCGAGCGAACAGGTTTCAACGAGCGCTCACCACTTCCACCGCACGCCGAGACCGCCTTCGATCGCGCTGCGACGCGCGCCGCCGATATTCGTCGTGTAATTCACGTTGGCGAACGCGCTGCCGCGTGCGCTCACCTTCGCGACGATACCCGCGCCGAGTTGCGCGGTCGTGGCGGATACGCTCGTCGGAATCACGGTCGATGCGGCGAAGGTCACGGTATCGGTGGCGCCGAAGTAGCGCCAGAGGTTCGCGCGCAAATAAGGCTGCCACGAAGTCCCGGCCGCATCGAAGTTGGCGAACAAACGTAGGCCGAGCCGCCCGATCAGACCGCTCGCTTCATCGAACGATACGTGCGAGATGCCGTCATCGATATCGTCGAGACTCGCGTGCTGCCAGATCAGTTGCATTTGCGGCTCGATGCCGAGGCCCGCGGGCAGCGCGATGGGCAGCCCTGCTTCGAACGATGCGGCGAATGTCGTGCCGTGTGTGCTGGCGCCGACGCCGCGGTTCGATACCGGATCGGCGGTGAGCGTGCTGCCGAGCACGACGGCATCCGTGTACCAGCCGCCGGGGCCGATGTGCGTCCAGTAGAGGCCGGCGCTGTAGGCTTCGACCGAGAGATGGCCCACGGCTGAGTTGGGGAAGCCGAGCGCGAAGCCGCTGACGTCGCCGCTTGCGCGCGCGAAGCCGAGGAAAAAGCCATAGTGATTGCGATGACCGGTGGAGCTGGCATTGGCGTACACATCGTGTCCGACTTGCGCGCCACCGATTCCACCGCTGAATTCCGGGTCCGCCGCGCCGCTGTTGCGCAGCGTCGCGTGGCCGCCCCAGACGCGCGCCCATGCGGCGGGCAGCGCGCCGGTTTCGCCTAGCAATGACTGCTCGCCCTGACGTTCGTGGAATGTGCCGATTTGCTGGATCGCCAGTTCGCGCATGATGATCGGCACTTCGGTGTAGACGGGCACTTCGGTTCGATAAAGCGGCGTCGGAGCCGCGCCTGGCGGTGGCGGCGGCGGAAGCGGCGGTGTTCCGGCGGCGGCGGTTGGAGTCGGTGGGTTTGGTGTCGGTGTCGGTGTTGGTGTTGGTGTTGGTGTTGGTGTTGGCGTTGGTGTTGGTGTTGGTGTTGGCGTCGGTGTTGGCGTCGGTGTTGGCGTTGGTGTTGGCGTTGGTGTTGGCGTTGGTGTTGGTGTTGGCGTTGGTGTTGGCGTTGGCGTTGGTGTTGGCGTTGGCGTTGGCGTTGGCGTTGGCGTTGGCGTTGGTGTTGGTGTTGGCGTTGGTGTTGGCGTTGGCGTTGGCGTTGGCGTTGGCGTTGGCGTTGGCGTTGGCGTCGGCGCTGGCGTTGGCGCTGGCGTTGGCGCTGGCGCTGGCGTTGGCGCTGGCGTTGGCGCTGGCGTTGGCGCTGGCGTTGGCGTTGGCGTTGGCGTTGGCGTTGGCGTTGGCGTTGGCGTTGGCGTTGGCGTTGGCGTTGGCGTTGGCG
>NZ_JALQDW010000026.1:0-469332 GCF_023631025.1 Caballeronia sp. GACF4
GTTGGCGTTGGCGTTGGCGTTGGCGTTGGCGTTGGCGTTGGCGTTGGCGTTGGCGTTGGCGTTGGCGTTGGCGTTGGTGTCGGTGTCGGTGCCGGTGTCGGTGTCGCGGGCGTAACCGGAGCCGGAGGCACGCTCGACCGCAGATACCAGTTGTCAGCCGTTCCATCACTGACACCGCCCTTGAACAGGTAATACTGGAAAGCGCCCGCCGCTACCGGATGCGCCAGCGTGAACGCGCCCGCCGATGTCGTCGCGCCGTTGGTTGCCTGCACGACCTGGATCCCGTCGTTCGCCGTGAGCCCGCCAGCGCCGCCGACGTTAGTTACGCCAATCGAAGTCGTCCCGGCGCCCACGCCTTGCGCAATCACGATTCTGTCGCTCGGCGCGCCGTCCGCGCCTACGACGCTCTGCACCAGCAGCCGGCCGTTGTTGCCCGTGTAGTTGCCATTCACGACGAACGCATCGCTCGTACTCGCGCCGCCGTTCGTCAGGTCGATCGTTCCCGCGTTGTTCAGCGTAACGAGTTGTCCGACGACGGCTGGCTGGAGCGCCACGCGCCCGATCCCGCCCGCCAAAATCGTGCTCGTCGCATCGAGATCGAGTAATCCGGCGCCGGTCGTGGTATCGCCGAGTGTCAGGCCGTTTGCATCGAACGTGAGTTGCGTTGCATTCGATGCAGTAATCGTCTCCCAACCGACGAAGCGGTTCAGCCCGCTCACTTGCGAATTGTCGAATGTCAAAGCGTCGATGCCCGCGCCGCCGTCGATGCGCGTCGTCGCGGCGAATGTCGCATCGGTCAGATTGCGAATCGTGGCAGTGTCGTTGCCCGCGCCGAGCGACACCGGCCCGCTAATCGCGCCGCCGCTCCAGGCGAGCGTGTCCGCTCCGCTCGTCGTCGTCACGCCCTGACCGATCGTGCCGCCCGTGATGGTCAGCTTGTTCGTGCCGCTGCCGAGATCGACCCGTCCGCCAATCGTCCCGCCCGAAAGCGAGAAAGTGTCGTCGTTCTGGGCGGCGGTGACGTTGCCGTCGATTTGTCCGCCGGACATCGTGAAGACGTTGTTGCCGATGTTCAGGTCCGCTGTGCCGATGCGCCCGCCCGTGATTTGCGCAACATCGCCATTCGCGAACACGCCGACGATGCGTCCTCCGGACATCGTGAGCGTGTCGCGTCCATCGCCTTGATCGAGCGAATCGAGCTGGCCCGCCGTCATCGTGAAGGCGTCGATGCCATCGCCCTGGCGGACCTGTCCCGTGACCGTTCCGCCGTTCATGTTGAACGTGTCGCTTCCGGTATCGGTGCGCACGGCAACGCCCGCGCTTCCGGCAATCACGCCCGTATTGCTGATCGACACGTTGATGCGCCCGTTCGCCACGACGGCCTCACCGGTGTCGCCGCGAATCGTCCCGGAGTTGCTGATCGTTTCGGCTCCGTTGGCAATCGTCACGCCGGTCGCGCCTTGAATCGTGCCGGCGTTGTCGAGCGTGCCGCCGCCGTTCGCTGCGATCCCGCTTGCCTGCTGACTCACGATGCTCGCGCCCGCCGCATTCACGAAGGACACGCGCCCGGTGACGGAGGCGCCCGTTCCGCCAGCGCCGCGCGCGGTGATCGTGCCGGTGTTGGTGATTGCGCCTGGCGAGGCATCGAGCGAAGCGATGCCATGCGCGCCATCGCCCGACACGTCGATCGCGCCATTGTTCGTGATGACGTTGCCGCCCGCACTGGCGTTGACAGAGACGCCGTGCGCCAATGCACCGGTCGTCGTGATCGTGCCGTTGTTCACGAGGGAATCGCCATGCGTCACGGCGGCCATGCCGTACGAGTTCGCGCCGCTCGTCGCGACGCCTCCGTCATTGATAAGCGTGCCGCTGCCCGAACTTTGAGAGTCGATCATCGCTGCGGCGTTCGCACCGTTCGTGCGGATGACGCCCGTCGATTCGTTGTGGATCGTGACCGCGGCAGCGGAGTTGAAGATGCCCGCTGCGCCCGAGCCGGTGGTAAAGACGGCGCCGCCGTTCAGCAGCGTATTTCGTCCGGCGCCAATGCCTTGACTTGTCATGGCATTGGCGCCGCCAGCGTTGATTCGCAGCGTGCCGCTGTTGCTTGCGAGGCTCGTGTCGCGGATGAGAATGCCGTTGTTGCTACCGACATCGAGTTCGGCGCCGGGCAACACTTCGATCGTTACGTTGACGCTGCCTGAAACCGCGATGACCGGCGAGGTCGAGGGATTGGGCACGCGGGTATCGCACGTAGCCGTCTCGCCGGATTGCGGTGCGTTGTTGTCACATGCGCCCAGAGCCGGCAGCGCGCGCGAAAGACAAAAGACACCGAACGCGAGCGATAACCCTCGAACGAGCGGCGTCAGGTGAACAGCGGGCCTCAAGCAGTTCATGTTTTTTCCGACGCCCCGACTGTTTCGTTTTTCCTGGCGCGGATGCGGAGAGTTGCACGCACGCCAACGACCGACTCACCTGCTACCACGGTGCAAAGGTCAGGTTAGTGCACGGGTTTCATTTAAGCAAAGCATGCTGAAGAATCTATCGCGGCGGCGTTTTCAGGGACTTCGTCTTTGATGGATGGTCGTTGAAAGGCTTTGTGCCATCACTCCGTCCTTAAGCCATTTCGACTACTCGGCCGTTCTATCTATATAGAGGACGTGGCGCGTTCAAACGAAAAAGGTATCGACGAGCAGTTTCACGTTGAGCACGACGATCACCGCCGCAACCAGCCACGCCAGCGCGGCGGTCCAGCGCGAAACGACGAAGACACCCAATTTGCGTCGGTCCGAAACGAATCGGACGAGCGGGATGACGGCAAAAGGCAATTGCATCGACAGGATCACCTGACTCAGGACGAGCAGATGCGTCGTGCCCTTCTCTCCATATAGCGCAGTAACGACAACGACCGGCACGATAGCAAGACCTCGCGTGACAAGCCGTCGCGCCCAGTTCGGAATGCGCAGTCGCAGAAAACCTTCCATGACGATTTGGCCGGCGAGCGTCGCGGTGACGGTCGAGTTCAGGCCCGACGCGAGCAGCGCGACCGCGAACAAGGTCGATGCAATGCCGAAACCCAAAAGCGGCGACAAAAGCCGGAACGCTTCCTCGATCTCGACGACTTCGAAATGGCCCTTCGCGTGGAACACGGCGGCGGCCACGATCAGGATCGCCGCGTTGACGAAGAGCGCGAGGGTCAGCGCAATCGTGCTGTCGATGGTCGCGAAACGGATCGCCTTGCGGCGGGCGGGAATCGAATCGCCGAACGCGCGCGTCTGCACCACCGACGAATGCAGATACAGGTTGTGCGGCATGACCGTCGCGCCGAGGATGCCAATGGCCACGTACAGCATTTCGCGATTCGTCACGATTTCCGTCGACGGCACGAAGCCGCGCATGACCTCGCCCCAAGGTGGCGCGGCTGCGGCGATCTGCAAGGCAAAGCAGCCTGCTATCACGACGAGCAACACGATGACGAACGCTTCGAGCAGGCGAAAACCTTTATTGATCAGGAAGAGCAGCAGGAAAGCATCGAGCGCGGTGACGAGCGCGCCGGCGATCAACGGAATACCGAACAGCAACTTTAACGCGATGGCCGTGCCGATGACTTCGGCCAGATCGCACGCGATGATCGCCGCCTCGCAGGCAAGCCAAAGTGCGAGATTCACCGGTTTCGAATAATGATCGCGGCACGCCTGCGCCAGATCGCGGCCGGTCGCGACGCCGAGGCGCACGGCAAGCGATTGCAGAAGAATCGCCATCAGATTGGAGAGAAGGATGACGGCGAGCAGTGTATAGCCGAAGCGCGATCCCCCCGCGATGTCCGTCGCCCAGTTGCCCGGATCCATATAGCCGACCGAGATCATGTAGCCTGGCCCGGCGAAAGCGAGAAAGCGCCTGAACCACCATCCGCCCACCGGCACGCGCACCGACGCGAAGACCTCCGGAAGACTCGGGCGGGGAGCGTCGTCCTCTCCCGATTGCTTCAACTCGGGGCGTCTGGGTCCGCGCATCGGCACGTCTCTCCTGAAAGTCCGCTATGAACGTGCTGGAAATATGCGCCTTGCGAATTGAACATTCAAGCTGACGGTTCGTTCGACATCGGCCTTCGAATCGCACAGTCTGATAAATCCACTTATCAGACTGTGCGATTTTCCTTGTCAAATTCGAAGCTGGTTGATAACCTTCCCGCAAATTGTTGAATACAAAGGGAAATCAAGCAGGATGGCAACAGCTAACCCGGCGAGTATAACCAATCCGGCTGCGGACACGCCCCGCTTTTCGCTCACGCGCCGCCTGACTCGCCAACACTTTGCGCTGTATCGCGGCTATTTAGATGGCGTCTCCGAGGCGAAACTTCACGCGTCTTATGGCGATGCCGGTACGGATGTCCGTACCACACGTCGGCTTATCGTCACGTTGCGCGACACGCTTTCGGTGCTGGCCCGACGCGCGCACGACACCGACGCCGCTTACCTCTTACGGTTGCGGCCGGGCAGTATCCCGCTTTTCGAGCCGCCACAAACGCAGGACACGCCATCGCTCGATGAATACCGCGAGCGGATCGACCCCGACGGCGTCTATAGCGAAGCCGAATTACTAGCGCTCTACGAGGAAGAATATCCGCCCGGAGCCACACCGGCGCTGGATCGGCGGGCTTCCCGCAATCTCCGGCTGCGACGGCGGCAAACCGACGCGCTTTCGCGAATGGAGGCAAGTCTCGCGCAAGAGCCACGGCCGGATCACCCGCTGGACGGCTGGTTCGAACCGGCTGTGACCGCGCGGCTCGCGGCGGCTGGGCTTTCCACCGTCGAGGACGTCGTTTCGCTGATCGATGCCCGGCGCCAGCGCTGGTACACGGTGGTTCCACGACTCGGGCCGAAAGGCGCGCAGCGAATCGTGGACTGGTTGCAGCTTCACGCGCACTCGCTTCGCCATACTTTTTCACCGTTGGCTCTTGTGCCGCGGCGCGATTGGCCGAGTGACGCATCGGCACGAGGTTCGGAATGGACCGGGTCGCGGGACGAGACGCTTCGGATTGCCCCGCTCGAAGCGCTGCGAGTTCCCGCAGCGCTCGATGGATCGAAGGGGACGAATCGGCGGCCGTCAGAATTTGGCACGGATCTGCAGGCAATCCACGCGTGGCTCGCCGCGCGAACGGCCAGCGCGCACACGCAAAGGGCTTATCGCCGGGAAGCAGAACGGTTGCTGCTCTGGGCCTTGGTGGAAAAACACAAGCCGATGTCGTCTTTAGACGAGGCCGACTGCAACGAGTACATCACGGCTTTTTTACCGAATCCGCAGCCTTCCGCGCGCTGGGTGGCAAAAGGTCGCGTCGATCGATGCCTTTCGAGCTGGCGGCCTTTTGCCGGGCCACTTTCCAATAGAAGCCGGGAATCCGCGCGCGCAATTTTAAGCGCGATGGGCGCGTGGCTAGAGGCGCAGGGGTATCTGGCGACAAACCCGTTTATTGGACAGACGCGTGTGGCCGAGCCGTCGGTCTTCGACGCCGTGGACCGCTCACTCGATACGGATCAGTGGCAGATTGTGCTGCAGTCGGTATCGCGCGATGTCTATGGTTTCGCCGAGCATCGTGACCGCTTGGCGCTGCTTTTGGCGTATGCCACCGGCATGCGTCGGGGAGAACTAGCCGCAGCGACCACGGACGCGCTATCGGTCGGACGGCTTTCCGGCGTTGCCGGTCCGATCTGGCGAGTAAGCGTCGCGCGTCAGCGCGGCGAACCAAGAACAATGTTTTTGCCGCCGGCCGTTGCGGAAGCGCTGATCGAAAATCTGGCGCTTCGCGGTTTGTCTGATCCCTTGGCCTGTCCAGAAGGCACGCCGATTCTCGCGCAGACTCGCGGCGGCAACGCCCTTGGGCCGGATGGCATCGGCAAACTGTTCAAGCGGGTGTTCGCAAATGCGGCCGCTCTCGCCGAGGGCTATGTTCCCGGCTCCGGGAAGCGCCTCGCACAGGCCAGCACTCATTGGATTCGACACACGCACTCCGTTCATGCGCTCACGCACGGCGCTACGTTACCGGAGGTCAGCGCTAACTTGGGTCATTCGAAACTTTCGACGACGAAGGTTTACCTGGAAAATCAGGATTCGTCCAAACTACTAGGCGTCGAACGATTGATTCGGAGGGCAACATTCGCCGCTCAAGGGCCCTTGTCGACTGATTCGCTGCCCGTCAAGTAAACGTCGTGTTGTAAAAACGCCCGATTTCGGGATAAAAACAACTTCAGAGTTTACTTGAGGTTTACCGGTTGGCCGTTTATTCTTCAGTTTGCAGCATGTTTTCCACAAACCGAAGAATCTATAGCTTACTCAGGCCCGCCAGTGACCGCAAATTCAATGCTAAGCGCTCGGCTTCCCGAAGTCGATCAATCCGTCTCAATCGAGACGCTCTTGGGAGTGGCCGCCCAAGCCACTGACATTCTTAATCAGATCCGCGACGCAATGCTGGAGCCGTATCCCCGCAAAAGCGCGCCGACTTTCACGAGTGCTCAGGTGGCCTCGCTTTGCGGAGTCGATAAGCAGCGGTTTCAGTACCTCACGACCAAGGGTGAACTTCCCGCTGGAACGTCGAAAGGCGCCGGCCGGAGCAAGGAGTTCACGCTTGAAGAAACGTTGACATGGATTCGGGCGACCAAGGAGCGAGCGCGAAGACCCGAGGGTAAACGCGGACGTATCGTTACTGTCGCGAACTTCAAAGGTGGTGTTGCGAAAACCACCACTGCAGTATCCGCCGCCCAAGCGCTCACTCTGCTCGGCCGGCGCGTGCTGGTAATCGATTGCGACCCGCAAGGCACGACTACGCAGCTTTGCGGCTGGGCACCGGATGCGGAGATCTCCGACGATCAGACGCTCCTTCCACTTATATACGGCGATCAGCAAACGCTGCACTACGCGGTGCAGGAGACCTATTGGCACAACCTGGATCTCGTCCCAGCGTCATCGTCCTTGTTTGACGCCGAGTTCGAGATTCCTGCCAAGGTTCTCAACGACAGCACGTTCGAGTTTTGGGAGATTTTGCGCAAAGGCCTGTTGCCGCTAACGGCGGAGTATGACGCCGTTGTCATCGACACGCCGCCTGCGCTTAGTTACCTCACGATCAACGCCCTGCTCGCTTCCGACGCAATCTTGCTGCCCTGCCCGCCCGAGGCACTCGACTTTGCCAGCTCGACTCAATTCTGGCATCTGTTCGCGGACATCGCGAAGAAGCTGCCCGGCGTGCTCGAACAGAAGCGGTTCGACTTCGTCAATGTGATTCTGACCAAGGCAAAGTCCGACGACGTGTCGCGCGTCGTGCGAGGCTGGCTTCAGAAAGCTTATGGCGATCGCGTCCTTCCGTTTGAGATTCCCGAGTCGACGGTACCGAAGGGCGCTTCTGCTCAGCTGTCCACGGTCTATGACTTGTCGAAGCCCGACGGAAGCACTGCCGCGTACAACCGGTTCAAAGAGCCGCTCGATCGGCTCGCCGAACATCTCGACGCGCAGTTCGTCCGCGCCTGGAATCAATCGGAGGCTTAAATGGGTATCGGCGACAGACTGCTGGCAAAGACCGCAAACATTGGAACCAAGCCGGCCGAGCCAAATCAGCCGCGTGCCACGAGCACGGAGGCGCGGACGTCACCCGGAAGGTTGATGGACGCGCAGCATCGCATCAACACGGCACAGGCGCGCATCAAAGAATTGGAAACGCAACTCGAAGAGCGGGCCGCCTTGGAAGTACCGCTCGACGCGCTGATCGAGGTCAGCGGGCGGCGGCGGAAGCTGACCAGCGAACAGTTCCAGGAACTGAAGAGCAACCTTTCCCAGCACGCTCTTGCGACGCCAATTTTGGTGCGCACGCTTACCGATGGGCGTTATGAAATCGTGGCTGGTCACAACCGTGTGGCCGCATATCGCGAGCTTGGTCGCAACACCATTCGCGCTAACGTGGCGTCGATCGAAGAAGGTGAAATTGAATTTGCGGCGTTCTTCTCGAACCTGCTTTCACCTTCTCTGACCGACTTCGAGAAGTATTGGAATTTCAAACGCCTGCAGGAGCTGAGCGGGCTTTCGCGCACCGAAATTTCGGAGAGCGCGGGACTTAGCAAAAGCCACGTTACCCGCATTTTTTCGTTCGACGCTCTGCCAGAGGCTGCGAAAGCGGCGCTTGCGGAAAAGCCGGAAAGACTCGGCAGCAATGCTGCGCAAAAGCTCGCCGCTTTAACTGAGGCAGGCAAAGCGGAAAAAGTCGTTGAAGCAATTCGCCGATTGATTGATGACGAAAATTTTACGCAAGACAAAGCAGTGGCGCTGGCGGCGGAGAAGCCTAAGGCGATCGCACCTAGTACTACTGTCGTTCGTGCGGGACGGAGAAAGGTCTGCGAGGTCTCAACG
The DNA here is from genome assembly GCF_023631025.1 of Caballeronia sp. GACF4. Lineage (NCBI taxonomy): Bacteria > Pseudomonadati > Pseudomonadota > Betaproteobacteria > Burkholderiales > Burkholderiaceae > Caballeronia > Caballeronia sp. GACF4. The sequence continues at coordinate 8,389 of NZ_JALQDW010000026.1, forward strand.
AGGAACGGCGTAGTCGGAGTTCGATTCTTCGAGAACGACGCAGGTGACGCCGAGCAATGGGGGCAACGAATTGCAGACTTCATCAACAAGACGTTGACCGAAACCGAAAGAAGCTGAGGCTCTACTAGATTTTATTTTTAAATCAACGAGTTACTTGTAGCTCAGATGGCGCCAACCGATGAGCCTACTAGAAACTCGTTAATAATCAATCACTTGAAAAATATAAACGCGAGGCAACGATGTAAGTAATTTGCGTTAGAAAGACAAAAGCCTTCGGCGCCAACCGAAGGCTTTTGAATTCGGGCTCAACTGCTGCTCGCCCGGTCCGCTTCCCGACGCCAATCGGGTCACGAAGTACACAGATCGAAGTTTAGCGGATCGCGATCGGCAGTCAAGCGTTTGTCCTCCATTTCCAAAAATGGATGTACTTGACATGCATATCGCGCAACTTTCCGTTGCAGGCGAGGACTTTTCTCGCCTCGAAAAACACGAACCATCCGAGAACTTTGCGGACCAACAAGCGCTCGATGATTACGCTTGCGATCGATCCAATCTTCCCTGGGTCATCTTTCGAGCCGCTCACCGAGCGAATCATCTCGCCGCACTGCCTGCCCGCGCTCGTGCCCTACTCGCCGCTCTGGCTCGCACTGTCGACGCACGTCGTCCCTACGCGGCAATCTTCGCTCGCCGTGAATTGCTAACCGGCCGCGCAATGCAGTCCATGCGTACGTTCTATCGAAGCCTTGAGGATTTGGAGAAAGAGGCCTTAATTACACGTCCTCCGCAGACTCGCTACGGCGCCGCTGGGCTGTTCGGACGTGCCTACCTACATCTCACACCAAAGGTCGTTACCCTTCTAGGTCTTGTTGAGTCAGGTAGCGATACGACAACTCAGGCTCAAGATTCAAACGAACCGAAAGCAAACCGCGAGCGATCTCCTTCCTTAATCTCACCGTCTGCCACGGTGGCAGACCGCACTATATATAAGGATCTATACCCTACTAATCAAAAGAGACAACCAGGAAAACTTCCAGCGGACCTCGAACGCCTGCGCGGTCTGGGCTTTCGTCATTTCCTGATCTTCCGGCTCATGCGCGAAGCGTCCGAACACGCCAAGCGTCTGTCCGATGTGGTCGAAGCCTCCTGGAAACACCTCCAACGGGCGAAGCATCCGATCAGCTATCTTCGGGCACTCCTTCGTGCCCCCGTCGACTTTACATACCGCGTGCGGACCATTCACGAAGGAAACGTTGAGAAGAAAACTCGAATAGCTCGCGACATCGAACTGCAAAGAGCCTCTGCCGAACTTGCCGGTCAATCTTTTGTGAGCCATGACGGAGCAAGAACATTCCTCGTTTCTGAGGACGCAAAATCCGTCACGACGCATCATCGCGACGAGCGACACCCCCGCACTAGGGCAGGCGCCTGGGCGACCGACTTCCTCGCGGCCATCAAAGCCGGGAAGATCGTTCCGCACAGATCTGATGCGCCGCCAGCGCAAGGGTCGCGCTCTAAATCTCAAATCGATGACAAGCATGACCTAAAGACGTCGACTTGCTCGCACGCGGCGCAGTCGCGCTTGAAAGCGCTGAAGTTGCTCATACTTGCTAAACAGGCCCGCAGGCCAAATGGACTGCCAAGAGCGTTGAACAGTGCGTCCGTCAGCGAAAAGGCAAGCACCGAACAAGTGCCAGCGCATACGCGAATCTCGAGCCTTGTCGCCGACACTGGCTGTGTTAGAGCCCAAGCTGGCATATTGAAAAAACAGCCCACACCGTAACGAATGCTGATATAGTCTAAGGTTGCGCCCGCTAGGGCGAATGGAAGGTGCAGTACGTCGAACTAGACGGGACTGTGCATTTTGCTCGAAGCGATTTTCAGCCACCGTCCATATAGAGTCAGCAGTTTCGGCAGCGAAAAACGTGCGCCGAATGCTTACCAAAGTCAGCGAGCCTTTTTGCTCGCGCACGGACCTGTCATCGTCGAGCAAACCTGTCGAGGAGAAAGTATGGCAAGTTTTGATCGGGAAGATTCGGAGCTGGATATTGTCGCGCCGGCGCGCAGGTCCGCGGGTCGACGGGCAGGGAAGGGTAAGGGCCAGACCGGCACGATGCAGCCCGATGTCCCCACGACGGCGGAGCAGGAAGAGGAGCGTCAGCGCCAAATGCGCGCGCTCATTCAGTTGGGCAAGGAGCGGGGGTATTTGACCCACGCCGAAATCAATGACCACTTGCCGGACAACTTCGCGCAAACGGCGGCGATGGAAACCATTGTCAGCACGTTCAACGACATGGGCGTCGCAGTGTATGAGCAAGCGCCCGATGCTGAAACGCTGCTCTTGAGCGATAACGCGCCTGCTGTCGTCGCCGATGAACAGTCGGAAGAAGAAGCCGAGAACGCGCTGCAAACCGTCGATTCCGAGTTCGGCCGCACGACGGACCCCGTTCGCATGTATATGCGTGAAATGGGCGCAACCGAACTGTTGACGCGCGCTGGCGAAATCGCCATTGCGAAGCGCATTGAAGATGGCTTGCATGAAATGATTCAGGCCATCGCTGCGTGCCCGTCCACGGTCGCCACCATTCTGGCGGACGCGGCTCAGGTCGAATCGGGCGAGATCAAGATCGACGAACTCGTCGACGGTCTGAAGGAAGACGATACGGTAGAAGAAGATATTTCGGCATCCGATACATCGGACACGTCCGAGATTGATACGGACACCGAAGAATCCGGCGACGATGAAGATTCCGAAGACGACCTCGAAGGCGGCGATTCCGCTGCATCGAATGAAGCGCGTTTGAAGCAACTCAAAGCGGATTGCCTGGAAGTTTTCGCGCGCGTGAGCGACCTTGCCGAGCAAGCAAGCAGTCCGAAGAGTTCAGGCGCCGCGGCTTCGAAGGCCGTCGAACGGGCACGCGCGGAGATTCAACGCGAGCTCGGTTCCATTCGCTTCACGGCGAAGACCATCGACCGTTTGTGCGCGGACGTCCAGCAGCAGGTTGCGCAAGTTCGCGAGATCGAGCGTCGCGTGCTGCAAATCGCGGTAGATCGTTGCGGCATGCCGCGCGACAAGTTCGTCGAATCGTTCCCGGGCAACGAGACCGATCTCGAATGGACGGCGCGCACTGCGGCGGCTTCGCGTCAATACGGCGCGTCGCTCGAGCGCAGTTTGCCGGCCATTCAGGCTGAACAGCAAAAGCTCATCGACATCGAAGCGCGTGTTGCCTTGCCGCTCAAGCAGCTCAAGCAGATCAATCGTCAGATGACGGCTGCCGAGTTGAAAATGCGTCAGGCTAAGCGTGAAATGATCGAGGCAAATCTGCGTCTCGTGATTTCGATTGCGAAGAAGTACGTCAACCGCGGCATGCAGTTTCTCGACTTGATTCAGGAAGGCAATATCGGCTTGATGAAGGCAGTGGACAAGTTCGAATATCGTCGTGGCTGGAAGTTTTCGACGTATGCAACCTGGTGGGTTCGTCAGGCTGTGACGCGTTCGCTTGCCGATCAGGCCCGCACGATTCGCGTGCCGGTTCACATGATCGAAACGATCAACAAGCTGAACCGCATTTCGCGTGAAATCCTGCAGCAGACGGGACAGGAAGCGCATCCGTCGGTGCTCGCGGAACGCATGGAAATGCCGGAAGAGAAGATTCGCGGCATCCTGAAGATTGCGAAGCAACCTGTGTCGCTCGAAACGCCGGTCGGTGAAGATGCCGACGCGACGCTCGGCGACATGATCGAGGACCAAGGCGCGGCATCGCCGGCGGATGCGGCCGTGCACGCGAATATGCGCGCCGCAATCGACGATGCGCTCAATGCGCTTTCGCCGCGCGAAGCGAAAGTTCTGCGCATGCGCTTTGGTATCGATACGGCGTCCGACTACACGCTCGAAGAATTGGGCAAGCAGTTCGATGTAACGCGCGAGCGTATTCGCCAGATTGAAAGCAAGGCAATGCGCAAGCTCATGCATCCGAGCCGCGCGGACAAGCTACGTCCTTTCTTGGATCGCTGATCGTTTCAAGGGCTGTTGAGGCATCGAAACGCGCCGCCAGTTTTGGCGGCGCGTTTTTTTTCGTCCGCGATTTTCTCAACCGTGCGATGTGCCTTTCGGCGCCGACGTCGATGAACACGTCTGCAACGCGTCGATTGCCTTATGCGCAAGGTTGAGCGTTTCCTCACACGCACGAGTGTTGGCGAATATCGAGCAGCCGCCGCCCGCATCGATTTTCGATACCGCTTTGCGCACCCGATCCAGCGCAAGTTGCGGCGACCCGGTGTCCTTAATGATGCCAGCGAGATCGAACGCGCTGCCGGCGCCGGTTTCGACGTAACCCGGACACTGCGTTTCCGCATGAGCGACCACGCAAATCAACGCAAGCACGGCAACGGCGAATCGGCGGCCGGGCCGCGTCGCGGTTTGGGAACAGAAAATAACATTCATGGGTTGCCGGCTCCCGAAACGGTCGCATTGAAAAGGCGCGCTTCGCTTTTTATCCACATCCGCACTGGACAAGCTTGTGGATAACCTGAGCAACGTCGGTGCAAACTGTTGATGCAAAACGCTTTTAACCCGACGTCTGATTTTCGCGCGATGCCCCACATTGTGGACCTGTCCCAGCGAACGCGTCTAACGTGTCAAAAAGCTGCGACTGGCGCGTGCGTTCGCCCTTAACCGTTTCCGCACGATTTCGGCAATATCGTCAGCGACGGTTGATCAAGCAAAAATCCAACGATCACACGCGCTTCGGAATCTCCAGTCCACGTTGAACCGCCGGACGCGCGAGGAACACATCGAGCACGCGCTTTACGTTCGCAAAATCGTCGAAACCGACGAGATCGCGTGCTTCATAAAATCCGACTAGATTGCGAATCCACGGAAACGTCGCGATATCGGCGATGCTGTACTCATTCCCCGAAATCCAGTCGCGGCCGGCGAGGTGTTTGTCGAGGACTGCGAGCAGGCGTTTCGCTTCGGCGACGTACCGATCGCGCGGACGCTTGTCCTCGTAGTCCTTGCCGGCAAATTTATTGAAGAATCCGACCTGACCGAACATCGGGCCGACACCGCCCATCTGGAACATCAGCCATTGAATGGCTTCGTAGCGTCGCGCCGGGTCTGCCGGAACGAATTGGCCGCTTTTATCGGCGAGATAAAGCAGAATCGCCCCGGATTCGAAAAGCGGCAGCGGTTTGCCGTTCGGACCGTTCGGATCGATGATCGCGGGAATCTTATTGTTCGGATTCAACGACAGGAATTCGGGCGACATTTGATCGTTGGTATCGAATCGCACGAGATGCGGCTCGTAAGGCAGCCCTGTCTCTTCCAGCATGATCGACACCTTCACGCCATTGGGCGTCGGTAGCGAGTAAAGCTGAATGCGTTCGGGGTGTTGTGCTGGCCACCTCTGGGTGATCGGAAAATCGACTAAAGAAGTCATGCTGGTTCCAGAAGACAAGAATTGCTCAATATAGCCGATGGTAATCAACGGCTCGCATCATTAGCTGGCCTGGGCGCTTGCAATTACTTCTATCCAAAGGTCCCGTTGTTTCGCCGACGCACACTCGGGCCGACTGTCGTTGCACATGCAACTTTGTCGTCCAAACCCAAACACATCGGGTATCGAAGCAATTCAATCGCGCTTACAAAACCGCACGAATCAACTACACGCGCAATTGTAAAAACCACAGCGAAGACAAGCAGTTAGCGCACACCACCGTCACGACTCACCGCCCAGGCAACCGCAAACAAAGACGAACTAAAAAATTGGCTTGCTTATTGCATTACACAAAACGTAGTCCATGTCGTGTCGATCAACTCAACCGTTGAATTGCTGCTGCCATGAAAACCGTCCCTTTCGCCACGCTTACCGTCCTTGCCGCACTCGCCGGCGCGCTGATACCCGGCGTCTCGACTGCCCTTCCGCTCGAAAGCCAGCTCGACTGCCAATCCAGCGCGCATCGCTTCATCGCGCCACTGCGCGACGACCGCTCGATCGACGCCGCGCCGATGCGCGTCGAAGCCAACTCGGTCAACGCGTTCAAGCCGACTCAAGGCAGCGAACTCACGGCCTACGGGTTTCGCGTATATGCCGTGCTCGGCTACGAACAGGGCGATGCCATGTTCAAGCAGGGCAACGGCCGTCCGATCAACGACTCGGCTTACGGCGTCGTCGTGCTCGGCGCGAAAGATACGGTCGAGGATCGCGTGCGCGAGTCCGGTAGCAACGCAATCGTCCATGAAGTCGTGCCGATGATGATGACCGTCGTCTTCTGCGATGGCAGCAACATGCGCAACACCGCGCGCACGGTGGCGACGGAAGCATCGAGTAATCGTTGAAACGTCTTTGAAAGCGCTCGCTGAAAAGCGCCGCGCTTGTCTCCGCATTCGTCGATAATGTTCTTCCAATCGCGCGACGCACTCACAAGGGTGCGCGCGCACCACAACAGGAGAACGCCGACATGTCCGACGCAGTGAATCAGCAGAAGCGCATTGCCATCGTCACCGGAGCGGGGAGCGGCATCGGCCGTGCGGCGGCGCTTGCTCTACTCGGCGACGGCTGGTCGGTCGTGCTCGCGGGCCGACGCGCGGCGCCGCTCGAAGCGGTCATCGGCGAAGCCGACGCAAGCGAACGCGCGCTTGCCGTTCCGACGGACGTCTCCGATCCGCAATCGGTCGAAAAGCTCTTTGCGGCGGCAGTCGAGCGCTTCGGACGCGTCGATTTGCTGTTCAACAACGCGGGCGTGAGCAATCCGCCGGGACCGTTCGAGGAATGGACGCCCGAGCAATGGCAAGGCGTGGTGAACGTCAATCTGAACGGCATGTTCTATTGCCTGCAACAGGCGTTCCGGACGATGCGCGCGCAAACACCGCGAGGCGGCCGCATCATCAATAACGGTTCCATTTCGGCGAGCGCGCCGCGTCCGAATTCGGCCGCCTACACGGCGACCAAGCACGCGGTCGGTGGACTGACGAAATCCGCATCGCTCGATGGCCGCAAGTACGACATCGCGGTCGGTCAAGTGGATGTCGGCAACGCACTGACGGATCTGTCCGAGCGCATGTCGCGCGGCGTGCCGCAGGCGAACGGCGAGACCGCCATCGAACCGATGATGGACGTGAAGATCGTCGGCCAGTCGGTGCTTTACATGGCGAATCTGCCGCTCGAAGCCAACGTACTGTTCCATACCGTGATGGCGACCAAGATGCCGTTCGTCGGCCGCGGCTGATTCAGTCGAACGCGCCTTTCATGTGGTGCGATACCAGACGCGAATGCCCGAGTACCAATGGCTGACGCTGGTATCGTCGCCCGCGCCGAACGTCGAGAGGCTCTCGACGTTCAGTACATCCACACCGTTTTCCTCGATCCACCGGTTCGCGCGCTCGACCAGCGTCGCGCCGTTCTCATACACGTTGCCTTTGATCAGGTGATGCTGCACGACTTGCCGCTCGAAGTCTTCGTAGGCGATTTTTGCCATCGCTCGTCTCCTGTTTCTCCACGTTGATTGCTGCGGCGCAACCAGTGCGCCGCATGACGCGTCCTGCCGATTCGAGCATCATATGGCCTGAACGACGCCGCGCGCGGAGCGGTTTACCCGCGGTCGCACGACCGTGCGCGAGCGACAAAAGACGCCAGCCAACGAGCGTCCGGGCACGAGACACCCAGGAGAGCACGCATGGACATGCGGCAACGCGAGCACATCGAGGCAGTCGTCGCGGCGACGACGCGCGCGCAGGTTCTGGCGCCTGCGCGCACGCAGGAAAGCATCATTCAGACTTCATGGCGTCGTTGCGTTCATCAATACGGGCTCGATCCGTCGCGCATGCAGGAAGCGCGCATCCTGACGCAGACGCGCTTGCGCGAGCATCAGCAACGGATCGACGATTTCGCACGCATCGCTCGACATGGACTGGAAACACTTTACGAGCAGGTCGCGGGGATGGGTTACGTCGTGCTGCTGACGGACGCGCTCGGCGTGACGGTCGATTACATTGGCGACGCCAACACCGATACGGCCTTGCGTCGTGCCGGGCTCTATCTCGGCGCGGAATGGAGCGAGGACGGCGCGGGCACGTGTGCGGTCGGCACTGCGCTCGCGACGGGGCAGGCGCTGACCGTGCATCAGATCGATCACTTCGACGCCACGCATATTCCGCTGACTTGCACGGCCGCGCCGCTCTTCGATTCGCGCGGCGCGCTCACCGCGATCCTCGACATCTCCGCGCTGACTTCACCGCAAGCGCGCGACAGCCAGAACCTCGCGCTGCAACTCGTGCGAATCTACGTGCGGCATATCGAGAACGCGATTTTTCTGCGCACGCATCGGCAGGACTGGATTCTCAAGCTCAACACATCGCCCGAATTCGTCGATGTCGATCCTGAATATCTGATCGCGCTCGATGAGGGCGGGCGCATCGTCGGACATAACCGGCGCGCGCACGAAATGCTGGCGGCCGAGATCGGGAAGCCTATCGCGCCGGGAGAAACGGCGGCGTCGCTTCTCGGCATGCGTTTCGATGCGCTCTTCGAAGCGCGTCTGGAAGACCTGAGCCGTTTCGTCTATTCGCGGCCGAGCGAACTGCGCGCGCTGCCGCTTGCGCGCAGCGGCGCGCGGCTTTATCTGAGCGTGATGCCGCCCGCGCCATGTTTCGCGCCATCGACGCAAGAAAAATCCGCAGGCACGCCCGGCATTCCCGCGCCGCTGGCCGCCCTCGGCGGCGGCGATTCCGCGCTTGCGCGGCAACTCGAACGCGCCGCCAAACTCGTCGATTCGCCGATCAATCTGCTCGTGAACGGCGAAACCGGCAGCGGCAAGGAATTCTTCGCGAAGGCGCTGCATCGCGCGAGTGCGCGGCGCGCGGGTCCATTCGTCGCGGTGAACTGCGCGGCGATACCGGAGACGCTCATCGAAAGCGAATTGTTCGGGCATCTGCCGAACAGTTTTTCCGGCGCGGGTCCAAAAGCAAAGCGCGGCCTGATTCAGGAAGCCGATGGCGGCACGCTTTTCCTCGATGAAATCGGCGACATGCCGCGCGAGTTGCAATCTCGTCTCTTGCGCGTGCTGGCCGAAGGCGAAGTTCTGGCGATAGGCGCGTCGCGTCCGGTTTCCGTGGATGTGCGCGTGATTTCCGCGACGCATCATTCGCTCGACGCGCTGATGCAGGACGGCCGTTTTCGCGAAGACCTGTACTACCGTCTGAACGGCGCGCGCTTCGCGTTGCCGCCGCTGCGCGAACGATCCGATCTCGACTGGCTGATCCGCAAGTTCCTCGATGCCGATACCGCGCATGGTCCCGTCGCGTTGTCGCCGGCGGCGCGGGTTTGTTTGCATCGGCATGAGTGGCCGGGAAATTTGCGCGAGCTCAACAACGTGCTGCGCTACGCGCGCGCGGTGTGCGCGGATGGCGTGATCGAGGTCGACGATCTTCCGGATGGATTTGTCGAATTGACCGCGCACGACGCCACGCCGCAACCGCCGCATGCACATGTGGCCGACGAAGCGTTCGATACACATCGCCTGCCGCCCGAGGGCATGTTGCTGATGCAGTATCTGCGCGCGGCGAGCTGGAATCTGAGCGCCGTGGCGCGGCAGATCGGCGTGAGCCGCATGACGCTGTATCGGCGCATGGCGCGCTATGGCATTCGTTCGCCGAATCAACGTGACGCGGGCGAACGTTGAGCATCCGCATTTCGCGATACGCCTGTACTCCATGCGACACCTGCCGCTGTGACACCTGTCACGGCGGCACGCGTGCAACGTGCACTACCTCTCGTAAAACACCCGTTATTTCCGGGTAATCCCTCGCTATTCCAATTGGCATAGCGCTTGCCTTTACTCGCCTCACAACCATTGCAACGCCCGACGAAGCGTCTTTCTTTCGGCCAGGGTCAACGGAGACACCAGCATGCGTGACAGCGTCGAGCCGCTCGTCGGCATCATCGCCAATCCGGTTTCGGCGCGCGACATCCGGCGCGTGATCGCCAACGCGAACAGCCTGCAACTCGCGGATCGCGTGAATATCGTGCTGCGGCTCTTGTCGTCGCTTGCGGCGTGCGGCGTCGAGCGCGTCCTGATGATGCCGGATCGCGAAGGGCTCAAGGTCATGCTCGCGCGTCATCTCGCGCGCAAGCACGGGCACGACGCGGATCTCGCGAGCGTCGAATTCCTCGATATGCCCGTGACCGCGCGGGTCGACGACACCTTTCGCGCGGCGCGCTTGATGCAGGACGCGCGCGCGGCGGCGCTCATCGTGCTGGGCGGCGACGGCACGCATCGCGCGGTGGTGCGCGAGTGCGGCGCGGTGCCGCTCGCGGGTTTATCGACGGGCACGAACAACGCCTACCCGGAAATGCGCGAGCCGACCATCTCCGGGCTCGCCACGGGTCTTTATGCCACCGGCCGCATTCCGGCTGCGCAGGCGCTCATGTCGAACAAGCGCCTCGACATCGACATACGCGATCAGAACGGCGCCGTGCGCCATGACATCGCGCTCGTCGATGCCGTCATCTCGCACGAAAAATTCGTCGGCGCACGCGCGCTCTGGAAGATCGACACGCTCGCGGCCGTCTACGTGTCTTATGCCGATCCGCAGGCCATCGGCATGTCGGCCATCGCGGGCTTGCTCGAACCAATCGGCCGTCACGAGCCGGGCGGCCTCGCCGTCGAACTGGCCGCAACGGGCAAGGGCGAATTCGAACTTTGCGCGCCCATTGCGCCGGGCTTGATGGAGCGCGTGCCGATCGCAAGCTGGCAGCGCCTGGCCGATGGCGTGCCGCAACGCGTCAAGCAGCCCGCGGGCATCGTCGCGCTGGACGGCGAGCGCGAGCTTGCTTTCGGCCCCGGCGACGAAGTGACCATCACCTTGCGTGAGAACGCGTTTCGCAGCATCGATGTCGCCGCGTGCATGCGCTATGCCGCGCGCGCCGGACTCATGCGCTTATCCGGCAACACTGCCAGCACCGTCGTTTAACCCGATCGAAGGAGACAGACATGACATCGTCGCAAACCCCGCAGCATGCGGGAGGCTTGCCGTTATCGAAGGAAGAACTGCTGAGTGTCTACCGCAAGATGCGCACGATCCGCGATTTCGAAGAGCGTCTGCACGTCGATTTCGGTCGCGGCGACATCCCCGGTTTCGTCCATCTCTATGCGGGCGAAGAAGCGGCGGGCGTCGGCATCATGCATCACCTGAACGACGGCGACCGCATTGCGAGCACGCATCGCGGACATGGGCACTGCATCGCGAAAGGCGTCGATCCCGTCGCCATGATGAAAGAGATCTACGGCAGAAAGGGCGGCTCGTGCAACGGCAAGGGCGGCTCCATGCATATCGCCGACCTGTCCAAAGGGATGATGGGCGCGAACGGCATTCTCGGTGCGGGCGCGCCGTTGATCTGCGGCGCCGCGCTCGCGGCGAAGTTTCGCGGCAAGGGCGAAGTGGGCATCACCTTCGCGGGCGATGGCGCGTCGAACCAGGGCACCTTTCTCGAAAGCCTGAATCTCGCGGCGGTGTGGAATCTGCCGGTGATCTTCGTGATCGAGAACAACGGCTACGCGGAATCGACCGCGCGCGATTACGGCACGGCGGTGGATAGCTACGTGGATCGCGCGGCGGGCTTCGGCATTCCCGGCGTGACGGTGGATGGCACCGACTTTTTCGCGGTGCACGAAGCAGCGGGCGAAGTGATCCGCCGAGCGCGTGAAGGCGGCGGCCCGGCGCTGCTCGAATGCAAGATGATCCGCTTCTACGGCCACTTCGAAGGCGATGCGCAGACGTACCGCGCGCCCGGCGAACTCGACGATATCCGCTCGAACAAGGATTGCCTGAAGAAGTTCGCGCATGCCGTGACGCAAGCCGACGTGATCTCTCCCGGCGAACTCGATGCCATCGACCGCGAAGTCGCCGCGCTGATCGACCGCGCCGTGCAGGAAGCGAAGGACGCGCCACTGCCGGCCGCGGCCGACCTGCTCACCGACGTGTACGTGAAGTATTGATCGCCCATTTAAAACACTTAGCGAGACAAATCATCATGGCCCGAAAACTGAGCATGAAGATGGCGATCAACGAAGCCATCGACCAGGAAATGACCCGCGATCCGAGCGTGATTCTGCTTGGCGAGGATATCGTCGGCGGCGCGGGCGCGGACGGCGAGAAAGACGCGTGGGGCGGCGTGCTGGGCGTCACGAAAGGACTGTACGCCAAGCACGGCGACCGGCTGCTCGACACGCCGCTCTCCGAATCGGCGTACGTGGGCGCGGCAATCGGCGCGGCGGCGTGCGGCATGCGGCCGATCGCGGAATTGATGTTCATCGACTTCATGGGCGTGTGTTTCGACCAGATCTTCAATCAGGCCGCCAAGTTCCGCTACATGTTCGGCGGCAAGGCCGAAACGCCCGTCGTGATTCGCGCGATGGTCGGCGCGGGCTTTCGCGCGGCCGCGCAGCATAGCCAGATGCTGACGCCGCTTTTCACGCATATTCCCGGTCTCAAGGTCGTCTGTCCGTCCACGCCTTACGACACCAAGGGCCTCTTGATTCAGGCGATTCGCGACAACGACCCGGTCATCTTCTGCGAACACAAGAACCTCTACGGTTTCGAAGGCGAAGTGCCCGAGAACTCGTATGCCATTCCGTTCGGCGAGGCCAACATCGTGCGCGACGGCAAGGACGTGTCCATCGTCACTTACGGGTTGATGGTGCACCGCGCGCTGGAGGCGGCCGCGACGCTCGCGAAGGAAGGCATCGAAGCCGAGATCGTCGATCTGCGCTCGCTGTCGCCGCTCGATATGGACACCGTGCTCGAAACGGTCGAGAACACGGGAAGGCTCGTCGTCGTCGATGAAGCGAGTCCGCGCTGCAACATCGCCACGGATATCTCGGCGCAAGTCGCGCAGCGAGCGTTCGGCGCGCTGAAAGCAGCCATCGAAATGGTCGCGCCGCCGCACACCCCCGTGCCGTTCTCGCCAACGCTCGAAGATCTGTACATTCCGAGCGCTGCACAAATCGCCGACGCCGCGCGTAAAACGATGAAAGGAGGAAAGCACTGATGCCCGCAATCACACCGATCGTCATGCCCAAATGGGGCTTGTCGATGAAAGAAGGCACGGTAAACGAGTGGCTCGTGGAAGAGGGCGCGCAGATCGCCGTCGGCATGCCGATTCTCGATGTCGAAACCGACAAGATCGCCAACGCGGTGGAAGCGCCCGACGCGGGTACCTTGCGCCGCAGGGTTGCGTCGGCGGGCGACACGCTGCCGGTGAAAGCGCTCCTCGGCGTGCTCGCGCCGGCCGAGGTCAGCGACGCCGATATCGACGCCTACGTGTCGTCCTACGAAACGCCGCCGGACGAGGAAGGCGAGGGCGACGAAGCGGCGTCGGCGTATCACTTCGTCGATGTCGACGGCATTCGCGTGCGCTATGCCGCGCGCGGCGGCGACGATGCGGGCAAGTCCGCGGTGCTGTTCATCCACGGCTTCGGCGGCGATCTCGACAACTGGCTCTTCAATCTCGACGCGCTCGCCGAACACAATCGCGTGTTCGCGCTCGATTTGCCGGGCCACGGGCAATCGACGCCCAAGGTGCCGGGCACGACGCTCGCCGATCTCGCGCGCTTCGTCGCGCACTTCATGGACGCGGTGGATATCGAAAAGGCGCATCTCGTCGGGCATTCCATGGGCGGCGGCATCGCCGCGCAACTCGCCGTCGATGCGCCCGCGCGCGTGCAATCGGTCGCGCTCGTGTCGCCCTCCGGTTTCGGCGATGAAGTGAACAACGCGTACACCGAGGGTTTCGTGAGCGCGCAATCGCGTCGCGAGCTGAAGCCAGTGGTCGAGCTGCTGTTCGCCAATCCGGAGCTCGTCAGCCGCCAAATGCTCGACGACTTGCTCAAGTACAAGCGTCTGGATGGCGTGAGCGAAGCACTGACTGCGCTCGGTGGCGCGCTCTTCGGCGGTGGCAGCCAGAGCGGTCAGCCCGGAAGAAAGCTTGCGGAAAGCGGCAAGCCGGTGCTCGTGATCTGGGGCGCGAAAGACCAGATCATCCCGGCGGCGCATGCCGAAAACGCGCCGAAGCATGCGACCGTGCGCGTATTCGACGATGCCGGGCACATGAGCCAGATGGAGAAGGCCAACGAGGTCAACGCGTTGTTGAAGGAGCATGTGGGCAAGGGCGTCTGATCGCGCGCAGGATCGAGGCAACGCGCCGTCGCGGCGGCGCGTTCTCAGCCGCGCGCCCGCTTCTTCGCTACTATGTGCGATGTCGCTGTCACCGCGCGTCCTGACATCCACTCCATGCCCTTCGAATTGCTCGATTTCGAAACGCTGCCCGGCGATCCGCTGCAAGCCGAGGAAGCGCTGCTCGACCGCGCGAAAGCGGGCGATGCGGTGGCGCATCTGTGGGAAGCGCCGCGCTCGCTGATCGTGCCGCGCAGTTATCAGCGTTATGCGCCTTTGGCCGATGCTCGCGATGAATTCGCGCGACGCGGCTGTCCCGTCTGGCTGCGTTTGTCGGGCGGCGGGCTGGTTCCACAAGGTCCCGGCATTCTCAATCTGAGTCTCGCGTATCCCGTGCACGCGCCGATGGGCGCGCTTGCCGAGCCGGTCTATCTGCATCTGTGCGGCATCATCGCGGATGCGCTCAACACCCTCGGCGTGCTCACGCACTGGCAAACGGTCGAAGGCTCGTTCTGCGATGGCCGCTTCAATCTCGCCTGGGGTCCCGGCCACGATGCGCGCAAGATCGCCGGCACGGCGCAATACTGGCGGCGCGTGTCGTCGTCCCTCGACGAGCAACCGCGCCATGCCGTGCTGGCTCACGCCGTTCTGCTCGTCGATGCCGATCCCATCGAGATCAACGAGCGCGCCAATGCGTTCGAGGCGCTCATCGGCAGCGAGCGGCGCTATGAAGAGATGAAGGTGGTGACCGTGGCGCAAGCGCTCGCCTACGAAGGTTTCGGCATGCCGCCCGGGCTGCGCGAGCGCGTGCGAAATGCCATCGCGGCGCGCGTCGTGGCAGCCGATTTGCCGCAAGCTCCTCTCTAACGCAGCGCTCATCGACCATCGAGGTCATCATGCCGTTCAGACTCGCTTCGAACGGTTTCTTTTTTGCGCTGTGGGTGGCGGTGTGCGCCGCCGCGCCCGAGTTTCTCTGGCAAGGGCTGTTCTCGCTCTTCGGACATTTCTCCTTCAGGGATGCCGCCGCCGCGTTGCTCATCGGCGCGATTCTCGCGTTCTTCGTCGAGCCGCTGCTGGAGCGCTTGCGCGGGTTGCAGGGACACGTGCATCGCGCGGAGAAATCGCCCGCCTTCGCCGCGTGCGAGGCGTTGAGCTTCGCGGTCGTCGCGGTGTGCGTGCACGAAGCGATCACCGTGTATGTAGCGGCGAGCCATTCGAACGAACAGGCCAGCGAGAACCTCGCGAAGGCGGTGGGACAGGCGCTGCAATGGGCGGCGATCCCGTTCGTCATCACGATTGCGTGGATGTCGGCGCGCGGGGCAGTCTGGATGATGTGGACCGCAGCCGGGCTCGCCGTGATCTTCAGCTATCTGACCGGCGTGCTCTTCGAATGGCAGACGCACGTGCTGGTCACGAGCGTGATTCCGGCGATTCTCGTGCTGATCTCGGGATGCATCATCGTGCGCGAACAGTGGGATGCGGACACGTTTCGCCGCTGCGCACGGGCACTTGCGGTGATCGCGCTTGCGTGGCTCGTGCTCTCGGGCGCGGTGCAATGCGTGCTATGGCTCGCGCACGTGCAGTCGTTTCGTCTTTACGACACAGCCGAGTTCTTCAGCGATCTGCGGTTTTATATCGGCTGGGTGACCGGACTGCTCGTGGCGCCGGGAATCGTGGCGCCGGCACTGGCGCGCCCCGACGATGATCAATGGAAACCGCGTCTCTGAGCTGCGATGCCTTCGTGAAAAAAGCGCCGCTGAGGAAGGCTCAAGCGGCGCGTGTCGATGTCAGCTCGAAGGCGGAGGAGGCGGTGGCATGCCCGGCGGAGGTGGCGGTGGCGGCGCGTAATACGCCGCGCCGTTCGGTGGCGCCGTGCGCAACGGACCTGCGACCGGAACACGATCGCCCGCTGCGTACATGCACTGCAGATACGCGTAGTCGTAGCGGCGCTGCACGCCGTAGCCCGACGTTTGCGCCGCACCCATGCCGACCGCGCTGCCGGTCAACAATCCCGCGCCTGCGCCGATAGCCGCGCCCGTGCCACCGCCGAACGCCGCGCCCGCTGCCGCGCCGATGGCGGTCCCAACCACGGCGCTCCCCACCGCGCTGTTCGTCGCGGCCTGATCTGCGGTGACGCCGCCCGTTTGCTGAAACGCGAACTGACGGCACGACGCGTCGTCCGCGCGGAACTGGTCGAAGGTCTTGCCGGTGCCGGGCAGCGCCATCACGCTGGGTCCGGTCGGCATGACCGTGCACGCGGACAGACCCAAGCCTGAGAGCGCGAGAAAAATAACGAGCCTGCGAGTATTCATAAAAGCCAGCTTCGATTCAATTCGATGGCGGCGGGGGTTGCGCCGGAACTTCGCGCCATCCACCGGGACACTGCTTGACATACGGGTAGTACGTGCGCGATCCCTCGCAGTAATACCAGGTGCCGCCCGACTGAGCCTGAGCCTGTGATTGGTCGGGCTGGCCTTGCTCGACATAAGTGGTCGGCGCGGCGGGCGCCGGAACGATGACCTGCGGCGGCGCATAGTAGTACGGCACGGGCGCGACCGGATACGGGTAGTACAGCGGTCCGCCGATAAACACGCCGACGTGACCGCCCGCGTGCGCCGTGGCGGCGAAACCCGCCGCGGCAAGCGCCGACAACGCGATGAGAGCCTTCACGCGATTCACGACATTTCTCCAAAAAATTTCGCCTGACCCGTTACCCGTACAGCATGGACAATTCCTGCCCGGACCGCGTTTGGCGTATTTTTCTACGCTATTCCAGTTGCGGAGGAAATTCAATTACGGCTCTCCCGATGAATCTTTCGGCGCGTTACCCCGTAACAAGTTGCGGCATCGATCAGGCGCGAAGGATGGTTACGCCTGCTTGTTCGATGGGATCGGTGAGACGTGCATCCGTCGCACTTTCGACGATGACCGTCTGTGCAAGCTCGATATCGCCGATACGGTATGGCGATGCCGCGTTGAGCTTGGCGGCAGACGCGAGCACGACGGTCTCCGCCGCGCGCGCCGCGAGCGCGCGCTTGATATGCGCTTCCTCGAAATCGCCGGTGGTCAGCCCGGCAGTGGGATGAACGCCCGTGACGCCCATGAAATACAGATCGGCGTGGATATGCGACATCGCTTCGACGGCCGCCGCGCCGACCGTGACGATGGAATGCTTGAAAAGCTTGCCGCCGATCAGCACGACTTCCACCGTCGCGTGTTCGGCGAGCGCGACGGCCACGCTCGGACTATGCGTGACGATCGTAACCGCGAGGCTCGCGGGAAGTTGCTGCACGAGCAAGGCCGAAGTCGTGCCGCCATCGACTATCACGACTTGCCCCGGTTCGATCATCTCAACGGCGCGCCGCGCGATACGGCGCTTCGCCTCCGATTCCATTTCCTGCCGACGCGCAAACGGCGCCACGGCCGAAGAAGCGGGCAGGGCGCCGCCGTGCACGCGTTGCAGCAGACCTTCCGCAGCCAACTCGCGTAGATCGCGGCGCACCGTGTCTTCCGACACGCCGAAGCTCGCGCTCAACTC
Source organism: Caballeronia sp. GACF4 (assembly GCF_023631025.1). NCBI lineage: Bacteria > Pseudomonadati > Pseudomonadota > Betaproteobacteria > Burkholderiales > Burkholderiaceae > Caballeronia > Caballeronia sp. GACF4. Next base: position 26,097 of record NZ_JALQDW010000026.1, read on the forward strand.
GCTGGCGAGCACCTGACCGTCGCGCGCGAGGGCGTCGAGGATTGTTTTCTTGCGTTGACTCGTGAGCATGATCGTTGCACGAATTTGCTTGTAATTGCACGAAACTGCACGTTACCATGGAAGCCACCACCACGCCATGGAAGACTGCAATGACTGAGACCAAGGAACGAGTACGCGTGCTCGATACCGCTGTTTTATCCGACGACTGGTACGTGCTGAGAAAGGTGACTTTCGACTTTCTGCGCCGCGACGGCACGTGGCAGCGCCAGAGCCGTGAGACCTACGATCGCGGCAACGGCGCGACCATCTTGCTGCGTAACCGGCATAACGGCCACGTGCTCCTGACGCGCCAATTTCGCATGCCGGCTTTCGTCAACGGCCACGACGGCATGTTGATCGAAGCGCCTGGTGGCCTGCTCGACAACTCGACGCCGGAAGAACGCATCCGCGCCGAAGTCGAGGAGGAAACCGGGTATCGCGTGCAGCACGTCGAAAAGATCTTCGAGGCGTTCATGAGCCCCGGATCGGTGACGGAGAAACTCTACTTTTATCTCGGCGAATACGACGGCTCCATGCGCGTCAGTGACGGCGGCGGCGTGGAGGACGAAGGCGAGGAAATCGAAGTGATCGAGGTGCCGTTGGAGAAAGCGCTGGCCATGATCGACAGCGGAGAAATCGCGGACGGCAAGACCATCATGCTGCTGCTATACGCCGCGCTGAAAGAGCGCCGCGATCAGGCGAGCAGCGAGACGGCCTTTACCTGCGCCCAGACCCGCACGCCCGCGATAATCCCTAGCCGGTCCAGCGAATAACGCGTGATGCGCGCGAGGAGCGGCGAGCCGTCCACGTCGAGGCGCACGACGACTTGCGCGGGGTCCGCATCGTCGGCGATGTCGGACACGACTGCGGGCAGCAGATTGAGAACGCTGCTCGACGTGTGCGGTTCATTGCCGGCGATCAGGCTTACGTCGCGCGCTTTCACGGCGACACGCATCGCGCGGCCTCGTTCGACTGGCGCATGCACGACGGTGAGCGAGGCGCGGCCACCCGGCAGCGCGAGCAACAGCAAACCATAACGCGCATCGTGATCGGCGACGATGCCTTCCAGCACCACCGATGCATCGTCGGCGAGCGCGAGCGGCAGATCGAGCCGCGCGAGCGTATCGGCAATTGCGCCGCTTGCCAGCGCGCGGCCGGCTTCGAGCAGAACGAGGTGATCCGCGAGGCGCGCGACTTCCTCGGGCGCGTGGGTCACGTACAGCACGGGGATATCGAGTTCGTCGTGCAGACGTTCGAGATACGGCAGGATTTCGAGCTTGCGTTTCTGATCGAGCGCGGCGAGCGGTTCGTCGAGAAGCAAGAGACGCGGACTCGTCAACAGCGCCCGCGCAATGCCCACGCGCTGGCGTTCGCCGCCCGACAATCCGCCCGGATCGCGCTCCAGCAGATGCCCGATGCCAAGCAGTTCCGCCGCCTGTTCCAGGTCGACGCGTCGCTCGCTTCCCGCCACGCGATCGAGCCCATAGCGAAGATTCTTGCGCACGCTCAAGTGCGCGAAAAGACTGGCTTCCTGAAAAACGTAGCCGAGCGGACGCTTGTGCGTCGGCAGAAAAACGTTGCGGTCGGTATCGAGCCACACTTCGCCATTGACGACGAGCCTTCCCGCGCGCGGCCGTGCGAGTCCCGCGAGACAGCGCAGCAGCGTGGTCTTGCCGGAACCCGAATGGCCGAAGAGCGCGGTCACGCCGCGTCCCGGCAAGCGCAGATCGACATCGAGCGTGAAGCGGCCTTGTTCGACGAGAAAGCGCGCCTCGATGGCTTGACCGGTCGATGAGATTTCAGGCATGCACCGCCGCCGATCGACGGCTCGAATAGAGCAGCAACAGCACGATGAACGAGAACAGCACCATGCCGCCCGCGAGCCAGTGCGCCTGCGCGTATTCGAGCGCTTCGACGTGATCGAAGATCTGCACGGAGACCACGCGCGTGCGCCCGGGAATATTGCCGCCTATCATCAGCACGACGCCGAATTCGCCGACGGTGTGCGCAAAACCGAGGATCGTCGCGGTGATGATGCCCGGCCGCGCAAGCGGCAACACGACAGTGAAAAACGTGTCCCACGGTCCCGCGCGCAAGGTCGCGGCGGCTTCGAGCGGACGGCTGCCGATGGCTTCGAACGCGTTCTGCAGTGGCTGCACGACGAACGGCATCGAATAGATGACCGAGCCGATTACGAGCCCCGCGAACGTGAAGGGCAAGAGGCCGATGCCCGACGCCTGAGTGAGCTTGCCGACGTAACCGTTCGGCCCCATCAGCACGAGCAGATAAAAGCCGATGACGGTAGGCGGCAGCACGAGCGGCAACGCCACCACCGCGCCGACGACACCCTTTGCTCGCGAGCGCGTGCGCGATAGCCACCACGCGACAGGCGTGCCGATGACGAGCAGAAGCGCCGTCGCCAGCGACGCCAGTTCGAGCGTCAGCGTGATGGCCTGGAGGTCGGCGCTATCGAGCGGCATCGCGAACAATCAGAGCTGATAGCCGAACGAGCGGATCACCTCGGCGGCCTTCGGTCCCTTGAGGTAATCCTCGAACTGCTTCGCGACCGGATTGTCCTTGCCCTTGTTGAGAATGACCGCGTCTTGCTTGATCGGCTCGTGCAGCGATTCCGGCACGATCCACGCCGAACCGCTCGTGATCTTGCCGTTCTTGTAGATCTGCGAGAGTGCGACGAAGCCGAGTTCGGCATTGCCCGTCGCGATGAACTGCTGCGCTTGCGAGATGCTCTGCCCTTCGACGATCTTCGATGCCACCGCCTGCGTGAGCCCGAGCTTGTCGAGCGTCTGCGTGGCGGCAAGTCCGTACGGCGCGGCTTTCGGATTGGCGATCGCCAGATGCGTGAACTGGTTCTTCTTCAGCACTTCGCCTTTGTCGTCGACGTAACCTTCCTTCGCCGACCACAACGCGAGCGCCCCGGTCGCGTAAGTGAAGCGGCTTCCCGGCACCGTCATGCCTTCGCTTTCGAGCTTGGCGGGCGTGGTGTCGTCGGCGGCGAGGAATACTTCGAAGGGCGCGCCGTTCTTGATCTGCGCATAGAACTGACCCGTCGCGCCGAACGAAGCGACGACCTTGTTGCCGGTATCCTTTTCGAAGTCCGCTGCAATGGCCTGCACGGGCGCCGTGAAATTGGCCGCCACGGCAATCTGCACTTCGCCTGCAAACGCCGACGAAGCGGCGAAGCCCACCGCCAACGAAAGCAAAGTGCGCAACAAACGAGTCTTCACGTAAAGCTCCTTGGGTTCTGTTTTATTGGCTGCACCGGATTGCGCGCTGCTGGTCTTGGATCTTCGCGCGGTCATGGAATCCGGCGAGCACCGTAATATATACGACTATATTGCGTTCGGGCATGCTCGCTGCATCACATGACGAGTATGGGTCTCCTCGGATGATTTCGTGTGAGTGAGACTCATGAAAATCGATTGACCGCCGCCGCGATGTTCGCCGAAACTTTGCAAATCATCCGCCTGGAACTGAGCACGGCTCAACTTTCGGTGGCAAGCATAAGGAGACAAGGACATGTCCGACGCCATGAATCTGCAACGCATCAAGCTCTCGGTGACGGGACACGTCGCCCGCGTGACGCTGGATCGCGCCGATGTACGCAACGCCTTCGACGACGCGACCATCGTCGAACTGACTGCCGCCTTTCGCGCGCTCAACGACGACACGAGCGTGCGCGTCATCGTGCTCGCGGCGAACGGCCCGGCCTTTTGCGCGGGCGCCGACCTCAACTATATGAAGCGCATGGCCGGTTATTCGGAGGCGGAAAACCGCGCGGACGCGCTCGGGCTTGCGACCATGCTCAACACCATCTACACGAGCGCGAAGCCGGTGATCGCCAGCGTGCAGGGCGATGCCTACGCGGGCGGCATGGGCCTCGTCGCCGCGTGCGATATCGCGGTGAGCGTGGACAGCGCGAACTTTTGCCTATCGGAGGCGAAGCTCGGGCTCATGCCCGCGACCATCGCGCCTTACGTCATTCGCGCGATGGGCGCGCGCGCCGCGCATCGCTACTTCGTGACGGCCGAGCGTTTCGATGCGACGGAAGCGCTGCGTATCGGCTTCGTGCATCAACTGACGACGAGCGGCGAGCTCGACCGAACCGTCGATGCAATGGCGAACAACATCGCGTCCAACAGCCCGAACGCCGTGGGCGAGTGCAAGCGGCTGGTGTCGGAACTCGCGGGCAAGGTCATCGACGATTCGTTGATCTCCGATACGGCCGAACGCATCGCGCGCATTCGGGCATCGGACGAAGGGCGCGAGGGCGTGCAGAGCTTCCTCGAAAAGCGCAAGCCGTCATGGCTCGGGTGACGCGATGATCACGCTGCATCATTGCGTGAGCGCGCGGTCGTTCCGGCCGCTTTGGGCGCTCGAGGAAATCGGCGTGCCGTACCAACTGAAGATGCTGCCGTTTCCGCCGCGTGTGGTGGCGCGCGAGTTCATGCAAGTGAACCCGCTCGGTACGATTCCGGCCTTCAATGACGACGCGCTTTTCATGACCGAATCGGCTGCGATTTGTCAGTATCTTGCGGCGCGTTATTCGCCCGGCGCGCTGGATGTCGCTTCGCACGAAGCGGACTTCGGCCGCTATCTCAACTTCCTGCACTTCGGCGAGGCGACGCTCACGTTTCCACAGACGCTCGTCTTGCGTTACACGCATCTGGAGCCGCCCGAGCGCCGGCAGCCGCAAGTCGCCGAGGATTACGCGAAGTGGTTTCATGCGCGTCTGCGCACGCTCGTGCCGCTGCTGGAGCGCGAGGCTTTTTTGTGCGCGGGGCGGTTCACGGCCGCGGATATCTCGGTTGGTTATGCGTTGATGCTCGCGGAGCATATCGGTTTGCACGAACGCTTCGCGGAGCCGATCGCCCGCTATTGGTCCCGATTGCGCGAACGCGATGGTTTCCAGCGAGCCATGCGCGCGCAAGGCGACGCGGCTGTCGCGCAGGGCGTGTCGCCCGATCCATCGCCGGATATGCGGCCGTTCGGCTCGCGCTAACAGCCTTCCGGCTCGACGCGTGAAGGCGGGCGCACGTCGTCCCTCCTTCACATCCCCCCATCCGCGGGGCTGTGCAGAACGCCATCGAACCTTAATCTGCTCATCAGGCGCTCACGTTTGCGAGCGCAAATCAGACAGACGAGGTAACTGGCGATGTACGTCTTCTCCTGGCTCTTATCGATGATCGTCGCGCTCGTGGCAACGGGCACGATTGTATTCGCGATGCCGCGCTCGGCCGCCGACGAACTCAGCGTAGCGACCGCGCCGCACACTTTCTTCAGCAGCGAATTGAATCGCATGACGACGATGCTGGCGTCGTGCGTGACAGACGCAGACTGACACTAATCGAGGCGCGCCGCGCGATGCAAAGGCGCTCACGGTTAGCGGTTTGGAATCAACACGTTGCACTGATTTCCATAACGATATCCACAGGCTTGTGCAGAAGATCTGTGGACAACCAGGGCCGGGGGCGCCTGGAAACGAAAACCCCAACCGGCGCACGGGGAGCGCTGGGGAGACCACATACGATGAGACGCGAAGGCGTCCAGGCGAGCGGGGCCAATAGGTTCGATGTACGATACGAACGAAAATTCACCGCGCGGAAAAGCGCAGGGGAGACCAACAGTCAATGCGGGGAACGAGGCGCGCGGGGGTGCGCTTCGGTGGTGAGACGTGCGTAAGCGCCGCAAGCGGGCGAAAAAAAAGCCCGCTGCATTGAGCGGGCTTGAATCCATATCGGTTGAGACATGGAGGAGACAAGGCTTAGTATAAACCCTTACCCATCCAAGTCAAGCGTCAAACCAAAAAATTTGCGCTGGGGAGGGCCATCGTCAAGCAAGTCTGCTTCGGTCATTGCTTGCCGAGACTGTGGTAGTACGCCGCGAGATTGGCGATATCCGCCTCGGACAAGGGTTTCGCGACCATCGACATCATTTCGTTCTGGCGCGCGCCCGTGTGAAAGTCGGTCAGCGCCTTCACGAGATACTCCTCCGTCTGCCCCGCGAGGTTGGGCGCTTCCGGCAGCTTCGACATGCCGTCGAGCCCGTGGCACGCCTGACACTGTGCCGCCTTCGCGCGCCCCGCCTTGATATCGCCCGCTGCGAGCGCGACGCTGGATATCGCCAGCATCAGGCTTGCCACCACGGCTGTCTGCGCCGGCCGCATCACTTCGACCCCGAATACGAAATACGATAGATGGCGCCAGCATAGTCGTCGGATACCAGCAGCGAGCCGTCCTGCAATACCTGGACATCGACCGGGCGTCCCATGTACTCGCCGCTCGAAGTGAGCCAGCCATCCGCGAAGACTTCCGGTTCGCCCGCCGTGCCGTCGTCCTTGACGGGCACGTACATGATGCGTGCGCCGATGGGCTTCGTTCGATTCCACGAACCGTGTTCCGCGACGAAGATGCCGCCCTGGTACTTGTCCGGGAACGTCTTAGCGTTATAGAACGACATGCCGAGGTCGGCCGCGTGCGCCGCGAATTCGACTTGCGGATACACCAGGTTCGCCGGCGGATTCTGATCCTTGTAGTCGACGGTCCGCACCTTGCCGCCGCCGTACCACGGGAAGCCGAAGTTCTCGCCCGCCTTGGTCGCGCGGTTCAGTTCGCCCGGAGGAATGTCGTCGCCCATGCCGTCGACCTGGTTGTCGGTGAACCAGAGCGTCTTGTCCTTCGGATTGAAGTCGAGGCCGACCGAATTACGCACGCCGTGCGCGTAGGTTTCGCGGTTCTTGCCGTCTTGATCCAGACGGATGATGCCCGCGAGCCCGTTCTTGTCGATATCGGCGAGTTTGTCTTTCGGCGGCACGTTCCACGGCTGGCCGAGCGCGATATATAGCTTCTTGTCAGGCCCGATACGGCACGCGCGCGCGCCGTGATTGAAGCTCTCGAACGTCGCCGGGATCAGCTTGCCTTGCGGCACGACGACCGCCGCGGCCACGTCCGGCCCGCCGTCGCCGAAGAACTGTGCCGCCGGGAAACCGAGCACGCGATTCTGCTCGACCACGTAAAGCACGCCATCCGGCGAGAAGCAGACGCCGTTCGGCACCTTGAACGTGACCGACGAGGCGAATTGAACGACGTCATCCGCGACGCGCCTTTTGGTTCGATCCGTCACCTGCCATACGCGATTCTTGCGCGTGCCGACGAACACCACGCCCGTCGAAGGCTCGATAGCCATGTGCCGCGCTTCCGGCACGATTGCATACAGGTCGATCTTGAAGCCTGGCGGCAGTTTGATTTGCTTGAGATTTTCGCGCAGCGCGTCGGCGGTCTGGCCGCCTTGCGGCACCTTTTCGGCCTGACTCGTGCCGGTCTGCTTGAAGTTGGACAGCGAATTGAGATTGTCTTGCGCGGCGTTCGCATACGGCAGGCAGGCGAGCATGGCGCCGACCGCCAACGGCAAAAGCTTGAGCGTTGCGTTCATCTGGTTGTCTCCTTGTTGTTACGGCTTATTGAACCTCACTGAACAACACGACTGATGACTCTCGCCGAAGGAGACGGCGTCACGCGCACCTCGACCAAGCACGCGTATCACGACGCCGCTGCCTACGGTAGCAACAATCTTAGAATACGAATCGCCCGCTGCAAGCAGCGAGCCGGCTTTTTTCACGCGCTGATAAAAAGCGTCGGCAGCTATTTCCTGCCATCGAAGAGAAAGACGTTGGCACGGTCGGGGCTCGGCAGCGCGACCAGCAGGCGCGGGCCGTCGAGCACGGCGGCGCCCTTGACGGTCGCGTCGGGCAGCGGGCAGGGCGCGGGGCCGAACGTCACCGAGACGTCGTAGGCGTTCGCGCCGGCACGCGGCGCCACCGTTCCCTTGAAGATGCAACCGGCGCTCGTCGTGCCGGCGGCGTAGCCATCGGCGGCGACGGTGATGCGCGTGGTCGTCGCGCCTCCGAGCGACATTCCGCGGCCGCTGTAAAGACCGCCCGCGTTGGCGAGGCTCGGTCCGGTGTCGAGCATCGGCGCGGCGTTCACGTTGAAGGAGAGGTTCGCGCCGCCGTTCTTGCTTGCGACCGTGCCGCTTACGGCCGGCGCTTGCGCGAAGTTTGCGCTGAAGTTGGCGGCGGTGGCGGGCGCCCGGCCCACGCGATAGTCGAACGCCGAGGTGCTCGCGAACTTGCCGTCGCTCGTCTGCGTGCCGCCCGTGGCGATGGCGACGCCCGACAGGTTCGTGCCGCGCGTGTCGTTCGGAGTGCCGTAGAAGAGATACGCCGAGCCATCGAAGAGCACGAGCAGCGTGGCATCGGCCTGACCGTTGTCGATTGTCCCTTTGTAGACGCCGCCCGATGGCAGCGTCGTCGTGACGGTGCCGGGCGGCGCGGGAGCAGAAGAGTCGGTTGCGCAGGCCGCGAGCGCGAGACTCAGGGCGAGCGGCAATGTGAAAGTCAACGGGACTGGCGGCTTGAATCTTGTGGTTATCGTCACTCTGGACTCCGGTCTCGATCGAGGCGGCATCGTGCGATGCGCGCGGTGAACGTCCTGTATAGGCGCTGAAAAAGCACAGGTCAAGCGCGATGCACGACCGTGCGGCGCGCCGAGTCTTCCTCGTTCAGCGTCTTTACGACGGCTTCATGGCGATGCGATCGGAATGCAGACGTGGTGAAACTCGTAAGTGACGCCGTCACGTTCGAACATGGCTTGTTCGCTTAGTAAGCGCCTGCGATCGGCAACAGCAGATAGGGCAGCAGCGCTTCGTACGACATGGCCGTCGCTTGCGTGTCGGGCAAGGTGGGCGCGGTATCGATCACGGGTGCGTCGCGCCCGATGTCGATGTCGACGAGCGATGCGCCTGCGATGGGTGTCGGTTCGATCTTCATTTTCCCCTCCTGTCATGCAGCGTGTGAGGGGAAGTCTGGGCGCGAAGAGTTAGGACAGTGTGAGGCCGCAAGGCTCTTGCGTCAGGACGCGCGTCTCAAGCGGGACCGTCGAGCCAGTTTTCGATCTTGACGCCTGATCAGAAAACTACCCCGATCGGCCAATCCCATTGATATGTATCGATCATCCAAGCAAAGCCAACAACGCAACCGGAAATGCGCTTCACGCCTTCGAAGCCATTTCCAAAAACCCCTTCACCGCCGCCCCTTTCTCGAACCTCCGATACACCACCGCGACTTCCGAAGGCACCGGCTTTCCCGCGATCTCGCGATACTCAACGCCCGGCACCGTCACGCATTGCGCGAGCGATCGTGGCACGACCGCCACATCGCCGCCGAGCGACACATGCGCGAGCACATCCGACAGCGTGCCCGCATGTCCGGCGATGTGCGGCTCGAAGCGCCCGCGTCTTCCAACCTCGAGCGTGCCGGACTCCTGCTCCGGCAACACGAACGACTGACCACGCAGTTGCGCGGGCGTGATGGTTTCCGATTGCGTCAGCGGAGAATCGGCCGGTAGCGCGACGATGAACGCATCGCGACGCACCGTGCGCACCTCGACGCCATCCGGATACGGCACGGGCGGCCGCACGTAAGCGATATCGATATGACCGTCGATGAGCAGCGCGCCCGCCTCGCGCATGACGATCTCGCGAATACCGATGGCAACCTGCGGATAGCGCGCACGAAAGCCGCGCACGTGTGTCTGCAGCACGCCCGAATAAACCGCCGAACCGACGTAGCCGATCACGATCCTGCCCAGCTCGCCGCGCTCCGCCAGCGCCGCGCGCTCGGCCCCGCGCGCGAGATGATCGAGCGCGCTCGATGCCTCGACGAGATACGCCTCGCCCGCCGCGGTCAGCGCCACCGAGCGCTTCGTGCGCTGAAAAAGCCGCACGCCAAGGAGCCGCTCCGCTTCCTGAATTTGTCGCGTGAGCGCGGGCGGCGCAATGCCGAGTTCATCGGCGGCACGCGTGAAATGCAGATGCCGCGCGACGCTCAAAAAGCAGCGCACATGGCGCAATTCCACTGGCATGAGAGCCTCGCTTCGTATTGTCGAATGCATCAATTATTTGGAGATTCTATGTCAATGACAGACAAGAGTGATCTCACTAGCATCGATAGTTTCATCGTCAACATTCGCCCGCCATGTCCGACACCGCCGATGTCTCGCCGAACCAGTCCGCCGCGCGCTTCGTGCTTCTCACCGCATCGGCGACTTGCGCGCTGATCACGCTCGATACCAACGTCGTCGCCGTGGCGCTGCCATCCATCGCGCGCGATTTCCACGCCGGTTTCGCCGATGTCGAATGGGTCGTGAGCGCCTACATGGTCGCGTTCGCCGCGTGTCTGCTGCCGGCGGGCGCGCTCGCCGACCGCATCGGCAGAAAAAAGATGCTGATCGCCGGGCTCGCGGCGTTCGCGCTGGCCTCGCTCGGCTGCGGCCTCGCGCCTTCCGCGTTCGCGCTGAATCTGGCGCGCGCGGCGAAGGGCGTCGGCGCGGCAATGCTGCTCACGTCCGCGCTCGCGATCATCGCCAACACCTTCCACGAAGGCGCGGCGCGCGCTCGTGCATGGGCGATCTGGGGCACCTGCATGGGTATTTCGACGACCGTCGCGCCACTCGTCGGCGGCGCGATCACGCAATGGTTCGGCTGGCGTTGGATCTTCCTCATGAACCTGCCGATCTGCGCGCTGCTCGCGTGGTGCGCGTGGCGCGGCATGCGCGAGTCGCGTAATCCGCATGCGGGATCGCTCGACCTGCTCGGCAGCGCGATCTTTGCCGCGTCGCTTTCGCTCGGCATCTGGGCGCTGATCGGCGGTCAGGCCGATGGCTGGACGAGCTGGCGTACCGAAGCGCGCCTTGCCGCGTGCGCGGCGCTCCTGGTCGTGTTCGTGCGCGTGCAACGCTCGCGCGCGCATGCGATGATCGATCTCTCGCTGTTTCGCGAATCGCGTTTCGTCGCCGCCGTGCTCGCCATGTTCGGCTACGCGGCCTGCGCGCAAGTCATGATGACGTTCCTGCCGCTTTATCTGCAAAACGCGTTCGGCTTGACCGCGGTGCGCGCGGGCGTCGGCATGTTGCCGTTCGCGCTCGCGATGATCGCCGGGCCGCATCTCGGCGCGGCGCTCGGCAAGCGCGTGTCTGCAATGGCGCTGCTCACGCTCGGGCTTGCGACCATCGGCGTGGGCAATCTGCTGACGGCGTGGTTCGCGTCGATGTCGTATTACGGGCTCATCGCGGTCTCGATGACCGTCACCGGACTCGGCGCGGGCATCCTCAACGGCGACACGCAGAAGGCGATCATGGCGTGTGTGCCGGCGCATCGCACGGGCATGGCGTCGGGTATCAGCACGACGACGCGCTTTACGGCCATCGTCACGTCGGTGGGCGTGCTCGGCGCGGTGCTCGCGGCGCGCACGAAAAGCGCGCTCGATTTGCATGCGAGCGGTTTCCCTGTTCTCATGCACGCGCTCGATGAAACCTTCCTCTCGCGCGTGCTTGCGGGCGATCTGGCACACGCGGGCGCGGGCGGCAACGCGGCTGTCATCGCGATCGCACGTGCGAGTTTCGCGAGCGGCTTCGCGGCTGCGTTAGGTGTGGCGGGCGTGAGTGCGTTGCTCGTGGCGTCGGCGGTGTGGGTGCTTGCCGGACGCAGCGAGCGGGCTAGCGCTGTGCGAGTCGACGCGTAGAGAACCATCCGGTGCGCGGCAGAATCAGCGGGATAACCCCTATGGGTGAAGATCCGCCCGCCGTTTACTGTATCGATACACTAAATCGATACAGCCGCAACCGGCGCACTGCGATCCGCGGCTCTTAGGAGACAAGACATGCAATCGACATCCCGGCGACGCTTCCTTCAAACCGCCTCGGCGGCCTCGCTCGCGGTGGCGGGCGGTGCGTTGCCGTCGCTCGCACGCGCGCAGGCGCCGGTCGCGCTGCGGCTTTCGTCGTCGATGCCCGCGAATCAAAATGCCGCGCATTACGTCTGGTATCAGTACCTGGCTGAAAACCTGAAGGCGAGCATGGGCGAGCAGATTCGCATCGACTATTTTCCGAACAATCAGCTCGGCAAGGAAAGCGACGTCGTTCAGCAAGTGAAGGTTGGCGCGGTCGACATGATGGTGACGGGCTCGTCCATCTGGGCAACGGTTCTGCCCGAACTCGGCATGCTCGATCTGGGCTATGTCTTCGATAACTTCGATCACGTCGGCCGCGCGATGGACGGCAGCGTCGGGCAGAGCTTCGACAGCCTGCTGCAAAAGCGCGCGGGTTGTTCGGTCATCACGTGGGGCTATTCGTTCGGCGGCCGCAACGTGTTCACGAAGAAGCCCGCGCACTCGCTCGCGGAAATCAAGGGCGTGAAACTGCGCGTGCTGCCCACGCCCGCTTTCATGGACACGTTCAAGCTGATGGGCGCGGTGCCGACGCCCATTCCCATCGGCGAGTTGTACATGGCGGCGCAAACCGGTGTAGTCGACGGCTTCGAGCACGACTGCGCGACCGTGCTCGCGAGCAAATACGACGAAGTGGTGAAGTCGTGCTGGCAGACGCAGCACGTGTTCAGCCCGCTCGTCGTCGTGATGGGCCGCCGCTCGCTCGACAAGATTCCCGCGAATCTTCGGCCGGCCTTCCAGAAGGCCGCGCAGGATGCGACGGCGAAGCAGCGCACGGTAGCCGTGCAGACGGCGGCGCGCGCCGAGCAGGAACTGAAGCAGCGCGGCATGACTTTCTTCCCGATGTCGCCCGCGGACCGCGAGACCGCGCGTCACGAAATGCAGACGCAGTTGTACGCGAATTTCGCGAAACAGTATCCCGCGACCGCGCCGCTTTTTCCGGCCATCGCCGCCGCACGAGGCTGAACGCCATGACCTCTTTCTCCGCGACGCCCGGCCCCGAAGCGCAGCTTGCGGCCGCGCCCGGCTTCGGCCAGAAGACCGCGCTCACGCGCGCGCTCGCCGTCGTCATGCGCTGGATCGAATACATTTGCGCCGCCGTGCTCGCGGCCGATGTGATCGTGGTGTTCGTCTCCGTCATCTATCGCTACTTTCTGCACGATCCAGTCGATTGGGCCGAGGAGATCGCGCGCGCGTTGATGATCGTGCTGGTCTTCTTCGGCGCGGCGACCGTGCTTGCGCGCAGTCAGCATGTCGGCGTCGATCTGTTTCGCGCGGCGCTGCCCGCACGCTGGCAACCGGCGCTGATTCAGGCCGGGCACTGGATCATCGCGGCCGTGGCGGCCAATCTGTGCTTCTCGTCGTGCCTCTTGCTCGTCGATTCCTACGGCCAGATGACGCCAAGCGGCCTGCCCGCGTGGATCAACGTGTATCCGCTCGTCGCGGGCAGTGTGTTCATGGCGGTGTTCGCGCTCGCCAATGCATTGAACGGGCCGCGCAAGACGGTGTTCGGCGCGCTCATCGGTTGCGTCGTGGTCGCGGCGGCGCTGTTCGGCTGGAACGCGCTCATGCCCGATTACGCGATCAAGCCGGGCATTCTGCTCGCGGCCGGTTTCGTCGGCGGACTCGTGCTCGGCGTGCCCATCGGCTTCGTGCTCGCGTTCTCCGCGCTGCTGTATTTTCTCGCCGAGCCGACCCTGCCGATCCTCGTCTACTCGCAACAGGTGATGGCCGGCGCCGACCACTTCGTGCTGCTCGCCATTCCGTTCTTCGTGCTTGCGGGCTTGCTGATGGAAACCAACGGCATGTCGTCGCGGCTGATCGAACTCCTGCTGCGTATTTTCGGTCGCGTGCGCGGCGGGCTCGGTCTCATCACCATCATGGCGACGGCGTTCTTCTCAGGCGTGTCCGGCTCGAAGCTCGCGGATATCGCGGCGGTCGGCGGCGTGGTCATGCCGGCCGTGCGTCAGAGCAAGCAGGACCCGAACGAAGCGGCGGCGCTCCTCGCGTGCAGCGCGGTGATGGCCGAGACCATTCCGCCGTGCGTGAACATGATCATCATGGGCTTCGTCGCGAACATTTCCATCGCGGGGCTGTTTCTCGCGGGCGTGGTCCCGGCGGCGGTGCTGGCGCTCGCGCTTGCCGTTGTCGCGGTGATCTTCGGGCGTCGTATCAACGTGGCCGATGCGCTCAAGAACCCGCGTGCGTTTCTGCCGCTGATTGGCGGCGCGTTCGTCGCGCTCGTGATGATCGCGATGATCGGCAAGGGCGTGACCTCCGGTATCGCGACATCGACGGAAGTGTCGGCGTTCGCCGTGGTCTATGCGCTCGTGGTCGGCTGGCTCGCGTTTCGCGAACTCACGCCGCGCAAGGTGGCGCGCGTGTTCGTGCGTTCGGCGTCGATGGCAAGCAGCATCCTGTTCATCGTGGCGGCGGCGTCGAGCGTGTCGTTCGCGCTCACCATCGAGCAGATTCCCGCGCTCGTCTCCGATGCCATGATCAACTTCGCGCATCAATACGGACCGACGATGTTCCTGTTGCTGTCCGTGCTCATCATGATCGTATTCGGCGCGGTGCTGGAAGGCGCACCCGCGCTTATCATCTTTGGACCGCTTCTCACGCCGATCGCCACGCAGCTCGGCATCAACCCGCTGCACTTCGGCACGGTGATCGTCGTGGCGATGGGGCTCGGTCTGTTCGCGCCGCCCGTCGGCTTGGGGCTTTTCGCGACCTGCGCGATCACCGGCACGGAAATGAAGGCCGTCGCGAAACCGATGGTCAAATATCTGGTGGTGCTGTGCGCCGCGCTCGTGGTACTCATTCTGGTGCCATCGTTTTCTCTGTGGCTGCCGACCCGGCTTGGCCTGTAGCCTGTTGTCCGAAGTCCGAAACAAGAACTTTCATGAGCACCATTCAGGACGTGGCCCGCCACGCTGGTGTATCCGTGAGCACGGTTTCCAACGTGCTCAACGGCCGCACCGACCAGATGCGTCAGGAAACGCTCGCGCGGGTGCAGGCCGCGATGACCGCGCTGCAATACCGTCCGAGCACGCTCGCGCGCCAGCTGAAGACCGGTCAGACGCCGCTCGTCGGCTTGCTCGTGCCGTCCATCGCCAATCCGATGTACGGCTATATCGCTCGCGAGGTCGAGACTTACGCGCAGGAGCGCTACGGTTATCGCGTGCTGATCGGCAATACGTATCGCGACCCGGCGAAGGAAGCGTCGTTCTTCGAAGATTTGCTCTCGCACGGCGTGCGGCGCGTGATCGTGATCTCATCGCTCG
The DNA here is from genome assembly GCF_023631025.1 of Caballeronia sp. GACF4. Taxonomy (NCBI): domain Bacteria; kingdom Pseudomonadati; phylum Pseudomonadota; class Betaproteobacteria; order Burkholderiales; family Burkholderiaceae; genus Caballeronia; species Caballeronia sp. GACF4. Next base: position 41,220 of record NZ_JALQDW010000026.1, read on the forward strand.
CGGATGAGCGCCATCTGGAAACCGCGGCCGAGCGCGGCATGGTCGTCGTGAGCTACGACCGGCGCGCGACCGAAGGCGAGACCACGCGCATCGATCACGTCACGCCGGACAATTTCGAGGCGGCGCGGCTCGCGACGCGGCATCTCATCGCGCATGGTCACACACGGCTCGGTTATGCGACGCTCGCCGGCATGACGCTGAGCCGGCGCGACAAGATTCGCGGCTTTCTCGCCGCCGCCGAGGAAGCGGGCCTCGGCCACGGCGCGCGCGTGCTCGACAGCGGCCCGGTGAACGAATACGGCGACTCGATGATCGCGGAAAACGGTCGCGCGCTCGCACGCCAACTCTCGGAAGACGCCGCGCGGCCGACCGGAATCGTCGCGGTCAACGACCTGATGGCGCTCGGTCTGATGGCGGGTCTGCGCGAATCGGGCTTGCGCGTACCGGACGATATGTCCGTGGTCGGCATGGACGGGCACTTTCTCGCCGCTATCTCGAACCCCGCGCTCACGACCGTGCAACTGCCCGTTCCTGCGATGGCCGCGGCCATGGTCGAGCGCGTGATGCGTCAGCAAGACGACGCTGTAATCGATTCCGCGCAGGCGCTATTCACCGACATCACGCTCGTCGAGCGCGAATCCGTGGCGCCGCCTGCCGCAAAAGCAACGTAGAAGCCCTTCAGGACCGAGACATGAACAAGGTTTTCGTGAGTCATCCCCGGCACATGCTGGAACACTATTTCGGCGCACGCGCGAGCGCGGCGCTCGACGCCATCGCCGATGCGACCTACAACACGGAAGACCGCGAACTCACGACCGCCGAACTCATCGCGGCCGCGCGCGATGCCGACGTGATCATCGGCTACCGGCAAACCCCCGCGCCACGCGAACTGTTCGCAGCCTTGCCGCGGCTTGCCGCGTTCGTGCGCTGCGCGGTGGATATCCGTACCGTCGATGTCGATGCCGCCAGCGATCATGGCGTGCTCGTCACGCAGGCGAGCGCGGGCTTCGTGCCGGCGGTATCGGAATGGGTAATCGGCGCGATGATCGATCTGGGCCGCGCCACCACGGCTTATGCGTCGGCATACCATCGCGGAGAGATGCTGGCGCCGAAGATGGGTCGCGAGTTGCGCGGCAGCACGCTCGGCGTGATTGGCTACGGGCAGATCTCGCGCTATCTGTGCGAGCTTGCGCTGGCGTTCGGCATGCGCGTGGTCGTGTCCGATCCGCACGCGAAGATCGACGATGATCGCCTGAGTCAGAGCGATCTTCCGGCCTTGCTCGCCGCCGCCGACTTCGTGGTGTGCCTCGCGCCCGCGAACGATGCGACGCGCAATCTGATGAACGCGCAAGCCTTCGCGACGATGAAGCCGGACGCGTATTTCATCAATGCGGCGCGCGGCGAACTCGTCGACGACAATGCCTTGCTGGCCGCGCTGCAAAGCGGCCGTCTTGCGGGCGCGGCGCTCGACGTGGGGCGTGCGCCGGACCAGATGCCTTCGCCGGCGCTGTGCGCGCACGAACGTGTCATCGCGACGCCGCATGTCGGCGGCCTCACGCCGGCTGCGATCGAGCATCAGTCGATGGAAACCGTCGCGCAAACCGAAGCGCTGTTTCAAGGGCGCATGCCGATGGGCGCGGTCAATCCACGGCATGCGTCCAGGCTCGCGCAGCGTGAAGCGCCGAAAGGTGACGCCATTTCGAGCGACGCGCGATGAACGCCTGCGATTGCCACCTCCACGTCTACGACGACGCTTACCCGCTTGCACCGAGCGCGACGTTCCGGCCGCCATCGGCGCCTGCATCGGCTTATCGCGAAGTACAGCGCGCGTTGGGCTTGTCGCGTGCGATCGTCGTGCAGCCGACCGGCTACGGCTTCGACAATCGCTGCACGCTCGCGGCCATCGAACAACTGGGCGAGGGCGCACGCGGCATCGCGGTCGTTCCGCCCGACGTCGACGATGCCGAATTGCAACGTCTGCACGAAGCCGGCATACGCGGCGTGCGCTACATGATGTTTCCTGGCGGGCTGCTTGCGTGGGACAGCATCGAGGCGATGTCGGCACGTATCGCGCCGCTTGGCTGGAACATCGATCTTCAGCTCGACGGACACACGCTGCCGCAATTTGAGGCGCTGCTCGCGCGTTTGCCGTCGAAGCTCGTGATCGATCATATCGGCAAGTTTCAGGGGCCGGTCACGCCTGCAAGCGATGGCTTCGCGTCTCTATGCCGCCTGCTCGACGGACCGCGCTGCTGGATCAAGCTCTCGGCGCCTTACGAGAGTTCACGCAGCGGTGCGCCGGAATACGACGACATCGCACCGATCGCGCGCACACTGGCCGCGCGCTATCCGCAGCGCGGCGTGTGGGCGTCGAACTGGCCGCATCCGAACGTGCAGCCGGTTCCGGATAACGCGAGCCTGCTCGACTGGTTTTCTCATTGCATGCCCGATGAAGCCACGCGCGGCAAAATCCTCGTCGATAACCCCGCCGAGCTTTACGAATTCTGAAGCCTGTTCCATCCTATGCTTGAACAGCCACGGCTCAAGGAGCACGCGATGAACACACTCGAAGGAAAGACCGTTGTCATCACTGGCGGCTTCGGCAGTCTGGGGCTTGCGACCGCGCGCGTGCTGGCCGAGCGCGGGGCACGCATCGCGCTCATCGGCAGGGACGCGCGGCACGACCCGTTGCCCGCGCCGCTTGCGGACGCGTTCATCGTCACGGGCGCCGATTTGTCGGATGCAAAAGCCGCGCAAGCCGCGTTCGACGCGATCGCGCAAAAGCTTGGCGGCGTGCAGGCGCTGGTGAACGTGGCGGGCGCGTTTCGCTGGGAAACCATCGCGGATGGCAGCGTGGACACATGGAACCTCATGTTCGATGTGAACGTGAAGACGGCGCTCAACGCATCGAAAGCCGCCCTCGGGCTCATGCGCGAGGGCGGCGGGCGAATCGTCAATGTGGGCGCGCTGGCGGCGTTGAAAGCGGGAGCGGGGATGGGCGCTTATGCGGCTTCGAAGGCGGCGCTTCTGCGTCTGACCGAAGCGCTTGCCGAAGAGCTCAAGGATCGAGCCATTACCGTGAACGCGATCCTGCCTTCGATTATCGATACCGCACAGAATCGCGCCGATATGCCATCGGCGGATTTCTCGCGCTGGGTGCAGCCGGAGGAACTCGGCGCGGTGATCGCGTTTCTCTTGTCGGACGATGCGCGCTCGATCACGGGCGCGGCGATTCCGGTGGCGGGGCGGGTTTGAGCACGCTCAATCGTCCGGCTCTGTACTCTGCAGCCAATGATCTGGCGCATGTGCGCTTCATCCCTCGCCTCCTCTCGACAACCGCTTGAAGAATTTTGTCGCTGCCCTATCCTTTCTGCGTCGAGTGTCCGAAGCTACGCAACCACGGCGAACCAATATTCGCCAAGCCGCCCGTTTTTGAAACCCAAGGGCCGGTGCAGCGACAGTTTTAGCAACTGAACTACCTGAGAACGACGCAACACGCAATGATGGACGATCTTCAAAAGCAAGCAGAACTACTCCGTCAGAAGCTTAACCAATCTCCGAACTCGCCAGCCGCCCATAACAACCTTGCCCTAGTGCTTCGCCGATTGGGCCAAACATCGGAATCCGAAGCGCTGCTTCGAAAAGCTTCAGCCCTGAATCCAAATTCGCCGGATATAGCGTTTAATTTGGGCCTTGTACTACTCGACGAAAAGCGCAACGAAGAAGCAGAGTCGGCATTTCGTCGCGCGCTCGAACTTCGACTGGGCTATGCCGAAGCAAGCCTCGTGTTAGGTGCTTTGACCAAGAGTTCGGGTCGTGTCGTGGAGAGCGAAGCGCTTCTGCGGGTGGCTATCGCAGAGCTTCCTCACTCGGTCGATGCTCACGAGTTGCTTGGAGACGTGCTCCGTTTGTTAGGAAGATGCGATGAAGCCGAGGCCGAACTGCGTCAAGCGTTGTCGTTGAACCCGGCCTCTTTTGAGGCGAACATCTCGCTCGGACTCGTACTGTATGCGCTCAATCGCCTGCCTGAGGCTGAAGCTGCCGCCAGACAGTCGCTCGCGTTGCGCCCGGGCAGCGTGCGTGCCCGCTTGATGCTCGGCCTGACGTTGCTGAAGGACGGAAAATATAAAGACGGACTGATGAATTTCGAGTCTCGTTATGAGGAGTCGCCGGAGTGGGAAGCGGCTGGCGCGGTATCTCCCTACGTACAGGCGTCGAGGATTCCGATTGCGATGTGGCGAGGGGAATCACTTGAGGGCAAGTCGCTCGTCATCGCGCCTGAGCAAGGGTTAGGCGATGCAATCCAGTGCATTCGCTTCGTGCCGTTACTTCGACGGCTTGGAGTCTCCAAACTGACCGTGGTGTGCGACGCCGCGCTCATGCGCCTGTTTTCTCTCGTCGATGGCGTGGATGCCATGAGCGATGTCAGTCATCCGCAAGAACTGTCCGGATGCGATTTCTGGTGCTACATGATGAGTCTGCCTCATAGGCTCGGCATCACACTGGACATGCTGCATTCGAACGGACGCTACATCGACGTCCCTGAAGAGAATGTGCAGTTTTGGAAACAGCGGATCAACGCGTCATTAACGAATGGCAGATACAAGATCGGGCTTGCGTGGAGCGGCTCAAACGATCTTGGCAACCCTTCGTCGGTGCTTCCGCCCGAGTTACGCGACAACATTCGCCGTTCCGTGCGCCTCCAACAACTTCTTCCTCTTCTTCGTATTTCGCAGTGTACGTTTTTCAGTCTCCAGAAAGGCGGAGAAGAAAGACAGCTCGCCGAGATTCCCGAAGCCGTTCGACCTCTCGACCTTATGAGCAATGTTACCGATTTTCTCGACACGGCCGCGATTATCGAGAATCTGGATCTCGTCATCACCGTGGATACCTCGGTTGCGCACTTGGCTGGCGCGCTCGGCAAGCCGGTGTGGATACTGTCGCGATTCGACGGCGACTGGCGCTGGCTACTCGATCGCGAAGACTCGCCGTGGTACGCCTCCGCGCGCGTTTTCACGCAAAAGACACGCGGCGACTGGGATGAGGTGATCGCTGGAGTAAAAGAGCGGCTGACAGCACTTTGCAGTGGCTTGAGCGGGTAAGGCTTTCCAACTCCGCGTCGAGGCGTTCGAAAGCCTTTACTGTGTCGAGAGGCAGTGCTACACCTCACCGCGACTGCAATCTGAACGCCTCACCGCGAATCCCCGCCCGATCCACGGACGCGATGCGATTGCGCCCGTGTTCCTTCGCCTGATAAAGCTGCGCATCGGTCAGATTGATGAACGTCGTCGGATCGATGCCATCGGTCGGCACGACGGTGCCCACGCCGAAACTCGCCGTCACGCGCTGATTGTGCGGCGAGCGCAGATGCGCGATGTCTTCATCCGCGATCAATTCCCGGCAGCGCGCGGCAATACGCATGACCGCTTCGGCGTCGGTATCCGCGAGCACGAGCACGAACTCCTCGCCGCCGAAACGGCCGAGAAAATGCCGTGGCCCGGCCGCCTCGGCGAGCACGCGGGCAACGCGCTTCAGGCATTCGTCGCCTTGCAGATGGCCGTAGTAATCGTTGAAGGACTTGAAGAAGTCGATATCCACCATCACGAGCGACAACGGTTTGCCCGACTCCTTCGCGGCCTGCCATTCGCGCTGCATCACGTTGTCGAACATGCGGCGATTGCCGACGCCCGTGAGGCCGTCGCTCAGCGATAGATGTTCCAGTTCCTTATGCAGGCGCGCGAGTTCTTCCTCGGTGCGCTTGCGTTCGCTGATGTCGAACATGAAGCCGATCAGCGAATCCACGCCGCCTGCGTCGTTGCGCACCACATGCACGACATCGCGCAGCCAGACATAGCCGCCATCCTTGGTCAACGCGCGATAGTCCGCTTCGTGATCCGTGCCCGCCTGCGACTGCGCCACGCAGAAGTTCACGACCGCCTCGCGATCGTCGGGATGCATGCGCGCGGCCCAGTCGTTGACGTCCTTCCACGACGATGGCGCCCAGCCCAGCAACGCCTCGATCTGCGGTCCGATATACGCGAACTGCATGGTGACCCAATCGATCTTCCACGGAATCGCCTTGGTCGATTCGAGCAGCGTTCGATAGACCGCGTGATCGTCTTCGCCGAGCGCGCGTTCGGCTGGCGCGAGCGTGTCTTCGTGGCGCAGGAATTCAGCCTTGAGCGGGCTTTCAAATGGGTCTTGGCTCATCGTGTCGGTCGGAATGGTTCGTTGCGCGTGTTTACGGCCGTTAAGCGCACGGCTTTAACGCATTCGTTCCGCCCTGTCCCGAAGCCTTACCGCACCACCAAATGCATCACATCGATCCGCCCTTCACCAAAGCCCGCCTCGCAAAAAGCCAGATACAGCCGCCACGTGCGAATGAACGCATCGTCGAATCCAAGCGCACGCACTGCGTCGAGCCGCGCTTCGAAAGCGGCGCGCCAGTGATGCAGCGTGCGCGCATAGTCCGCGCCGAACGCAAGCGACGGCGCCGCGCTCATCCCCGCTTTCTGCGCCGCCTGCACGAAGCGCTCGGGACTCGGCAACATGCCGCCAGGGAAAATCTGCTCGCGGATGAAATCGCTCGACGCGCGATACGCCAGAAAACGCGCATCCTCGATCGTGATCGACTGCACCAGCGCCTGCGCGCCCGGCGCGAGACAGCGGCGCAGCGTGCGGAAGTACGTGGGCCAGAAGCGCTCGCCAACCGCCTCGAACATTTCGATCGACACGATGGCGTCGTATTGCTCACGCAGATCGCGATAATCGCGTAGCTCGATATCGACAAGTTCGCTCAAACCCTCGCGTTCCATGCGTTCGCGCGCGAACGCATGCTGCGCCGCCGATATCGTTACGCCATGCACGCGAATGCCCTCGCGCGCCGCATGCCGCGCGAAACCGCCCCAGCCGCAGCCAATCTCGAGCACGCGCATGCCCGCGCGCAAGCCGAGCGTCTCGACGATGCGCCGGTACTTGCGTTCCTGCGCCGCTTCGAGCGAGAGGCTCGCGTCGCCGTCGAACCACGCGCTCGAATAGGTCCACGTGGGGTCGAGCCAGAGCGCGTAAAAGTCGTTGCCGATGTCGTAATGCGCGTGGATATTGCGACGGCTGCCGGCGCGCGTGTTGGGCCGCAGCCGATGCCTGACGTTATGCACGCACTGCGCGATCCAGCCACCGTTCACAGTGCGCTCGACGACCTTCTGATTGCGCATCGCGAGCCGCAATACCGCGGCGGGGTCGGGCGTATCGAGCCAGTGATCGCGATACGCCTGCGCAAAGCCGATATCGCCTGAACGGAGAACGGCCCGGCACGCGCGCCAGTCGTGCAGGTGCAGCGTGGCCGCGGGCTGCTGCAGGGCATCGCCGAACACACAGCGGTCGCCGTCGGGCGTGACGAGCACGAGATGACCCACGCGTATGCGTTTGAGGAGGCCCATGAAAAGCCGCGCCGAAAGCGGCATGCCCGCCTGCGCGGAAATCGTCCGCAAAAGATTCATGTCTAGCCTTGTGTTTTGTTATTCGGTCCGTTCTTTCATCGCGTTCGGGTCCTCGGCCGATGGCGGATGTCTGCCGTGGAACGGCACGCGCTTGATCCAGAGCCGAAGCGCCTGCCAGTAAATGCGCGCGACGACGGCGACAGCCAGCAGCGGCTGGCTCAATAGCGTGCGCAAGGCAAGCGGGCCGGTTAGCGGCCGCGCCTTCAGGCCGATTGCCGTGCGAATCAATAGCCCGTCGCGGTCGCGATAGTCGATCGCGACCGACAGCCGGTCGCCATGCCGCCGCACGCGAAAGGCATAGTCGCCATCGACGTCGCAGAAAGGGGATACGTGCAGCGTCTTGCGGCAGGCGAGCTCGGTGTCATCGACGATAGGCGCGTGGTCGGGCGCACTCAAGAGATAGCCGCGATGCTCGCCGAAGGTGTTGCGCACGTCCGCGTACAGCGCGCGCAAGTTGCCCGCGCGGTCATGGCAGAACCAGAAGCTCACGGGATTGAAAGCATGGCCGAAGACGCGCGGAATGGAGAGCAGCCGGATTTCGCCATCGGCGGGAATCGCGGCATCGGCGAGGCGGGCGCGCATCCACGTTTGCAGATCGCTGCCATCGCGCGGACCGAAGTCGCGCTGAAAAAACGCGAACGGCCGAACCTGGTCGATGCCGAACCACGCACGCTTCACTTCGCCAAGGCGCGCGAGGTCGCAAGAGACATAACAAACCGGATACTCGAAGCGATGACGCACCGGCCGCAGGCGCTCGTGCATCACGCGGCCCGTGAGCAAACGTGCTGCCTCGCCGTGGCCGCGCGCGACCTTCACAAGCGCGCCCATTCCGGTTCCACGCCAAAGTCCCGCGCAATCCTCAACGCCGACTTCAGGCCGTCCTCGTGAAAGCCGTATCCCGTCCACGCGCCCGCGAACCAGGTGTTGTGCACGCCCTGAATCTCGGGCAGGCGCTGCTGTGCATCCACGGCGGCGAGATCGAGCAGCGGATGCTCGTATTCGTAGCGGCCGAGTTCGCTGCCGGGCGCGGGTTCATCGACGGGATTGAGCGTCACGATCACCGGTGTTTCGAACGGCAGCGGCTGAAGCTGATTGAGCAGATAGCTCACGCACACCGGTTCGGCCTCACCGTGGCCCGCCCACGCGCGCGCGCCGAGATAGTTCCACGCCGACCACACGCGGCGGCGGCGCGGCAGCAACGCGCGATCCGTATGCAGCACGGCAAGATTGCGCTGATAGCGCACGGCAGAAAGCAATGTGCGCTCGCTGGCCGAAGCGTCGTAGAGCAGATGCAGGCTCGTTGGCGCGTGGGTGGCGAGGACGAGAGCATCGAAACGTTCGGGTCCGGCGTCATCGGTCATGACGACGACGCCTTCGTCATCGCGACGAATACCGCGCACGGGCGTGCCGATGCGCACATCGTCGAGCGTTGCCGCGATACGCCGCACATACTCGCGTCCGCCGCCCGTCACGGTGCGCCACCGCGGCCGATTGTTGACCTGCAAGAGCGCGTGATTGAGACAGAAGCGCAGAAAGGTCGCGGCGGGAAAACGCAAGATGTCGCTGGCGGCGCTCGACCAGATCGCGGCGGCCATCGGCAAAAGATAGTGACGCTGAAACGGCGCGCCATAACCGCCTTCGAGCAGCAACTCGCCGACCGAACACCGGTTGAGCGTTGCACGCTCCAAATGCTGCTGCGCCGATGCATTGAAGCGCAGAATGTCGCGCAACATGCCGATGAACGCGGGCGAAAACAGATTGCGCCGCTGCGCGAAGACCGTGTTCAGACTCGTGCCGGCCCATTCGAGCCGCCCGCCATCGAGCGACACGGAAAACGACATGTCGCTTTGATGCGTCGCCACGCCGAGTTCTGCGAGCATCGCGATCAGGTTCGGATACGTGCGCTCGTTGAAGACGAGAAAGCCGGTATCCACGGGATGCCGTTTGCCATCCAGTTCCACGTCCACGGTGTTGGTATGGCCGCCGAGATAATCCGCGGATTCGAACAACGTCACGCGATGCTTGCGCACAAGCAGCCACGCGCTCGCCAGTCCGGCGATTCCCGCGCCGACCACGGCGATGCGCTGACCTTGTCCTGGTGCTCTTCGGTTCATGTCGAGAGGTCTCCTCGCGCCGAGTGGGCCATTGCGGGCAGCGGTCAAACGTGTCGTCGCAAATCAATACGATGCGGCGCGCCCGCCGGATGCAAATGGCATGCAAAGGTTTTCAGTCGCCCTGTCCGGGACTCTGAAAGCCTGGCTGTCCGATCTGCTCGGGGCTTTGCGGCACGCGCCGGAACTGCGTCGTGTCGTATCCCATTGCGTCCAGACGCGCGAGGAGCGAGCGATACGTCTCGTCGTTCATGGTCGGCTCGCGCGAGAAGATCCAGCCGAGCTTCTTGTTGGGATAGCCGAGAATGGTGTAGCGATAATCCGGATCGACATAAAGCGTCATCTGCGTCACGTGGATCGGCCAGAAGATGCGTACGCTCCATTCGCCGCCGCCGCTGCCGGGCGTCACCGAATCGAGAAACTGATGATGCGTTTCGGGCGCGTCGAAGCCCTTCTTGCGGCCGAAGAACTCGTCGACGATCTTGCCGTCGTCGCGCAAGGTCCACATGACATGACTCGCGACGAAATCGCGTTCGGCGAAGTAGGGGATATTCGCGATCACGAACCAGCGTCCCATATAGCGCGGCAGATCGACAGGCACGCTTTGCAAAGGCTGTTCGGCGCGCGGGTTCGGATTCGGCGGACCATTCGAGCAGCTTGCAACTAGCAGGATGATGCCCGCGCCAGCGAGCGCGGCAATGAGTGCGCGTTTCATGAGATGACCTTTGACTGAAGAGTGTTCGGCCGAGTGTTCAGCCGCTTCTCGAACAGGTAGTGCGCGACGCCCCACTCACTACCGGACGCATAGCCGAACAGTTCGGACACTGCCATATAAAACATGCGCCAGCGTTGCAGCCAGAGTGCGGCGTCGTCGCCATAAGTGTTCTGAAGCATCGGCATGACGCGAGCGCGCGCCGCGTCGAGCGCGGCGAGCCAGAGATCGGCCGTGCGCGCGTAGTGCGAGCCGTTGACCCACCATTGGCGCGTCACGCGCAAATCGTCCTGGAAGTTGAGCAGCAGCGCGGCGGACGGCATGGTTCCGCCGGTGAAGAAATAGCGCGACATCCAGTCCGAACTGTCGCGCGAGGAGAAGTGATAAGCGAGCGTGCGATGCGCGAAGATATGCACGAAGAGCTTGCCGTCGTCGGCGAGCCAGCGCGCAATCTTTTCGAGCAGCAGGCCGTAATTCTTCATGTGCTCGAACATTTCGACAGACAGAATGCGGTCGAACGCGACGGCGTCGCCATCGGTTTGGAAGTCGAAATCGACGATATTGCCGGTCGTGACCAGCAGGTTCGTGAGACCGCGCTGGGCCGCGCGAGCCTCGATGAACGCGCGCTGTCCATGCGAATTCGACAACGCGACGATGCGCGCATTCGGGTAACGCTCGGCGAGCCACAACGCGAGCGAGCCCCAGCCGCAGCCGAGATCGAGAATGCGCTGGCCATCGGCGAGTTGCGCGCGTTCGGCATAGCTTTCGAGCATCGCGATCTCGCTTTGTGCGAGCGTTTCCTGGCCGCTCGGAAAATAGCCACACGAATATTTGAGGCGCGGCCCGAGATGAGCTTCGAAGAACGCGCCCGGCAACTCGTAATGCTGCGTGTTGGCAGCTTGCGTTTCGATGGCAATGGGGCTCGTGCGCAAATCGGCCAGCAGCGTATCGAGCGCTTGCGTGCGGCGCTCGCCGTCGCCCGCGTGTTCGTCGCGCAGACGCTGGCGGATGAAAGCGCGCATGCCGGCGCGCACCAGCGTGTCGGGAAGCCAGCCGCGTTCGCAGAGGCGAATCATCCAGCTTTCGTCCAACGGGGGATTCGAATTGTCGAGCGGGCTGGCTTGTCGTGTCGATGCGTTCATCGGCAAAATCCTCGGGTTATGAATGCACGGGCGGCTTCGGCGGCCACGGCACCAGCACGCTGGTCGTGCGCATGTAGTCGCGATAACCGTCGCGCGTTTCGGCAAGCCGCGCTTCGAGCAGCGGAATGCCCGACACCTTGATAAGGAGCCACGCCATCAACAGCGGCGGCGCGATGGTGAGCCAGCTCCACGGCAGGCCGATCGACAGCACCGTGTAGGCAACCCAGTGCACGCACTCGAAGAAATAGTTGGGATGACGCGAGTAACGCCAGAGGCCGTCGCGGCACACCTTGCCGTGATGCGATGGGTCGGCGGCAAAGCGCTTCAACTGGCGGTCGGCCAGCGCTTCGCCTGCCACGGCGATGATCCACACCACGACCGCCGCCGCGATAGCCACCGGATGCGCGGGCTCGACCGAATATGCGGGCACGAAGAACGCGAGCGCGAGCAAGATGGAGATGAGCACCTGCAACTGGAAGAACCAGAACATGTTGCGCGCCGCTGCCGCGCCCCAGCGTTCACGAAACGCGTGATAACGCGGGTCTTCGGGTTTGCCGTGATTGCGCCGCCACAGATGCAAGGCAAGGCGCGCGCCCCAGACGCATCCGCCAGCCGCGACGCATAGACGATTGATGGACGCGCCAGTCCCGGCCACCGCGATAAATAGCGCGACGAGTGCGAGCGATGCCGCCCAGATCGGATCGATCATGCCGGCGTTTTTCGAGCGCAATTGCCAGAGCCATACGGCGCTGAAGAGCAGCACGAGGCCGACGAAGGCAATCAGGAAGGAGACGACAACGGGCATGCGAAGCTCCACGAACATGCGTTCGATAGAGCAATACGGATGCCGGTTTGAGATGGATGCAGTTAGAGCGCGTCTTGTCGACGGCGAACGAAAACTCGACGTCGGCGTGGGCGTTGGTTCGTCGGATCATCGATGAAGCAGGCTTGTCAGGCGGCGCGACGACTACTTTCGATCGCGATGCCAAGCGGTGCGCTGCAAAGAATGCACGCGCACCGCCTATATAACGTAGCGCGTTACGTGCCGCGAATCTCGCCCGTGCCGATCACGGGACCCGTCGGCGCACCGGTCGGCGATCCGCCCGGCGGTTCCACCGACACCGCCAGCACCGCCTTGTTGCTCAGCAGCGCCATGATCTCGGGCGGAAGGTTCATGGTCGCAGGCGTGTTCGACGGGAATACGCCTAGCGCGATCGGCTTCGCGTCCGGCGGGATCAGCCAGAGCTCGGTCGCGCGATCCGCCGCGATGACCGATTGCACCGCCGGTACGACCACCATGCGCGAACGCGAGACATCGACGGTTGCGGTCCAGTGCGCGACGCCGTCCTTCTGCGCGATGGTCGCCACCATATATTGCGGCGCCTGAGCGACGGTTGGCTGCTGGGGCGCTTGCGGCGCGCGCGTGAGATTCACCGCGACCAGCACCAGCGCGACGGCGCTCGCGCCGACGGCCAGCCAGCGCCACAGATCGAGGCTGTTCCACCAGCCGCTCTTCTTGGCCACCGAGCCTTCCGGCAGGAAGCCGAGATCGCGCTGGATTCGCGTCCAGATGCGTGCGGGCGGTGTCACCGGCGCGATGTCCTGCGCGAGCGGAGCGAGCCGCTCGTGCCAGTCATCCAGCGTGCGTTGCAGACCGGGATTGCGCGTCACGTCCGTTTCCAGCGCGCGGCGCTCCTGCAGGTCGAGCACGCCGAGCGCGTACTCGGCGCAGCGCAGATCGTCTTCGTTTTGGGCGGGCGTGTTCATTGTTCGAGGCACGTCCTGAGTTGCATGAGGCTTCGGCGAATCCAGCTCTTCATGGTGCCGAGCGGCACTGCCAGACGTTGCGCCAGCTCGTTATACGTCGCGCCCGTGAAAAACGCTTCGCGCACTGCGCGGCCTTGCTGCGGCTCCAGACGGTCGAGACATTGTTCGAGCCGCCGCCGCTCTTCGCTCGATTCGGCCGCGGCGGCGGGCGTCGGGGCATCGTCGGCGATTTCGGGGGTTTCGTCGTCGCCGAGCAATTCCTCGCGGCGCTGACGCATGCGGTCGATGGTGCGATTGCGCCCGAGCGTAATGAGCCAGGTGATGGCGCTGCCGCGTTCGGGATCGAAGGAATCGGCGCGACGCCAGGCGGCGGCGTAGACCTCTTGCAGGATGTCCTCGGCTTCGCCTCGGTCGTGCATCATCCGCAAGATCACGCCGAAGACGCGCGACGAGGTCGCGCGGTACAACTCCGCGAACGCTTTCTGGTCTCCCTTCGCGACGCGCACGAGCATGTCGTTCAGGCGCTCGCGCCGCAACAAGCCGGCGTCGGTGTCGCTGCCGTCGTTTCGGTCGGAGTAATTGCCGGTGCTGCCGGAGGTAGTGTCCGTCATGGGCAGAATGGGTCGAGCCGCGCTCGGGGGTGAGGTCCTGCCGAAATATATCACCGTGCCGGCGCGCTGCAAGCAATCTGTCGCCAGGGCGCTATAAAGAAGCCTCGTCATGTCCGTGTCCTTCCGGCATCCCGTTCGTATTCTCAGGGAAGATACGGATCACAACGCGCACGGGATGCAAGCCGCGGCTATTCGAACGCCTCGGAAAAGCGCGCCATCGCCCAGTCGATAAACACGCGCAACCGCTGGCTCATATGCCGGTCGGGCGGATAGACGAGAAAGAACGGATAAGGCGCCGGCTGCCAGCCTTGCAGCAGCGGCACGAGTTCGCCGCGCGCGATCGCGGCATTGGCCGCATAGGCGAACGTCTGAATGACGCCGAGTCCCGCCAGCCCCGCCGCGAAGTGCGCCGTACTTTCGTTCACGCCCATGTAGGGGTTCTGCGCGCCGTCCACGACGATCTTCGTCGCACCCTTTTCGAAGCGCATGGGCACGACGCGGCCCGATCGTGCCGACATGTAGTTCACCACGCGATGCCCCTTCTCCAGATCGGACGGATGCCGCGGCTTGCCGTATCGTTCGATGTAGCCGGGCGTGGCGCACGTGACGAATCGAGCGCGTCCGAGCGGCCGGGCAACGAGCGATGGTTCGTCTGCCCGGCCGCCGCGAATCACGCAGTCGACGTTGTCGCCGATCAGGTCGACCTGACGGTCGCTCACGCCGAGCCCGATGTTGATCTCCGGATATTGCGCGGTAAATTCGGGCAGCGCCGGAATGAGCACGCAGCTCGCCGTGGACGAACCGATGTCGATCCGCAGCCGTCCGCGTGGCCGCTTCTGCGCGGCGCTGAAGCTCGCGTCGATATCTTCGAGTTCGTGCAGAAGGCGCGTGGTGCGTTCATAGTACGCATTACCTTCCGGCGTAACGGAGACTTGACGCGTCGTACGCTGCAGCAGCTTCATGCCGAGATGCTTTTCGAGCGAACCGACGAGCTTGCTCACGGTTGCAAGCGGCATGTCGAGCGAGCCGGCGGCGCGCGTGAACGATCCGGTTTCGACGACGCGCGCGAACACCCGGATGGCAAGAATCTGGTCCATTGATTATCTACGCAGGTGGATAAAGTAATCGCGTTCGACGACTTTATTCAACAATCCATTGTTTGTACAGTGAGGTTCATGCGCTGGCGACGACGCCGGCTTAACTGATCGAATCGGAGAACATCATGACTCAAGAAACGCAAGGTAAGCTGGCAAACAAGATTGCACTGGTGACGGGCGGATCGAGCGGCATTGGTCTTGCGTCGGCGCAGGAACTGGCGGCGGAAGGTGCGACGGTGTTCATCACAGGCCGTCGTCAGGCGGAACTGGATGCGGCGGTCGCGGCCATCGGCGCGGGCGCGACGGGCATTCGCGCGGATGTATCGAAGCTCGACGATCTCGACCGCGTCTTCAGCGAGATTCGCGAGCGTGCGGGGCGGCTCGATATCGTCGTGGCGAATGCAGGCGGTGGCGACATGGTGCCGCTTTCGCAGATCGACGAGGAGCACTTCGACCGCATTTTCGGAACCAACGTGAAGGGGCTCGTGTTCACGGTGCAGAAGAGCTTGCCCTTGCTCGTGGATGGCGGCTCGGTCGTCCTGATGGCCTCGACCACTGGAATTCAAGGCACGGAAAATTTCAGCGTCTACAGCGCGAGCAAGGCGGCGGTGCGTAACTTCGCGCGCTCATGGATTCTGGATTTGAAGGATCGCGGCATTCGCGTGAACGTGGTGAGCCCGGGCCCGGTGCGCACGCCGGGGCTTGCGGGCATCGTGCCCGAAGGTCAGCAGGAAGGGTTGTATGCGCATCTGGCTTCGTCGGTGCCGCTCGCGCGACTGGGCGAGCCGCGTGAGATCGGACGCGCGGTGGTGTTTCTTGCATCCGCTGACGCAAGCTTCGTGAACGGGGCCGAGTTGTTCGTCGATGGAGGGATGGCGCAAATCTAAGCGTCGACGTTGTCGGCGAGGCACTACCTTCCCGCCGACAACATCGTTCCCCGACAGCCCGATGCCTGACATCGGCATGCATAAAGCCGCTTCATTGCCGCCGTGCGCCGTCCTTCCACCGTCAGGCGGTAATCGATGAAGAGCTCATCGCCCTTTCGAATGGGCTGGATGGCGAAGATGAAGACGCGCTCGCCGTCCTGCTCGGCTTCGCAGTTCGGCGCGCAACTGTGATTGAGCCAGCGTGCGGAGTTGCCGCCGCGTGCGCCGTCGATCACGCTGCCATCGTCGAGACCGAAGAAGAAGGTGTGACCGTCCTCGGCGGTCGAGCGTTCATGGCTGCGTTGCGCCTGCTTCCACGTCAGCCGCTGCCCCTTGTATTCGAGCAGCAGCGCGCCGGTGGGTAGATCGGCGAGGGCGAAAACGCCCCGGCCATGGACGGGAGAAGTTCGTACTGTGATTCGTCGCATGGTGTGGCGGCTCGCTTGGGTTTGCTTGAATTCGCGCGAAGACGGGAGATTTGTTTGAGCCTGTGCGCGGCGATGGTTATGATGATGCCGTCATAAATCGCTGTCACGCCCATGCACGCTGTTTTAACCCGCAGGCGCAAGAGACGCAAGCCACTCAGAGGCACGCTCGCGCGCTATCGTAACCGTATCGTCGAAGTGTTGGGAGAGGCTCGCGGCGAACGCGTCATGATTCGCTCCATTCACGACGATGGCGTCGAGCGGCGCACCGCCGTCAAGTGGATCAACCTGCTGCCGATGGATACCGAACTCTTCTGACTTGCACTACGTCCTCATTCTTCTCTCATTTTCGGCTCGCAGAATGGCTTCATCGACGAACCGGAAACAACAGGAGACGAACATGAAGACGATCAGAAACATCACGCTGGCACTGGCCTTGAGCGCCGCTTGCATGACGGCGGCAGAGGCACATCCGTTCATTGGCGTGGGTATCGTGGGCGGGCCCGTGTTTCCCGTGGCTTCCAATGCGCAGAGCGCGCCGCCGCTGCCGGTCTACCCGCACGCAATGTACTCCGGCCCCGCGCCGCTGCCGCTCGATGCACCGCCGCCCGTTTATGTGCAACCGGCCATCGGCAATATCGCGGCGATCATGGGACATGCGAACCCGGCGAACGGCATAACGGGATCGTAAGGACGCATGTGCTCAGGCCGCGAGGCTGTGCTTGCGCAGCCAATCGAGCACGATCGCAGCGATGGCGTCGCTGTTGTCGTCGGCCATGAGCGCGTGAGAGTTGCCGGTAATGCCGCGCGCGGGCAAATCGATCCATTCGACATCCGTGCCCGCCGCGGCCAGCGCGTCATGCCAGCGCCGGACGTTCGGCACCGAATCGACCCAAAACGAATGCTGATCGAGATAGTCGCCCCAAAGGAAGAGATGCGGCACATCGCGCAGAAGAGCGGCGTCGCGATCGTCAGGGGACGGCGCGCCGGATGGCTCCAGCGAGATCACTGCCTTCACGCGTTCCGGCGCATTGAGCGCGGCCGTCAGCCCGAAGTTGCCGCCCTGACTATGCGTGAGGATGATGCTGGTGTCGAGGCTCGCGATGAGCGCGTCGTAAGCATGTTGCGTGCGGGCATTGTTGGTCGCCCAGCGCGGCACGAACTGATGCATGAAGGTTTCCATCCGCCCGACAGGAAAGCGCACGCCTTCGTGCGAGCGTCTTGCCGCTTCATCCGGATGCCACGAGCCCGCCGGCCCGAAGCGGAAGGTTTCTTCCCACGCCTCGCGCGCCGTGCGAAAGTAGGGCGCTTCGGCATATACCTCGGGATACGGCGCCCACGACGCGCGTCCGCGTTCGACCGCATCGGAGACATACACATCCAGACCCGAGCGCAGGAAGAACATCTGCCAGCCGGGACGGCCGTCGGGCGTGGTCTCCCAGTTGACGCCGCTCATGCCGCCGCCATGCCAGAGCAAGAGCGGCCATCGTCCGGTGGGACGTTCGAGCCTGATGTATTGCACGTACATCTGTCCCGCGATGATCTCGCCATTCTGATCGACAGGATGCACCGCGCCCTGGTTCGTGCTGACGCGGTCGCGATGCGGCATGCCGCTTAGCGTAAGCATCTCGCCGCCGACGAAGAAGCTGCCGATGTCGCGTACCGAGATGCAGGTTTGCAACTGGCGCTGTGTGTCGGCTGCGTGGGGATGATCGGTCATGGATGGCGCCTTTTTCGGTGGGCACGCGGGATGGATCGTTCCTCATTCTAGATGCTTCCACGTCGCGCACCGGCGCAATTACAAACCGCTTCACGCGGTCCCCCGGCGCGTGGTGCACACTACGCGCAGACGAATGGCTTTCACTCGGGAACAACGGCTTATCGTGTGGCTCTAAGGGGTCGACAAACACGCGACAGTGCTTCAGGTGCCGATCGCGTCCACGACACACGCGTGCCTCGCGGCGGCTCTTTCTTCGATTGGAGTAGAGCCAAAGCGGCGCGCCAGCTTGCGGACCATGAATACCCAACTCAGCAACGAATGCAGGACCCGGCTTTTCCGGATCACACTCGAAACGCCCGTGGAAGGCGTGGCCTTCGTCATGGCGGACAGCCGCGAAGCGGCATGGCGAATCGGCAAGACGGTGATGGCGGTCTTGCGCGGCATCGGCATCTACGATGTCGCGCTCAAACACGTTCACTCGTTTGCCGAACTCGTCGCAATGGGCAAAGGCGATGACGAAGACCTGCGAATCTTCGAAGTGGCTTACGACGATGAAAACGGCCCGGTCTGGGCCGGCTCGCCGTACTTCCTGACTAATGATTCATCGCTGCTCGGCAAGTGGGCCGAGCTTTGCGCGGATCTCGCGGCGGATGTGGCGCGTATGGCCATCCGGCGAGCAAAGTAGTCGGTGGGCCTGGAACGGACCAAACTCAGGCGGCTGCGCGCCGGTTCTGAGCGTCCTCATGCGACTCGGGGTACGCGGAGTCGAGCGCGTTATCCAAAAGGGCAAGCTTGCGTTGCAGCGAGGCGACGCGATGGCACTGCGACGGGACGAGATCGTAGTCGGCATCGAGCTGGGCGATGCGTTTGTCCCAATATCCGGTCGGAAAGCGTCCCGGCGCCACGTCGGGCGGCCCGGCATAGCTTGCGAGAATCAATTCCAGATGCCTGAGTTCGCTTTCCGCGAGTTGCGCGGTTCGGCGCTGTCGAAACTCGGGGATGGCGGCATCGATGCCTTTCTTCATAGTCCTTTTCCTGCTCGATTCGTAAAGTAAACATCTGAGCAATTGACGTTCCGATGGTTCGCTTTACCGTCTTCGAAATTGTTTCCAATTGAAAACCAGCTTGCGGTGAGGCTTATCTGGTCTCGTTTCCGCACCTTTTGACATCGAGCGGGTTTTCCCTGATTTTCCTCCGAACGACCGTTCGAGGCATGGAACGCATGCAAAGCACGGAGGAATCGACGGGAGATTTCTTCATTGCCTTGGCGCTTTCTTCAAGCAAGTGGTGCTGGGTCTGCTGATTGCTTTGATGCTGTTCGAAGGCAGCGCGGCAACTCCTGCATAAGCGCTAGCCTCCATCGAGGTATCGACAATGAAAAAGACAGCGTCTTCCATCCTGTGCTGCGCCGTTGCGTTGACCGGACTCATCGGCTCCATCGCGGCGCACGCTGAAGAGAGCACCGTGCCGGGCAACACGCAATCGGGCACTGGCGCATCCGGCAAGTCGGCTGGAACGGCAGGTGGCGCGGGCGCCGCAGGCAAGGCGGGCACCGATCCCACGACGCTCGCGCGTACCGAAGAGGAACGCGTGAAACAGAAGAACGCCAAGAGCAGTGGCTCTGGCAAGGCCGATTCGAAAAGAAAAGACTGGAAAGACTAAGCCCTCGCCATCTCCGACTTATGAACGATAGCCGCACACGCAAGAGCCGTTCGTCGCGACCGCTCGACGCCGAACTGGAAAAGGCACTACTCAAGGTATTCGGATTTCCGCACCTGCGGCCGGGTCAGGAAGAGGTCATTCGAAGCGTGCTCGACGGCGCCGATACGCTTGCCGTCATGCCGACAGGCGCTGGCAAATCGCTTTGCTATCAACTGCCGGCGCTGCAATTCGAAGGCATGACGATCGTCGTATCGCCGCTCATATCGTTGATGCGCGATCAGGCTGCCAAGCTCGCGGAAGCGGGCGTGGCGACGAGGGTTCTGAATAGCACGCTCAAGGCAAGTGAAGCGCGCGAAGCAATGCAGGCTATCGCCGATCATGCGGTTCGCATACTGTTCGTCACGCCCGAGCGTCTCGTCGATGCCGAGTTCAACGCAACACTTCTTGCCGATGGCATGCCCGAAGTTCCGCTCGTGGTGATCGACGAAGCGCATTGCATCTCGCAGTGGGGACACGACTTCCGTCCCGCGTACGTCGAACTCATTCACGCGGTCAAGACGCTGGGCCGACCGCCGGTGCTCGCGCTGACGGCAACCGCGACGCCCGCGGTCGTCACGGACATCGTGCGTGAATTGCAGATGCGCCACGCAAACGTGATCCATACGGGCGTGTATCGCGAGAACCTGCATTTCTCCGTCGAGCAGTTGACGAATCCCGAGGAGAAACGCGCGCGTGCAATCGAACGCGTGAGCGCAATGCAAGGCAGCGGCATTGTGTATTGCTCGACGGTGGCCGAGTGCGAGGCGCTGCATGCCGCGCTCGTCGATGCCGGCGTCGAGGCCGAGCGTTATCACGGCAAGCTTGCGGCGAGTGTACGTTCGGAAGCGCAGGACGCTTTCATGGAAGATCGCGTGCGCGTGATGGTGGCGACCAATGCATTCGGCATGGGGATCGACAAGCCGGACATTCGCTTCGTGCTGCATGCGCAGATGCCCGGCAGCCTCGATGCGTACTATCAGGAAGCAGGCCGCGCGGGCCGTGATGGCGAGCCTGCGGATTGCATTCTGCTCTTCGAGATGAAGGACAAGCAGGTTCAGCAGTTCTTTCTCGGTGGCCGCTATCCGAGTGCGGAGACTATTCGACTCGTGGCCGAAACCGTATGCAAGCTCGCCAAGGAAGACGCTGGCCACACGCTGCAGAAGCCGCTTGAACGCTTGCAGGAAGCGATGCCGAATATCGGTGCGAATAAGTTACGCGTGGCGGCAACATTGTTGAACGAACTCGGCATGACGCGGCGCACGCAGCGCGGCGGCATGAAACTCATCGACGATGGCGCGGCCTTCGCGCATCTCGATCAAGCAGCGGGCGCGTACACCGCGAGAGCGCAGCGTGACCGCGCGGTGCTGGAACGAATGATCACGTACGTGCAGAGCGCGCAATGCCGCTGGCGCATCGTGCTCGACTATTTCGCCGCCGATATCGACGATGCAAAGTCGCATGAGCTTCTGCGTCAGGCGGAGATGAATTATCGATCGCCGGAGGACGAGCTTGGCGGCAAGACATGCGGCGCTTGCGATAATTGCCTACATCCGCCGGAGATCAGCATAAGCGCGCGTGAAGAACGTGAGCATGCACGCGTCGATGAAGCGTCGAAGCCGCTGGGCAAACTAAAGACTTTCGAAGCGGGCGATCGTGTTCGCGTGCGTCGCTATGGCGTGGGCACCGTGGAAATGATGAGCGGTGAAAGCGTTGCCGTCCGCTTCGCCGATGACTCGACGCGCACGTTCGTCGCGCAATTCGTCAAGCGCGCTTCTTAAGTTTTCTTTAGCGTTTTCTTAGCATTTCCCAAGCGCGCGGATTAAGGGCCTTAAGTCATGAAAGCGCGTTAAGCGACGCTTGAAAATCAAGCGCAATCAAAGCGTAAAAGGGCGGCTTCCTCTCGCGAAGCCGCCCCTGTCCCTGGACTGCAATTCGGAGTTCTTCAGGACATGACGAAGCGTAACAACCCGATCGCCAACAACAAACCGCATGTCTCGCAAATGGCTCTTGCGTGGATCGGTGGAATGCCGTCGTTCATGCACAACACGAAACCTCGTCTGTATAACTCGCCAAGAGACCTAAGCGTCTGAGCTTAAAGGGATATGAAGCGTCCGCTTAGCTTAGTGCGGTTTTAGCAAAATATTGTTTCCTGGCGACCGCAGCGGAATAAGCGAAGTGCTCACATATAGTGTCCCTCAAGTTTCTTGAGGAGCGAGCTTCTGCTTGCGCGGTAGCCTGATCTTGAAGAAGCCTGGTCTTGAACATGACACTTAGCAGGGCACTTAGAGAACCATGAAAAAAACTCTTCTCATCGCAGGCGTTCTTGGCACATTCGCCGCCACGGCTCAGGCGCAAAGCAGCGTCACCTTGTACGGCACGCTCGACGCGGGCCTCGTCTACACCAACAACTCCGCGGGACACAGTAACTGGCAGCAAGGCAGTGGTTCGGTATCGGACACGTATTTCGGTTTGCGCGGGTCTGAAGATCTGGGCGGCGGAATGCACGCGCTTTTCAAATTAGAAAGCGGCTTCAACCTCAACAACGGCAGCTATAGCGAAAGCAACTCCATGTTCAGTCGTCAGGCGTATGTCGGCTTGCAACATGACCAGTACGGCACGATCACGCTCGGTCGCCAATACGACTCCATGGTCGACTACCTCGCGCCCTTGTCGGAACCGGGCGGCGGCTATGGCAATAACCTGACGGCGCATCCGTTCGATAACGACAACCTCGACAACTCGTTTTCGATCAAGAATGCAGTGAAGTATCAAAGCGCCAACTATGGCGGCTTCAAGTTCGGCGGCTTGTATGGCTTTAGCAATGACGCCGGCCAGTTCTCGAACAATCGCGCATGGAGTGCGGGTGCTTCGTACAGCACGGGTCCGTTGAACTTTGCGGCGTCTTACCTGCAAATCAATAACTCGCGCACGGGCAATACGGGCGGCGCGGTAGTGGCGGGTCAAGGCAGCAACAACAATCTGACCGCCGATCAGCAACGCACCTTCGGCGCAGGCTTGAATTACGCTTATGGCCCGGCGACCGTCGGCTTCGTGTGGACGAATACGCATTACGACAACCTGATCGCGGCGTCGCAAGGCGGCTCCACGTTCGCGTTGCCGGGCGGCACGAACCTGCATATGAACAACTTCGAACTGAACGGCCGCTATGCGTTGACGCCTGCGCTCGATCTCGACGCGTCCTACGCGTACACCGACGGCAAGATCAACGGCGCAAACGGCTCGGGCGATCCGAAGTGGCATACGGTGTCGCTCAAGGCGGATTACTCGCTCTCGCGTCGCATGGATGTGTACGTCGAAGGCGTGTATCAGCATGCTTCGGGCGAGCTTGGCAATGCAGGCGCCAATGTCGCGATGATCAACACGTTGTCGCCTTCGACGACGCAGAATCAGGTGGCGGCGGCGGTCGGCTTGCGTCACCGCTTCTAAGCGTGCGTGCTTCGTTGTTGCCCTAGCATCACGCGATAAAAAAGGGGCTGCGATCTCATGATTGCAGCCCCTTTTGCTCAAATAACGAAGCGCTTATTTCTTCTCTTCCGAGCGCTTGACGAGTTGTTCGAAATCCTGCGCCGCGCCGCCCGTTCCCGCTGCCAGCCGCGCCAGCGCCGAAGCCGCCGTATCGCGCCGCACGCCGCTTTCCGGTCGATACTGCTTAGGCAACGCAATGAAGAACGTCGCGCCATGATCCGGCTGGCCTTCGCCCCAGACCTTGCCCCCATGACGCTCGATGATCCGCCGCACGTTCGCAAGTCCGATTCCCGTGCCATCGAATTTTTCATCGACGTGCAGCCGCTGGAACACGCCGAAGAGCTTGTCCACGTAGCGCATGTCGAAGCCCACGCCGTTGTCGCGCACGAAGTACACCGTGTAGCCCGCGAGTTCGCCCGTGCCTTCCCGCGAGCCGATTTCGATGACCGGTTGCTCGCGCGCGCCGCTGAACTTGACCGCATTGGCGATGATGTTGTTCAACGCCACATGCAAAAAGACGTGATCCGCTTCGGTGGGCGGCAGCGCATCCACCTTCCAGTGCACACGCGCTGACGTTTCCTCGTCGATGTCGGTCTGGATGACCGTATGCACGAGCGCATGCATATCGACCTTATGCGGCCGCAACGCCGCGCGGCCGAGTTGCGCGAAGGAAAGCAGGTCGTCGACGAGACGCCCGCCGAAGCGCGCCGATGTCACGATACGCTCCAGATAGCCGCGCCCACGCTCCGACAGTTTCTGGCCGTCCATTTGCTTGAGCAGATCCGCAAAGCCCACGATATGCCGCAACGGCGCTCGCAGATCGTGCGACACCGTGTACGAAAAGCCTTCCAGTTCGTGATTTGCGCGGCCGAGTTCGGTCGCCAGTTGCGCGATCTCTTCCGCACGCCGCAGCACGATGCCGAGCACGGCCGCGCGGAACTCCAGCGCAATCTCGCGCTCGGCGGTGCGCCACGGCAAGGAGCGATTGCGCACCTCGTCGGTCCACGTTTCGAAGCTCACGCGCGGCGAGAGCGAAGAAGAAAGCCCCGTTAGCTTCGCGCGCGGATCGCCTGCCCATTCGATGGTCTGCACCACCTCGCGGCGAAACCAGATCACGTAATTGCGATAGATCTTCGAGATCGATACCGCGAGAAAACCCGCGACATTCGGCGAATCTGGCAGCACGGGACAATCCGTCGATGCGCGATCCGACAGCACCACGTCCTCGCTTTGCTGATCGAGCCAGTCGACGAGCGCTGTCACGTCGTGCTCGCTCGGCGTCACGCCGATGAGCGACGTGCGCCCCTCGAAGATCACCGCCGCGCCCGATGCGCGCGTCAAGCCGAGCAGGTCGTTCGAGTCGTTGACCAGGGCTTCGACGAAGCTGTCGGTATTGGCCATCGACGAAAGCAGCTTCGAAAGCATGCGGCGCAGTTCGAGCCGGTAATGCGCTTCGTTTTGTGTTTCACGCGCCTCGATCTGCAGCGAGACGATCTGCGCGACATGCTCGCAAGCCGTGCGTACTTCGAAGGGCGGCAGGCGCGGCGTCGCGTGATGACAGGAGATCAATCCCCAGAGCGTGTCGTCGACGACGATGGACATCGACATCGAGGCAAGCGTGCCCATGTTGCGCATATATTGCAGATGCACGGGCGAAACGCTGCGCAAGGACGCGTAGGTGAGATCGGTCGGCCGGCCAGTCTGCGGATGCAGCGCGGGCACGAGCGGCGCGGCTTCGTAATCGGCGTTCGAAATCAGGCGGATGCGATTGCGCTTGTAGAGCTCGCGCGCCTGGGCGGGAATATCGGACGCGGGGAAATACTGGTTCAGGTATGACTGATAGCCCGGCTCGATGGCTTCGGCGAGCACGTGGCCGTTGCCGGCTTCGTCGAATTGATAGACGAGCGTGCGCCCGAAACCGGTAATGCGCGCAATTTCCGTCGCCGCGAACTGGCAAAGCTGCTCGACCGTGCGCATGGACTGCACTTCGGTGACGAAGGAGCGCACGAGCGGATACATGCTCGAAAACACTTCGGCGGTATGTTGCGCGGGTTCCAGTTCAACGAAAAGCAAGCCTTCATGCCGATGCACGACGAGCGCGAACGGGCCGCTTTGGCTCCAATGATCGATGACGACATTGCCCGTGTGGATCGTCGCGCCATCGCGCGTAAGCCTTCCCAATTCGGCGACGGCGCGGCGGCTGGCTTCATCGCCGATGACGAACGACAGCGGCTCGCCGAGGCAACGCTCGGGCGCGATCGACGTGAGTTGCGCGACATTGCCACTCACTTGCAAGATCGTGCCTTGTGCGTCGATGCTCAAGAGAAGACCGTGCGGCTGGATGCCGCCAGGAACGTGAATGGGCTCGCGCGCGCATTCGGCATACGCCGATGCATCGGGCGCATTGAATTCACTGCTGTGTGCGGTGGAGGAGTTGTCCGTCATTGTCTCGATAAGGCGTTTCGGCGGCGCAAAGGCGCGCCGGTTTGTCCAATGGCCGCAAGCTTTCAGGCAGCAGACGCATTAAGACGACGATCGGGTCGCGGGCTTCGTGCGGCCCTGACACGACGGTCGAAGACGATTTACGGTTCGCACGCCGGTCTTCGAGCCGGATTTTTGTCTGCATGTCGATGCGGCACGGCCGGTCATTTCTACTCCGGGCGGCGCATCCTGGCTGATGAAGCAATTGTAAGCGGGCATCGCAATACTTGTTTTCAGACCGGCGCATTCATGCGGATATTCGGGCATACCGGCGCTTTCGCATGAATCGTTCCGCGCTTCGAGTCGCACGAAGTCTCGCGGTACAGTGGCAGTTGGTCACGAGCCTTTCATGGAGTCCGACCGTGGAATCCGGCACGGAAAAGAGCGCGCCTTGGGTGGAGGAATATGCACGGACCGCGTCCGCCATGTGGTGCGGCGACCAAGTGCGTATTCGCAATGTCCGCAACTTTGTCTACCGAACGCGGGACGAAGCCACGCCCGCCTATTTCGACGCCATCTATGAGATCTCGCGACTACAGACGGTCGATCTCGTGGTGTCGCGCTGGACGCATGAATCCATTGCACATGTGTTCGTAAGCTTCGGTTTCGACGATGGCCGTTATCTATCCATCTCAATCGAAACGCGCCGTCGGCAAGGGCAGCATTATTCGACGTGGCGCGGCTTCTTCAAGCATTACGATCTGATCTATGTCGTGGCCGACGAGCGCGATCTGATCGGCGTGCGTACCGATATACGGCGCGAACGCGTGTCGCTGTATCGCGCGCAGGTCACGGCCGCCACCGTGCGCGCGCTGTTCAAAGACTACATGCGGCGCGTGAACGACCTGAACGAACGCCCCGAGTTCTATCACACGCTCTTCAACAACTGCACGAGCAATATCCTGCATCACGCGCGAACGGTCGCGCCGCATCTTCGTTATAGCTGGAAGGTGCTGCTAAGCGGCCACGCCGA
This sequence comes from Caballeronia sp. GACF4, assembly GCF_023631025.1. Taxonomy (NCBI): domain Bacteria; kingdom Pseudomonadati; phylum Pseudomonadota; class Betaproteobacteria; order Burkholderiales; family Burkholderiaceae; genus Caballeronia; species Caballeronia sp. GACF4. The sequence continues at coordinate 67,871 of NZ_JALQDW010000026.1, forward strand.
CGACTACACCTATCGCATGGGCCTGCTCGACAACACCTCGACGTTCGATGAACTCAAGCGGCGCAGTCTCATCGTGCGGCCGGAAGGCGCGCTGATCGACGAAGACTTTTCGGCGGCGATCCGGCGCGCTCATTGAGTGCTTGGGTCAGCCAGCCGTTCTCGCGGCGACGCTGCCGGAACCGGCATGAAGCGCCCGGCGTGCGCAAAGCGCTAGCAACACGCACGACAGCCCGTTGAAGAGAAAGAGTCCGCGTGGACCGAAGACGGTCATCAATAGCGAAGCCAGCGCCGGACCGGTCATGCCGCCGAGCGAGAACAGCACGAGCAAGGTCGCCGAGATGGCGACGCGCAAATGCGCCTCCGTTCTATCATGCACGTGCGAAACGATGAGCCCGTATTGCGTGAACGTCACCGCGACATACGCCAGCGTGCCGCACCACACCACCGCGCGAAAATCGAAGCACAGCAGCACGAAGCTCAAGGTCGCCGAAATCGATGCCGTGTAAAACACGAGACGCCGTCTGTCCACTTTGTCGGAGAGACGGCCCATCGGCCATTGCGGCAGGAGTGCGCCGATCAGCGCCACGCCCATGAAGGTCGCGAGTTCGCTCGTCGAAAAGCCGGAGCGTTGAAGATAGACCGGCGTCATCGAATAGAACGCGCTGTAGAGAAAGCCCGCGAGAATGCAGCCCGGAACCGCGAGCGGCGTCGCGGCCATCATCTCGCGCAGGCTCTCGCGCCAGGTTCGGGCGGGCACGCGGTCGAGGTTTTCATCGGCGACCTTGACGGGCCAGCCTTCCAGCAAGGTCACGGGCAGCACGGCGGCGGCGAACAGCGCGGCGGCGATGGAGAATTGCTGCGCACCCGTGCCCGCGCCGACATTCAGCAAGAACTGCCCGGTGCCGACCGCGAGATAGTTGATGGCCGCATACGAGCCGAAGACTTGGCCGCGCCGCTCGTTCTCCACCGTGCCGTTGAGCCAGCTCTCGATGGACGTATAAAGCCCCATGAACGCGACGCCCGTGAGAATACGCACGAGCGCGAGGAGCCACGGCGACTCGCTCGCGCCGAACGCCAGCGCGAGAATCGACGCGGCCGCTGAAAAAGCCACGAATGTCCGATGCTGCCCGATCCGGTCGATGAGCCGCCGGTTCACCACCGCGCCGAGAATGAAGCCCAGGTAATAGCACGACTGAATGAGGCCGATCACGAGCGTCGGATAACCCGCCTGCAGGATGCGCAGCGGTATCAGCGTCTGGAAGAGGCCGTTTCCCGCGACGAGCAGCGCATAGCCGCACAACAGGCCCGCGAGCGCGCGATAACTGCTGCCCGCGCCGCCGGGCGGTGGCGGCGGAAGCGGGTCGCCGCCCGAAGGCGGTGTCTGACGGCCGAAGAGCTTGGCTTCGGTGAGCGGTCCGGTCCGTGCGATGGATGAGGACTCCGGCGTTGTCTCGCTCTGTGTCTGATCGGAAAACTGCGGCGTTTCGTCTGCTATTTTTGTCATGACACTCGTTTGCGTTCGGAACGGCCCTTGGTCGAGGCGCGTTCGCACCCGATGCTACCTGAAACCGGAACGGCGCCTGAGCACGTGTGCGACCAATTCGTGATTGACACCGACATCGTGGCGCTTTCGAGCTTCGCCTCGCGCGCTCACGGTCACGCCATTAGCGAGTACGATGTCAGGCCGCCGCGTGACGATGCGGACATTGAGACGAGGAGCGCCTTTGCGACAGACGTTCGATATTCGCCGTGGTTGGCCCGCGCATCGGCGCGCCGGTAGCGCATGACGCGGGCATCGAAGGGGAGCGTGCGGTTCACGCGGCTCGCGTGCTGCATTGCCGCCGCTCATGCCGCTGTTTATGCCGCCGCTTATACCGATGCAGCGCACGCGCAATCATATAAAGACGTCGCGCCGATTGCCCCGCCCGCCGCCGAGCGTCCGCGTGCACCGCAGCCGCCCGCCGAATCCGGCGATGCGTCGCAGGCCGTAGCGATCGCGGATTTACGCGGCATCGCTTTCGTGCGCTCGGACGGCGCGGCCGGTTCCGCCAGCACGCAAGGCACGCAGAGCGCTGCGATCACGGCCAGTGGCGCGCCGCTGCTCGATTCCGCTTTCCTCGATACCTTCGCGGCCGATCTCGCCCATCCGCTCACCTTCGCGCGTCTGGCCGAAATTCGCCGCGCCGTCGTGCAGCGTTATCGCGAGGCGGGCCTGCCGCTCGTCGATGTCTACGTGCCCGAGCAGGACGTGAGCGACGGCGTGGTGCGCATTGCGATTGCCGAGTTTCGCGCGGGGCGCGTGCTCCCTCAAGGCAATCGCTATTTCTCCGATGCGCTCCTCGCCCGCGAGATGCCGCTGCCCGCTGGCGAGCCAATCCGCGAAGCCGATGTCGCCGCGGGCCTCGCGCTCCTGAATTCGAACCCGTATCGCCGTGTCGACGTGATCTATGCGCCGGGCGCCGCCGCGAATACCACCGATGTCGTCCTGCAGACCGAAGACCGGCTGCCGTTGCGCGTCTACGGCGGCTACAACAACGACGGCGTGCCGGACCTGGGCCGCGACCGCCTGCTTGCGGGTTTCGACTATGGCAATCTGTTCGGCACGGATGCGCGCATCGGCTATCAGGCGACGGCGAGCAACGACCTCATTTCGGGTAATCCGGATATCGAAGGGCGGCCCAACCGGGCGCGCTTCGTCGCGCATTCGTTCAACCTGATTGCGCCGCTGCCGTGGCTCGACCGTATCGAACTGTTCGGGGTGTATGCGCAAAGTACGCCACGCTTGCCGGACAGTTACGGACAGACGGGCACGAGCGCGCAGCTCAGTTTTCGCTACGACTGGCGTCTTCCGCCGCTCGACAAGGCGGGTGCGTGGCAGCAGCAACTGCAACTCGGCTACGACTTCAAGCGCTCGAACAACGACCTCGAATTCGGCGGCTTTCAGGTGTTCAATGCCAATACGCACGTCCATCAGTTCGTGCTTGCCTACGATCTGACGAAGAGCGACGCATCCGGCGACACGCATCTGAATGCATCGCTCTACGCGAGCCCCGGCTATCTCGACGGCAGCAACAACAGCGACGCCTTCGATACCGCGCGTCTCGGCGCGAAGCCGCGCTATCAGTATCTGCAACTGTCCGCGCAACGCGATACGCCGCTGGGTGCGACGGGCTTTTCGGTATCCGCGCGCGGGCTCGTGCAGTGGACCAACAACACGCTTTTGCCGAGCGAGGAACTCGGAATTGGCGGCGACTCGACCGTGCGCGGCTACGACCCGTACGCGGCGCAAGGCGATCGCGGCTGGAACGTGCAGACGGAGTTGCGCTCGCCGGCCATCACGTTCGGCTTCGCGGCGATGCAGCCGTTTGTGTTTTTCGATGCAGGGCACGTGTGGAACCGCATCCCCGAAGCGGGCGAGGTCAACAATGCATCGCTTGCGAGCATCGGCGGCGGTGTGCGTTTTCAGATGAGCCGCTTCGTCACGTTCAGGGGAACGCTCGGGTTCCCGCTCAGGGCAGTCGTGCCGAATGCCTCGAAGGCGCCGTTGGGGGAGATTTCGGTGGTGATCGGGAGTTGAGCTTCACGCCCAAGAAAAAGGCCGAACGAGCGTCCGGCCTTCCGCACCACGAACTCAATGTCAGCTAGATCAGAACGCGTGCCGCAAAGCCACTCGCGCGACAAACTGATTCGAATTCGACGACACTTGCTGCGCGCCCGGAATATACGCGTTGTCCAGCACCGAATCCGTCGAAGGCCCGTGGATTTTCTGATATGCGCCTTGCACATAGACGTCCGTGCGCTTGGACAGGAAGTAATCCGCCATCAAGCCGAACGAGTGAATCTTCGGCTTGACCGTGCCTGAAGCCGCGTCGTACGTCTCGATGGAATATACATACTGCGCGCCGATGAAGAACGCCGGCGTGAACTGGTACTTGCCGTTCACTTCGAAGTTCTGATACTTGACGGCGTTGAGCGTGTTGCCTGCTGCCACGAGCGTGCCGCCTATATAGCCATTGGTCGACGGATCGCGATAACTCGAATTCGTATAGGCGAAGCCTGCCGTTGCGGGGCCGAACGAGTAGTTTACGCCCGCGCCGTAGACCTGCATGCGTCTCGCGACGAAGCTCGCATCGTTGGCCGCGATGGCGCCGATGCCACCCGCGCCGACGCCGTCCGCGCGCATATATGCCGCGCCGGCCAGCAAGCCGCCATTCGCATACGAAGCGCCGACGCTATACAAGCGGTTGTCCGCGAAACCCGTGCTGTTGCTGAAGCCATACAAGCCGCCGAACTTGAAGCCGCCGAAAGACGGACTCGCATACTTCACCGCGTTGTTCACGCGAAACGAGTTGTCCGTGTTGTCGTTGTCGAACGGATGCGCGAACAGATAGCCCGCGAAGTTGCCGTTGGCGGTGGTCGGCGCAAGGTAATCGACGACGGAATCGTACTGACGCCCAAGCGTCACCGAACCGAAGCGTTCGTTCTGCACGCCCACGAAAGACTGACGGCCGAACATGCGGCCACCCTGACCCGCCGCGCCGTTGCTCAGGTTCAAACCGCTTTCCAGTTGATACACGGCCTGAGTCGCGCCGCCGAGATCTTCGACCCCGCGCAAGCCCCAGCGGCTGCCCGACGCATAACCGCTCGTCAATTCATAGGCGTGATTTCCGCCGACGTTGCTCGTGTAGTCGAGGCCTTCGTCGAGCACGCCGTATAGCGTGACGCTGCTCGCTGCAAAGACGGAGGAAGACAGGCAGCAGACCGCTGCGAACAGAATGGCTTTAATTCTCATGAAAGTCTCAAGTTTTCTTGTTTTATCCGATGACGTCGGCATCGCTCACGCGAAAACGCCAAGGATGGCTAACGATGAGCGACGGATTGTGCGTGATCGACGCGCGCTTGCAAAGGGATTTCGCCGAACATCGAACGTGAGTTTTTTGAATGTTCTGCCAGCAAATTCTTCGCTTGTCGCTGCAGCGCGAAGCGCGGAAAAATGGGCCGAAAGTCGTAAGAGGCAGCCGCGACATCAGCGGCGCTGGTTTTTTTCCGCTGCGGCCGCCGTCGCCCGTCATCGAACCAGGAATCATCGAGAAACATGAAGTCAGAACGCAATTTCGTGAACGGATGTTTCATCGCGCCCGCAAGCGATCAACGCACCGCCGTCGTCAATCCGGCTACCGAAGAAGTGCTCGGCCACGTGCACAACGCAACGCGCGAAGAGGCGTTGCAAGCCGTTGAATTTGCCGCCACCGCGCAAAAGCGCTGGCGCGTGATGCCCGCCGCCGAGCGCGCGGTGCACATGCAGCGTCTCGCGGACGCCATCGTCGAAGCCTCCGCCGATATCGGCGCGGCGCTCGCCTCCGAGTCGGGCAAGAGCCTGACGGACGCTACCAACGAAGCCATCTACGCCGCGCAGATCACGCGCTATCACAGCGAATGGGCGCGGCGCATCGAAGGCGAAGTCATTCCGAGCGATACGCCCGACGAAAACCTCGTGCTGCATCGCGAGCCGATAGGCGTCGTCGCCTGCCTGATTCCCTTCAATTTCCCCATCTACACGCTGCTGCGCAAGATTGCGCCGGCGTTGATCGCGGGCAATACGGTGGTCGTGCGCCCGAGCAACAACACGCCGCTGTCCGCGTTCGAATTGGCGCGCGCCGTCGAACGCGCTGCATTGCCGCCGGGCGTCGTCAATATCCTGGCGATGGATCACGCCACCGCCGAAGCCGTCTGCACGCATCCGGCCGTCGGCATGATCACGCTGACGGGCAGCGTTTCCGCGGGCCGCAAGGTGCTCGAATACTGCAAGGCGAATATTGCGAAGCCTTCGCTGGAACTGGGCGGCAAGACGCCCGCGATCATCGAGCCGGATGCCGACTTGCAGAAGGCCGCGCGCGAACTCGTCGCCTCGAAGCTCACGCATGGCGGTCAGCTTTGCACGGCCATCGAGCGCGTTTATGCGCACGCGAGCATTCACGATGAATTCGTTCGCCTGCTCAAGGAGCAGATGCTGGCCAAGCGGATCGGCGACCGTTTCGAAGACGCGAGCTTCATGGGGCCGCTCGTCAACGAGGCATCGCGCAAAGGCATTCACGCCATGGTGATGCGCGCGGTCGAGGCAGGCGCTGTGCTCGAAACCGGCGGCGAAGTGCCGAAGCGCAAGGGCTTTTTCTATCCGCCGACGCTCTTGTCCAACTGCCGTCAGGACATGGAGATCGTGCAGGAAGAAACCTTCGGGCCGGTGCTCGCCGTCGTGCGCTACGGCACGCTCGATCAAGCCATCGCGATGGCGAACGATCATCAATTCGGTCTTTCGTCCGTGCTTTACACCGAAAACTATCGCACGGCGATGAAGGTCGCCAACTCCATCGAAGCGGGCGAGCTTTATATCAACCGCACGCCGGCCGATCCGTATCAAGGCTTCCACGCGGGCTGGAAACGCTCCGGCATCGGCGGTGACGACGGCAAGCACGGCATGCTCGAATTCACGCAGACGCGTCTCGTCGTCATGAAGTACTGACCCAGGCCGTGTCTTCTCGCGAGGACGCCGCCGTTTTCCTTTTCCAACTCACACAAAAATATACGAAGGCTGCGGGCTTTGCGCCCGCGGTTCATCGAGGAGCCTCCCGTGTCATCGAATCCCGCTCAAACCAGCCAGGGCGCGGCTGCGCTGCCGCTCAAAAGCGCGCGCGCCGACCGCTATCTGCAACTCGCGCTGCTCGTGGTCGCCGCTGGCGCAATCTATCCGATTCTGTATCTGCGGCAGGTTTATCAGCCGACGATGCTCGAAGTCTTCCGCATCACCGAAGAGCAACTCGGCTATCTCTACTCCGCGCTCGGCACGATCTTCCTGATCTGCTATTTGCCAAGCGGCTGGCTTGCGGACCGCGTCGCGCCGCGCGTGCTCATCTGTTTTTCGCTGATCGCGACCGGCGCGCTCGGGCTGTGGTATTCGACGGCGCCTTCGTTCGCCTCGCTGATCGTGATCTTCGGCTGCTGGGGTTTAACGACCGGCCTCACGTTCTGGGCCGCCATCATCAAGCGCGTGCAGATGATCGCCGCCGCCGACGAGCAAGGCCGCTTCTTCGGCTTTCTCGATGGCGGTCGCGGCTTGATCGAAGCGCTGCTCGCGACCATCGCGATTTCGGTCTTCGCCTATGTGACGCACACGCGCGGCGACTCCACCGCGGCGGGTTTCAAGCTCGTGGTCTATATGTACGCGTTTCTGTGCATCCTGCTTGGCGTGGTGCTCGGGCTGGTTCGCGATCCCGACGCGGGCGCCACCGCCGTGGCGAAGCGCAAGAGCAACGTGCTGCGCGACCTCGCCGTGCTGCTGAAGAATCCGCAGTTGTGGCTGCTCGCGGCCATCGTGTTCTGCGGCTATCAGGTGTTCTGGGCGACGTACAGCTTCTCGGCGTATCTGCATGAGAAGGAGATCGGCCTTTCCGTGGTCGCGGCGGGTTTCATCACCACGCTCAAGCTGTGGATGCGTCCTATCGGCGGCATCGGCGGCGGCTTTCTCGGCGACCGCTTCTCGAAGTCTTCCGTGCTCGTGTTCGCCCTCTTCGCAGCCGCGCTCTCGCTTGTCGTGCTGATCGTCGCGCCGGGCATTTCGAGTCACGTGCTGATCGCCGTGGTCGTGCTGTTCATCGGCGTGATGACCTATGCCATTCGCGGTCTCTACTGGTCCCTGCTCGACGACTGCAAGGTGCCGGCCGAGACGAGCGGCCTCGCTATCGGCCTCATCTCGGTGATTGGCTACTCGCCGGACGCATTCCTGCCGCTCGTCAACGGGCATCTGACGCAGAACTATCCCGGCGTGCTCGGCTATCAAATGTACTTCGGCTATGTCGCCGTGATGGCCGCGCTCGGCGGTGTCGCCGCGCTCGTCTTCAAGCATCGGCTCAAACGCATGGAACGCAAGGAATCGCAGCAATGAAAATCGCCGCACTGGAAACTCATATCGTCGCCGTGCCGCCGCCGCATGTCGGTGGCATGTACTGGATCTTCGTGAAGCTGCGCACGGATTGCGGCATCGAGGGCGTCGGCGAGATTTACTCGGCCACGTTTCATCCGAAGGCGATGACGCCGATCATCGAAGACGTGTTCGAACGCTATCTGCTCGGCCACGATCCGCATCATGTCGAGCGCTTCTATCGCGAAGCCTTTTCGAGCGGCTTTACGCAACGCCCCGACCTCACCATGATGGGCGTCGTAAGCGGCCTCGAAATGGCGTGCTGGGACATCATCGGCAAGGCGGCGGGCAAGCCCGTGTACGAACTGCTCGGCGGCCGCGTGCACGAGCGTCTGCGTTCCTACACGTATCTTTATCCGAAGAACAGTCGTGGCGAATACGACTACGACGACCCGGACCTCGCGGCGGAATGTGCCGCGCACAACGTCGAACTCGGTTTCACGGCGGTGAAGTTCGATCCGGCAGGCCCGTACACGGCGTATTCCGGCCACCAGATTTCGCTCGAAGTCATGGACCGCTGCGAAACCTTCTGCCGCAAGGTGCGTGAAGCGGTTGGCAGCAAGGCCGATCTGCTGTTCGGCACGCACGGCCAGATGGTGCCATCGTCGGCGATCCGCCTCGCGCAACGCCTCGAAAAGTTCGATCCGCTGTGGTTCGAGGAGCCCGTTCCGCCGGGACAGGAAGACGCGATGGCGCAAGTCGCCGCGAAGACGAGCATTCCGATTGCGGCGGGCGAGCGTCTGACCACGAAGTACGAGTTCTTCAAGCTGCTCGAAGCGCGCGCCGCATCGATTCTGCAATTCAACGTCGGACGCGTGGGCGGGCTACTCGAAGCGAAAAAGATCGCGAGTCTCGCCGAAGTGCATTACGCGCAGATCGCGCCGCATCTGTACAACGGGCCTGTCGGCGCGGCGGCCAGCGTGCAGATCGCGGCGTGCTCGCCGAACTTCCTGATTCAGGAAAGCATCGGCACGTGGGACGGTTTTCACGCCGAAGTGCTGAAGACGCCGATTCGCTGGGAAGACGGCTACATCATTCCGTCGAACGAGCCGGGTCTTGGCGTCGAACTGAACATGGACGTGGTGCGCGCGCATACGCCTTATACCGGCGACCGTCTGCATCTGCAGATGACACCCCGGCCTTTCGACGTGAAAGACCTCGCGCCTGCCAAAGGCTGACACTCACCGGAATACTCAAGCATGGAATTCGATTACATCATCGTGGGCGCGGGTTCGGCGGGCTGCATTCTCGCCAACCGTCTGACGGAGTCGGGACAGTATTCGGTCCTGCTGCTCGAAGCGGGCGGCGAGGACGCGTCGTTCTGGTTCAAGGTCCCGGTCGGCTTCACCAAGACCTACTACAACCCCGAATACAACTGGATGTACTACAGCGAGCCGGAAGCGCAGCTGAACGACCGCAAGCTGTATTGCCCGCGCGGCAAGGTGCAGGGCGGCTCCGGCTCCATCAACGCGATGATCTACGTGCGCGGCCAGCCGCACGATTTCGACGACTGGGCGAAAGCGGGCAATCGCGGCTGGAGCTTCAAGGACGTGCTGCCGTATTTCCGTCGCGTGGAATCGCATCCGCTTGGCAACACGGAGTATCACGGCGCGAACGGCAAGATCCGCGTTTCGCCGATGAAGGACGACGCGCATCCGATCTGCCAGGACTTTCTGCAAGCCGCGGAAGAAGCGGGCTTTCCGCGCACCGACGACTTCAACGGCCCGAAGTACGAAGGCGCGGGCATCTACGATGTCAACACGCGCGACGGTCAGCGTTCGTCGAGCAGCTTCGAGTATCTGCATCCGGTGATGGAGCGCGGCAATCTGAAGATCGAGCGCAACGTGACGGTGCGCCGCGTGTTGTTCGACGGCGCGCGCGCCATGGGCGTGCTCGCCTCGCGTAATGGCCAGGACTTGCAGTTCCGGGCGAAGCGCGAAGTGATTCTCTCGGCGGGTGCCGTCGATACGCCGAAGCTCATGCAACTCTCCGGTATCGGCGAAGCGGAATTGCTCGCGAAGCATGGCGTGACGCTCGTGCATGAGCTGCCGGCGGTCGGCAAGAATCTGCAGGACCATCTGTGCGTGAGCTTCTACTATCGCGCGACGGTAAAGACGCTGAACGACCAGTTGGGTTCGCTCATCGGCAAGGCGAAGGTGGCGCTGCAATATCTGATGACGCGCAAGGGACCGCTCGCCATGAGCGTGAACCAGGCGGGCGGCTTCTTCAAGGGCGCCGACGACGAGCTGGAGCCAAACCTGCAGCTCTACTTCAACCCGCTGTCGTACCGCATTCCGAAGAGCAGCAAGGCGCAACTCGAACCGGAACCGTACTCGGGCTTTTTGCTGTGCTTCAATCCGTGTCGCCCGACGAGCCGCGGTTCGGTGGAAATTGCGTCGGCGAAGGTCGAGGATGCGGCGAAGATCCGCATCAACGCGCTGACGACGGCGAAGGATATCCGCGAAGTCATTCAGGGCAGCAAGCTCATTCGCCGCATCATGGGCACGAAGGCGCTGCGCCAGGTCACGGCCGAGGAAATCTCGCCGGGACCGGGCGTGAAGAGCGACGAAGACATGCTCGCGTATTTCCGCGACCAGTCCGGCTCGATCTATCACCTGTGCGGTTCCTGCGCGATGGGTCCGGACGCGCGCACCTCGGTGGTCGACGAGCGTCTGCGCGTGCATGGCATCGATGGTTTGCGCATCGTCGATGCATCGGTGTTCCCGAACATCACCTCCGGCAACCTCAACGCGCCGACGATGATGGTCGCCGAGAAGGGCGCGGACATGATTCTCGAAGATTCGCGTCGTGGGGTGGTCGAGGCGTTGAAGCCGCTCGAACTTCCCGTCGCCGCATGAACGAAGCGGGTCTAGGTTGCGCGCCGCCGCCGGTCGGATAACCGGCATAAATTGACTCGATTCGTAAAATGCTGTCAAAGAGCGGCACGACTGGCGTGAAGCGCGTGTTAAATGCGCGCACGTCAGACGAGACAGGAGACAGTTTTGAAGCGGAAGATGCCCGCCCTGAACGCGCTCAGGGCTTTCGAAGTGGCTGGCCACACCGGCAGTTTCACGCGTGCGGCGGAAGTGCTGCATGTCACGCAAAGCGCGGTGAGCCGTCAGGTCCGCCAACTCGAAACGCAACTCGGCGAAGCCTTGCTGCTGCGCCGTCATCATCATCTGGAGTTGTCGGCCACGGGGCGCCTGCTGCTGCAGGCGCTCAAGATGTCGTTCGATCGCATCGAGCTGACGGTGCGCAGCATTCAGGAGAAGACGCATCTCAAGCGCTTGCGCATCAACGTGCCGCCGACCTTCGCGAGCCGCTGGCTCATGCCGCGCCTGCCATCCCTTCGTGCTGCCGCGCCTGAAGTCGAAGTCACCCTGACCACGCGCCGCACCGACGAGCTCGTCGAATCCGGCGCGCTCGATTGCGCCATTCGCTTCGGCAACGGCGAATGGGCCGGGCTCGACAATCAATTGCTGATGAACGAGCGGCATATTGCCGTGTGCTCGCCCGAATTGCTGGGCGAGCGCGCGACGACCTCGGTGGACCTGAATGCGTTCACCTTGCTGCATGTGCTTGCAAGCAACGATCAGCGCTATCTCACCTGGCAACACTGGCTGAACGCGGCGGGCATCGACGATGTCGATACCCACGACGGCTACGAATTCGACCTGCTCGATCATTCGATCCATGCGGCGGTGGATGGCATTGGCGTCACCATCGCGGATCGTCACATGATCGCGCCGGAGCTTGCGCGCGGCGCGCTCGTGCCGCTATTGGATGTCGAAGTGGACGGGCATCAGTCGTACTGGCTCGTGACGCGCGCTGGACAGGACGATGCTCCGCATGTCGCGATGTTTCGCGAGTGGCTGCGCGGACAGGTCGACGAGCAGCAGCGATGCTTTGCGCGGATGCGGGCGGCAAGATGAGTCACGAGTTGCCGGGCGCCGAGCTCTTGCGTCCGTCCACGGATAACCCCGGCGGGTTGTAAGCCTGCATCGTCAGATGTCGTAGGCGGGCGTGATTGCCGCATCGCCGAGTGTGAACCAGAACAGCGCGATGCCACTTCGAGTGGCGGTCGGCGTTGCGCACGACTCGCGGCCTGAAGGCTACAAAACAGGCTCATGCGGATTTTTGTAGCGCTCAGGCTGCGGCGACCTTGAGGTTTGAGCCGCGAAGGCCGGACGCAACCGCCTGTCGACTCGTTACCATAGGAAAAAAACCAATCTAGCGAGACACCATGCGCCGCCTGCCCTCACTCACCGCGCTACGCTTCTTCGAAGAAAGCGCGCGCCACATGAGCTTCAACAAATCCGCCGCCGCGTTGTGCGTGACGCCAGGCGCGGTCAGCCGCCAGATTCGTCTGCTCGAAGACGCGCTCGGCGCGCGGCTTTTCGACCGCGATCACAAAGGCATACGCCTGACCGCGCAAGGGACGGAGTTGCTCGCGTGCGTCTCCGAGGCGTTCGATTCCATTGAACGCACGACCCGCAAGCTCTCGATTTCTCCGAAGAGCGAACGCAAGCGGCTCACGGTGAGCGCGCCGCCGACGTTCGCATCGCGCTGGCTGTCGCCACGTCTCGGTTCGCTGATGGACGCGGTGCCCGACATCGACCTCTCGGTGCGCACCGACGCCACGGGCGAGTTTCAATGCACGATCCGCTTCGGGCACGAGGCGCGGGCGGATCATCGGTCGGCGTTGCTGTTCATCGAGCGGCATGTGCTCGTCGGCGCGACGAAGTATGCGGGCCAGGACGTCGTGGCGCTGCTGGAACGCCTGCCCGCGCTGCACGTTCTGCACAACGACGCGCGCCTCACGCTTTGGCCGAACTGGCTCGATGCCGCGAGCCTGTCGCGCGGTTTCGCGGAAAACGGCATCGAGTTCTCGACACTCGATCAGGCGATTCGCGCCGCGCTAGCCGGAACCGGCCTCGCGGTGGTGGACCGCAACATGATCGCGGACGAGTTGCACGACGGCACGCTTGCGCAACTGTCGCCGGTGGAATCCACGGGGCCTTATGGATACTGGCTGGACATCGGGCCGTCGGCTGCCGCGCAGGATCATGTGCAGGCGTTCGCGGAGTGGCTGCGTGGCGAAGGGGTGACAAACGCGAACGCAGCGCAGCCTTGAAGCAGTTCAGTTGCCACTCGCCTCGTTCAACGTCAGATGCTTCGTTTCCGGCGCCCATGCAATCGAAACCAGCATCCCGATGAACAGCACCGCGGCGAGCGCGAGCATCGTTACCTTGACGCCGACGCCCGCAATGCCCAGAGGCAACAGAAACGTGCCGATAGCCGAGCCAAGGCGGCTGCATGCAATCGCCAGTCCGACGCCGCACGCGCGCGCCTCGGTCGGAAAGCACTCGGGCGGAAACACGCCGACCAGGTTTGAAAACGCAGACATGGTGAGTGTGAAAAGCGCGAACGCCGCGATCATCCAGAGCGACGCCGACGATGGCAGCACCGCAAGCGCCAGCAGCGACACGCACGTCACCGCGAACGAGCCGATCAGGAACGCGCGCCGCGATAGCTTGATTGTCAGCCAGATGCCGAGCAACGCGCCTATCACGAGCACGCCGTTGAGCAGCAGATCCGCGCCCGAGCCTTCGTTCAGATCGATCGCCTTGAGAATGCTCGGCAGGAACGTGTAGATCGCGAAATACGGGATCACGAGGCACACGAAGAACGCGCAATTGAAGATGGTGCGGCGGATCAAATCCGGCTTGAAGAGCCGCGCGAAGCCGCCGGGCGGAGCGAAGTGTTCGCCGGCGTCGGCGTCGAGCGTTACGTTCGGGCCGAAGTGCTTGCGCACGATACGCCGCGCTTCATCGCCACGACCGCGGCCGAGCAGCCAGCGCGGCGACTCCGGCGTGCCGATACGCAACACGAGTACGAGAAACGCCGGAATGCCGGCCGAGGCGAGCAGCCAGCGCCAGGCGTCCGGCGAGGCATTGGCGTAATGCATGCCGAGCACGTTCGCAATCACGTAGCCGATGGTCCAGATCACGCTGAACGAGCCGAGCAGGGTGCCGCGATGCTTGCGCGGCGAAAACTCCGCGAGAATCGCGTGACCGACCGCGAAGTCGCCGCCCATGCCGAAGCCGATCAACACGCGCAACGCAACGAGCATCGCTGGCGTGGTCGCGTAAAACTGCGCGAACGCCGCCGCCGTGATGATGATGAAACTCAGCAGAAAAATCTTCTGCCGCCCGAGCCGGTCGGACAGCCAGCCGAATACGAGGCTGCCGAAGAAGATGCCGATCAGCGCGGACGAGCCGAGCATGCCCATCCAGAACGCATCGAGCGGAACCTGCCGGTTCATCGACGCCAGCGCGTAACCGATGGTGCCAAGCGCATACCCTTCCGTGAAATGCGCGCCGAACGTCAGCCCCGCGATCTTGATATGAAAGCGGTTGAGCGGAACGTCGTCGAGCGTGACGCGGCCGGCGCCAGGCGACGGGGCGAGATGCGCATCGAGCGCATCGGGAATGACGATTCGAGTATCCAAGGGTGTCTCCTCCACTGCATGAATTGCCGCGCGCGTGCTGGTGCGTGCTTGTGGTTATGGGTGCGCGCGGCGCCGACAGAAGATGATTCAGCGGCCAAGCCCCGCCATCATCATGTATTTGAGTTCGACGTATTCATCGAGCCCGTACTTCGAACCTTCACGGCCGAGCCCCGACTGCTTCACGCCGCCGAACGGCGCGACTTCCGTCGAGATGATTCCCTCGTTGATGCCGACCATGCCGCTTTCCAGCGCCTGAGCGACACGCCACGCGCGGCCCAGATCGCGCGTGTAGAAATAGGCCGACAGGCCGTAGGGCGTGTCGTTCGCAAGCGCGACGACTTCTTCCTCGGTCGCGAAGCGGAAACACGCCGCGACCGGGCCGAAGGTTTCCTCCTCCGCGATCAGCATCGAAGGTATGGCATCGGCGAGCACGGTCGGCTCGTAGAACGTGCGGCCCAATGCATGCGCTTTGCCGCCTGTCAGCACCTTGGCGCCTTTTTGCACGGCATCCGCGACATGGGTCTTCACTTTATCGAGCGCCGCCTCGTTGATGAGCGGACCTTGATCGAACGCGCCTTCGAGACCGTTGCCCGCTCGCAAGGCGTGCACGGCGCGCGTCAGGGCTTGCGTGAAGGCATCGTAGACGCCGTCCTGCACGTAGAAGCGATTCACGCACACGCACGTCTGCCCCGTGTTGCGGAACTTCGATGCCATCGCGCCTTGCACGGCGGCGTCGATATCGGCGTCGTCGAACACGATGAAGGGCGCGTTGCCGCCGAGTTCCAGCGAAAGCTTCTTGAGCGTATCCGCGGATTGCTTCGCGAGCAGTTTGCCGACGCGCGTCGAGCCGGTAAACGAGAGCTTGCGCACGTGCGGCGACGCCGTGAGCGTCTCGCCGATAGCCACCGCATCGCCCGATACGATGTTGAACACGCCGGCCGGAATGCCCGCCTCTTCCGCCAGCACCGCCAGCGCGAAGGCCGATAACGGCGTCTCCTCCGATGGCTTCAGCACCATCGTGCAACCGACCGCAATCGCGGGGCCGGCTTTGCGCGTGATCATCGCGAGCGGGAAGTTCCACGGCGTGATGGCCGCGACCACGCCGACTGGCTCGCGCGTGACGATGATCCGCGAATGCGGCTTCGGGCTCGGGATCACGTCGCCGTAGCTGCGCTTCGCTTCTTCCGCGAACCATTCGAGGAAGCTCGCGGCGTAGGCCACTTCGCCGAGCGCTTCGGCAAGCGGTTTGCCTTGCTCGCGCGTGAGCAGGGCGGCGAGCGCGTCGCGGTTGGCGAGCATGAGTTCGCCCCAACGCTTGACGCGGGCGGCGCGTTCCTTTGCCGTGAGCGCGCGCCACGCGGGCAGCGCGTTGCTCGCGGCATCGATTGCAAGCGATGTCTCCGCGCTGCCGCCGCGCGCCACGTTCGCGATGACTTCGCCCGTCGCTGGGTTGCGCACGGCATACGTGCTTGCGCTTTCTCGCCACGCGCCGTCGATGTAATGGCCGGATCGTAAAAGGTCGCTCATGCCGCGCGCTCCATGAGTTCGTCGAATGCGCCGCGCGCCTCACGCGCTTCGCGGGCGATACGCCGTCCCGCCGTGTAATCGTTGATGAGATCGCACGGTGTGTAGTTGCGGTCGAGTTCGTGCATTTCGTCGGCGCTGAGACGCGTGTCGAGCGCGGCGAGCGCGCTGTCGAACTGCGCGGCTGAATCCGCGCCAACCAGCATGCTCGACACACCCGGACGGTTCAGCACCCATGCCTGCGCAATCTGCGCGGACGTCACGCCGCGTCGCGCCGCCACTCGCGCCACGGATGCCGCGACGCTGCGCGAAGCGGCATCGCCATACATTTGCGCGGTGAAGAAGTCCGTCTGATTGCGATTCGAGCCGGCGTCGTTCGTCAGCAGACCGCGCGCGAGCGGACTGAACACCGACACGCCGACGCCCTGATCGATGCAATACGGAATCATCTCGCGCTCTTCCTCGCGATACGCGGCGTTCAACTGCAATTGCATGTTGATCGGCTTGTGCCAGCCGTGGCGTTCGCACGCCTGCACGATCTTGGCGAACTGCCAGGTGTACATCGTCGAAACGCCGATATAGCGCGCCTTGCCCGCGCGCACGATATCGTCGAGCGCGGCCAGGGTTTCTTCGACGGGCGTGTTCACGTCGAAAAAATGCAGCATGTAAATGTCGACGTAGTCCATGTCGAGACGCTTGAGCGACGCGTCGATGCCGTCCATCACGTGCTTGCGCGAATGGCCGCCCGCGTTCGGCGTGCTCGCCATGTCGTAGCCCACCTTCGTGGTGACGACGATATCCTCGCGCCGCACGAGCCGCTTCAGGATGCGGCCGACCACTTCCTCGCCGACGCCGGTCGAATAAAAATCGGCGAGATCGATGAAGTTCACGCCGGCATCGAGCGCATGGCGCACGATCGGCTCGCTTTGCGCTTCATCGAAAATCCAGGGCTTCCATTGCGGCGTGCCCATGTTCATGGTGCCGAGACACAAGCGCGAAACCTTGAGTCCGGACTGGCCGAGACGTACGTATTCCATGGTCGTCTCCTCAGCGCTTCTTCGGCGTGTAGAACGGATTCGAGACATCGCGCGCCGCCTCGAACACGGCATGTCGATACGGCAAGCCTTCCATGGCCGCGACGATTGCGTTCCTGCACGCGCGATAGTTGTTCTCGAAGACGGCGTCGAGATCGTCGGTCTTGGGATTCACCCAGTTCGCCGATACGACCACCCACTCGTTCTCCGCCTCGGGCGGCAGCGTGCCTTGTTCGAGCGCTTCGGCCACGGCTTTCGCTATGCCGGCCTGCGATGCGCCCCAGGTCGCGTTGCCGTGGAAGTCGCCGTCGATCGGCGCCTTGTTCACGTAGAGCGTGAGCGGCTTGGTCGGCACGCCGGGCCGTGCGATCACGACGAAGGGCGCGTGCCCGGCCGATGGCGTCGCGAGCGCGGTGGCGAAGGCCTGACCGGCGGGACCGTCGCGCGGACCGACCAGCACGTTGATATGGGCGAGATTCACGCCCGGTCCCTCGAAGCCTTCGCCGATATACAGATTCTTTCGCATGGACTCCAATCCTTTGCGTTACGTTGAGGATGAACCGATTTTGCGGCGGGCGTCGCGCGATGAGGAATCGACGATTTGTCAGCGTGGGTGTGAGATTCAATCAACTCCGGGAGTACCCGTAGGGCGAATCCGAAGCTCGACTTAGTCCGTCCTAATTTCCATCGGCGGCGGGCATGGTAGAACGTCTAGCCAAGTCGAATCAAACGGAGGTTGTCGATCGATGGACTATGCAGGCTTTGCAGAAGCTCACGCGTTGTGGGTCATCGCGTTCGTGCTCGTGGCGGCGCCGCTTGGCGCGGCGCTCGCCTGGAGCGCGTTCGTGCGCGTGCTCGACACGCGCGAACCGCCCACGCAGAGGACGCTCGTCGTGTTCGCGGCGCTGGTTCCGCTTGCGTGCGGCGTAATGGTGTTCGCGGCAATCGCCACGCGCGTCGAGCGCGGCGAGGCGTTTTCGAGCGCCGATCAGCTTCTGCTCGATAGCATTCGCAAAGGCGTGCCGCCGCTGGCCGCGCAGAGCTTCGCGCGCTTGACGCATCTTGGCGATCCGCTGTTCCTGGCGTTGTTGTGCGCGCTCGTCTGCGTGGCGCTGGCGTGGAAGCGGCACGTCGGACTGGCGCTCTTTCTGATCGCGACGACGAGCCTGGGCGGTCTGCTCAATCGCGTGCTCAAGCTGTCGATGCATCGCGAGCGGCCCATCGGCGCGCTCGTGCCGTTGCCCGAGAGCTATTCGTTTCCGAGCGGCCATTCGTTCGGATCGATGGTCTGCTACGGCATGTGCGCCTATGTGTTGATGCGCGTCGCCTCGCGCGGCGGCGATGCGCTCATCGTCGCTTCGACCTGTCTTCTAGTGCTGCTGATCGGCACGAGCCGGGTGGTGATCGGCGTGCATTTTCTGACGGATGTCGCGGGCGGATTCGCCTCGGGCGGCGCGTGGCTCGCGTTTTGTATCGGCCTGGCGGAGTTGGCGCGCCGCGTGCCGGCTAGCGGCACGCGGACGAGGTAAGGCGCACCTCGTCCACGACGTGCGCGCTCAGATCTTCTTGACGAATTCGGACTTGAGACTCATGGCGCCGAAGCCGTCGATCTTGCAATCGATATCGTGATCGCTATCGACAAGGCGGATGTTCTTGACCTTCGTACCCATCTTGAGTACGCCGGACGAGCCCTTCAGCTTGAGATCCTTGATGATGGTGACGGTGTCGCCGTCTTGCAGAATGTTGCCCGCCGAATCGCGATAAACCTTCGTTTCGGCTTCGGCGGCGGGAGATTCATCGGCCGACCATTCATGCGCGCATTCGGGGCAAATGAAGAGCTTGCCGTCTTCGTAGGTGAATTCGGAATGGCATTGGGGGCACGGGGGCAGGGCGGTCATGCGGGGTCCTTCGATGCGAACAGGTGGTGCGGAAAGCGGAACGAAAAAGCGGAACGAATAAGCGGAACGAATAAGCGAGACGAAGTATAGCGGTCGAAGATCGCCTGCCGATTCCCGCGCGGTCTTAATAATGAGTATCGCTCAGGGCTGGCAAGGTCGGCAAGGCGCCGCATCCGCGAATCCATGGAACGTCGGCGGCTTCGGCCATCTCCTTGTCGCCCGCGCTGTCGCCATAGGCATACAAGGTCATTGGGCGATATGCGCCCCACCATGCCTTCAGACGCTCGACTTTCTCCGGCCCCCAGCAATTGGCGCCGATGAACCGGCCCGCGTATCCCGATTCCGTCAATTCCAGTTCGGTCGACAGCACCGTGCCGATTCCAATGGTCTGCGCCCAGAGACGAAGATACAGAGAAGGCGACGCGCTCACGATCACCACCTCGTGCCCAAGCGCCTGATGTTGCCGCACGCGTTCGATCATCTCCGGCCGGATCATGGCCGGCAGGCGCGTGGCACAGAAGCTTTGGGCAGCGAGTTGTAGCGCATCGCGCGAAACGTGTTTCAGAGCGTACTTCAAATACTCGGCCTTCGCGGTTCCGCGGTCGCATCGGCCTATTGCCATGCCTGCCAGCGCCGGCGCCGCCCATATGGCCGATGTGGCGAAACGAATCGGCCCGACGGTGTGCAGCACGAAAGCCTTGAGGCTGTCGCCGGTGGTAATGGTGCCGTCGAAATCGAATGCGGCGACGGTGCGGTGGTGCTTGGACATCGAAGGCTCCATGTAAAACGCTCGTTTCTCAGCGCTTGGGCTGCGACCGCGCAGCCAGGGCGGCGGGGAGGGTCACGTTCATCAGTTGATCGGCGCGCGCAAGCAGATCGACAACATCGGTTTCGAACGCATCGACTTGCAGGGACAACAGTTCGAGTTGCTGAAATGCCTGACGCACCATCGCGCGGCGATCGAGCAATGCGCGCGCGGCGCTCGCGGTGTCCCAGCGCTCCGGCAAATCGGCGACGGCGCTCAAGGCGGCAAGACCGATAGCCAGACCGTCGTGCGCTTCCGCGATGTGTTGCCGCGACGACTTAACGCGCGCCGGAAACGAGTGCAACGAAGTCTTGAGCGTGGTCAGGAGGCCGCGAAAATCCAGTTCCGGCGTTTCCGTGCCCAGGTATCGGCCTGTCAGGCGGTCGATCAGACCGGGTTTATGTGCAGCACGCTCGAGCAGGTCGCGCATCAGGCCGGCGCCATCCAGTTCGGCGAAGTCGCGCATCATGCGGGTGAACGTTTCGACAGCCTCGCCGCATGCATGCAACGGCGCTTCGGCCATGACGACGATGTGTTCGAGCCGTGGCGGTACGAGCCGGCGAATCGCGCGTTCGATGCGTGCCTGCTGTCGAGGATACAGGCCGGGAAACTGTTGGCGCGCGCACTCGAAACACTGGTTCAGCAACGGATGGCCAGCGTCCCCGAAGAGCGCCTTTCCCGGCTCGCCCAAGCTTTGCGGTGCGCTCGCGGCGCGCTCCTCGCGCGACACAAAAAGCGGGCGCACGGATGGCTCACGGACGACGTTGCTACGCGCATTGGAACTGCGGTCGGCTCGGGAATCGTTGGCTTGCAACCTGCCCGGTGTGTCCGGGAAGCTCAGCGGTCCGGGTTCACTGGACATTCGCATACTCTTGCCGGTTACGCCACGCCATAACAGATCTCCGTTTCAGGCGCGGTCGACGCGGCCGCCATAAGCGGCGACGAAATCCGCGAGCCCACGGTTGTAGCCCATGCCGACCGCCTTGAACATGAACTGTCCGTCGCGACGATAGAAGCTTCCCACCTGCACGGCGGTTTCCAGCGAGAAATCTTCTTCGAGCGGATAACGGGCGAGCACCTTGCCGGTATCTTCCTCGGAGATTTCGATGTAGCTGTTGCGAACCTGTCCGAAGTTCTGCTTGCGCTCCGCTGCGCGATCGATCGTCACGACGACCGAGATTTCGTCCACCGCAGCCTCGAGTTTCTTGCTGTCGATGAAGATGACTTCGTCGTCGCCACCGCCGCTACCGGTTTGATTGTCGCCACTGTGCACGACGCCGAGACACTCGGACGACGACATGCCCTTTCGTGGCCATTCGTCGCCGGGCTGGAAAAACGTGGTTTCGCGGTCGAGCGTGCGAATTTCCGTGTTGTAGAAGATGAAGTGCTTCTGCGACAAGAGCTTCGGATTGCTCTGTTCGTCGTATTTGCACAGGAAAACGGAGACGTCGAGGTCGAAGTTGTCGCCGGTATCGGTGGCATTGGCGTCCCACCCCAGGCCGATGCGGAACTTGCTTGCGTGCGGCGCTTCTTTCGACAGATTGATCCGGCCGCCTTTGGACAGATTGATCATTGACATGGATTACTTGCTCTCGTTTGAAGGTTTTGGATCGCGCCGCGATTCTGGGCGGCGCGTCTGGATCAGGAAGCAGGGTTGTCGGAAGTCGCGTCGCGCGTGATTTCGCGACGTTGCACGATGATCGAACTGACGACCGCAACGCCGATCGTGCATGCGCCGATTAGCCCCGTGACTACTTCCGGAACGTCGACGTTGACGCACAGCATGATTGCCGCAAGCGCGCCGATCGCCCAGAACGCGCCGTGTTCCAGAAAGCGATATTG
Source organism: Caballeronia sp. GACF4 (assembly GCF_023631025.1). NCBI lineage: Bacteria > Pseudomonadati > Pseudomonadota > Betaproteobacteria > Burkholderiales > Burkholderiaceae > Caballeronia > Caballeronia sp. GACF4. The sequence goes on from NZ_JALQDW010000026.1 coordinate 89,460, forward strand.
CGCAAGCGTTCCTTTCTTGAGCAGGATCAGCGTCATCTGTCGGATATAAGCCGCGCCCACGCCGAGTCCGAGCGCAATCAGGAAGATGTTGTTGGTCAAGGCGAATGCGCCGATCACGCCGTCGAAGCTGAACGACGAATCGAGTACTTCGAGGTACATGAAACCCGCGACGCCTTCGCGCACGATCCGTTCGCCGGTCGCGTCGCCGCCGACCAGATCGCCGACGCCATGCGCGACGATGAAGGCGATGACGCCGCCGCCGCCCGCCAGCAGAAACGATGCGCGCTCGCCGTCCGGCAACTGGGTGGAAACGAGCGCGATGATGCCGAGCGTCAGCGCCACTTCAATCGCAGAGAGGCGGCCCAGTCGCGCGAAGGGCTTCTCGATGACCTCGATCCAATGTTCTTCCTTGTCGGCGTTGAACATGAAGCCGAAGAACACCATCAAGAGAAACGCGCCGCCGAATGCCGAGACTTCGTGATGCGCCGAAGTCAGAATGGCGGCGTACTGATTCGGCGCTTCGAGCGCGAGCCTGGCGGCCTGCCACAAGCCAATGCCGCCCGCCACCGCGACGATCAGCAGCGGAAACAGCAGCCGCATGCCGATCACGGCGACCGGCAGGCCGAACGTCATGAAACGGTCGCGCCACTTGTCCGACCAGTTGCGCAGGACGGCCGCGTTGGCCACGGCGTTATCGAGTGAGAGGGAGACTTCGAGCACGCACAGCACGGCCACGAGGATCATGTCCTTCACGCCGCCGATCAGGAATGCGAGCACGAGCGCGATGAACGTCAACGCGAACGGGATTTTGAATTGCTTGATCATGTATTGCTCAAGAGAAAAAATGGCCGTGATGGATCGCTTACTTGCCGCGCACCCAGTCACAGAATTCCTCGGTAATGAGTTGCTCGTAGATCGCCTGATCGGAGATGTCGAGCGATTCGAGATGCAGGAAGCCTGCATTCGGCAATTGCTCGGCGACTTCTTCGAGGAAGGCGAATTCGTCGGGATTACCCACGCCGATGAGCGACCAGTAGATCGGGAACTTCTGCGTCTCGCGCAGCAGCTTCCAGACGCGCGCGCGGTCGAAAGCAGGATTCTGTCCATCCGTCACGAACAGGACCCACACGGGCATGTTGTTGGCGGGTGCGGCATTGGCGACGGTGACGTCGTTCTGCGGCGCGCCGAATAGCCGGCGGAAAAAGCCAGGCTTGTCGTTCGCATCGGGCGCTGCCGCCGCGAAGAAGAAATTGACGATATCCGTCATCACAGGCGCGTATTCCGTCGCGCCCCACTTGCGCACCGACGCATTCTTCATCACCTCTTCGGTGATATAGGCGCCATAGTTTTCGGGCGTCGCCGTTGGCAGGCGGTCGAAGGTGTCAGTGAAGGTCCAGGTATCGATTTCGCCGTTGTCATCGAACTTCATGGCGATGCCAAGCATGCGGTCATGCGTTTCCTGGATGATCCCGGATTCGTACAGACCCTTCGCTGAACCCGAGATGTCCAGCGCCGCCGCTACTCGCACGACGGGCGGACGCGGCAGGCTACGCTTGCTCAGGATGATCGAAACGCTGTCGGCGCGCGCAGCGAGGGCCGGCTTATTGAGATTGTTGATGGACATGCGAGATTTTTCTTTTAGTGGTTACGGTCGTTGAACCGGGCGATGAGATCCTGCTCGAGCTTGCGCAGCCGCGGTTCGTCGGCTTTGCGTTTGCGTTGGCCTTCGTCGATGATCTTTGCCATTTCATCGAGCGCGGCGAACAACTTCTGTTGCGTGTATTCGAAGGTTTCGGTCGCGATGACGGGACGCTCCGCCAGTCTCGTCACCGCGCCGGCGTTGGCATGCAGTTGGTCGGCCTGCGCGCGTAGCGCCATGTCGGCGGCATCGAACGTGGCGTTCGCGAGGTCGGCCGCCTTCTTCGAACTCAGTTGCTTGATGTAAAGCGAGAACGCGTTGGTCCACGCGGGAATCAACACGGTTTTCGCCGTGCCGAACTTGGAGATGAGCGTTCGCTTGTGATCCTGCTCCATGCGGATCTGCGGCGCGAGTTGTTCGGCCATCAGCATGGCGCGGCTCAAGTCGTCGATTTTTTGCGCCAGTGCGTTTGCGCGGCGACGCGTGTCCATCATGCGTTGCGCGGCGAACGCGTCGCCGGCTTGAGGCTCTTGCGCAAGCGCCACGCGGTACGACTCGAGCGAAGCCTCGCCATGCGCCTTGGCCGCTTCGAACTGGCGGAACGTTTCGTAGTTGTCCGCGTACATCTGATCCAGTTCCGCGATATCTCGGTTCTGCCGGCTCGCCGTGGCCTCCAGTTCGACGACGAGCGTACCGATGCGCTTCTCCACTGAATCGAACTGGGCGAGCAACTGTTCCCGGGTCGATCTGAACATCGACACTAGTTTCCCGGCCAGGCCGCGTTTTTGGATGGAAGCAGGGTCGAGGCCCTTGGCGGTCACGATCAGGTTGTTGAGCAACTCGCCAAAGTGGTCGGCGTCGGAGGCACGCGCCTCGGACAGAAGACGCTGCGAAAGGCTGGCGACGCGCTCGCCGGCCGTGGCGCCAAGCTGGTCGATCTGATCGTCGGTGAGTAGTTCGGCCGAGGCTTCGCGAACCGTTTTGGCCGCGTCACGCAGGACCGGCGCCGACGACGGCGATGCATCGCCGCGCGTGTCGTCTGTCGCGAGGTGAAAAGGCTTCGCGTTGCCATCCCCAAAAATGGGCTTCATTTTTCTCTATCTCGTTATTCTAAGTAATGCCAAGCTATGGTTTGTCGATGAACCCCCCGGCAACCCCGGGCATTGGACGCGCGAAGTAAAGGTTCCGCAAGCCGCAACAACACTTTGAATCAGATATGCCTGTGGAATGGGCGAGCGCGCTGGCGTTAAAGGATCGATCGTTCTTTTATATTGGATCCAAAATCCTTGATTCATAAAACTTTCTGGTTCAGAATGCCCCTCAGCCGCATCCCGTTTCGCCTTCGAACCGACCGCCCCGGGAGCCACCATGACCGACCAAGCGCAGACCGTCGCCGGCGCATACGCCACCAGCGACACCGCCCGAGCACCATCCAGAACGCAAACCAGTCGCGCCGTCACCGCCGCGGTCGTCGGCAACGTGCTCGAATGGTTCGACTTCGGGACATACGCGTTTCTCGCCACCGTCATCGCCAAGGTCATGTTTCCGGCTGGCGACGAGTTCGCCGCCATGCTCGGCACCTTCGGCGCGTTTGGTCTCGGCTTCGCGGCGCGTCCGCTCGGCGCGCTCATCTTCGGATGGCTCGGCGACAAAAAAGGCCGCAAGTGGACGCTCACCTTCGTCATGCCGCTCATGGCCGCCGCCACGCTCTTCATGGCGCTGATCCCTTCGTATGCGTCGATCGGCATCTACGCGCCGATCCTGCTCATCGCCGCGCGCATGCTGCAAGGCCTTTCGGTCGGCGGCGAGCTTGGTAACGCGGTCGCGTTTCTGGTCGAATGGGCGCCGCAAAACCGCCGCGGCTTCTACGGCAGCTTCCAGCAATGCAGCACGCTAGGCGGCACGCTGCTCGGCTCCGGCGCGGCCGCGTTGATGACCTCGACGCTGTCCTCGCAAGCCATGCTCGACTGGGGCTGGCGCGTGCCGTTCATCATCGGCGCGGTGGTGATCGGGCCGATCGGCTGGATCATCCGCAAACGCAGCGAAGAGACGCCCGCTTTCGCGCAGGCAAGCGATGTCGCGCCGCCGCCGCATCGCGCGCCCGCGCTGCTCGGCTTGCAAGCTTGCGGGCTCGTGATCGTTTGGACGGTCTCGCTCTACACGTTGCTCAACTATCTGCCGTCGTTCACGCAGAAGTACGCGGGCATGAGTTCGTCGGCGGCGCTCTGGCTCAATACGGCGGGGCTCTTCGCGATGACGGCATCCATTCTGTTTTGGGGCGCATTGTCGGACCGCGTCGGACGCAAACCGATCTACGCTATCGGCTGCGTCGCGTTCCTGATCCTGCCTTATCCGATTTTTCACTTGATGCTCGAATACAAGTCCGCGCTGGTCGTCGGTCTCGTGCAGGTGCTGGGCGGCGTGTTGATCGGCATCTTCTCGGGCGTCGGCCCCGCCGTGCTCTCCGAACTCTTTCCGACGAAGATCCGCACGACATGGATGTCGATCGGCTACGGCATCGCCAATGCGGTGTTCGGCGGCTTCGCGCCGGTCATTTCGATCTCGCTCATCAAGGCCACCGGTTCGCCCGTCTCGCCTGCGTACTTCGTGATGCTCGCGGCGCTGCTCTCGACGATCACGGTCGCGACGATCCGGGAAACGGCGCATCAACCGTTGCAATGAGGACTTTCGCATGCGCTGGAGCAGAACTCTCACGGTAGTCAATTGCCACGCCGAAGGCGAAGTGGGCAACGTGGTGACGGGCGGCGTCTTCGACGTGCCCGGCGCCACCATGTTCGACAAGATGATGCATCTCGAAGAAGTGCGCGACGACCTGCGCCGCATCTGCATTTTCGAGCCGCGCGGTTCGGCCAACCAGAGCGTGAACTTTCTATTGCCGCCGACCGATCCGCGCGCGCAGATGGGCTACGTGATCGCGGAATCGACCGAATATCCGGCGATGTCCGGTTCCAACACGATCTGCGTGGCCACCGTGCTGCTCGAAACCGGCATCCTGCCGATGACCGAGCCCGTCACCGAACTCGTGCTCGAAGCGCCCGCCGGTCTCATTCACGTGCGCTGCCGCTGCGAAAACGGCAAGGTGACGCAAGTCGAGTTCACCAATCAACCGGCCTTCGCGAACCATCTGGACAAGACGATCGAGGTCGAAGGCGTCGGCACGCTGACAGTCGATGTCGGCTACGGCGGCATGACCTATGTCATCGTCGATGCGCAAAAGCTCGGCTTTGCCATCACGCCCGACGAAGCGCGCCAACTATGCGAGCTCGGGCAAACGATCAAGGCCGCCGCGGCCGAGCAATTGCCGTCGCCGCATCCGCTGAACCCGAACATCAAGGGCATCACGCAGACCGAATTCGTCATGCCCTTGCGGCGCGAAAACGGCGTCCTGACCTCGCGCAATACCGTGATCGTCTCTCCCGGACGCTGCGACCGCTCGCCATGTGGCACCGGCACATCGGCGCGGCTCGCGGTGATGCACGCGAAAGGGCTGATCGAAGCGGGCGAGCGCTTCGTGCATGAATCGATCATCGGCTCGCGCTTCGAAAGCCGTATCGATTCGCTGACGCAACTCGGCGATGTGCCCGCAGTCGTGCCCGTGGTCGCGGGACAGGCGTGGATCAGCGCGATCTCGCAAGTGGGCGTGGATCCGACCGACCGCTATCAGACGGGCTTCACGTTGTCGGACACGTGGCTCGAAGCCGTCGACGACAAGCTCATCAAATCGCGCGCGAAGCCATGAGCCAGCCGCGGCAGGAAATAGCGGATGTGATCGTGGTCGGCGCGGGCGTCGTTGGTTTGTCGTGCGCGTGGGCGCTGCTCTGCGAAGGCGCGAGCGTGACGTTGATCGATCGCGACTTCGAAGGCGACCGCACGTCGCACGGCAACGCGGGCGGTATCGCCGTGTCGGAGAACACGCCGATTGCCGTGCACGGCATGTTCACGCAAGCGGCCAAGTGGCTGATGGACCCGCTCGGGCCCCTCGCGCTCGACTGGAAACACGTGCCAAGCGCGCTGCCGTGGTTCATGGCGTTTCGGCGCGCGGCCGAACCCGCGCGGTTCGACGCCATCTCGCGTGCGCTTTCGCGGCTCAACAATCGCGTATACGAAGACATCTTGCCGATGTTCGACGATATCGGCGCCACCGCGATGCTGTATCGACGCGGCGCGCTTACCGTCTATGAGACCGATGCGGCCTTCGCCGCCGATCAGCCCGAATGGGCGCTCAAGCGCGAACTTGGCGTGCGCTGGCATACGCTGAATCAGGACGAAGTACGCGCCGCCGAGCCAGCGCTTGCGCCGGTGTTCCGGCATGGCGTGTTTCTCGACGACTGGTCGCATATTGGCGATCCGCGCCGGCTCGTGACCTTGCTGCGCGAACGCGTGATGGCGTTGGGGGCGCGCTTCGTGACCGGCGTCGCGCGCGCGCTCGAACCCGCCGACGGCGTTCTGCTCGACGACGGCTCCCGCGTCTTCGGCCGCCGCATCGTCGTGGCGGCGGGCGCGTGGTCGGCGACGCTTGCGAAGTCTGTCGGCGACCGCGTGTTGCTCGACAGCGAACGCGGCTATAACGCGACGCTGCCCAGGCACGGCATTGCGTTGTCGCGCGAAGTGATCTTCGCGGAACGCAAGTTCGTCGCGACGCCGCTGGATATCGGTTTGCGCATCGGCGGGGCGGCGGAATTCGCGGGGCTCGCCGCGCCGCCGAACTATCGGCGCAGCGAGGCGTTGCTTGCGCTCGGCCGGCGCTTTCTGCCCGATATCGACGAAACGGATGCGGTCAACTGGATGGGGCATCGCCCGTCCACGCCGGATTCGCTGCCGGTAATCGGCGTCTCGCCACGCGCGCCATCCGTGGTCTATGCATTCGGACACGGCCATCTCGGTCTGACGCAATCGGCGACCACGGCCGCGCTCGTCGCCGATGTGCTCGGCGAGCGCATGCCGCGCGTGCCCCTCGAACCTTATTCCATCGCACGTTTTCAGCACTGACCAAACGACAGGAGAGAAGAGATGCAAGTCAACTGGCAAGGCGTTTTCCCCGCGGTCACGACCAAACTCACCGCTACCGGCGCGCTCGATCAGGACGCCATCGTGAGCGGGCTGAATCGTCTGCTCGACAACGGCGTAGGCGGCGTCGTGATGATGGGCATGGTCGGCGAGAACGCGCAACTCACGCCCGAGGAAAAGCGCACGGTGCTCAAGCTCGCGGTCGAAACGGTGAACGGCCGCGTGCCCGTGATCTCCGGTCTCGCCGAACTGAACACGGCCAACGCCATGCAGTTCGCAAAGGATGCGGAAGCCATCGGCGTGCAGGGCCTGATGGTGTTTCCGGGCCTCACTTATCGCTCGGACGATAGAGAAACCGTCGAATACTATCGGTCGATTGCGCGCTCGACGAAGCTCGGCCTCATGATCTACAACAATCCGCGCGGTTATGGCGTGGACATGCGGCCCGACTTGCTCGAACAACTGAAGGACGAAGCCAACGTCGTCGCGATCAAGGAAGAAACCTACGATACGACTCGCGTCACCGATCTCTATGCGCGCTTCGGCGACCGCTTCACCGTGTTCTGCGGCGTGGACGATCTCGTGCTGGAATCCGTCGCGCTCGGCGTCAAGGGCTGGGTATCGGGCATGGCCAACGCGGTGCCGCGCGAATCCGTCGAACTGCTCAAGCTCGCCGTGAATGGCGAATACGACAAGGCGCGTGCGCTGTATCGGGCATTGATCGACCTGTTCCATCTGGACACGCACGTGAAGCTCGTGCAATACATCAAGCTCGCCGAAAACATCACGGCGGGTTATCCGGAATACGTGAAGGCGCCGCGTCTCGTGCTCGAAGGCGAGGAGCGGCAGCGCACCATCGCGATCGTCGAGAAGGCGCTCGCCAACGTGCGTGCGCTCGCTCAATGAACGGAGCACTAATGTGAAGTCCACGTTCTTTTGTATCGACGGTCATACGTGCGGCAACCCCGTGCGCGTCGTCGCGGGCGGCGCGCCGCCGCTTGCCGGCGCGAACATGATCGAGCAGCGCGCGCATTTTCTGCGCGAGTTCGACTGGATTCGCACCGCGCTCATGTTCGAGCCGCGCGGCCACGAAGTCATGTCGGGCAGCATTCTCTATCCGCCGACGCGCGACGACTGCGATCTCGCGATTCTCTTCATCGAAGTCAGCGGCTGTCTGCCGATGTGCGGACACGGCACCATCGGCACCGTGACGACGGCGATCGAAAACGGTCTCGTGCGGCCGCGCGAGCCGGGCGTCTTGCGGCTCGATACGCCAGCGGGCGTAGTCATCGCGCGTTATCGCGTCAACGGCGAACACGTGGATTCGGTGCAACTCGTCAACGTGCCTTCGTATCTGCATTCGCAGGACCTCTCCGTCGAAGTGGAAGGCTTAGGCGAGATTCGTTTCGATGTCGCTTATGGCGGCAATTTTTATGCGATCGTCGAGCCGCAGCGCAATTTCGAAGGTCTGCACGCGCTCAAGCCATCGGACATTCAGCGCCTGAGCCCGCTGCTGCGGCAGAAGGCCAACGAGAAGTACAGCTTCGTGCACCCGGAAAGCGAGCAGATTCGCGGCCTCAGCCACGTCATGTGGACCGGTGCGCCGACAGTCGAAGGCGCGAGCGCGCGCAACGCGGTGTTCTATGGCGACAAGGCCATCGACCGTTCGCCGTGCGGCACCGGAACCTCGGCGCGCATGGCGCAACTCGTCGCGAAAGGGCGCTTGAAGATAGGCGAGCGTTTCGTGCATGAAAGCATCATCGGGACGCTGTTCGAAGGCGTGCCGGTATCGGCCGCGCGAGTCGGCGAGTACGACGCGATCGTGCCGACCATCGAAGGCTGGGCGCGCATCACGGGCCACAACACTCTCTTCGTCGATGACCGCGATCCCCTGGCCCACGGATTCCTGCTGAAGTGAAAAGGAGCATAACGTCATGCTGATTCTTAAGAACGCACGCGTGCTGGACGCCGAGCACGAACGCGACGACGGCCGCTATTCCGTCGTGATCGATGGCGACACCATCCGCGAAGTCACGCGCGAGCCGGTAGAGGCGAGCGGCGCGCAAGTGATCGATGTCGGCGGCAAGACGGTGATGCCCGGCCTGATCGATTGCCATGTGCATGTCATTGCATCGGTCGCGCATCTCGGCAACAACAGCCGTTTGCCGAACACGTTCGCCGTGCTGCGCGCCGTGCCCATTCTCGCGGGCATGTTGAATCGCGGCTTCACCTCCGTGCGCGACGCGGGCGGCGCGGATTACGCGTTGTCGCGCGCAATCGAGGAAGACGTGATCGCGGGGCCGCGCTTGTTCGTCGCGGGCAAGGCGCTGTCGCAAACCGGCGGTCATGGAGACTTCCGCGAGCGCTTCGACAACTCCGACCCGGACCCGTGCGGCTGCAGCCGCAACATGGGCGCGATCGGCCGCGTGGTCGATGGCGTCGATGCCATGCGCAAGGCCGTGCGCGAAGAGATGCGCGCCGGGGCGCATCACATCAAGATCATGGCGTCGGGTGGCGTGGCGTCGCCGACGGACCCTATCGGCAATTTGCAATTCTCCGTCGATGAAGTGAAGGCCGCCGTCGAGGAAGCCGCGTCGCATCAGACCTACGTGATGGCGCATGCGTACACGCCGAAAGCCATCGCGCGCGTGGTGAAGCTCGGAGTGCGGACCATCGAGCACGGCAATCTCATCGATGAAGAAGCCGCCGATGTCATGGCCGAACACGGCGCGTTCGCGGTGCCGACGCTCGTCGTCTATGACGCGATGAACCGCGTCGGCGCGCAGATCGGCATTTCGGCCTTGTCGCTCGAAAAGAACGAAGCGGTGCGCGTGCAAGGGTTGAAGGCGCTCGAACTGCTGCACGAGCGCGGCGTGAAAATGGGCCTCGGCACGGATCTGTTGGGCGAGATGCACGAGTATCAGAGCGACGAACTGTCGATACGCGCGGATATCGTCGGCTCGTTCGAAGCCATTCGCCAGGCCACTGCCGTGGGCGCGGACATCCTCAACATGCAGGGCAAGCTCGGCGTGATCGCGGCGGGCGCGTACGCGGACTTGCTCGTCGTCGACGGCGATCCGCTCAAGGACATTCGCGTCTTGACGGGGCAAGGCGAGCGCATCTCCGGCGTGATGAAAAACGGCGCGTGGGTGCGCGAGAAGCTGCTCTAGGCCGCGTGCTACGATTCCCGCGCCGAATGTCCGCAGCAGAAACCAAGAAGACCCACGCCATGCCATTGGCCGCGCCGAAATCAAGACCCGCCGCCGCGAGCGACGCCACCCGCAAGATCGTGCGCACGACCACGGTCGAACTCGTCACGACCGCTATCCGGCAGCGTATTCTGAGCGGCGATCTCGCGCCCGGAGAAGCGCTGCGGCAGGAAGCGCTCGCGGATGAGCTCGGCGTGAGCCGCGTGCCGATTCGTGAAGCGATCACGCGTCTGACGGGTGAGGGCCTTTTGACCAACGTGCCGCACAAAGGCGCGTACGTGGCGGAGTTGTCGATCGAGGAAGTGCAGGAGACGTTCGAGATTCGCTTGCGTCTGGAGCCGTGGCTGTTTTCCCAAGCCATTCCGCATATCACCGAAGGCGAAATTGCCCGGGCCGAAAATCTCGTCACGGAGATGGACGGCGCGGAATCCGGCATTTGGGGGCAACTCAACTGGCGCTTTCACGAAACGCTCTACGTGCCTGCGCACCGCGATATCACGCTGCAGATGTTGCGCGTGCTGCACGACCGCAGCGACCGCTATTTCCGGTTTCAGGTGAAGCAGGTGCCGATCCGTCAGCAGTCGCACGACGAGCACATGGCGATGGTCGCCGCATGCCGCAAGCGCGATGCGAAACTCGGCGCGAAGCTGCTCGAACAGCATGTGAAGATCGCGGCGCAGCAGATTGTCGCGGTGGTCGAGGCGATCATGGCGCGGTGACGCGAATGCATGCCTCGCGCGTTGGGTCTTCGTGATCCGGTGCGTCGATCTCGAGCATGAATTCGCCTTTGCCTAGCGTGGCGAGCGCGGGTTCATCGACCATGACGACGGGCACGTTCAGCCCGTACAGCTCGTTGGCCGTGATCGCGCCAATGGACAGAATCAGATCGCGCTCGCCAAGCACGATGCCGCACGGCCCCATGCCATTGCGCAAGGCCTCGGCAAGCACGCTGCTGCTCGAACTCGACCCGCGCGCACGCGGCATGACCAGCACGCGCGCGGCGAGACTTCGGCCGCAACCCGCATGCGTCTTGTCGACGATGACGCCGCGCTCTGCGTCGTAGCCGCCCCAGAAACTGAGCGGCGCAAGGGCTATGGAAAGGCCACGCGCCCGGCCCGGAACGAGCACGGTGGCGCTCAAGGAATTAGTTGGCTTCATCGATACACACCTTTCCTTCGAACGCCGAGCGTACGCATTCGTTCATGCTGCCAAAGGCCACCGTCACGCCGATATTCGCGGGCGCGTAATGCGCCCACTTGCCCGAATTGGTCATGACGAGACCGGTGATCTGCTTCATTACCGGCGTGATGTACGTGCAGGTGTCCACGACGATCTGCACGCCGCGCGCGGCCAGCCGCTCCGCCGTGCCGTCGTCTTCCAGTTGCCAGAGCACGTAGCGGCTCGTATTCACGTAGAAGTCGCAACGCATGGCACCTTTGTAGCGGTCGAAGAGCGACGAGAGCGCGCGGAATTCATCGACGGAAAAATGCGGCGTGCCGAGGCTCACGGCGGCGAGCGGAGCGCCGGGTCGGGCCTGATTCCAGCGGCGGCGGATGGCGGCGAGATCGGCGGCGCTCACGCGGATGGTCCGTTCGGGCCTGCGGCCTTGCAGCGCGGCATCGAGCGTCGGCGCTTCGGGCGTGATGCCGACCGCATGAAAAAGCGCCACCGAACCGCTCGATGCCGCCGCCGCGCCGAGCGCCTTGAGTTCGTCTTCGCTGGTGTCGCCGGGCAAACCGGTGATGGCCGCGACCGTGGCGCCCGCTTCGCCGCCCAGCAGGAAACCGAGCGTGGCGAAGTCGGCGTCGCGATGTGACGACGCGTTCAAGTCCGGCGCTTCGATCACCACCCGCGCCGCGCGATTCTCTGTGACATGCAAGCCCGCATGCGGCACGCGGCCGGTAATGGCCGCCGCGAGATCCAGAAAGTCGCCGTAACGGCTGGTGCGCGCGCCGAGCACGGAATTGGCGAACACGATGGCATTCGATTCCGCCCACGCGATCTGATCGCCGAGCCGCGGCCGATGCTTCAACTGATACGGCGCGCACGTGAAGCTCGCCTCGCAGCCGAGTTCGAGATGCGCGTTCATCAGGCGCTTCGCCGCGTTGGCCGTTGCCGAATCTCCGCGATACAGCTCCGGGTGAATCAGATCGAGCGAGCCGACATTGAGCGTGGTCGGCACCGCGATTTTCGCGCCGCTCGCGACGAAACGTTCCACGAAGTCGAGACTCGCCGCGCCGTGATACAGACAGCCGTCGATATGCGCGCAGGTGACGTCGATGAGCGCGCTGGCGTCCATGACACGCGCCGTCGCAGCGACGATGCGCATGGCAAGCGCGGGGCCGGCGCCGAAAGCGCCCTGCAGCATGGCGGTGTCGCGGGAGTCGAGGGTGAGCATCGGCGGGGCGTTTTGGTAACGGTTGCAACAGGATAGCGGAATCGCGCGTTGCGCTCAAATCGCGATGCATCTCGATAATAAGACATGCTGAACAATCGGGGTTATCCCATCCCCCACCCTGCAAGGGGGGTCGCCTTGCCGCGCGCTGCTGCAACACTGGCTGCGAAGGGCGATGACGTGGCTGCAATGGCGGTCATCGCCCGATCGCGATGTTTCGCCGCGAATCGGCAGGATATAACCAGGAGACATGCATGCGCTTCAGCAGCAAAGGGCTATGCGCCGCCATACTCGGGCTGACAGCAGGAAGCGCGGCCGCGCAGTCCAGCGTCACGTTGTATGGCGTGGCGGACACGTTTTTCCAGTTTCTCGCCAATGGCGGGCAGCAATCGTGGTCGCTCAGAAGCGGCGGCAATAGCGCCTCGCTGCTCGGCTTCAAAGGCAGCGAAGATCTGGGCGGCGGATTGAAGGCGGTATTCACGCTCGAAGGCGGCTTCAACGTCAACAACGGCACGTCGCAGGTGGACTCGTCCGCCATGTTTTATCGACAGGCCTGGGTTGCCCTGACGCACGAAAAGTACGGTTCGCTGCAAGTCGGGCGTCAGTACCAGCCGACCTTCTGGCTGCTCTATCCGTCGGACCCGTTCCGTGCCAACGAAGCGCTCTCGCCGCTCGCCGCCGCCTCGACGACTGTCGATCGCAATACGCTCGCCACGCAAACGGCTGGCGGGCGTTCGAGCAACGCCATCGTCTACAAGACCCAGAACATGGGAGGTGTCGAGCTGCGGGGCATGTACGCGCTCGCGGCGAGTGTCGCGCAGCCGTACCCGCTGACCACCGGCAACATGCTCGACATCGCCGCGAGTTACACGGGGCACGGCCTCTACGCGGGCGTCGCTTATCAGAATCAGCATCCGGGTTTGAAGACCATGCCGGGCCTGCCCGCCACGCTGCCGACGCTCGGCACGGAGCACTTCACGGGCGCGCTTGCCTATCGCGTCGGGCCGGTGAACTTCCAGTTCAACTACGCCTATCACCGCCCGAAGGATACGCCCGCGGGTTCGCTTGCCGCGCGTCTGAACGCCGGGCATCCGTTCAGCACGATGGAAGCAGGCGCGACGATCCAGGCAACGCCCGCCGACACCATCGAGATCGCGGCCATGCAGCGCGTCGCGCGTGGCGTGCACGACAACGCGTGGCTCGTGCAAGCGGGCTTCGATCACAGCATCTCGAAGCGCACGGCGTTCTACGGGCGCGCGGGCTTTCTCAAGAACAACGGCACGTCGACGGCGGGCTGGCCGGGTATCTCGCCGAACGGGCTCAATGCAACGGAAACGCTGGTCGCGGCGGGCATGACACATCGGTTCTAAGTAAGCGCTGGTTTTCACATGAGAGGTGGTTATGGTTCTGATTCGAATTGGAGTGCGCGCGACGGCAGCGGCGCTTGCATGTGTCGGCATGGCATCGGTGTGTGCGTTCGCGCAGGGCGGCGCCGCGAAATTTGCGTCGCCCGCAAGCGTGACAGTGGCTTCGGCGGTAACGGGCGCGGCGGCGTCATCGTCGAAAGCTGCGGACCGCGCGCTCGTGCGGCGAGTGCTCAATGCGCTCGAGAAAGCGAAAGGCTTGCGCGCGAGCGGCATCACCGTGCGAGCGAATAACGGCGCCGTAGTGCTGGAGGGATGGGTGCCGGAGACGGCGCAGGTCGACCTGGCGACGCATATCGCGGAAGGCGTGCCGGGCGTGAAGTCCGTGCAGAACACGTTGACGTTGTCGACGTTCTGAGCAGGTCGCGCTTGTCGCGAGATGGACAGAGTGTCACGCTGAGCGGTTACTGTTTTGGTACAGCCAGCGCGTGATCGTCGATCGATAAAGCGCCTCGGGCTCCGAACCCATTCTGGCATCGTCCTTGCATTGGCTGTTCTCCTTAGACCACTTCGAGCCCTGCAAGGAGACACCATGAGTCTGGACCTGACGTTTCGCGCCGGCGAGGCCACCGTTTTTGCCGCCCCCGGACAAGCCACCGATGCAATGCCCGAAATCCTGATCGGCCGCGTGGATGGGCCGGTCGGTCACGCCTTCGCCAACATGATGGCGCAGTCGAAAGGGCATACCGCCATGTTCGCCATCCGCGCGTGCAACCAGTTGGTGCGTCCGGCGACGATCATCGTCCCGAAGGTCACGCTCAAGGACATGGCGAATATCGACCTGTTCGGCGGCGTGGTGCAATCCGCGACGGCGGACGCAGTGGTCGATTGCTTGATCGAAGGCATCTTGCCGAAGGATCAGGCCAACGATCTGTGCATCATCAGCCTCGTGTGGATCGACCCGCGCTGCGCCACCGACGCGAACCTCGACAAGAAAGACATGTATCGCACGAACTACGAAGCGACCAAGCTCGCCATTCAGCGTGCGATGAATAACGAGCCCAGCGTTGAGACGCTCATTGCAAATCGGCACAGCATCAAGCACGACATGGACGACTGGAGTTAGGTGGCTAGCGATTACCCGCCGGTCGTGCGCTTGCGGCGCGCTTGCGTGATACGCGTGATGCGGGTGATGTGCGTGGCGTACTCGGCGCACGTTGAGGCAAGGCCGCGCGATCTTCGACAACAGGCGCGGCTGCCGACTCGCGCTCGCTCGCCAACGGCGATAAGTCGGCCGCCTTCAGTTTGAAATTCACGTGCACGGTGTCGTAGGGAAAGACAATCGCGCCGTTCGCATCGTTTTCCATGAGGCCGGCTTGCAAAAGCGCTTGTACATCGCGATGCACGCCCTTCACATCGCGCTCGAGCCGGCGGGCGAGCTCGCGGATGGACATCGGCCCCGCGCCCGTCATCACGCGAATGATGCGCCAGCGCGGCGTGGTGAAGGTGCGAAAGAGGAGCTCGGGCGTGGCGTAGGAGAAGTTGCGGCCGTGGAGCGGTTTGCCGTTTTTCACTGCCGCGAGAATCTGCTCGGTGACTTCATCGAGCGAGGAGATTCCGATCGTCGCAGTTTTCTTCATCTTGACCTCCATCTATTCCATATATTCACATCCGCTTGAAAGTCGGCAAGCAGTCTTTCGATCGTGGAGAACATGTAGGGCGTTTCGTTACCTACGAAATGGCGATGGTCGCCCTTATCTCGCTCGTTGTCGTAACGCAGCACGCACTGGCCGGAAATCACGTAAGCAAGACGATACTTGTAAAGGTGCCGGCATCCCGGTACAGGATGCGGAAGCCGCCAGATGACCGTTTCGGCAAACCCGCTCGCAGTGATGGCGCTACGGCGATCCTCAATCAAAACCGCTTTGGTGTTGGACATTTTGACAACGCCTCAGTGTGTTGTCAAATGGTCCAACATCGCCGACTTGCTGCCTATTTCCCGAATGGACGACTTGACGTAACGCCAGGGCGTCGGACCGTCGCTCACACTCCACCTGCAAATTCTCGCGAGCCTCGCTATTCTTATAGGGGCGTTCTATCGGCGGCATTGCCACAAATGCATTTCATCTGCAGACGGCTCTCACATATATTGTTGGATGCCGCCGGCTGTCATCGACACGATGCTTGTGCGCCGCACCATGTCAGACGCGCGACGCCAACGAATGATCGGCGGCAACCTGAATCCAAGGTCGGACCCATCGACACAGCCGGCGCTTTCTTCGTCCACACGGGACCACGCGTCGGCGCCATGTAAAACAAGCAAGCAGAGGCAAGTCCCCCAAGGAGGTAACGCATGTCAAACGAATCGAAGTGTCCGTTCAATCACACCGCTGGCGGTGGCACGACGAACCGTGACTGGTGGCCAAAACAGTTGCGCGTGGACCTGCTCAGTCAGCATTCGAACAAGTCCAATCCGCTCGACAGCAACTTCAATTACGCGGAAGCTTTCAAGAGTCTCGATCTCGCGGCAGTCAAGCAAGATCTCGCCGCGCTCATGACCGACTCGCAGGAGTGGTGGCCCGCCGACTTCGGCCACTACGGTCCGCTTTTCATCCGCATGGCATGGCATAGCGCGGGCACGTATCGCACCGGCGATGGACGCGGAGGCGGCGGGCGCGGTCAGCAACGTTTCGCGCCGCTCAATAGCTGGCCGGACAATGTCAGTCTCGACAAGGCACGACGCCTTCTTTGGCCGATCAAGCAGAAATACGGTCAGAAAATCTCGTGGGCTGACCTGCTGATTCTCACCGGCAACGTCGCGCTCGAAACCATGGGCTTCAAGACGCTCGGTTTCGCGGGCGGTCGCGAAGATACGTGGGAGCCGGACCAGGACGTCTACTGGGGCAACGAAAAAACCTGGCTCGGCGGCGATGTCCGCTACGGCAAGGGCGCGGCCGGCAAGGACGACGATGAAGGCGTGATCACCGCCGATGCGCAAATGCACGGCATCGAACAAAGCCGCACGGATGGCGGGCGCGACCTGGAAAATCCGCTTGGCGCGGTGCAGATGGGCCTGATCTACGTCAACCCGGAAGGCCCGGATGGCAACCCCGATCCGCTTGCGGCAGCGCACGATATTCGCGATACCTTCGGCCGCATGGCCATGAATGACGAAGAAACCGTCGCGCTGATCGCGGGTGGCCACACCTTCGGAAAGACGCACGGCGCGGGTCCGTCGGATAACGTGGGCGCGGAGCCGGAAGGCGCCGAACTTGAAACCATGGGCCTCGGCTGGAACAGCACGTTCGGCACGGGCCGTGGCGCGGACACCATCACGAGCGGTCTCGAAGTCACCTGGACCTCGACGCCGACGCAATGGGGCAACGGCTTCTTCGAGAACCTTTTCGGCCACGAATGGGAACTCACCAAGAGCCCGGCGGGCGCGAATCAGTGGGTCGCCAAAGATTCGGCGGAGACGATTCCGCACGCGCACGATGCGTCGAAGAAGCTGCGGCCGACCATGCTGACCACGGACTTGTCGCTGCGCTTCGATCCGGCTTACGAGAAGATCTCGCGCCGCTTCAAGGACAACCCGCAAGAGTTCGCCGATGCCTTCGCGCAGGCGTGGTTCAAGCTCACGCACCGCGACATGGGACCGCGTGCGCGCTATCTCGGGCCGGAAGTGCCGCAGGAAGAGTTCGTCTGGCAGGACCCGATTCCCGCGCTCGATCATCCCGTGATCGACGAGCAGGATGTGGCCGCGTTGAAGCAGAAAATCGCGTCGGCAGGGTTATCGGTCGGGGAACTGGTGACGACCGCGTGGGCATCGGCTTCGACGTTCCGTGGCTCGGACAAGCGCGGCGGCGCGAACGGTGCGCGTATTCGTCTCGCGCCGCAAAAAGACTGGGCAGTCAATCAGCCGGCGCAACTGGCGAAGGTGCTGAAGGCGCTCGAAGGCATTCAGGGCGAGTTCAACGGCGCGCAGTCGGGCGGCAAGAAAGTGTCGATTGCCGATCTGATCGTGCTTGCGGGCGGCGTGGGTATCGAGCAGGCCGCGGACAAGGCGGGGCACAAGGTGAGCGTGCCGTTCAAGCCGGGCCGCATGGATGCGTCGCAGGATCAGACGGACCCGGAATCGGTCGGCATGCTCGAACCCGCCGCCGATGGCTTTCGCAACTATCTCAAGCAAAAGTACGGCGTGCCGGCGGAAGCGTTGCTGATCGACAAGGCGCAGTTGCTGAACCTGACCGCGCCTGAAATGACCGCGCTCGTCGGTGGCTTGCGCGTCTTGAACGTGCGCGCCGGGACCGAGACGCACGGCGTGTTCACGGACAAGCCGGAGACGCTGACCAACGACTTCTTCCGCAACTTGCTCGATATGGAAACGGAGTGGACGCCGATCACGGAAGCGCGTGACGCGTTCGAAGGCGCCGATCGCAAGACCGGCGCGGTGAAGTGGACGGGAACGCGCGTCGACCTGATCTTCGGTTCGCATGCGCAACTGCGCGCGCTCGCCGAAGTCTATGCAAGCGAAGACGGCAAGGAGAAGTTCGTGCGCGACTTCGTGGCGGCGTGGACGAAGGTGATGAATGCAGACCGCTTCGACCTGAAGTAATCGCTGCAAAGCGTTGTTCGACAAACGCGGTGGCCTTTCCGGGCCGCCGCGTTTTTTTGTCAATGCGAAAAGCCCGGACGATCGAGCGCCAGTTGCAGCCTGTGCGCCTGATCCAGTTGCAAAATGAAGGACGGACGCGAGCGCACGAGCAACGTCTTGAGATCGGCGCTCGCAGTCGAACGGATGAAGCCATCCACGGACTTCACGAGCTGTTGCAGGAAGAAGACTTCGCGGTTCAGATAAGTAAGGTCGAAATCGCGGGCATCGGCGTTGTCGAGGGTTTGCAGGTCATCGCGCGTTTGTCGTGTCAGGTCGTCGCTTACGCCGCTTGGCTGCGCCTCTGCGCCGAGTCTTTGCAACAGCGCCAAGCCTTCCTGATAGACCTGTCCGTGTTCCGAGACCATCCGGCTCGCGAAGCTCTGCACGCTGCGCGATTGCGTCCGGCGCAACGCAAGCTGACCGGTCGCAATCTCGGCCTGATTCGCAACGAGCAGAATGCCGAGCATCTGCGCATCGGACGGACGCGAGGATTGAGCGAACGCGTGAAGCGAAGCGAGCAGCAGCAAGAGCGCGCTCGCAACGGTTCTGATGGTGATCGCCTGTCTCATGGATATCGGGCCCTTTGCGGCATTCGCGCCTCGCAGGGTAGCACCTGACGGAATAACACACGATGACCGCACCGGTTTCGCCGCGCACGCGAGCGTGGCGAAACCGGCCTAAACACCCAGCCCTAAAGTCGACAACGCGAACCGCCATCCGAAGAAACATACCGACGAGCAGAGCGGCAGCGCCAGAAGCACGGGGCCGTATCGAAGGCCCAAGAGGCAGACGGACGACCACAGGCGCGAGCCGCAGTCGAAAAGCCGGCGGCGTTTCGAGCCTTTCACAGCCGCGTCACCACGACTTCGAGATACTCGCTTGGCAGCACGAGCGTCGCGTCGCCCGAACGATTGCGGCTCTCGATCAGCGCCATCATCTCACCTAGAAACGCCGCCTGACGCTCGCCTTCGAGTGCGCCGATAGCCTTGTTCATCGGCCCGTAATACGTGCGGAACACGTCCATGAAATGCGCGGCCGAGCGATACCGAAACGTGAAATCACGACTCGTCGCGACGATTTCCTGCGCGCTGCCGTCGAACAGCGCGTCGAGCCGCGCCTTCGTGCCCCAGAGTGCAGGCGACATCACGCCGGCTGGCGGCGCAATGTATTTGCCGATCGTCTTGAACACTTGTCCGATGAAACTCTCCGGCGTCCAGTTCGCGAGCCCGATCTTGCCGCCTGGTTTGCACACGCGGGCAAGTTCGCGGGCCGCCTTGGCTTGATCGGGCGTGAACATTACGCCGAACGTGGACATCACGATATCGAACGATGCGTCGGCGTAGGGTAGCGCTTCCGCGTCCGCTTCCTGAAACTGCACGGCGAGCCCTTCAGCCGTGGCGCGGGCGCGGCCTGCATCGAGCAACGCGGCGACGTAATCGGTCGACGTGACATCGCACCAGCGGCGCGCGGCGGCGAGGGTCGCGTTGCCGTTGCCGGCGGCGACGTCGAGCACGCGGCTGCCCGCGCGCAAGTCGAGCGCTTCGCAAAGATTCTCGCCGACGATCTGCAGCGTGGTGCCGACGACGGCGTAGTTGCCCGTCGACCAGGCGGCTTGTTGACGAACCTTGACGGCGGCGAGGTCGGCGGCGGGCGAGAAAGCGGGATCGGCTGCGGTCATGACGAACTCCTGAAAAGGCAAGGGCAGCGATGCGACATGCATGATGTGCTGCTATTCCGATGGCGCCGCGATATCGCAATCGAGACTGCCCGCGCGGCAACGGGCAATCTAGCGATCATTCGGCCACGCTCACGCCCGAGCCGCCCAATTCGGCTGGAAAGTCCTTCAGTTTGGGCAAGCCGTCTTTCATGCGCAACACCGTTTCGGCGTAATTGACGTGCACACCGGCTTCGTAGGGAAAGTCCGTCAGGTTGGCGGCGAAGACATCGACGAGCCCGAGCCCCGGATGTTCCGTGAAGAGATGACCGCCGCAGTTCCTGCACCATTTGCGATAGCTGTTCTCGGTCTTGTTGTAAGTGCCGATATCATCCGCGCCGCGCGTCACTTCCAATGCCTCGGGCTGCCAGAGCGTGAAGGCGTTGAGCGGGCTTGCCGACCAGCTTCGGCACGACGCGCAATGGCAGTAGCCCATGCCTTCTGGTTTTCCATGTACCGTGAATTGCACTGCACCGCAAAAACATTGACCGCGATATTCCTCTGCCTGACTCATGCCGTCCTCCTGATTTCGTGGATGCGCGTCTCGTCCGACGAACCGTTTCGCGTTCGTTGTTGCAAGTTCGCATGAGTGCTAGTATCAGCACGCGAGCCGGCTTATGGAATGACCACGCGTCCAGATATTTTGCGCAGGACGCCGAAACTGATGGGCGCCTACATGGATGCGCTTTCCGACGTGCTTCGCCTCGTGCGTCTCGGCGGGGCGGTTTATCTAAATGGCGAATTCACAGCGCCCTGGTGCGTCTTCGGCCATGCAACGCCCGACTTGTGCGCGACGTTTTTGCCGCGCACCGAGCGCATCGTCTCGTATCACCTCATCACGGAAGGCAGTTGCTGGGCCTCGCTTACAGGCGACCCCGCTTCCGCCATTTACGTGAGCGCGGGTGAATTGCTTGTCGTGCCTCAAGGCGAAGCGCATCTGATGGGCAGTTCGCTCGAACTCACGCCCGCGTCGGCAAGCGCCATGCTTTCGAAGTATCTGGAAACGTCGCCGGGCGAAGTGATGAAGCTGAGTTATGGCGGAGGCGGCGCGCACACGCGCCTCATCTGCGGCTTTCTCGCTTGCGACGATACCCTGACCAATCCCGTGCTCGCGGCACTGCCGCGCTTGTTCAAGGTCGACATGCGCAACGACCCGCAATCGGCGTGGCTCGAAACATCGCTCAAACTCGCGGCTGTCGAGGCCGCCGAATGTCGCGTCGGCAGCGCGATCGTGCTGGCGCGATTGTCGGAATTGCTTTTCGTGGAAGCGGTGCGGCGCTGCATCGACGCATTGCCGGACGATCGCAAAGGCTGGCTCGCGGGCGTGAGCGATCGTTTCGTGGGACGCGCGCTCGCGTTGCTGCACGCGCAGCCGGCACACGGCTGGACCGTCGATGAACTCGCACGCAAGGCAGGCCTCTCGCGTTCCGCGCTGGCGCAGCGCTTCACGCAACTGCTCGGCCAGCCGCCTATGCAATATCTTGCGCGCTGGCGTCTGCAGATTGCCGCGCAGGAATTGCGCAACGGGACCAGCTCGCTTGCGGCCGTCGCCGAGCAAGTGGGTTATGAATCCGAGGCGGCGTTCAATCGCGCGTTCAAGCGCGAGTTCGGCACGCCGCCCGCGAGTTGGCGACGCAATCTCGGCCTGGCGGATGCAAGCGATTCGCTGGCCGATATGGAAGATGTCGGCGACGCGCTCGCCGTCAGAGCCGCGGGCGGTTCGGCCGAAGGCCAGATCGCGTAGCGGTTGCGCATGAAGCGAGCGCATTGCTTGGGCCTTGCCCTTGCGCTTCATCCCCAACCGCAAGATCATGGGCGACCAACCCAGGGAGACACGCTCATGCCTCGCACCGTCGCCGAAAAACGCTCGGCCTTCCGCGCACTTCATGATTCCGGCTGCTTCGTCTTGCCCAATCCATGGGACATCGGCAGCGCGCGATACCTCGAAACACTGGGCTTCAAGGCTATCGCAACGACGAGTTCCGGCTTCGCCTGGTCCAAGGGTCACGCCGACAATACGGTCGAGCGCGACGCCGTTCTCGCGCATCTGAAAGAACTGGTCGATGCCACCGACCTTCCCGTCAACGCGGACTTCGAAAGCGGCTTTGGCAAGACGCCGCAAGAGATTGCAGCGAGCGTGAAGCTGGCGATAGCGACCGGCGTGGCGGGACTATCGATCGAAGATTCCACCGGCGATGAATCCGCGCCTTTGTTCGCCATCGATGTCGCGGTGGAGCGCATGAAGGCCGCACGCCGCGCCATCGACGAGAACGGCGGCGACACGTTGCTGATTGGCCGCGCCGAGAATTTTTTCGCGGGCAAACCGGACCTCGACGATGCCATCGCGCGTCTGAAGGCCTACGCCGAAGCCGGCGCCGATTGCCTTTACGCGCCCGGCATCAAGACGCGCGAGCAGATTGCGGCGGTGGTTGCGGCCGTCGCGCCGAAGCCCGTCAATCTGCTGATTGGCTCGGCATCCGAATTCACGCTCGCCGATGTCGCCGCGCTGGGCGTACGGCGCGTGAGCGTCGGCGGCGCGCTGGCACGCGCGGCCTGGGGCGGCGTCATGCGCGCCGCGGAAGGCCTCGTGGAAGGGCGCTTCGACGGCTTCGCGGATGCCGCGCCCGGCGACAAGCTCAACGGCATCTTCAAGCCGCGCGCATGAGGCGCATGACGCGTTCGAGTGCGCGGACGAATCAATCCGCGTGCTCGCGATCGAACGCCCACACTTGCGCGAAGCCCATCAACTCGCACATGTCCGAGAACGGATACATCGCGTCCTTCGCGGCTTCGGTGCTCTTCTTCGCGAGGATCTGGCCGTACACATCCTTGAGAGCCTTCGCGACCGTAAGGAAGCCGGACGCCGGATAAATCGCCAGCGAGAAGCCGAGCTTCTGCAATTCATCGGGCGCGAGTTGCGGCGTGCGTCCGCCTTCCACTACGTTCACGAGCAAGGGCATATCGAAGGCGCGGCCGATCTTTTCCAGCTCCTCCACGCTTTCCGGCGACTCGATGAACAATACATCGGCGCCTGCCTTCGCATAGGCTTCGCCACGGCGCAACGCTTCGTCGAGTCCGAGCGACGTACGCGCATCTGTGCGCGCGATGATCTGAAACCCGTCATCGGTACGGCTCTCGACGGCCACCTTGATCTTGCGCACCATGTCTTCGAGCGGAATCACGCGGCGTCCCGGCGTATGGCCGCACTTTTTTGGGAATTCCTGATCTTCGAGCTGAATGCCCGCCGCGCCCGCCTGTTCGTAACCGCGCACCGTATGCGCGACGTTCAGCAAGCCGCCGTAGCCGGTGTCGCCATCGCAGATCATCGGCGTGTTCGTGCCGCCGCAAAACGCCGCGACGCGATTCACCATGTCCGTGTAGGTCGCGAGTCCCGCATCGGGCAAACCCAGATAGGACGCGACCGTGCCGAAGCCCGTCATGTAGAGACAATCGAAGCCCATTGAATCGGCCATCTTCGCGGAGATCATGTCGAAGATGCCGGGCGCCGTCACGATTTCCTTCTGCGCGAAACGTGCCTTCAATGCCTGCCGTTTAGCCTGACTGGTGGTGTTCATAGCGTGTCCTTGTGTGAAGTTCGACGTTGCAGAGTCAATGATGCGATTCGCGCGATAACGCCAGCGCGGCGTCGGCGTCCGTATCGAGCGTCGGCGCGATCTCTTCGAGCGAGCGCTTGTTCGTTTCGATGCCGAATACCGCGAGCACGACGGCCATCACCACGCACGCGCCGATGATCATCGACAACACGTCCTTGATGCCGCCCGTCGCGTACATCACGACGACGAGCTGCGGCGCGAAAATGCCGGTGATGCGGCCCGCGCATCCGGCTATGCCATTTGCGCGCATGCGGTTTTCGGTCGCGAAAAGTTCGGGGATATACGTGGCAATGCCGAGCGCGACCATGAGATACGTCAGCGTGAAGAGGATGAAGCCGAGAAGCGTCGCCATCTCGACACTGGTCGAATGGCTGTACAACCAGCCGATGACCGCGGCGAGGGCGGCCACCGCGATCAAACCGTTCTTGCGGCCGATCCTGTCCGCGATCAGCACGCCGACGAGCGCGCCCGCCGGGCCGCCGAGCGACATCAGCGTGGTGTATCCGAGCGACGAAGCCATGCCGATGCCTTGCTTCATCAGGAACGTGGGCACCCACACGATGAAGCCGTAGATCACCATGTTCACCGCGACCTGCACGACGATCGAAACGAACGTGCGGCGAATCAGTGCGCCCGAAAACAGCT
The DNA here is from genome assembly GCF_023631025.1 of Caballeronia sp. GACF4. Classification (NCBI taxonomy): domain Bacteria; kingdom Pseudomonadati; phylum Pseudomonadota; class Betaproteobacteria; order Burkholderiales; family Burkholderiaceae; genus Caballeronia; species Caballeronia sp. GACF4. Next base: position 113,722 of record NZ_JALQDW010000026.1, read on the forward strand.
CGATGAGCGTGGTTTTCTTGGTGATGGCGCGCGGTAGGTCGGCAATCGGCGGCAAGGGACGCACGCGCGCCGACTCTTCCTCGGCGGCGCGCAGGATCGCTTCGGCTTCGTCGTAACGGCCTTTCGATTCGAGCCAGCGCGGCGACTCGGGCATCTTCTTGCGGATGACCCAGACGATCATCGCGCCCACGCCGACGATAGCGAACATGGCGCGCCAACCGATGGTCGGAATGATCAGATAGCCGAGGAAAGTCGAAAAGAACAGCGCCGAATTGGTGATGAGCGACAGATACGCCGACCATTTGCCGCGCACGGCGGGCGGCATGAATTCGCCGACCGATCCATAACCGACGACGATCTCCGCGCCAAGTCCCAGGCCCATGAAGAACCGGCAGACGATGAGCCAGGTCATGTTCGGGGCAAACGCGCCCGCAATCGACGCGAGCCCGAAGACCGCGAGATTGAACTGATACGTGAACTTGCGGCCCTTGGCGTCGCCGAGCACGCCCGCGGTGAACGCGCCGAGCAACATGCCGATGAACGTCGACGATAAAAACGCCGCGTTCAGATGCATGGACGACCAGCCGGTCTTCGAGAGCGCGCCGAGTACGCCGCCCGCGAGATAGATATCGAAGGAATCGAGGAACATGCCCGCGCCGATCAGCCAGAGCACGCGCTTGTGGAACCCGGAAATGGGCAGGCGGTCCAGACGCGGACCGGCGTTCACCGTACTTGGCTGCATGTCGTGTCTCCGATGTCTTTCGTGTGCGACGGTTTTTTATCGACGGTGCAAGGGGCAACAACGCTACGGACTGAGATGCTCCCGCTCGTGGCGGTCCAGCACGGCCTTTTCGGCGGCCATGATGTGACAGCGCGTGATGGCTTCCGCCCACACCGCATTGCGCTGTTCGAGCGCGAGCACGATCTCGAAGTGCTGACGCGCGCTGCGTTCGCGGTCTTCGTCGCTGTAGGCGTCGAAGGTCCATTTGATGAGCGGCGTTTCCTTCATCGACTTGAGCGACCGGTCGAGCCGCGCGTTGTTCGCGGCGGCGGTGACGATGGCGTGGAATTCGCCGTTCGCGGTGAACCATGCCTCGCACGATTCGGCCGTGGACGGACGATGCGTAATGGCGAGCATGGCGTCCGCCAGCGTGCGAAGGCGCTCGATATCGGCAGGCTCGATCTTGAGTGCGGCGCGCCCCGCGAGATACGGCTCGATCAAGAGACGCGACTCGAAAATTTCGCGCGCGTCCTGCAGGGTCCACGCCTTGACGCGCACACCGTAGTTCGGACGCGTTTCGACCCAGCCTTCGGCGTCGAGTCTTCGCAACGCTTCGCGCACCGGCGTGCGGCTCACGCCCAAACTCTTGGCGAGTTGTTCCTCGCGCAGATACTGGCCCGCGCCGTACTCGTTGCCGGCAAGCGCGCGCTTGATGGCGAGATAGACGTCATCGCCAGGACGAGACGTATCAGGCGTGATTGTATGCAAAGCGGCGCTTATGACAGCCATCGAGGCCCCGTTATGGGAGTGAACGGGATTCATTGTATGCAATGTGCCGCAAATGAAACGTGGGGATTTCCCGCAGCATCACGCGGCCGAACGCGACCGAACGTTATCGAATGCGCCCGAAAAGCGGTGACGCGAGACTCGCAGCCGCCAGTTCGCCGGCGGCAGCAAGCAGCGTCGAGCCAAGCGCGGCCATGCGCTTCTCGGTGAGCCGCACGGCCGGCCCGGCGATGCTGATGACGCCGATTGCCGGATAACCACGCCGCTGCACGGGCGCCGCCATGGCCGTCATGCCGGGCGCGAAGACTTCGTAGATGGTCGCGTAGCCGCGCATGCGGGCGGCGTGCACGAATTCGAGCAAACCCGTCACCGTGGTCGGCGCGCGCGGGCCGTATTGCTTCGGCGCGCCGAAGCCTTGCCGCGTCACGAGTTCGAGCGCGCGTTCGTCGCTCATGGTCATCATCCAGGCGTGGCCGGTGGCGCTGCAAGACAAGACCGTGTCCATGCCCATGTCCGGGTCGTAGCGCAGGCCCTTGAGCGCGCCTTGTGACTTCGCGACCCACGTCAGCCGGTCGCCATCGACGATTGCGAGCCGCACCAGTTCGCCCGAGCTTTCCGCGAGCCGGTCGAGCATGCTCTGCGCGATATCGACGATGCCCGACGTTGCAAGATAGCTGAGGCCGAGCCCGACGAGCTTGGTCGTGAGCACGTAGTCGCCGTGTTCGCGCAATTGCCGCACGTAGCCGCACTGCTTGAGATCGACCAGCAGCCGATGGCACGCGCTACGTGGAATTTCGAGTTGATCGGAAATCATCGCGAGCGGCGTGCCTTCCATTTGCGTCGCGAGGAATTCGAGGACGGCAAGCGTTCGTTCGGTGACGCCGGGCATGGGTTTTACCTATCGTTCGAGTCGATGATTCGCGCATGATTGCATATTGCGGGAAGAGATTCCACGCTGGAACGGTATCCCACCCGGCGCTGTTAATCTGTGCGCCACGTCGTTTTATCGGGATACGACGATTCCCGGGTAAGCGAATGAACGTACACAGAGACACGCCCGAAGAGGAGACAAGATGCAATCGCACTTAGAAGAAACCGCGCACCAGTCGATGCGCACCCGAGCCGTCACCGCCGCCGCCATTGGCACGGCGCTGGAATGGTTCGACTTCACCCTGTATGGCGCGCTTGCCGCGACCGTGCTGCCCAAGCTCTTTTTCCCCGCGATGGATTCGACCTCCGCGCTGCTCGCCTCGCTTGCCACCTTCGGCGTCGGGCTTGCGGCGCGGCCGCTCGGGGCGATCATCTGCGGGCATCTCGGCGACAAGCTCGGCCGGCGCAATCTCATGCTCGGCACCGTCACCGTAATGGGCCTCGCGTCCATGCTGATGGGCTTCTTGCCGACTTACGCGAGCATCGGCGTATGGGCGCCCACGCTGCTCGTGATCCTGCGTATCCTGCAAGGCTTTGCGCTCGGCGGCGAATCGACCGGCGCGCAATTGATGGCGATCGAGCACGCGAGCCCCAGCGCGCGTGGCAAATATTCGGGCCTGCTCGGTCTGTGCTCGCCGCTCTCGCAGATCATGGCGAACGGCGTGCTGCTTACGCTTTCATCGGCCATGTCGGCCGAGTCCTTCGATGCCTACGGCTGGCGCATTCCCTTCATCTTGAGCTTCGTGCTCGTGATGGTCGGTGTGTATATCCGCTTGCGCGTGGCGGAGACGCCCGCGTTCGTCGCCTTGTCGAAAACCGAAGTCGCGGATGTCGGCAGTCCCTTGCGCGACGCCCTGCGTCTTCACTGGCGCACCGTGCTGCGCTGGATGCTCTTCTTCTGCGGACCGGCGGCGATTTTCTATCTGATCGTCGTGTTCTCGCTGAGCTATGTGACGAAGACGCTCGGCGTGCCGAAGCAGACCGGCTTTTTGCTGCTGATGGGCGCGAATGTCTGCGCCATCGTGGGCGCGCTGGCGGGCGGCATGCTGAGTGACCGCATCGGAAGAAGGAAGGCGCTGGCAATCGGTTCGACGGCGACCTTGCTGATGCTTTTCGTCTACTTCCAGATTCTCGACACGAAAAGCTTTCTGCCGATGCTCCTCGCGATGGGCTTCTTCCTCGGCTTCACGCAGTTCCAGAGCGGCATACAACCGGTCGCGTTCGCCGAAGCGTTTCCGACCAACGTGCGCTACTCTGGCTCTGCGCTCGCCTATACCGGCGCGAACCTGATCGCGGGCGGCCCGATGCCGGTCGTCGCGGTCTGGCTCTTCGCGCTGTGCAACGGTTCGCCGTGGGGCGTCGTGGCGGTGTGCGTGATCTTCAACGTCATCTCGCTCGCGATGATCCTCACCGCGCCCGAAACGCTCGGCATCGACCTGAACCGTACCGATTCCACCGCTGAAGTGATCGGCGCGACGACGCAGGCGCCGATGCAATCGAACACTCATTGACTCATCGACAACATGAAACCTCTCGTCTATGTTTTGAACGGCTCCAATCTGAACTTGCTTGGCAAGCGCGAGCCGCATTTGTATGGCACGACGACGCTCGCGCAAGTGCAATCGCGTTGCGAAGCGCTCGCCGACGAACTCGGTCTGCAATGCGATTTTCGTCAGACCAACCATGAAGGCGTGATGGTCGACTGGCTGCAGGAAGCGTTTGAAAAGGACGCATCGGTGGTCATCAACCCGGCCGGATTTTCATTCTCGTCGATACCCGTGCTCGACGCCGTGAAGCTCATTTCGAAGCCGCTCGTCGAGGTTCACGTGACGAATATTCATCGGCGTGACGAGCAGTATCGGCACTCGCTGATCTCGCTTGCGGCGCGTGGCGTGATCTGCGGTCTGGGCGTGCAAGGATACGTGCTGGCGATCCGCGCCGTGGACGAGATGTTGCGCGAGGGGTGAGCTAAAGCGCGTTGGTACGGGCGTTGCTGAATAGCCAAACATACCAACGTCCCCGGAGTTCAAATGGATACGCGCGCCTATCAACCGTTGCCTTTCGATCCCTCGTTCGAACAAATCCCCGACGACGAAGCCGAGACCACGCAGCAACTCGCCGAAGCCATGCGTAGCATCACGGAGAAGACTTACGCCGATAGCGGTCACGCAATTCGCAGCGTGCACGCGAAGAGTCACGGGCTTCTAACCGGAGAGCTGCAAGTGGTCGATGGCTTGGCGCCTGAGCTCGCACAAGGCATCTTCGCGCACGGCGGCACGTATCCGGTGGTGCTGCGTTTATCGACGAATCCCGGCGATATTCTCGATGACAAAGTCTCGACACCGCGCGGCCTCGCGCTGAAGGTGATCGGCGTGGAAGGCGCGCGCTTGCCCGGGAGCGAAGGCGATGTCACGCAAGACTTGGTGATGATCAATGCGCCCGCGTTCACGGCGGCGACGCCTAAAGCCTTCCTCGGTAACCTTAAGTTGCTCGCCAAGACCACCGACAAAATGCCCGGCACGAAGCAGGCGCTTTCGGCTGTGTTGCGCGGCACGGAAGCGGTGATCGAAAAACTCGGCGGCGAGAGCGGCACGATCAAGAGTCTTGGCGGACATCCCGAGACGCATATTCTCGGCGAGACTTTCTATACGGCCGTGCCGCACCTCTATGGTCAGTACTTCGGGAAGATCAGCGTGGCGCCGGTATCGCCGGAACTGACCGCCTTGACGGATGCACCCGTCGATCTCGACGATAAACCCAACGGCCTGCGCGAAGCCGTCAGCGATTTCTTCGCGGCCAATAGCGGCGAATGGGAAGTGCGCGTGCAGCTTGCAACGGATATCGAGAAGATGCCGATCGAAGATGCATCGAAGCGCTGGCCGGAAGATGAAAGTCCATACGTGACTGTGGCGCGGATTCGCGTGGCGCCGCAGACTTCGTGGAGCGATAGTCGCGCGGCCGCTATCGACGATGGCATGGCGTTCAGTCCTTGGCATGGGGTGGAGGCGCATCGACCGTTGGGCGGCGTGATGCGCTCGCGCAAGCCGGCTTACGAGATGTCGTCGCGCTTCCGTGGTGAGCGCAACGGCTGCCCGATGCATGAGCCGAAGGGATCGGTTGAAGCATGAAGGCTGAGATTGACGCGCGCGGCGAGTGTCGCGCGCTTCGTCAATTGATCTGCTTTTGCCAGAACGCCAGCGCGGCGCCGCAAAGCGCCACACCCATCACGAACCAGAAGCCGTCCAGCGAACTCAGAAAGCTCGCTTGCTGCGTCACCGCGCGGCCTATTTCCGCGAGCGCAAGTCCTTTTGCATCGGCGGCGTTTCGTCCCAGGGCCTCGAAGCCGCCTATCAGCCGTGCATACGTCTCCTGAAACACCGGATCGAATGGGTTGACCCGCTCCACGAGCCGCGTCTGATGCACGGCCGCGCGATGCTGTTCGAGAATGATCACCGTCGCCGTGGAGAACGACACCGTCAGTTGCTTGACGATGTTCTTGAAGCGATAACCGTGGTTGAATTCCTCGATCGCGAAGATGCGGAACGTGATATTCGCCACCGGCAGCGCGATGAACAGCAGCACCATGCCGCGCAGCGTGAGCGGCGCGATGAGCCATGGCATGCTGACATCGGGCGGCATGTTCACCATCCACACGCTGACGAACGCGGAGATTAGAAAGCCCGTGCCGATCAGCCACTTCTTGTGCGCGACGCGCGCCGAGTAGCGAAAGTACAAATAAGCCGCGGCAAGCGCGACGAGCGACGTGCAGCCTGTGAGCCTGCCGGAGTTCTCCACCGGATAGTGCAGCCCGCCTTCGAGAAAACGCGAGACGAGAAAACTGAGCGTGGTGTTCACGTAATAGAACGCGATATACAACATGATGCCCACGCGAAACGGCTTCTCGCGCAACGCATGCAAGCGGATGAGCGGCCTCGGATGATGCCACTGATGCCACACGAACCAGCCGAGCGCAAAAAGTCCCGCCGCCGTGAGCATGATGAGCAGCGGCGAGCTGCTGAAGAGTTGAAAGCGCACTTGCTGCATGACGATCTGCAACGCGCCTTGCGCAAACGCGAACATGATGTACGGCCAGAAATGCGCCTCGCCGCGCGCTTCGGGTTGCACGCGTCCGCTCGACGGCACGGCGAGCAGCACGAAGAGGCCGCACGCGGCTCCCGCTATCGCCGTGCTCGTGAATAGCGCACGCCAGCCAAACGACGCGACCAGATATCCGCCGATGAGCGGCGCAAGGGCGCTGCCGAGCAAGATCATGTTGAGAAACGCGCGCGTCGCTCGCGGACGTTGCGGCGGCGTGAAGCGCATCTGAATGAGGATGCGGCACGCGCTCATCATGGGGCCGATGAAGTAGCCTTGAAAGCCGCGCGCGAGCGCCAGTTCGAACGACGATTCGCACAGTGTCGCGGCTATCGCGCCGGCGGCAAACAGAAAGAGACTTCCGCCGACATACCGCCGGTTGCCAAGCCGCTCGATCCACCATTGCTGTTGCAGGATGCCAAGCACGGACGCAACCGCGTAGGCACTCGACGCCCACACGAGTTCGTCGGTCGATGAGTTGATGCCGCCCGCGATATAGCTCGTGAAGAAAGAGAAGATCGAGTTGTCGAAGTAATCGAGTCCGGTGGCAAGCGCGATGGCCCACGGAAACATGACGTCGCGAAGCGTGGCGGCGCCAAGCTTTGGTGCGGGTAAGCGTGGTAAGCGTGCTGCGGTCATTCGCCATCGACCTCTTGACTGCCTGGCTGGTTGCCGCGCTTCGTCTTTTTCTGCGCGGCCATACGCTCCTGAAACAAGTCTTCCTTGCTTTCTCCGGCGATTCTCCGCCGCAAGTAATCAAGGTCCGCGTTGAGCTCGCCGCGCACGGCTTGCGCTTCCTTGAGTTCACGACGCACGCTGGCAATCCGCGCATCGAGCGAATCGATTTGTTGCGACAACGCCTGTTCGATCTCGCGCAGCGAATCCGGCGAAAAACCCGTGCGTCCCGCGCCGAGCGTTTCCAGCGGGCGCTTGAGGATCTCGGTAATGCCTTGCAAGGAAAAGCCAAGCGAACGCAGCCGCAGAACGCGCGCGAACTTCTCCAGATCCTGTTCGCTGTACAGCCGGTAACGTCCCTCGCTGCGGTCCGGCGTGACGAGACCGCGCTCCTCGTAATACTTCAGCGTGCGCGGCGTGACCTGAAGACGCTCGGCGGCGTCGCGAATAGTCAGAAGCGCGGGCTTCGTCGTCATGTGAATGCACTCGCGGATACGTGAACGAGCCGGATTATAAAGCAACGTGTACGTTCACGTTCAGGTTCAAGCGGCCGCGCGTCTTGCTATCGAGCATAGCCAGCCTCGGGCGAAGTTCAATCGTTTCTGTAAAAAATTTCGTGAATCGGCCAAAGTGGAAATAATCGGCGAAGATCTTTCGATTTCCGACGCTTTCTGCGCAAGCCGTGGCCTCTTTGAATGATAGACTTGAGCAGTTTTTAAAACCATCAGGGACGTCGCGCCCTCACGAGTTCGCCATGAATACCAACAACACCGGCAAGAAACGTTTCTCGATGATCCGCGAGTTTCATCTGGCCGACTGGTTCACGCTGGGCAACGCGGTCTGCGGCACGGGCGCGCTGTTCTCGTCAATGTCCTATCTCGACGACAACGACGTCCTCCATATCTATCTTGCGTGCGCGTTGGTGTTCGCCGCGCTCGTCTTCGACGTACTCGATGGCCGTATCGCGCGCTGGCGCCAGAAGGCGTCGCTCTTGGGGAAGGAGCTCGACTCGCTCGCCGATGTGATCTCGTTCGGCGTGGCGCCGGCGGTCATCGGTTATGCGTGCGGCATGCGCGGCCTCTATGACCGCGTGATGCTCGCGTATTTCGTCGCGTGCGGCGTCTCGCGGCTTGCGCGTTATAACGTGACCACCGAGGAAATGTCGGCCGGCAGCGGCAAGGTCACGCACTTCGAAGGCACGCCCATTCCGACGTCGTTTGCCATCGTGTTGATGCTCGGCATCGCGGGCTGGTACAACGCGGTCGGCGCGAATCTCTGGTTCGGCGCGTGGGAATTCGCGGGCTTCACGCTGCATCCCTTGACGCTCGTCTATGCCGTCTCCGGCTCGTTGATGATCAGCCGTATCCGCATTCCGAAGCCCTGAGTGGCGAGCCCAGATCAGTGACCGCGCGCGGCGGTGTGTCGGCCGAGCGCGAGGTAATGCACCAACGCCACGAGCGGGAACGCCGTGGCGACCCATCCCACCAGCGTCCAGCCGCCGTGCTCGTAGAGCGGGCCCGCCAGTGCCGAGCCGCACGCGCCGCCCACGAAGATACTCGTCATATACACGGCATTCAGCCGGTTCCGGCTCGTCGCATGCAGCGCGTAGATTTCGCGCTGGCCGAGCACCATGTTCATTTGCACCGCGAAGTCGAGCACCACGCCCGTGACGACGAGCGCGCCCACGCCCCACGCCGGATGAATCAACGCCGGAAGATACGCGAGCGCCGCAAGCGCCAGCGCGATGAAGGTGGCGCGCACGGTGTGACCGGCATCGGCGAGGCGGCCGGCGATCGGCGCGGAAGTGGCGCCCATCGCGCCGATCAATGCGAACAAGCCTATCTGCGTCTGCGTCAACCCGAAGCCGCGCGTGAGCTCGACGGGTATGGCGGTCCAGAAGAGACTGAACGAAGCGAACATCAGCCCTTGATACAGCGAGCGATGACGCAGCACGGGCATCGTGCGCACGAGATGGCCGAGCGAGGCGATCAGTTCGAAGTAAGTCGCCTGATGGCTCGGCTGACGGCGCGGAATGGTGAAGGCAAGCACGCTGGTCACGATGACCATCAGCACGGCGGCCGCGCCGAACATGGCGCGCCAGCCGAAGTGGCCCGCGACCACACTGGAAATCGGCCGCGAAAGCAGGATGCCGAGCAGCAAGCCGCTCATGATCGTGCCGACGACCTTGCCGCGCGACTCGTCGGGCGCGAGATGCGCGGCAAGCGGAATCAGGATCTGCACGGCGACGGATGAAAACCCCACGAGAAGCGAGATGCAGAGGAACCAGACGGGATCGTGCGAGAACGCGGCGGCCGTCAAGCTTGCGATGGAAACGAGCGCGGTCACGATCATGAGCCTTCGGTTTTCGAGCAGATCGCCGAGCGGCACGATGAAGAAGAGGCCGAGCGCATAGCCTATCTGCGTCAACGAGACGATCAGACTCGCGGTGCCGCCTTTCATGTGCAGATCGGGCGCGATGAGTTCGGTGATCGGCTGCGCGTAATACAGATTCGCGACGATGGCGCCGCAGCAAAACGCAAAAAGCGCGATCAGGCCGCGCGTGAGCTCGATGCGCCGCGCGCCATCGAGCCCGGACGATGCTGGTGTCGACATGGATGATCCCTGTGTGAAGCCGCAAGGATACGTGTTCGCGAAGCGGCTTGCAGGGCGCGGCGTTTTGAAAGGCGCATGCCGATGCGCGTTCGATCAACCTTCGCGATGCGCTTCCGCGTGCGCATCGACCTGAAACAGATCCTCGTCGCCCGCCGCGAACCGGTATGTGCCGCGTTGCTCGCGCTTCGCCTCGTAGAGCGCCGCATCCGCGCGTTTCAGGGCGCTCTCGAACAACTCGCCGCGTCGCGCCAGCGCGATACCGACGCTCACGCCCACGCGCGCAATACCGCCATCGTCGAGTTCGTAAGGCGCCGACAGATCGCCGATGATGCGCCGCGCGAATGCCGCCCCCGACGTTCGCGCAATGTAAGTCGCCACGATGGCGAACTCGTCGCCGCCGAGCCGCGCGACCAGCTCGCCGCGCCGCATCGCGTTACGCAGGCGGTCGGCGGCCTGGGTCAGCAGCTCGTCGCCCGCGTTGTGGCCGTGCGTGTCGTTGACGCGCTTGAAGCCGTCGAGATCGACATACATCACCATGACCTTCTCGCGGCCCGCGCCGTTCGCCATCAGCCGTTCGGCGTGATCGCCGAGATAGCGGCGGTTGGGCAGTCCCGTGAGCGAATCGTGATGCGCCCAGTGCAGAAGCCGCGCTTCCGAGCGGCGCCGCTCCGTCACGTCCTCGATGATGATCACCGCGCTGCCGTCCGGCACCGCGTTACGGCAAAGTTCGAGTTGCCGGCCATCGGCGAGATTCAGTTCGAGCGCGCCTTGCCCGTCTTTCAGCCACAGCGCGCAACGTTCGACCAGTTGCGCACGCAAGGTCTCGCCGAACTTCGCGAGTCCCGCATGGCCGATGAAATCCGGCAACGATATGTTCAGCCGCAACATCTCGACGGTCGAGCCGAACAGTTCCGCCGCCCGTCGATTGGCGATGATCACCTTGCCTTCCGCATCGACGGTGCAAAGGCCGTGCGGCATGTGGGCGAGGGCGGCGTCGAAGCGCGCGGCGAGTTCGGCGTGACGCTGCTCCGCGATCATCAGCGCGACGAGCGTGCGATAGTGGCGGCGCACGACCGAGCCCATCGCGCCGATATACAGGAAAAGCGGCGGCACGAGCATCCAGAAACTTCCGCCCGCGAGCAGCGCGCCAAAACCGATCGGCGCCGCGCCGAGGCAAATCTGCGCGCTGACGAGATACGGCGTGCCCGCATTGCGCGATGCGATGCCGCCGAGCAATCCCGCCGTCACCATGATCGCGAGCGCGGCCAGCACGGTATCGCCGGAGATGACGCAGGCCATCGCGCCGAGTCCCAGCGCGAGACACGCAAGGAGCGCGAAGGGCGCATAGCGCGCGGCCCAGGGCTCGGGATGCGGCGCGTCCGGGCGGCTCAACGCGCGATACCGGCACACGATACCGACGCGCGCCGCGAGCAACAGCACATCGGCGCCGAGCCAGAGCACGGTCCAGAGCGCATGCAGACGCAAGAGCGCGATCGTCGCGACGAAAGCGCTGGAAAGACCGGAGAGCAGAAGCGGCCGAATGTCCTCGACGAGGGTGGATAGCAGCGACGCGCGAATGGCCGCCGTGATCGGTCCGTCCGTGGTCGAAGGCGTGGCCAGAATGGAATCGCGCAAGGACGAAGTGGCTGACATACTGAGACCGGCTAAACGTTGTAGTTGCGCGGGAGAGCGGATGAATCGCCGTTAGCGCCGGTATACGCGTTATCGGCTGCCCGGTAACGAGCTTTAGCGTGCAACGCGCGACGCATGGCTATTGTCAGTGCGCGCCGCGGGTTGCAGAATCTGCGCATCGTCGAAAGCGAGGTTCGAGCTTTCCACGCTTCATTCATCCACCGAAAGGAATTCGTTATGGCAAAGATCCTCACGCTGCATGGCGTCAATCTCAACATGTTCGGCAAGCGCGACCCCAAGCAGTACGGCACGGCCACGCTCGCGCAGATCGACGAACAGTTGCAAGCGCTCGGCAAGGAACTGGGCGTCGAGGTGGAAAGTTACCAGACCAATATCGAAGGGGAGATGTGCGCGCGCATCCACAAGGCGTTCGAAGACAAGGTGGATGCGATCATCATCAACGCGGGCGCGTGGACGCATTACAGCTACGGTATTCGCGATGCACTCGCCATTCTCACCGTGCCTATCGTCGAAGTGCACATGTCGCATGTGCATGCACGCGAGGAGTTCCGTCACAAGTCGGTATTCGCGGAAGTCGCGAAGGGGCAGATTTCCGGCTTCGGCGTGGACAGCTATCTGCTCGGCTTGCGCGCGGCGGTGGCGGCAATCAAATAATTCATCGGCAGCGGCCGTTTGTCGGGCGACAACGGCCTGCCGTTTTCGGACGCGGTACTTCGGGACCGCGCTACTTCAGGCCGTGTGGCTGAAATCCTTGATGCGCTCGGCAAGCGTGCGTTGGTCACGACGCACGCGCGCCGGCTTCATTTGCTGCGCCGCCGAGCCGCGGATGAACAGCACCGCGCAGATCGCGCAAATCGCCCACACAGTTGCGATGATCGTCAGGTAGTTCATGTTCTCTTCCAGATTCTTTGGGCTTGCGCGTCTAATTCCCTGATCGCGGACGGCTTCCACATGGAGCCGCCGCGCTTCTCTTTGGTGCTTAAATTGTCGATGCCGGTAGCGCGAGCAGTCGGCCGATGGTCAGTTGCGCCAGTTCGTTCTGTTCGGTGATGGAGACCGCGTCCTGCGCCGAGGCGTCGCGTCCGGCGAGCAGCTTGCCCGCGAGGCGCATGATGTTTTCCGACGCCGCCTGCAGCGTGCTCAAGAGTTCCGCTTCCGAATCCGCTTTCGAACCGATTACGCGATGCGGTGCCGCGTTGCCTTCCATCGTCTGAAACATGTCGACTTCCCCGTTGAGTGCATGAGATGAATTTTGCGGTCGCGGGTGCCGAATCAATCCTCCGAACAAGCCCTGATTCCGGCCTCAAATCGTTTGCGCGGTAGGCCTAAAGTTGCCGGGAACGGCGAGCAAGGTCCGCCCGATAAGGCTCTGCGGCGGCCAGGCGGTAGAATCGCATTTCGTCCGCTTCGCTGGCCAAAACGATAAAAGCAACGTTTGCGTGTCATTCGGACAAAAAAACAACAGTGGGCCGCTTTGCGGCTCAAAAGAACCCTAGGGGTTTTCGCGCAGTTCAGGCAGGCATCGACATGGCTTCAGGCACTTCACAGACAGAACAGGCAGTACAGGCATCGCAGACGACACTCCGCCGAGGACTCAAGAGCCGGCATATCCAGTTGATCGCGCTTGGCGGCGCAATTGGCACCGGGCTCTTTTTGGGCGTCGCGCAAACCATCCGGCTCGCGGGGCCGTCCGTGCTGCTCGGCTATGCCATCGCCGGGCTGGCGGCGTTTTTCATCATGCGGCAGTTGGGCGAGATGGTCGTCGATGAACCGGTGGCCGGCTCGTTCAGCCATTTCGCTGCACGTTATTGGGGCAACGCGGCGGGCTTCATCTCCGGCTGGAACTATTGGGCGGTCTACATTCTCGTGAGCATGGCGGAGTTGTCGGCCATCGGCATCTACATGCAGTATTGGTGGCCGATGCTGCCCGCGTGGGTGTCGGCGCTCGTGTGCTTCGCGCTCGTCAACGCCATCAATCTGACGAGCGTAAAGTCATACGGCGAGATGGAGTTCTGGTTCGCCATCGTGAAGGTCGCGGCCATCGTCGGCATGATCCTGTTTGGCGCGTATCTGCTGATCTCGGGTCACGCGGGGCCGCAAGCGAGCGTCACCAACCTGTGGAAGCTCGGCGGCTTTTTTCCCTATGGCGTGAGCGGGCTCGTCATGTCCATGGCCGTCATCATGTTTTCGTTCGGCGGGCTCGAACTCGTCGGCATCACGGCAGCGGAAGCGGAAGACCCGTCGCGCAGCATTCCGCGCGCGACCAATCAGGTCATCTATCGCATTCTCATCTTCTATATCGGCGCGCTTGGCGTGCTGCTTTCGCTGTATCCGTGGGACAAGGTCGTGACGGGCGGCAGTCCGTTCGTGTTGATCTTCCGCGAGATGAACAGCGGCCTCGTCGCGAACGTGCTCAATGTGATCGTGCTGACGGCCGCGCTTTCGGTCTATAACAGCGGCGTCTATGCCAACAGCCGCATGCTTTACGGTCTCGCGCAGCAAGGCAATGCGCCGCGCGCCCTGTTGCGGGTGAGCGCGCGCGGCATTCCGCTCGTCGCGCTCGGCGTGTCGGCGCTCGTCACGGCGGCTTGCGTGCTCATCAATTACTTCATTCCGGGACGCGCCTTCGAATTGCTGATGGGTCTCGCGGTATCCGCGCTCGTCATCAACTGGGCGATGATCAGCATCATCCATCTGAAGTTCCGCGCTAGGAAGCGCGCGAGCGGCTCGGTGACGGCGTTCCCGAGCCTCGGCTATCCGCTCACGAACTATCTGTGTCTTGCATTCGTCGCGGGCATAGTCTGGGTGATGTTCGAGACGCCGGGCTTGCGGCTCTCCGTCTGGCTGATCCCGATCTGGCTGGCCGTTCTCGGAATCGGCTACTATCTCGGAAAAAGGAACGGCAGCGCGGGCCAATCACGCCGCGCGCCGACTCGCTGAACTCCCGTCCCGAAGTCCTGAAACCACCACCATGTTCGAACATATCGATGCCTACCCCGGCGACCCGATTCTCACGCTGAACGAAAACTTTCAGAAGGACCCGCGCACCGACAAGGTCAATCTGAGTATCGGCATCTATTTCGACGATGCCGGCCGCCTTCCCGTGATGCAAGCCGTGCGCGAAGCCGAGCTTTCGCTCTTGCAGGAACTCGGCCCGAAGCCGTATCTGCCGATGGCCGGGTTCGCGCATTATCGCGATGCCGTGCAGACGCTCGTTTTTGGCGCCGAGAGCGCACCGCGTGCCGACGGACGCATTGCGAGCGTGCAGACGCTCGGTGGTTCGGGCGCGTTGAAAGTGGGCGCGGATTTCATCCGGCGTTACTTCCCGGACGCGAAGGTGTGGGTAAGCGATCCGACGTGGGAGAACCACCGTTTCATCTTCGAGCGCGCGGGCTTCGAAGTGAACACATATCCCTATTACAACGAAGCAACCGGCGGGCTGTTGTTCGATGCCATGCTGGACGCCATCGACAAGCTGCCTGCAAAGAGCGTCGTGCTGCTGCATGCGTGCTGTCATAACCCGACAGGCGTCGATCTGGACGAAGCGCAGTGGGTGGAGGTCATCGACGTGCTGCAAAAGCGCGACTTGCTGCCCTTCGTCGACATGGCGTATCAAGGCTTCGGCGCAGGGCTCGACGCCGACGCCTTCGCGGTGCGCGAGATTGCGCGGCGCGGCGTGCCGGCGTTCGTCGCCAACTCGTTCTCGAAGAATTTCTCGCTGTACGGCGAGCGCTGTGGCGGCCTGCATGTCGTGTGCGACGATGCCGTCGAAGCCGATCGCGTGCTCGGTCAATTGACGAGCGCGGTGCGCGCGAACTACAGTAATCCGCCGACGCACGGCGCGAAGATCGTGACCAAGGTGCTGAACACGCCGGAACTCGCGCAATCGTGGCGCGAGGAACTGGCGGCGATGTGTCAGCGCATCGCGCGTATGCGGCACGCGATTCACGACGGCCTGCGCGAGCATGTACGCGGCGAGGCGCTTGCGCGTTATATCAAGCAACGCGGCATGTTCACGTACACCGGCTTGCAGGCGGAGCAAGTGGACCGTCTGCGCGAGGAGTTCGGCGTATATATCTTGCGCTCCGGCCGCATGTGCGTCGCGGGCCTGAACGACAGCAACGTGCAGGTGGTGGCGGACTCCATCGGCAAGGTGCTGGCGCGCTAGTCATGAAGCGGGACACGAGAGCACGCTCTGCGAAGGCAGCGTGCCCGGTCCCGCATCCACCTTCGAACCGCGCGGCGGCGTCGCAACGAGCCGCACGCTGTTCTCTCCCGCATTCGCGAGCACGTACTGCTCGGGACTTCCATCGGGCTGCCAGTACACGCGATACACCGCATCGTCTCGATAGACGTGCAGCGCGCCGTGTATCGTCTCGTCGCCGCGTTTCAGATTCACGCTTTCGCCTTCGCGCAGCGCGAATGAGCTGCCCGCCGCGCCTTCGAGTGTGCCGCATGGCGCGGCTTCGGCGCTGCTTGCCGCGACAGCGCGAAACATCAACGCCATCGCGCATAGCGAAATCACACGAATGTTCAAGAGTATCGGCCTCGTTCGATAAAGGGCTGCGCCCCATACTCCGCGCGCGTTTTGCCCGACGTTCCCGCGCGCGTGTGCTACCTTGAATGAAGCAGCGTTCAGTCCCGGAGGGCCGCCATGTCAGTGATCGCACCGGACGAGAAAGCGGAGTTTCTTGCGATTCTCGCGCGCCACCGTTTCACCGAGGGCGATTTCCTCGTGACCGAAGCAGGCGCGTCGGATGTCGTCGACGACGTCTATCCATTGCAGGGCTATGTAACGATCGTGCGGCGATCCACTTCGAAGGAACGCGAATATCGCATCGGGCATGGCTCCCACTGGACCGTTGCCTTCGAGAAGGATCTGAACAAGCGCGTGTTCGGCTGAGGCGGGCACGCGATATCGGGCACGATGACATCCTTGAAGCGGAGCACGCGATGAGACCGACCGATTTTGCCTCGTTCAAAGCGCATGTCGCCATGTTGTTGCGCGACCTGCCGCGCGGCATGACCGCTGATTTCAACGACGTGGCCGTGGCTTACTGGAACGGCAAGGAAGTGATGGGCGCGTACCTGCGCGATAACGGGCGTATCGACGAAGACTTCGATTTCGACGAGAACGCGTGGGGCGTGTGGTGCGACGAGTTCCTCGCGTGGCTCGACGCGCCGCGCTTCTCCGAACGAAGCGATCTGAAAGCTGCATTACTCGCCGATCTCCCCATAGCCGACGTTCGTCTCGGACGCTGGCCGCGCGCTCTGGCTTGAGCCATTGCAACGTGTCGTCACGGCACGCGAATTGCTACCCTCCCCCGGTTCACCATGTCCGAACCACGGCCGCAGGACGGCTGTGTTCCGCCATTCATCATCACGGAGGGTAGCAGTATGGCTGGCACCGGAAGACTTCATCCGCTCACGTTCGTCACGGCCGTCGGGTTCATCATCATCGGCGCGGTGCTTGCGGCCGGTGGTGCTTACCTCGTGACCTTGCAAGGATCGTGGTACTACGTAATCGCGGGCGCGGCCATCGTACTGACCGGCCTTTTGCTGTTGATACGGCGACGCTCCGCGCTCTTGCTGTTTGCAATTTTCCTGTTCGCCTCGACGATCTGGGCCGTCTTCGAAGTCAAGTTCGATTTCTGGCAACTCATGCCACGTCTCTGGATTTGGCTGCTGCTCGCACTGTGGCTGCTGATTCCATTCGTGCATCGCGGCGCGCTGTTCGGGCCGCCTTCGACTGCACGCGCCGCGCGCGTGCCGCTGGCCGCTGCCGTCATCCTCACGCTGTTGCTCGGTGCAGGCACGTACTTTCAGGACTTCCATGACCGTCCGGGACGTATCGATGTCAACGTAGCCGCCGATCCGAATCAGGCCGATCTGAACGCCGGCACTGGACGCGCGGCAAGCGACTGGACCGATTACGGCGGCTCGCCGCTGGCGCAACGGTATGCGCCGATCGCGCAGATCACGCCCGAGAACGCGCATCAGCTGAAAGTGGCGTGGACGTTTCGCACCGGCGACATGCCCGGCCCCGACGATCCCACGGAGACGACGGACGAGAACACGCCGATCAAGGTCGGCAACACCATTTTTCTGTGCACGCCGCATAGCAAGGTGATCGCGCTCGATGCCGCGACGGGTGCGGAACGCTGGCGCTTCGATCCGCAGATTCAAAGTCCCATCGGCTTCAAACACTGGGAGCACATGACTTGCCGGGGCGTCGCTTATTACGATGCGGCAATGCACGTGGGTCCGCCCTCCGCCGCCGATGCGGCTGCTTCCGCTTCCGCTTCCGCGCCAGCGCTCGACGCGAGCGCATCCGCGCCCGCGGCTTCGACGGATACGACGGCTTCCGACGCCACCGCTTCGGCCAGCGCCTCCGCGCCCGCCGAAGCATCCGCGCCCGGCGCACCGGCCGCACCGGCCGCACCCGTAGCCGTTGCTCAAACCGCCGCCACCGGCGAGTGCTCGCGCCGTCTCTTTCTGCCGACCGCCGACGCCCGGCTCTTTGCGCTCGACGCCGATACCGGCAAGCCCTGCACGAACTTCGGCAAGAACGGCGCGATCGATCTGCGTTTGAACATCGGACCGTTCACGCCCGGCGGCTATTACTCCACCTCGCCACCCGCTGTGGTGCGCAATCTGGTAATCGTCGGCGGTCACGTGACGGACAACGAATCGAACAACGAACCTTCTGGCGTGATCCGCGCGTTCGACGTGAACGACGGCCATCTGGTCTGGAACTGGGACTCGGGTAATCCGGACGCCACCGAACCGATCGCGCCGGGCGGCACCTACGTGCGCAACTCGCCCAACATGTGGTCGATGTTCAGCGTCGACGAAAAGCGCGGTCTCATTTATCTGCCAATGGGCAACCAAACGCCCGATCAGTGGGGCGGACAGCGCACGCCGCAAGCCGAGCGCTTCGCGGCAGGCCTGGTCGCGCTGGATGCGTTCACGGGCAAGCTGCGCTGGAACTACCAGTTCACGCACCACGATCTGTGGGACATGGATGTGGGCGGTCAACCGACGCTCGTCGATTTGCAGACGGCGGAGGGCACGCAACCGGCGGTGATTGCATCGACGAAACAGGGCAGCATTTACGTGCTGAACCGCGAAACCGGCAAGCCGATCGTGCCCATTACCGAGACGCCGGTGCCGCAAGGCGCTGCGCGTGGCGACCACACCGCGCCGACGCAGGCGGTTTCCGCGCTCAACTTCAATCCGCCGCGCGTGCGCGAGGCCGACATGTGGGGCACGACGCCGTTCGATCAGCTCTGGTGCCGTATCAAGTTCAAGAGTCTGCGTTACGAAGGCCCGTTCACGCCGCCGTCCGAGCAGGGCACGCTCGTGTTTCCGGGTAACTTCGGCGTGTTCGACTGGGGCGGCGTGTCGGTCGATCCGGTGCGGCAGATCCTCATCGCGAATCCAGACTACATGGCGTTCGTGTCGAAACTGATTCCGCGCGAGAAGCTCGACGCGCAGCAAGGGGAAAAGAAGGGCAGCGAGACGAGCGGTATCAAGCAGGCGCGCGGCACGCCGTTCGCCTATGAAATCAGCGCGTTTCTTTCGCCGCTCGGCATTCCGTGTCAGGCGCCGCCGTGGGGTTACGTGGCGGGCGTGGATCTGCGCACGGGCGGGATTGCGTGGCAGCACAAGAACGGCACGATCCGCGATAGCGCGCCGCTGCCCATTCCGATGCCGCTCGGCGTGCCAAGCCTCGGCGGAACGATGGTCACGGCAGGCGGCGTGGCGTTCCTCACCGGTACGCTCGACCAGTACGTGCGCGCCTACGACGTGCGCGATGGGCACAAACTGTGGGAAGCGCGTCTGCCCGCGGGCGGCCAGGCGACGCCGATGAGTTACGCCGATGCCAGCGGCAAGCAATACGTGCTGGTCACGGCTGGCGGCCACGGTTCTCTCGGCACGAAAGCCGGCGACTACGTGATTGCCTACACGCTGCAGTAACGCAAACGGTAAGCGAAAAAAAGGAACGGCGGGCAATTGCCCGCCGTTCCTTTTTCAACCTGCGCGACAGCATGATCGCCGCCGCGTGTGGAGCGACTCAAGCCGCGCGCCGATAGGCATCGGCCATCAGCTTGCTGACTTTTGCGCGTGTCTTGAGCGCGTCCAGAAAAGCGGCGCGCACGGTCTTGGCAATGGCGAAAACAAACGAACTTGAGGTAACGGCGATGACGGCCATGACTAAACTCCCTTAAAAATGAACGACCTAGGGTAACTAACTAGGTAATAACCCTATATTAGCATGTTGTGACGCAGTGCAACAAGTTGCTTTCAATATTTCCAAAAGTGTGGTTTGCGTGCAAGCTGAAGGGCACAGGCCGTTTGTGATGGAAGTGGAATCCAAATTGCTCCAATGCAGGGCAAAACCGACTGATTACGCCGTTCTTCCAGAAGGGAGGATGTATGAAAGGGGATCGCTCGAGCCGTGCCGGCGCGTTGCCGTGGCTGTGTAGCGCAGTAATCGTGTCGGCCATCATTGGCGGATGCAGCGGGGGAGGCGGTTCCAGTTCGACTCCGGCGGCGGGCAGCAGCGCGCCGGAGTCGAATCCTTCGGCGGCCTCAAGTCCGTCAGCGGCGTCGACTCCGTCAGGCGCGTCGAGTCCCGCGGGTGCTTCGAGCCCTTCAGGCGCATCGGACGCATCCGGCGCTTCGGGGTCTTCGGGGTCTTCGGGCGGAGCGGGCGGGGGCACCGTCGTTGCCCCTGTCGCCCATCCGATGGACGTTGCGACCTATCACAACGACATCGGCCGCACGGGCCAGCAACTCGCGGAAACGAAGCTCACGCCCGCGAACGTCAATTCGACGACCTTCGGCAAGCTCAACGTGCTTGCGGCGGACGGACCCGTGGACGCGGAACCGCTCTTCCTGACGAGCGTGGCAATCGCGGGCGGCACGCACAATGTGCTCTACGTCGCCACCGAAAACGCCAGTGTCTACGCGTTCGACGCCGACACCGGCGCGATCCTGTGGAAATCGTCGACGTTAGGCGCAGGCGAAACACCGAGCGACGACCATGGCTGCGGCCAGATCACGCCGACCATCGGCATTACGGCGACGCCGGTCATCGACCGCACGCGCGGCCCGAATGGCGCGATCTACGTGGTCGGCATGTCGAAAGACACGTCGGGCAAGTATCACCAGCGCATTCATGCGCTCGACATCACGACAGGTGCGGAACTTTTCAACGGTCCGACCGAAATCGCCGCGTCGTATCCCGGCACGGGCGCGGGCAGCGCGAATGGCCGCGTGAGCTTCGATCCCGGCCAGTACGCCGAGCGCGCTTCGCTGTTGCTGCAAAACGGCGTGGTCTATACCGCGTGGACATCGCATTGCGATATCATGCCGTACACCGGTTGGGTGATCGGCTATAACGCCAGCACGCTGCAGCAGGCAAACGTGCTCAATCTCACGCCGAACGGCCAGATGGGCGCGATCTGGATGAGCGGCGCGGGCCTCGCGTCGGACGGCACGTCGATCTATTTCCTCGATGCCAACGGCACTTTCGACGCCACGCTCGACGGCAACGGCATGCCGATTCATGGCAATTTCGGCAACGGCTTTCTGAAACTCGGGACTTCGCCCGCCCTCGCCGTCACTGATTATTTCCAGCCGTCGAACACGGTGAACGAATCGGCGGCCGATGAAGATCTGGGTTCGGGCGGCGCGCTCGTATTGCCCGATCTCGTCGATGCGGGCGGCACGACGCATCATCTCGCGCTCGGCGCGGGCAAGACATCGACGATCTACGTGGTCAACCGCGACGCGATGGGCAAGTTCGATTCGAATGCGGATCACATCTATCAGGAGATCGTCGGGCAGATTCGCGGCCCGATGTTCGCCATGCCCGCGTACTTCAACAACACCGTTTATTTCGGCTCGATTGGCGACAGCATCAAGGCGTTCGGCATCGCGAACGCCGCCTTGTCCACGACGCCGACGAGCCAGACCGCGAACAGTTTCGGCTCGCCGGGCGCCACACCGAGCGTGTCTGCGAACGGCGCGGCGAACGGCATCGTGTGGGCGGTGGAGAATGGCACCATCGCCGTGCTGCACGCCTACGACGCCAGCAATCTCGCGCGCGAGCTTTACAACAGCAATCAGGCGGCGGGCGCGCGCGATCAGTTCGGGCAGGGCAACAAGTTCATTACGCCGATGATCGCGAACGGCAAGGTCTATGTGGGGACGCGCAACGGCGTGGGCGTGTTCGGTCTGCGGTGATGCCTGTCATGGACGCGGATTGGTGGCGATGAATTGCTTCACGGCGGCGTAGGCGGGCTTGGGCGTCTGGCCGTCGTCGAGGATCACGCCGTAAGGTCCTTCGCCGCCAGGCGGATCGTCGTAGAGCTGGTAGATCTGCAAGGATTCGATGTCGTAGCGCACCGCGATCGCTCTCAGGCCGCCGAGCATGTCGTTGGCAAGGAAGGCGGCCGCTTGCTGATCGGTGCCGAAGTCGGGCCGCACGCCCATTTCATTGATCCATACCGGCTTGCCGAACCGGGCAAGCGCGCCGATGACGTTGTAGCAACCCGTGCCGCCGCACGCGTGCTCGATGTTGCCCTGGTCGGAGTACCAGTGCCATGCCGTGATGTCCCACGTCACGATGGGATGCCCGTCCGAACCGTCCGGCTGTGTGCCGTTCGCGAGCATCGTCACGAAGCCGTACTGCATCCACGCATTGCCGCCCATGACGATCTTGCCCGACGGGTCCATCGACTTGATGCCGGCGATCATGCCTCGGATGACGCCACGCGCAATCTGGAACTTTTGGTTGTCGAAGTCCGTGGGCCGCACGCCGTCCACCCATCCGGCGACCGTTGCCGAGCCGAGTTCGTTGGTGACTTCGTAGTAGGCGTAACGCTGCACACTCACGACGTCGCGCGCGAGCGCATAGGCCGATTGGTAGGCGGAGTCTTCATCGGCGAAATCGATGCCCATCAAGATCACCGGGTACACCGTCACCCCACCGGCGGCCAGCGCGTTGGCCACATTGGCGAGACGCATGGCGGTTGATTTGCTATACACCTCGTTGCGATACAGTTTGATGCCGAGATCCTGAAGCTGCGCTAATTGTCTGGCGGCGCCAGCAAGATAATAGACATCGCCGTAACTGTTGTGACCGTTCATTCCGTAGAATAAATCGCTGGCGACAGGATTTATGGCGGTGGACGCGGCGTGATGACGATAGCGTGAATCATCGACGCTCGATGGCACGTTAGCGCTGTCCGAACCACCGCAAGCGGTTAATAACAGACTTGCTGAAAAGATCGCAGGCAAAACAGGTTTTGTGTTTCTGCAAAAACTAATTAAGCGATGAGCGATTTGCATAATCCAAAACAAGCCGATGACGTGTGCTCGCTTATGTCGCGGAAAATTAAATTCATTCGCGAACGCGAAGACAGGTGAATAGCGCGATGCTGATAACGTGAAGCGCAAGCGGGGCCGCGCCTTTTGCCGAAGGGAATGGCGCGGTGCGTCGAGAAATATAGACGGTGACAGACGGGATAATCAAGACTTAATCGCGTCACTTTCACGAGCCGCGCTTATCTTTGCGAGATAATCGAAGAGCGGAGGATGTAATCTTAATGGCGACAGCGATTCAGGCTTCAGAAGCAAGCGCGTTGCGAGATTTATTTGGTCGGAAAAATCAAAGCTGAATAGTCAGCGGGCAATGCGCGGCGCATTTGAAAATAGAAAATTCGCGACGCGCCGCCCACGACGTGTTGGAGAGAATGATAAACGACGTATGCTTCTGACCTTTGTCGTTTCAATCGACTTCGCGCGTTCTCGAATTACGCATCCGATCCAATATCGCGCGGCACTTCGCCAATTTGCCGAAACACGCTCAACCAGTCTTCCAGATGCCACGTCTTCGACACACGGTCATCGCGTATCTCATGGAACGAGTGAATGGCAAATCGAACCGGCTTCGATGTCGCCGCGATGCCCATCAACGGACCGGACTGCGTACCGCTCACTTCCGCGCGCACGCCGACGCGATTGTCCTGCGTGAGCATGTCTAGAATCTCGATGCGCATGTCAGGCAGCGCAGCCGCCATCTCCGCGAAGATCGGGATCATCTGGTCGGGACCGGCCTCGAAGCCGGCCGGCTCAGGCAGATATTCCCAGTCCGACGTCACGGCTTGGCGCAGCAAGTTCACGTCCTTTTGCGCGAAGGCGGCGTAAAGACGCTCGACGGCCGCGCGGGCTTCTGACTGGGTGATGTGTTCTGCCTCCATGGTGCCTCCTGAGCGTTAGGGATGCGGCGTTGCAACCCACTTTAACCCAATGGTCCGGATCGGGTGATCTGTCGTGTTAAGCTCGCATTTCTTCGTTGGGGAGTAGCCGGCTTTCCCGCCCGGGAAAGCGTCCATGTCAACACGCTCGGTCTTTCGACCGTGGCATGGGCAGCCGTCACAGGTTGGCAAGACCATCGACAGAATGCGCTTCCGGTCGGGCGCGCCTTCTGTCCTTGTGCTTGCCCGACCAGACCAGAGCGCTACTCGATGAACCTCGCTTCCACCGTATTCCTTGCTTTCGCCATGTCCACCGACGCCTTCGCCGCCGCCGTGGGCAAAGGCGCGAGCCTGCATAAACCGCGCATCGGCGAGGCGCTCAAGGCGGGAGTCATCTTCGGCGTAATCGAGGCGCTCACACCGCTCGTCGGGTGGGCGCTCGGCCGCGCCGCCGCGCAATACGTCACCGCGTGGGACCACTGGATCGCTTTCGGCCTGCTTTTCGTGCTCGGCGCGCGCATGATCCGCGAAGGCTTAAGCAAATCGGCTCACGAAGAAGAGAAGCCCAATTCACATTCCTTCTGGGTCCTCGCCGTCACGGGCTTTGCCACCAGCATCGACGCGATGGCGGTCGGCGCGGGCCTCGCGTTCATCGATGTCGATATCTTCTCGACCGCCGCGACCATCGGCTTCGCAACCATGCTCATGGTGACCATCGGCGTGATGGTCGGACGGCTGGTCGGCGCGACTATCGGCAAGCGCGCGGAGATCTTGGGCGGGCTGATTCTAATCGGCGTGGGCAGTGTGATCCTTGCGGAGCATCTTGGTTACTTGAGTTGATGCGAAGTTCTGCATGTCGCGTTTGAAATCGCCGCCCATGCCACGAACTCACCACTTCGCCTCATCCGTTCCCGGCGGCACCGATGGCCTCGCGTAACCCGCCGGCGTGCGCTCGAAGCGCGCGCTCGGCGTGACCGCGCGCAGCATGCCGAAACCCGATTTGCTTTCCTCGGTGTATGCGGCGATGTCCGGCCGCGCCGTCTTCAACCCTCCGTCGATACGTCCAAGCCCGCGCAGCCAGTGTCCCGTCTGTGCGAGCGAAACCTCCACGTGCCAGCTACCGCCTTCCGTTTGTTGCTTCCATAGCGCGGCGGCCGCGCCGAACGCCATCAGAAAGCCGCTCGCCATGTCGAGCATCTGCATGGGCAGCGCTCGCGGTTTGCCATCGCCCTGCGCTTCGCCTTCGGCGGCGTTGAAGCCTATCGCGGTCTGCACGAGCGAATCGAAGCCACGCCGATCCGCCCACGGACCTTCCGTGCCATAAGCCGACAAGGACACGTACACGATGCCCGGCCGCCGCGCCACCAGCGCCTCGGGCCCGAAGCCAAGCTCGGCGATCCCGCCCGGCCGATAGCCTTGCGAGAAGACATGCGCGTCATCGATCAGCCGCCACAGCGTCGCGCGACCGTCTTCCGTGCGCAGGTCGAGATGCGCGGAGCGCTTGCCGCGACTCGTCTCGGCGATAGCGGGAATGTTCGGCAGATGCGGCGAATTCACGAGCATCACGTCCGCGCCGAACGAGGCGAGCGCTCGACCGCCCGTGGGACCGGCAAGGATGCGCGTGACGTCCAGCACGCGGATATCGGTCAGCGGGCGCGCGTCATTGTCGAGCGCGGGCAGCGCGAGTGGCGCGGCGTCGCCGATACGCGTGATCTTCAGCAACGGCTGCGCGGCGATGGCTTTGGCTTGCGGCGTCGCATCCCATTCTTCGAAGCTGCGCAGCATCGTCACGACGAGGCCGCGTTCGGCGCACGCGGTTTCGTAATCGTTCGCGCGCCATTCGAGCAGCGCGCGTTCGGCATCGGCGCGCGTGGCGCTGTGCGGGTCGAGACCCAGCACGCGCAACGCGCCATCCTGATGATGCTCGAAGTTTGCGTGTATGCGCACGTAGCCATCGGCCGTGCGGTAGAGGCCCGAGAATTCACCCCAGGTCTCGGGTTCGGCACCATCGACCGTGAACCAGTCGGTGCATTCGACGGCCGCGTGCGTCATGTCGACGCTCACGCGCTGGCGGTCGACGCCGCGCGCATGAGCCAACTCGGAGGCCGCGAGCGCTGCCGCCGCGATGGTCGATTGCGCCGCTTCGCCCACGGCGAAGGATGACGGGAACACCGGGTCGTGTCCGGGTAGATCGACGAGGTGGAGGGCATCGTCGGGGAGGCCGGCGAGTTGCCAGAGATTCGTAAGCGTTGCGAAAGAAGTCATGGCGATGAGTGCGCGCGGGTCAGCGATAACGCATTGTCGCGCCGATTGATTGAGCGCGCACGTTGCGCTTGTCTGCAGCGCGTGGATCAGCGGAAAAAGTGGTCCGCGAGGCGGCGCAGGCGGTCGCGACTTGACGCCGACGGCTCAACGCTTGGCATAGGCCCGCAGGATGCCCACCGCCAACCGCCCGCACACCCTCACTTCCCCGCCATCGCCAACACGCGCTCCAGCTCAGGCAAATCCACCGGCTTGACCAAATGCGCGTCGAACCCGGCCGCCCGCGTGCGCGCCATGTCTTCGTCGGAACCAAGACCCGTCATTGCGGCGACGATCACACGCTTGCCTTCATCGCGCATCTGACGAATGACGTCGAAGCCCGTCATGCCCGGCATCGATAGATCGAGCAGCACGACTTGCGGACGCGTCGTCCCGAACGATGCCAGCGCTTCCGGGCCGTCATACGCCGCGCGCGCCGCGTGACCGAGCATATCGACGAGCAAGGTCATGCTGTCGGCCGAGTCGCGATTGTCGTCGACGACGAGCACGTCGAGCTGACGGCTCGCCACCGCATTCGGCGCGGAAGGCGGCATGATGCCCTGCGTGGGCGGTTGCGCGAGCGGCAGCCACAAGCTGAACGCGCTGCCCTTGCCAGTGCCGCCGCTCTTCGCCTCGACGTGGCCGCCATGCAATTCGGCGATCGCTCGAACCAGCGTGAGGCCGATGCCAAGCCCGCCTTCATCCGGATGCGCGCCCGGCGCATGCTCCTGCACGAAAAGATCGAATACGGAGGCGAGCGCATCGGCGGAAATGCCGCGACCCTGATCCGTCACGCGCAGAAGCGCCGCGCCGCCGCGTGGACCGATTTCCAGCCGGATGGTCGACTCGGGCGGACTGAATTTCGCCGCGTTGTTGAGCAGGTTATTGAGCGCTTGCACGAGCCGCGTCGGGTCGCCATTGACGAAGAGGCGCTGGCCGCTGTCGTCCACGTCGAGCCGCTGCCCGCGCGCCTCGAAAAGCGGTTGACTCGCTTCGACACTCAGGTGCACGACATCGGCGATATCCACGGTCTCGGTCGCGAGCCGGATCTTGCCGGAACTCACGCGGCCCGCTTCGAGCAGATCGTCCACCAGCTTGGTCAGATGCGCGAGCTGCCGGTCGACGATATGGCGGCTGCGAATGACATCGGCATCGTCGGAAGCCTTCAGTTTGAGAATGCTCACCGCGTTGCGGATGGGCGCGAGCGGATTGCGCAGTTCATGGCCGAGCAGCGCGAGAAACTCGTTCATGCGGCGGCTCGACGCCTCGAGTTCTTCCAAACGCCTGCGCGCGGTCATGTCGCGCGTGATCGCGACGAAGCCTTTTTCGCGGCCATCGGCGGCGGGCAGCGCGCTCAGAATGACGTGCGCCCAGAACTCCGAGCCGTCCTTGCGCGTGCGCCAGTCCTCGTGTTCCGTGCGGCCGCGTTCCGCCGCGAGGCGCAAGTCGTCGCCAGGACGGTCGCGGCCCTGTTCGTCCGACAGATAGAAGAGCGCGAAATGCCGGCCGATCGCTTCTTGCGCGGTGAAGCCGTAGAGCGCGCGCGCGCCGTCGTTCCACGAACGGATGATGCCATCGTGGTCGAGCATGCAGATCGCGTAATCGCTCACCGAATGGATGAGGAGCCGCAGGCGTTCGTCCGCTTCCGTCGCGCGGCGGCGATCCGTGATGTCGTGAATGAAGCACGCGAACTGCCGCTGCCCGTCGAACCACACTTCGCTGATGGTCAGCTCGGCGGCGAATTCGCTGCCGTCGCGGCGCAGCGCATGCAGTTCCACGCGCGTATTCATCATGCGCGCCTCGCCGGTGGCGAGATAGCGCGTGAGACCGGCGCGATGCGCATCGCGATAACGCTCCGGCACGATGAGCTGCGCGAGTTCGCGGTCGAGCGCCTCTTGCGCGCGCCAGCCGAAGAGGCTGGTCGCAGCCTCGTTCCAGTCCACGACCATGCCGGCTTCGTCCATGGCGACGAACGCAATATGCGCGTTGTCGAGCACGGTGCGGCGACGACGCATGGCATCGGCAAGCTTTTTTTCGTATTCGATACGTAACGACAATTCGACCGTCAGGTCCGCATTGACGCTTTGATTCTCTTGCAGGAGTTTGCGGTTCTCCTGCGCGATTTCCTCGCGTGCAAAGGTTTCCGCAATGCACGCGCAAAACGCGTTGAGAATGGAGATATCGCTTTGGCTGAAGTAATCGGGTTCGCTTGAAATGAGTTTCAGCACCGCGACCGAACGGCCTTCGTAAATGACCGGCGCGACCACCATGGAGACAGCACCGACGGCTTCGCATGCAGCACGATCCACGCGATGATCATTCGCCGTATTGCGGCTGATGAGCGCTTGTTGCCGCGTGATGCACAAGCCCGAAAGACTGCCCGCGGTGGGCAGACGCGTGCCGACGCTTTTCGCGGCGACTCCGCTCGCCGCGCAATAGACGAGCTGATCGCCTTCGATCCACTCGACAACCGCGGACGCCACGCCGGCAACTTCCCTCAAGGTATCCGTGACTCTTTGCAGATAAGCGGGAAGCGGCAGCCGGGAATGGGCGAGACTTGCAAAAATAGCGAACCAGCGCTGAAAGTGCGCCTGACGGTTATGTTCCGCCTTTGATTTCATGTTCGGAGTCGAAGCCTCGAATTGCGAGTGCATAGCTCTTGTTCCAATCGACGGATCGCGAATTGTAATCGCGGAAATATCGAAAAGCGCAGCCGATATTTTATTTTGGTATTGAAACACAAAATCCTGCGCAAACGTTTGCGAGGAGAGGAAATTTTGACTCCGCTTGTAAGGCGTAGCTGAATCGATTAGGAGTCGATACGGCGAAACCCGCCTTTCGGATGCAAGTCATGCATGCCTTTTAATCGCCGGACCGATTGAAAAACAATATTCTTTATAGCTTCAGCGGTAAAAACAGCGAACTTCGAATACCGATTTACTTGCCTTCGTCAGAAGCCGGTAAATTTTAGCTTCCGGCTTCCGGCTTCCGGCTTCCGGCTTCCGGCTTCCGGCTTCGGGCTTCCGGCTTCGGGCTTCGGGCTCATGCAGTCCGCGCCGCCGGACGAATGCCGGATGGCCGCGCCGCCTTGAACCAGCGTTCTGCCGCCACCCAACGATTCTTGCCCGCGCGCTTGGCTTCGTAGAGCGCGTTGTCGGCGTCGCGCAACACGCCGTCGAGTTCGCGGTCGTCGTCGCTGAACTTCGCAATGCCGATACTCACGCCGATCCCAAGCGCCATCCCGTCGTTCGCCATGAATGGCTTCGACAGTTCGCGCACGAGCGTGTCGGCGAGTGCCGGCGGGTCGGCTTCGGGAGGCGTCACGATCACGAATTCGTCGCCGCCCAGGCGCGCGACCAGCGCGCCTTCGCCCGATACCAGGCGCAAGCGTTTCGCGACGAGCGCGAGGAGCGTGTCGCCGATTTCGTGGCCGTGATCGTCGTTGATCGCCTTGAAGCCGTCGAGATCGAGATAGAGCAGCGCGCTTTCATCGTTCTGATAACGCTTGCCTGGCACGCGCGAGCGCAACGCCCGGAACAGACCGGCGCGATTGAGCAGGCCGGTGAGCTCGTCGTATCGCGCGCGGCGGTCGTTTTCCTGCTCGGCCTTCATCGTCGTGACGAGCATGCCGTTCAGGCGGTACGCGGCGGCGCTCATCGCGAAGAGATAAAACGGAATCTGCAGGCACGTGACCCAGAGCGTCGGCTCGCCCGACAGGAGTGCGCCTACGCAGCACGGCCCGAGCGACAGGAAGATCATCACGGCGACCAGACGCGGCGCGCCGAAGTTGCGAAAACAGATGCCGCCGACCATCGCGGCCGCAGACAAAAACGAGAGCGTGGCCGCGACCCAGTCGCCGGAGAGCACGCTGACAAGGGCGCCGTAGCCGACCGTCGCGCCCCACATGGGCGCGAGCAGCACGTAGAGATCGGTGAACGTGGCGCGCCGTTCGCGCGCGCGGCGGCGCGCAAGGACGAGCACGACGAGCCGTACGAAACACACGGCGATTTCGAGCGCGAGCCACACATGAAACGCGATGGTCGGATGACGGCGCGTGAGCACCCAGGCGACGAGAATCGTGTTGAGCACGCCGCCCGCGAAAATGGGCAGCGTGCCGAACAGACTGCCGACCAGGGCGACGCGAATCGCGCGGGGGATGTCCGGCCCCGCGTGCAGTAACCACTTGGCTGCCCGCAAGCGGGGCAGCGTGTACACCTCAGTCAGTTGGTCCATGTCGGTGCGATGCGCGGATCGGCAAAGGCCGGAGTGGCGAAAAGCCATCCATCACAACGGTTAACGGCGGGGGCGCGGGGAGCTTTAGGGCGCCGATGATGGCCGTTCGACGCGAAGCGTTCCGCCTCCACCGATCGAAGCCGTAAAGGTTTACCCCTGCAACTCCTTCATTGACACGCCCCGCTTGTCTCAACTACGCTGAATGTACATTGGATGCACTGAACGTTTTCAGCGCAAACCGAGGCCCTCACCAGGAGACATCGATGGAGACGCGTGCGCGCTGGACTCTCGTAAGTCTGTTGTTCGTAGGTGGAGCGATCAGTTATCTCGACCGGGCGGCGTTATCGATCACCGCGCCGCTCATTTCCCGCGAGCTCAACCTCGATCCCGCGCAACTCGGCATCGTGTTCTCCAGCTTTTTTGTGGGCTACGCGATCTTCTGTTTCGTCGGCGGCTATTCGGCGGATCGATGGGGACCGAAATCCGTGCTCGCCGTCTCCATGCTCGTCTGGTCGCTCTTTTGCGGATTGACGGCAACGGCGGTCGGCATCGTCAGTCTGTTGCTCGTGCGCATTGTCTTTGGCATGGGTGAAGGGCCGCTCTGCGCCAACATCAACAAGCTCGTGTCGAACTGGTTTCCGCGCAGGCAGCAGGCGAGCATGATCGGTATCGCGAATTCCGGACAGTCGGTCGGCGCGGCGATCGCGGGGCCCGTGGTCGGCTTTCTCGCGCTGGCGACGAGCTGGCGTATGTCGTTCGTGATCATCGGCGCGGTCGGCACGCTCTGGGTGCTCGCGTGGTTGCTGCTGGCGAAGGACAAGCCGTCGACGCCCATCGAGGAATCCGCCGAAGCCCTCGCGCAAGACGACGCGGCCCTCGCCGCCGATGGCTCCCCCGCGCCGTTGTCCACTTACCTGCTGCGCCCAGCGATCCTTTCGACCGCGTTCGCCTTCTTCGGCTACGCCTACATCCTGTACTTCTTCCTGTCGTGGTTCCCGAGCTATCTGACGATGGCGCATCACCTCAGCATTCAGAAGATGGCCGTGGTGAGCGTGATTCCGTGGGCGGTCGGCGCGACGGGCCTCGTGGTCGGCGGCCTGGTCTGCGACTGGATCTACAAGAAGACCGGCCGCGCCATCTTCGCGCGCAAGATCGTGCTGATCACGAGCCTGGGCGCGGGCGCGGTGTGCATCGGCGTGACAGGCACGGTGACGGACCTGACGAGCGCGGTCACGTTGATGGCCATCGCCGTCTTCTTCATGTACGCGTCGTACAACACCTACTTCGCGATCGTGCTCGATACCGTGGAAAAGCGGCGCGTCGGCGCGGTCGGCGGTTTCGTGCACTTCATCGCCAATCTGGCGGGGATCGTCGCGCCGGCCTTGACGGGTTTTCTCGTGCAATGGTCCGGCAACTTCAAGAGCGCGTTCTTGCTGACCGGCGCGATCGCCGCGCTCGGCGCGATCTTCGTCGCGGTGTTCGTAAGACCGCCCAAGCCTCAATTGCAGCTTCAACCCGAACTCGCGTAACGGCGAAAAATCATGCGACATTACGCGACTATCGAGGAACTGCGCATCGCCGCCAGGAAGCGCGTGCCGCGCATGTTCTACGACTATGTCGATGCCGGTTCGTGGACCGAATCGACGTATCGCGCGAACAGTGACGACTTCGCGCAACTGCAGTTCCGGCAGCGTGTCGCCGTGGATTTCAGCGAGCGCAATCTCACGACGACGATGGCTGGTATCCCCGTTTCGATGCCGGTCGCCATTGCACCGACCGGCATCGCCGGCATGCAACGCGCGGATGGCGAGATTCTCGCGGCGCGCGCGGCCGCGCGCTTCGGTGTGCCGTTCACGTTATCGACGGTCAGCATCTGCTCGATCGAGGACGTCGCCGCGCATACGCAGAAGCCTTTTTGGTTTCAGCTCTACATGATGAAGGACCGCGGTTTCATTGCGGACCTGATTTATCGCGCGAAAATTGCCGGGTGTTCCGCGCTCGTCCTCACGCTCGACTTGCAGATTCAAGGCCAGCGCCACAAGGACAAACGGAACGGTCTGTCCGCGCCGCCAAAGCTCACGCTGCGCAACCTCGCGCATCTGTCGCGCTATCCGCGCTGGTGTGCGGGCATGCTGGGCACGCCGCGCCGCACCTTCGGCAATATCGTCGGACATGCGCCGGGCGTGACGGGCATCGCGTCGATGGCCGACTGGGCCGCGCGGCAGTTCGACCCGACGCTCACGTGGCAGGACATCGACTGGGTGCGCAAGCAGTGGGGCGGCAAGATCATCCTGAAGGGCATCCTCGACGAGGAAGACGCGCGCATTGCCCGCGATATCGGCGCGGACGCGCTCATCGTTTCGAATCATGGCGGGCGTCAACTGGACGGCGCGCCTTCGAGCATTTCCATGCTGCCGCGTATCGCAGAAGCCGTGCATGGCGATATCGAACTGCACATGGACGGTGGCATCCGCTCGGGACAAGACGTGTTGAAAGCGCTCGCTTGCGGCGCGCGCGGCGTGTACATAGGCCGCGCATTTCTGTATGGACTCGGCGCGGAAGGTGAAGCGGGCGTGACACGTGCGCTCGAAATCATCCGCGATGAACTCGATATGACGATGGCCCTCGCAGGCGTCACTGATGCACGCGCGATAGACGGCCGCGTATTGCGCTCAGGCGGCTTTACCTCCGGGCGCGGCGCGCTGGAAACACCGGTGCGCATGCAGGTTGCTTGAATCACGGAAAAAAGGAGACTCGCATCATGCTGAAGGCATTGACCCCGCAACAGGTTGAACATTTCCAGCAACACGGCTATGTCGCGCCCATTCGCGTGATGTCCGAAGAGACCGCGCTCGAACTGCGCAAGCGCCTGGAGGACTTCGAGCACGAGAAAAGTTCGTTCGCGAAGAAGGCGCTCAACGTAAAGAGCCATCTGCTGTTTCCGTGGCTCAACGATCTCGTGCGCAACGACAAGGTAGTCGATGCAATCGACGATCTCTACGGCGAGAATCTGCTGGTCTGGGCAAGCAGCTTCTTCATCAAGAACGCGCGCGACCCGGCTTACGTGTCGTGGCATCAGGACTCGACGTATTGGGGGTTGTCCAAGCCCGATGTCGTGACCGCGTGGGTCGCGCTTTCGGAGAGCAACCGTTCGAACGGTGCGATGCAGGTCGTGCCGGGCACGCATCTGCTCGACCAGATGCCGCATCGCGATACCTTCAACGAGCACAATCTGCTCACACGCGGGCAGGAAGTCGCGGTGGAAGTGGATGAAGCGCAGGCGGTATCGATCGAACTCGCGCCGGGCGAGATGTCGCTTCATCATGTGCGAATCGTGCATGGCTCGCCGCCCAACCATTCGGACAAGCGGCGCATCGGCTATGCCATCCGCTATATCCCGACTTACGTGCGCCAGCTCGAAGGCGAGGACAGCGCCACGCTCGTGCGCGGCATCGATACGTACAACACCTTCGAGCACGAGCCGCGTCCGACCGAGGAACTGGACCCGGCGTTCGTCGCGCTGCATCAGCAGATCGGCGAGCGCAACCTGAACATTCTCTACAAGGGCGCGGGACAAACCGCAACCGGACGACGCTAGACGCATGACGAACACGAAATTCGAAGCAGCGGTCTTGGAGCGTAAAGGCGAGCCCTTGCAGATCAGGCGCGTCACGCTCGGCAATCTGGCCGACACGGATGTGATCGTGCGCGTGAAGGCGACGAGCCTGTGCCATACCGATCTCGAAGCGGTGCGCGGCGACTTGCGCACGCCGCTTCCGTTCGTGCCGGGACACGAAGCGGCGGGTATCGTCGAATGGGTGGGCAACGCAGTGCGCGGCGTGAAGGTGGGCGACCATGTCGTCACGTCGTGGAATCCTCATTGCGGCGCGTGCTTTTACTGTGCGCGCAAGCTTTCGATTCTCTGCCAGCCGTATCGCGATCACGCGGCGCAGTCGTTCCATTTCGATGGCGCGCCTCGCCTCTTTCGCGACGATGGCGCGCCCGTGCATCAGTTGATGTATTCGGGCAGCTTCGCGGAGTTGTGCGTGGTGTCGGAAGAGTGTGCGGTGAAGGTGCCCCACGAGATGCCGTTCGACCGCGCGTGTCTCATCGGCTGTGGCGTGATGACGGGCGTGGGCGCGGCGCTGAATGTCGCGAAGGTCGAGCCGGGCAGTACCGTGACGGTAATCGGCTGCGGCGCGGTCGGTTTGTCGGCGGTGCAGGGCGCGCGGCTCGCGGGCGCGGCGCGCATCATCGCGGTGGATCGCGCGTCGGACAAGCTCGATCTTGCGCGCGCGGTCGGCGCCACTCACGCGCTTTCAGCCGACGACAACCTCGCTGCCGCGCATGCCGATCTGACCCAGGGACGCGGCGCGGATTACGTATTCGAGGCTGCGGGCAATCGCGCATCGCTGCGAACAAGCGTGGAGCTTGCAAGGCCCGGCGCGCATGTCGTGTGGCTCGGCAAGCTGCCGGC
This sequence comes from Caballeronia sp. GACF4, assembly GCF_023631025.1. Taxonomy (NCBI): domain Bacteria; kingdom Pseudomonadati; phylum Pseudomonadota; class Betaproteobacteria; order Burkholderiales; family Burkholderiaceae; genus Caballeronia; species Caballeronia sp. GACF4. The sequence goes on from NZ_JALQDW010000026.1 coordinate 148,475, forward strand.
GGAAGAAGAGGCATCGTTTCGTTGGGCGAGCCTCATGGGCGAGAAACAGATCGTACGTTCGAGCTACGGCGGCGCGAACCCGGCCAGCGACTTTCGGATGCTCGCCAAAGCGTATCTCGACGGCTCGCTGAAACTCGACGAGTACGTGACGTCGCATATCGCGCTTGCCGATATCAACGACGGCTTGCAAAGGCTCGCCACGGGCGCGGAGCTGCGCGCGGTCATCGAATTCTGAGCGAACGTCATGCGTCATCCCGACATGCAACCCGGCTGGATCGACGCGCCGCATCGCAGCGCGACGCTCGGGCGCTTCGCGCTGGAATCGGGCGAACATATAGACGATCTGCTCGTGTCCTACGTCGTGCACGGCGATATCGGCGACCGCGCACGGCCCGTGGTATTGGGCTTGTGCGCGATCGGCAGCACGCATCATCGGCTGGACTTTCTGATCGGCGAGGCGCGTGCCTTCGACCCGCAAAGCGTGAACATCATCGTCGTGGATGCGCTCGGCAATGGCTTGTCGAGTTCGCCTTCCAATGCGTTGAGCCAGGGCGGCGAGCGCTTTCCGCGCTTCACCATCCGCGACCTGGTGAAGAGCCAGAAGGCGCTGCTCGATCATCTCGGCATCGATGAAGTGGCCGCCGTGGTCGGCGCGTCGATGGGCGGCATGCAGGCGTTGCAGTGGGGCGTGACGTTTCCGCGCTTCATGCGCAAGCTCGTCGCGCTAACGCCGATGGCGAAGACCACGCCCTGGTCGCAGGCGATCAATCATGCGGGACGCAGCGCGCTTTCTAAGTCGAACGGAGACTGGAGCGCGTGGCTCGCGGTGATGCAGATCATCGCCATGCGTACGCCCGAACGCTTCGCCGATGACGCCGCGAAAGCGGGCGGCACATACGCCTGGCTCGATGCGCGCGCCGCATGGTGGGCGACGCAGCGCGCCGATCCGCTCGACTGGATTGCGCAGTCGCATGCCTACGATACCCACGATGTCGGCACCACCCCCGGCTTCGATGGCGACACCGCAAAGGCGCTGGCCGCGATTGCGGCACCCACGCTCGTCTGCGTGCCCGCGCTCGATCTCTACAATCCCGTTGAAGCGGGCGTCTGGGCCGCGGAGCACATTCCGCAAGCGACCTTGCTGCGGCTGCCCTGCACGAGCGGGCACATGATGGCCTCGGAAGCGGACCCTCAGGCGGCGGCGCAGCTGAACGACGCCATCGCCGAATTCATGCGGTGACGGCGCATACGTGCTGGGGTATGGTTGAGCATTGATCGAATCTGCACGAAGAACACATGAGCCAGTTGAACACCTACGCGACGAATGCCGCCGATACCCCGCCGCTTGATGCAGGCGGCTCCATCCAGCATCGCACTTACCGGCTGTTGCGCGAGATGATCGAGGACGGACGTATCGCGCCTGGAGAAAAGCTGCTCGAAGCGCAGGTCGCGAAGTCTTTTTGTATCAGCCGCTCGCCTGCGCGTATTGCGCTTGCGGCGTTGTGCGCTGACAAGATCATCGTCGAGAGCGAGGGGCGCGGGTATCGCGTGGCGGGAACGGCATCGGCGGAACGCGCGGGCAAGGCGGCCGTGCTCGACAAGGTCGAACTCACTAACGAGCCGCAATGGCAGCGCATGTATGCCGATCTGGAGCGCGAACTTTGTACGCGCGTGCTGTTCGGCTCGGTGCGTATTACCGAGGAAGCGCTGGCGCAGTACTTCGACGTGAGCCGCACTGTGGCGCGCGGCGTCATGGCGCGCATGCATAGCGTGGGCGCGCTGTCGCAGGACCGCAATGGACACTGGATTGCCGAACAGGTGACCGAGGCGCGTATTGGGCATCTCTTCGAAATGCGCCGTTTGCTCGAACCGACCGCGCTGGTGCATGCCGCGCCGCTTGTTTCGCGCGAATTTCTCGAAGGCGTGCGCGAGCGGCTCATCGGCGCGATCGAGGCCACGCATCGCGGCGGCGCCGAAATGGACATGGCGGAAACAGACCTGCATATCGACCTGCTCGCGCATTGCCCGAACAAGGAGATCGTCTTTGCGCTGCAGCGTACGCATGTGCTGTTCGTGCCGACGCGCTATTTGAGCGACCCGTATCTGCAGATTCCCGATCAGCTCATCAGCGATGCCTTCACGGAGCATCTGCGCATCATCGACGACATTCTCGCCGGCAAGCCCGAACGCGCGGCGCAGACCTTACAGGAGCACATCGGCGAAGCGGATACACGGTGGATGCTGCGCTTCGAGATCATCCGGCGCTTGAGGCAGCCCGATCTTCCGCCGTATCTTTCGTCGCTCGGCAGCGTCTGATTCCTGTTCACGCGCGGCCGGCTTCCTCGATCGCCTGCATCAAAAGACGCACGCCGGGAGACAGAGGCGCGTCGCGCCGCGTGACCAGTTCGTAAGGCTCGCTACGCGACGACAATGCAAGCGGCAAGGTGCAGACGATGCCATGCGCCGTGCAAAAGCGCGCGACATCCACGGACACCAGCGCCACTAGCGACGGGTTTTTCTGTAGCAGAGAAAGCGTCGCGAACGCAGATGTGGTTTCGAGCAGATGCGCGGGAAAACGCAGGCCTGCATCGTGAAACTCGCGTTCGAGCAAGAGGCGCATGGGCATGTTCGCGCGATACACGACCCACCGGTGCTTCGCCAGATCCTTCAAGGCCACGCGCTTTCTCTTCGCCAAGGGATGCTCCGTATTGGCGATGACCGCGAGCGTCTCGTCCTGCACGATCGCGCTGTCGTAGAGATACGGCGTCTGACTCACGCTCGTGCGGCACACGGCGAGATCGAGCCGGCCGGCATCGATCAGACTCAGCAACGTCGCGCTCGTATCTTCCACGATTTCCACCGACATCTCTGGCTGACGCGTGGCGACTTCGGTGATCGCATCGGTCACGAGCGGCACCGCGCCCATGATGACGCCGACCGCCACGCGCCCGCCGTATCCACGCATGATGCCGACGATCTCTTCGCGCAAATGCGCCAGGTCCGTATGAATGAGCCGCGCATAGCGGATCACGCAATGGCCGATCGCGTTGGGTTCGAGCCCGCGATTGGTCCGCACGAATAGCGGCGCGCCGAAGGTGGTTTCGATTTCATGGAGCGCCTTGCTCGCGCCCGGTTGCGTGAGCGCGAGTTGCCTTGCCGCGCCGAGCAGCGAGCCGCGTTCTTCGAGCGCGATGAGAAGCCGCAACTGTTTGACATGCAGGCGGGAGATGATCGAGTCGATGCTGGGCGTCATGGCCGCAAGGGTTGAGTAAAAGTTATAGCGGTATCAATTGTCGTCAGTATCGCCGCGAAGTTCTCCGACGTATACTCGACCACCACCGCGGCGCGCTTCGCTCCATATAACCTTTCCTCAGTCACCATGTCCCTCATCAACTACATCACGCAGATTCAGTTCGACTTCGGCGCGTTGCGCCTGCTTGCGGGAGAGTGCGAACGCTTCGGCATCAAACGCCCGCTGATCGTGTCCGATGCAGGCATTCGCGCAGCCGGTCTGCTCGATAAAGTCGTCGATGCGCTGGGCGCGCAAACGCCCGCGCCGGTATTCGACGCGACGCCGCCGAATCCGAACGAAGCGGCCGTGCGCGCGGCGGTGGCGATGTATCGCGAGAACGATTGCGACGGCGTGATCGCGGCAGGCGGCGGTTCGTCCATCGATCTGGCGAAGGGCGTGGCCGTCTGCGCAACCCACGAAGGTCCGCTGCAAAGTTTCGCGGTGATCGAAGGCGGCCTTGCGCGCATCACGGCGGCGACCGCGCCGGTCATCGCCATTCCGACGACGGCGGGCACCGGCAGCGAAGTGGGTCGCGGCGCGATCCTGATTCTCGACGATGGCCGCAAGGTCGGCGTGATCTCGCCTTATGTCGTGCCAAAAGTCGCCATCTGCGACCCCGAACTCACGCTCGGCCTGCCGCCGCTGATGACCGCCGCCACCGGCATGGACGCCGTGGCGCACTGTCTCGAAACCTTCATGGCGCCGGTGTTCAACGCACCCGCCGACGGCATCGCGCTCGACGGCTTGTGGCGCGCGTGGCGGCATATCGAACGCGCGACGCGCAATCCCGCCGACCGCGTGGCGCGCTGGAACATGATGAGCGCGTCGATGCAGGGCGCGCTTGCTTTCCAGAAGGGTCTCGGCTGTGTGCACAGCTTGTCGCACTCGCTCGGTGGCATCAACCCGAAGCTGCATCACGGCACGCTAAACGCCATTTTCTTGCCGGCGGTCATCGCGTTCAACAGCAGCGCGCCGACCATGCAGGAAGAGGGCAAGCTTTCGCGCATCGCGCAGGCAATGGGCCTCGCATCCGGCGATGAAGTCGGCAAGGCCATCCGCGCGATGACCGCGACGCTCGGACTGCCGCGCGGTTTGTCCGATCTCGGCGTGACGCGCGAATTGTTCCCGCGCATCATCGCTGGCGCGCTGAAGGACCACAGTCATAAGACGAATCCGCGCGAGGCATCGACGGAAGATTACACGGCGATTCTCGAGGCATCCCTGTAATTCGGGCCGGAAGCCAAGACGAGCGACGGCGGCCGATTTGCGGCATTGCAACACGACCCTTACGGGAAAACCCTAGGTTCTGTTACAATGATTGGCAAATTTTGGGGAACTTGCCATGGGCCGCCGCTTCGTTGTCGTAGAAAAGATCGCTTTTACGTTACTCACCATGTCCGCCGTGCTGGACGCGAGCTATATTACTTGGGAAAGCCATCCTAACTTCCGTGAGAACGTCACGGAAATCGTCAAAATGAGTTCAGACCTCTCGTTGGCGAACCCCGGTGGCGACGCCACGCCGCTCGTTCCCATGGCGTTCAATTAAGTTTCACGTCGCCGCGCTCGCCTTCTTCGAGCGCGGCAGTCGCATACCCGCTATACGGCCCGCCGTCGCACGGCGCGCGCACCTTGTCTTATGCTGGCGGCTCCTCAAGCCGTTTCCGCCGCCACGCATGTCCGCCGCCATCCACACCAACGCCAGTTTCGGCGATCAAATCACGAGCTTTGCCCGCAGCATCGGGCAAATCGTCCTGCAGCGTAATGCCGCGACGGGCGTCTGCATCTTCGTCGCGCTGCTGTGCGCGAATCCCCGGCTCGCGTGCGGTCTGCTTATCGGCGCGTTGACGGGCAACGTCATTACCGTCATCACGCAAGACGCGGATTCACCCGCCATGCGCGACGATCTCTACGGTTTCAACGGCGCATTGGCCGCGCTCGCGGCGTTCACGTTTATCGGCGATGCATCGCAGGCGGCGGCTGTGGCCATTGTCGCGGCGATGGCCGCGACGCTCATCGCCCCCACGCTCGCCGGCAGACTCATGCGCTTTGGCTTGCCGATCTTCTCCAGCCCGGCGATCATCGTGACCTGGTGCTGGCTGCCGTTTCTGGCCGGGCGCGGCGATACAGGCGCGATTCCGCCCGTCGCGACGGGCTTCGTTTCCATGCTGCAAGCGGCTTTCGCGGGCCTCGCGCCGATTGTCTTCGCGACCGGCGCGCTGGCCGGTGCGCTCATCGCAATCGGGCTGTTTGCCGCCGGGCCGTCGCGTGCGGCGTGGGCGCTCGCGGGCAGCGGACTCGGCGCGTTTCTGCACGCACTCGGCGGCGCAAGCGATGCCGTCGCGCTCTCTGGTGCATGCGGTTTCAATGCGGCGCTCGCGGCGCTGGCTGCCGCGCCGCTCGGCGGCCGCTATGCGCTGCTGGCGATCGTCGCATCGGTGTTGTTCGAGCGCGTGATCGATTGCCTGGGCGTCGCCGCGTTGACCGCGCCTTTCGTGCTGGCGTCGTGGACGGTGCTTTGCATGGCGCGCCGTCTCGAGGCGCATACGGACAAGTCGCATCGCATGCAGGCAGCGCCCGCTCTCGTCGATAAAGGAGACTCACATGTCGTTCACCCACACGCCTGAGCGCCGCATCGCGGAAAGCGGACCGCGTTCGGCGGCCGAAGCGGCGACGCGCGCCGATCTGGCGGCGGCGTATCGGCTCGTTGCGCTCAACGGCTGGGACGATGTCGTCTATACGCACATCTCGGCAAGCGTTCCCGGCGAGCCCGGCCGCTTTCTGATCAACCCGTTCGGGCTTTCCTTCGACGAAGTCACGGCGTCGAATCTCGTCAAGATCGATATCGATGGCAACGTGATCGGCGCGAGCGCGCATCCCGTGAACGCGACCGGCTTCGCGCTGCATGGCGCGGTGCACGCCGCCCGTGCCGATGCCGTTTGCGTGATGCATCTTCACGTGCGCGAAGCGATCGCCGTGTCCGCGCAACCGCACGGCTTGCTGCCCGGCTCGCAACATGCCATGCGCTTTCACGGGCACCTGGCGTACCACGATTACGAAGGCCTCGCGTTTTCGCCGGCGGAAGGCGAGCGGCTGGTTGCGAGTCTCGGCGCGCATCGCGCTATGCTCTTGCGCAATCACGGGCCGCTTACGCTTGGGCGCACCATCGCCGAGGCTTACGTGCTGATGGATATGCTCGTGAAGGCGTGCGATATTCAGCTGCGCGCGCTGGCGGGCGTGGGCAAGATGATCGTGCCGAATCCGGATGTCGTCGCGCGCACGGCCGCACAATTGCACGATGACGATGCGATCGAAGGCGCACTCGAATGGCCTGCGCTGCTGCGCAAGCTCGAGCGCATCGACCCGTCGTATCGGGAATGAAGGTTCAACTCAAAGGAGATCGACGGCATGCCGACATTCAATATTCAATTGTTCGAAGGCCGCACGGCGGAAGAGAAGCGCAAGTTCGTCGAGGCGATCACGCGTACGACTTGCGAGACGCTCGGCTGCGAGCCGGGCTCCGTGGATATCATTCTGACGGATGTGAAGCGCGAGAATTGGGCGACGGCGGGGAAGCTCTGGTCGGAGCAGTAGTTGTGGGTTCATGTGGCTGACGTTTCGGCTGTCTGCCGCTTTTGGATGGATCGCCGAATCTCAATTTTTCGACCGGATTCGAGCGCGATGCGCGCGTCATACGACGGGCGACGCCCCTTTAGCGGCAAGCGCGGCCTTCACCGCAGGGCGTGCGCCGATCCGGTCCACAAAGCGTGCGAGCGACTTCCAGCGCTCGATGTCTATTGAGAAGTGCGGCAGCCACGACAGTATCGTGTAAAGGTAGGCGTCCGCCACACCGAAGTCGCCGACCTGTGCGGCGGCCTTCGAGACAGATCGCGCATCCGCCACGGCCACCAGCAAACGCCAATGCATCAAGTTCATCATGATCGGATGGGCTCAAGGGGAAATCGCGGGCGAGCGCTTCGGGGCGCCATGCGTCGATAACATCGACCGCTTTTGAACAAGGTCTGACGCCGATGAATGCAACCTAAGTACCTTCAGCCGAACTCTCGTTGCGTAAGTGACTAATCGACGAAGGATCGCCAAGCGGCCCTTCATCCAAAGCAACTCAAGCCGTCTGCTTGGCTGCCAGCCGGAACTTATGCAACAACGGTTCCGTATACCCGCTAGGTTGCGTACGACCCTCGAACACCAGCGCGCACGCCGCCTTGAACGCATACGAACTGTCGAATGCCGGCGCCATCGGACGATAATGCGGGTCTGCTTCGTTCTGCTGGTCCACCACGGCGGCCATGCGTTCCAGCGTTTGTCTCACCTGCTCTTCCGTGACGATGCCATGCCGCAGCCAATTCGCAATGTGCTGGCTCGAAATGCGCAGGGTGGCGCGGTCTTCCATCAGGCCGACATCGTGAATGTCCGGCACCTTCGAACAGCCCACGCCCTGATCGACCCAGCGCACCACATAACCGAGAATGCCCTGTGCGTTGTTCTCGATCTCGCTCTTGATGTCGTCTTCCGACCAGCTCGGCTTGTCGACCACCGGAATGGTCAGCAGGCCATCCAGCAGTTCGTTCTTCACGCCGTCGTAGTCGATGCTCTCCATGTCCTGCTGAACGTGCTGCACATCGACCTGATGGTAATGCAGCGCATGCAGCGTGGCCGCCGTGGGCGAAGGCACCCACGCCGTGTTCGCGCCCGCCTTCGGGTGCGCGATTTTCTGCTGCAGCATGGCGTGCATGAGATCGGGCATCGCCCACATGCCCTTGCCGATCTGCGCGCGGCCGCGCAAGCCGGTGTTCAGCCCGACGAGCACGTTGTTACGCTCGTATGCGCCAATCCAAGCGGACGACTTCATGTCGCCCTTGCGCATCATCGGGCCGGCTTCCATCGACGAATGCATTTCGTCGCCGGTGCGATCCAGAAAGCCCGTGTTGATGAACGCGACGCGCGCGCCCGCCGCCGCGATACATGCCTTGAGGTTCACGCTGGTGCGGCGTTCCTCGTCCATGATCCCCATCTTGATGGTATGACGCGGCAAGCCAAGCAGGTCCTCGACGCGCGTGAAAAGCTCGTCCGAAAACGCCACTTCGGCGGGGCCGTGCATCTTCGGCTTGACGATATAGATGGAGCCCGTGCGCGAGTTGATCTTGTTCTTGAGGTCGTGCAGCGCGCCGAGCGTGGTCATCACCGCGTCGAGAATGCCTTCGGGAATCTCGTTGCCGTCGCGATCGAGCACGGCGGGGTTGGTCATCAGATGCCCGACGTTGCGGATGAAGAGGAGCGAGCGGCCATGCAGCTTGAGCGTCGAGCCGTCGGGCGCGGTGTATTCGCGGTCGGGGTTCAGGCTGCGCGTGAAGCTCTTGCCGTTCTTCGTCACCTGCTCGGCGAGATTGCCCTGCATGAGACCGAGCCAGTTGCGATAGAGCGCGGTCTTGTCGGCGGCATCGACGGCGGCCACCGAATCTTCGCAATCGATGATCGTGCTCACCGCCGCTTCCATCAGCAGGTCCTTGACATGCGCGCCATCCGTCTTGCCGATGGGATGATCGGCGTCGATCTGAATCTCGACATGCAGGTCGTTATGCTTGAGGAGGATGGCGTGGGGCGCGCTGGCATCGCCCTGAAAGCCCGCGAACTGTTCCGGGTTCGCGAGGCGGCTCTTGTCGTCCTTCAGCGTGACGACGAGCTTGCCCTGTTCGATGCTGTACTTCGTGGCGTCGGCATGGGAGCCGTGCGCGAGGGGCGCATTGTCGTCGAGAAAGGCGCGTGCATAGGCGATTACTTTCGCGCCGCGCTTAGGATTGAACTCGGCCGTGCGCTCGGCGCCGTCGCTTTCGTCGATGGCATCGGTGCCATACAGCGCGTCATACAGACTGCCCCAGCGTGCGTTCGCGGCGTTGAGCGCATAGCGCAGATTCGACAGCGGCACGACGAGTTGCGGACCGGCCTGTTCGGCGATTTCGCGATCGACATTGGCGGTCGTTGCGCGCACGCTGGCAGGCGCGGGCACGATATAGCCAATCTCTTCCAGAAACTTGCGATACGCGCGCAGGTCGCGCACCGGGCCAGGATTGCCGCGATGCCAGTTGTCGAGTTCGGTCTGCAGGCGGTCGCGCTCGGCGAGCAACGCGCGGTTCTTCGGTGCGAGATCGTGCACCAGGGCGTCGAAGCCTTTCCAGAAGGAAGCAGTATCGACGTCCGTGCCGGGAATGGCTTCTTCTTCGACGAACTTGGCGAGACTCGTGGCGACCTTGAGGCCGTGTTGTTGGGTCATGTCGGTCATGGGCACTCCGGCTGAACGATGCTTCAGGGGTTTTTGGGCGGGCTGGGCAATATGGTAGCGCGGATTGACGGCGGGTCGCTGTTCGAAACGGCAAGCGTGGGCGCTGCGGGCTTCATACGGAACGCCTTCCGGTGCGTACGCAACGGCGCCGGAAGACGATTGGCCCGCGCATCAATGCAGCGTCGGAAGATTGCCGCCGCAGCACTGCTTGTACTTTCGGCCGCTGCCGCACGGGCACGGGTCGTTGCGTCCGACTTTCGGCTCCAGCCGCTTCAATGGCATGGGAGAGAGACCGGCTGCCCGCGCCTTTCGCTGCGGCTCGAAGAACCGGTAGATCGTGCTCAGGTTCTCGCACATCTGGCCGATCAGTCCATCGCGCGTTTCGTTTTCGATGGAAAGCGACTGCAAGGTGCGGTTGTCGTCGTGTTCGTGATGCAAGGCCAGCACGGGAGCCAGCAAACGCGCGCGCGTGTCGTCCCTGAGCAGGCTGCTCCAGCTTTCGGCACGCATGCCGACGCCACGGATGAAGCCATGCGCCCAGTCGTTCGCGTTCGCCACGCCGCTCTCGTCTTCTTCGAGCACAGGCTCGTAATGATGCGAACTATCGAGCGTGCGCGCCAGTTCGCCCACGACGACATTCCAGTGGCGTATCAGCAATCCGGTGATCTCGGTTGCCTGCCGTTCGCTATCGAACTCGAAATCGGTGTTCCAGATTTCAGGAAACCATTCGCTGGACTTGATGAGGTCCGGGCAACACGCCAGGGCAGCGAAGAAGCCATCGACCATTTCGACGTTCATCGCGTTCGGACCAACGGATGCGAGGAAGTCGTCGAGCTGGTTGAGTTCGTCGTCGGAAAGATTGTCGGGGCGGATCGAGGGCACGTTTGAAGATTGGACGTTTAGAGTTTTCGGACAGGAGTCACTTCATCGATTGTACGGCCTGCTTGTTTTCCTCCGATCGAAGGCCAAGGAAAAGGCCCGGTCTCGAAAGACCGGGCCTCACCGTGCATCGACTCACACAGCCGCTTCCAGCAAGTCCTCGATCATCACCGGCAGCTTTCTCACCCGCACGCCGGTTGCGTGATAGACCGCGCCCGTGATCGCCGCCGCGATCCCGGCAAGCCCGATCTCCGCGATCCCGCGTGCGCCGAGTTCGTTGAAGATGGTGTCCGGATGATCGAGGAAGGTGACGTCGAGCTTCGGCGTATCCGCGTTGGTGGCGACGACGTAATCCGCGAAATTGCTGTTGATCGGCGCGCCGCTGCGCTCGTCGTAGATCGTATGCTCGAAGAGCGCCATGCCGACGCCCATCACCACCGCGCCTTCCACCTGATTGCGTCCCGCGCGCGGATTGAGAATCTTGCCGCCGTCGATCACCGTCACCACGCGGCTCACGCGCAAGCGCGCCGTCGCCGCGTCCCAGGTCACTTCGGCGAAATGCGCGCCGTACGAGTGAATCGACCACTTCTTCTTGAGTGGATCGTCGAAGCCGCCTTTTGCGCTGCCGCTCCCCGATGCCGCATGCATGTTCGACAACTCGAGAATCCGCGTATAAGGCACGCCGCTTTCCGCCGATTCGTTCTTGCGATGCACGCGTGCGCCACTCAACGCGAGATCGTCCGGCTTCGCGCCCGCGAACGGCGATCCTTCCGCCTCCGATGCACGTGTGAGCACGATCTTCACCGCCGCGCGCACGGCATCCGACACCGCCGGAATCACGGATGCCGTCGCCGCCGAGCCGCCGGAAATGGGACCGATGGGCAAGGCCGTATCGCCGAGACCGACTTCGATCTTGCGTAGCGCAATGCCGGTGTGCTCGGCCACCAGCTGCGCGAGGATCGTGTACGTGCCGGTGCCGATATCCTGCGTGCCGCACGCAACCCGCGCCGTGCCGTCCGCGCGCAGATCGACCGCCGCTTCCGCCGAGAAGCGCAAGCCAGGCCAACTGCATGCGCCGACGCCCCAACCGAGCGTCAAGCCATCGCGCTTCATGGACCCGACCTCGGGCGTGCGTTTCGCCCAGCCGAATTTCTCCGCGCCAGTCTTGAGACATTCGACGAGATGCCGCGACGAGAACGGCAAGCCGCTGCTTTCATCGACGGTGGGTTCGTTACGCAGCCGCAATTCCACCGGATCGATCTTCAAGGCGACCGCGAGTTCATCCATCGCCGATTCGAGTGCGTAGAGACCGGGCACCGCGCCTGGACCGCGCATCGACGTGGGCGAACCGACGTTGCGCTTCGCGACGCCACCCGTTACGCGCAGATTGGCCGTGCTGTACATCTGCGGCGTGGGTTCGCCACAGTCTTCGGCGTATTCGTCGGCGAGCGCGGCGTGGTTCAGAAAATCATGCCGCAGCGACACGAGCTTGCCGTCTTGCGTGGCCGCGAGCCGCACGCGCTGTTGCGTCGTCGGCCGATGTCCCACGTTCTGGAACATCATCTTGCGGCTCAGCACGAGCTTGACCGGATGCCCGGTCTGCTTCGTCGCGACCGCCGCGAGCAGGGAATGCGGCCACATCCACAGCTTGCCGCCGAAACCCGAGCCGAGGTAGCGCGAGATCACGCGCACTTTCTCTTTCGGCACGCCGAGCATCTGCACGAGCGTGCCGCGATGGTTCGACACCGCCTGGCTCGTCTCGTAGAACGTGTAGCTGTCGCCGTTCCAGTGCGCGATGGTCGAATGCAGTTCGATCGGATTGTGCGTCTCGACGGGCGTCACGTAGGTCTCGTCGATTTTCACGGGCGCTTCGTCGAAAGCACTCGCGGCATCGCCGCGCTCGCTCGCGACCTTCGGCTCTTCGGCGGCGGTCAGGGCCGAGCTGACGTCGTGCGGCGTGACGTCGTAGCTCACCTTGATCGCGGCCGCCGCCGCGCTCGCTGTTTCGAAGGTTTCGGCAATCACGCACGCGACGTATTGGCCGTAATAGCGGATCACGTCGTCTTCGAAGGGCGGACGTTGTTCATCGGTATAACCGTCTTCGAACGAATTGCCGGGAATGCGATACAACTTGCCGATATTGCCGCGATGCAGAATCAGCTTCACGCCGGGCATGGCCTGCGCGGCCGCGAATTCGAGCGATGTGATCCTGCCGCTCGCGATGGTGCTGCCAACCGGCACGGCAACCAGCATGCCGGGCAGATCGACGTCTGAAGTGTAAGTCGCGCGGCCGCAAACCTTCAGCGGTCCGTCTATACGCGACTGGGGTCGTCCAATGAAGGACGACGTGGTGTCGGGTGCGGTGGACATGGGCGGGTTCCTCGGTCGGTGTCAGGATGCCTGGGTGGCAAGTTTCAACGCCTGCACGATGCAGCGCTTCGCCAGTTCCACCTTGAAGCCGTTTTCGCTTTGCGGTTTCGCATCGGCGAGGGCGGCATCGGCGGCGCGGCGAAAACTCGCTTCGTCGGGCGTGGCGTCTTGCAGAACCTGTTCGGCTTCGCGCGAGCGCCACGGTTTCGTCGCCACGCCGCCGAGTCCCACGCGCACATGCGCGATACGCCCGTCCTTCACACCGACGACAATCGCCGCCGACGCCAGCGCGAATTCATACGACGCCCGGTCGCGCAACTTCAGGTACACCGAACGCGCGCCTGCCACCGGCGCGGGCAGGCTGACATGCGTGACGAGATCGCCGGCTTCGAGTACGTTCTCGCGCTCGGGCGTGTCGCCGGGCAGGACGTAGAACGCGTCGATGGGAATCGCGCGCTGGCCCTTCGCGCCTTCGACGTGGATGGTCGCTTCGAGCGCGGCGAGCGCCACGTTCATGTCCGACGGATTGCTCGCAATGCACGTGTCGCTCGTGCCGAGAATCGCCTGCGTGCGATTGAAGCCATGAATCGCCGAACAGCCGCTGCCAGGCTCGCGCTTGTTGCAGGGCGAAGCCGTATCGCGGAAATAGACACAGCGCGTGCGTTGCAGCAGATTGCCGGCCGTCGTCGCCATGTTGCGCAACTGGACGGACGCGCCCGCGAGCACCGCCTGCGACAACACCGGATAGCGCTCCTTGATGAGCGGATGGTGCGCGAGGTCCGAATTACGCGCGGTCGCGCCGATGCGCATGCCGCCGTCATCGGTGGCATCGATATGATCGAGCGGCAGACGGCTGATATCGATAATCCGCAAGGGCTTTTCGACATTGAGCTTCATCAGGTCGAGCAGCGTCGTGCCGCCCGCGAGAAAGCGCACTTCGGCGCCTTGCTGCGCGGTATGCGCCGACGCGCCCGCCGCAATCGCGTCGCGCAAGTCGCGCGCGCGGGAAAGCGTGAACATTTCCATGGCGCTCTCCTTAAGCCTTGTTGCCGCGCACGGACTGGATCGCCATGACGATGTTCTGATACGCGCCGCAGCGGCACAGGTTGCCGCTCATCGCTTCGCGAACGTCGTCGTCGCTCGTGCCGACGGGTTCGTCGAGCAGCGCCACCGCCGACATGAGTTGACCGGCCGTACAGTAGCCGCACTGATAGCCGTCGCATTCCACGAATGCGGCCTGCAGCGGATGCATGTCCTCGACTTCGCCGATGCCTTCGATGGTCGTCACGGCGTCGCCGTCGTGCGCGGCGGCAAGACACAAGCACGCGTTCACGCGGCGGCCGTTCACATGCACCGTGCATGCGCCGCACTGACCGTGATCGCAGCCCTTCTTCGTGCCGGTGAGATGCAGATGTTCGCGCAACGCATCGAGCAGCGTCGTGCGCGGATCGAGCGAAAGCGCGTGGCTCTGGCCGTTGACGGTGAGATTGAAGCTGACGCTAGCGTCGCCGGTTCTTGCTGGCGGCGGCGCGAGCACGTCGGCGGTGGCTTGCGCGGCCTGCATTTGCATTTGCGGCTGCGAGGCGACGTCGGCGCCAGGGACGCGCGTCGCGGCGCGCTTGGCCCTGTCTCGTTCGTTCGTGGATTGGGGGACTGGATGTTGCATCGAGCGTTCTCCTGGGTATGACAGCAGTGCCTGGAAGTGCAACGGGATGCGGCGAGAGTGTGTCGATGCGCGCTCGTGAAAGCGGCGCAAGATGGCGACGCGGCGAGGGTCTGCGCGATGCGGCAGGACGTTCGAACAGCGCGTACGCGAGCGGCGAAGCAGGAACGATGACGCCAGGACGACACTCAGCCAGTATAGGCAGCGGTCCGGTCATTACAGAAGGAGCACGTGAAGGCCGGCCGCGCTTGAGTTTCGAAAGCGTTGGCCGCACGAAGCGTGCCCGAAGGCACACGCGTGCTATTCGGTTGAACGATTCTGCGAGAGGCCCGGCGCTGGCTGGCGTCGGCGACAGCAAAACGCGGTGAACTGGCTCGAATGGAATTGCCCGATTCGATGCGCGCCAGCCTTCAATGAGGCATGAAGATACGCGCGATCACGGAGAGGCCAAATGCGCCGGCCGTGCAAAACACAACCAGCAGTACGACGATCACGAGCAGGCGCACGATCAATTGCATTGCGTCGGTCCAAAAAAATTGGCCGCTTACGCGGCCAGAAGGAGGGGTGGATCGGTCAGATTAGAGCTTAGGGGCGCATTCTTAAGCCTGACTTAAGCGGCTTTACTGGCCTCGCGCGGCCTTGAGCGGCTTGAGGCGTGCGCCGGTCTGGCTGCGATCCGCATGCGTGGACGTCTCCGGCAAGTGCGTCCGCGTGGCGTGCCATGAAGATACCCGAAATGAGCGGGCGCTGATCGGGTTCGTGGCCGCGCTTGGCACTGAGCACCGGCACTTAGCGCAGCGCGTCGCTGTAGCGGTCGCGCAGCGGCAGGATGGTCGCAAGCGCGACCGCGCTGCCGAACATCACGTAATAGCAGATGGAGAGCGCGTCGCCGGTGGTCATCGTCAGCCATTGCACGATGGTGGGTGCAAAGCCGCCGAAGATCATTACCGCGACGTTGTAGCTCACCGAAATGCCCGTCGAACGCACGCTCGATGGCAGCAACTCCGAGATGAACGCCGGATAGCAGCCCTGGTAGATGCCGAGATACATCATGAGCACCGCCTGGCAGGCGATCAGCATCGGCAGGCTCGGATGCGCGGTCAGCACCGCGAAGATCGGATACGCCGTAATGAGCGACAGCACGAGCGCGCCCGTCATCAGCTTCTTGCGGCCCACGCGGTCGGACAGCTTGCCGGAAATCGGGCAGCAGACGAGATACACCAGCGCGCCGATGCTCGAACTGATGAGACCGTCGGTGAGCGCGAGATGCAGTACGCGCGTTGCATGCGTCGGCAGATACAGCAGAAAGATGTACGTGCCGATGGTGCCGAAAACCGTCAGCCCGAAGCCAGCGAGCACGGGCATCCAGTGCTTGGTGGCGGTATCGCGGATAGGCCGCGCCGAGAGCTCGTTCTTTTGCGCTTTTTCGACGAACACCGGCGATTCATCGAGCTTCGAACGCAAATAGAGCCCCACGGGCACGATCATCAGCCCGAGCACGAACGGCACGCGCCAGCCCCAGCTAGTGAGATGTTCCGGCGAAAGCGTGCGTGTAAGCACCGCGCCGAAGAGCGAGCCGCACAGACTCGCAGCCGCTTGCGCGACCATCTGGAAACTGCCGAAATAACCGCGCCGGTTCGAGGGCGCGTATTCGACGAGAAACGCCGTCGCGCAGCCGACTTCGCCGCCGGCGGAAAAGCCTTGTATCAGGCGGCCGAGCAGCATGAGCAGGGGCGCGGCCACGCCGATTGCCGCATAAGTCGGCGCGAAGGCGATGATCGCGATACCGACCGCCATCAACGAAATGGTCAGCGTGAGCGCGGACTTGCGCCCGACGCGATCGGCAACGGCGCCAAGCACGATGCCGCCGAGCGGCCGCGTAAGAAAACCCACGCCGAACGTCGCCCAAGTGGCAAGCAGCGAGATGGTCGGATTGGTTGCCGGAAAATACAGCTTCGCGATGATAACGGCGAAAAAGCCGTAGACCATGAAGTCGAACCATTCGAGCGCGTTGCCGATGGTCGAGACGACGATGGCGCGCCGGCCGGACATATTCGACGTGGCGCTTTGTTCGGCCGCATGTGAAGCGGGAAAGGCGGTACTCATCGAGTGTGCTCCGATGGTGGGTCTTCGGGTGCGCACGGGAGAACGCCTGCGCGCCTCTGCAACAACAGAACATTACGCCTTGACGGACTAAGAAAATAAATAATTTACGACGGGTTTTCGTAAGCTTTGAGAAAGGAAGGGGGCGCGTCGAATTCTTTTTGCGTGATGTGTTTGCGGTCCGGCAGCCGTCGACGATCTCTTTTCATACGCACTTCTACCAAATGTTTCACACCTGCTTAAAGATGAGGCGTTTCCGGCTTGCTTAGCAACCCTCAGGACTTTAAATTCAAAGCATGCGATTTTGTCGCGCGATCACTTGAACCGCGCGCGCCTTTTTGTCGGAAACGACGATACGGTTTTGTTCGGGTCATGGTGGCCTGGATTTTTGTCTGGAGCAAAGCATGCAACAACGCAGTTCTTGTTTCGTTCGACTCGTTTCCACATCCATCGCGATGAGCGCGCTTCTTCTTGGCGCGCCTTTCGCTCATGCCAACGACAAGGCTCAGTCAGGCGCGGCTGCGGCAGTGAACGCAAGCCCGGCTATTGGCGATGCGGCTGTCGTCGAGGCAACGGCCAAGATCACACATGTTTTCGCCGATACCAACAGCGTGGAGATTCAGGGCGCGCGAGGTGACAAAGAGGTCATCGCTGTCGATCCGTCGATTGCGGATGTGAAGAAGCTGAAAGTGGGCGATGAATTGCACATTCAGTACCGTGGCGCGGTGTTGATGTCCGCGGACAAGGTCGATCCGAAAGGCGTGCGTTCGCGGGTGAGCGCGAGCCAGACATCGCCGGCATCGGAGGGCGTGGTGGTGTCGACGTCGGGCGTGCAGGTGGTGGCCGTGGTGCAGAAGATCGATCCGCAGACGCGTGAAGTCACGCTTGCGGGTCCGAAGCGGGTGGTGACCATGAAGGTATCGCCGGATGTTTCGCTCGACAAGCTCAAGGTTGGCGACAGCGTGCTTGCCACGTACATGGCCGCAACCGCGGTGGACGTGACGCGCAACGGAGAGATTGTGAAGTAACCAGCGTCGTCGCAGATCCAGGGTGACTTGAGTTTCAGTCACCCTCCTTTTGTTTGCGTGCGGGTTTGAAATTTAGAAACTCAGTATCTCTTACTATCGTGACGAAACTGCGCGATACAATCTCTTCCATGAAACACGCACCACGGCCCGCTCGATGAAAGCAAGCTTCAAACTTTTTCTCTTCGTTGTTTCGCTGATATCGTTTGCCGGGGCGTGCCAGGCGCAGCAGGCACAACAAGCACCGCAGACCGCTCAAGCGCCGCACGCGCTTACCCGCGAGCAGCAGGCGCAACTCGACAAGCAAGATCAGGATATCGCGCAAGTGGCGTCGACTATCGTGAAGATGGTCGATGAAAACAAGGCGGGCGATATCTGGGATCTTTCCTCGCCGCTGGCCCGGAAAGTCATTACGCGCGACGACTTCGTGAAGAAGGTTACGAATGATCGCGCCGCGCTCGGTGCGGCCGGCATGCGTATGCCGATGGGTGTCAGGCACCTTCGTTTCGATGGCACGGGCAACATGCCTGCGGGCTCGTACATCACCGTCACGTTCGATACGCAATTCAGTCAGGCGCAGAAGTCGTCACGCGAGATCGTCACTTTCATTCTCGATCCGGACAACAGTTGGCGCTTCGCGGGGTATTCGGTACGTTGACCGGGCGGCTGGCTCACATATTCGTGTAGGAGGCGCACCAGCCTTTGCCTGCCACGAGTTTGTCGCCGAAGAGCGTGCAGCCGCCCCATGCATCGGTGGATTTGCCTTGAAAGAGCGAGCAGTTGCCGCACGACTGCTCGGCTGCGAAGTTGGGGTACTTCGTCCTATCCACTTTCGCGGCGTCTTCCCTGTAGCCGACTGCCGCGGCCGCGGGATCGGTCTCGTTTAGATGCGCGGCTGCGGCATCGGCGCGAATGAGCCAGAGAGAGGCGCTTGCTCCGGCGCTCATCAAGACGAATTTTCGGCGGGTCAGTTTCATTTTGTTTGAGGTGGACGCGGCACACGTAAGAATTTTCAGCACGATACGCCCAATGCGTTGCAGGCAGCTTTCAACGCGACTGCAATTCGAACGACCGGTCGGATCACGGGCTCATTTTCTTTGCATTGTCTCTTAACGCGAGCGCAACGCCAGGTATTTCACTCGACGCTAAACCTTTGCGCGTTCGTGCCGTAAATCAGGCCAGAAGGGTTCGCAAACGTATCAATGCGCGGTTGCAAACGCCGCGATTTTTTGCAAGGAGAACGACTGTGAGTGAAGCTGAATGGATGATGGCCGGTTTTTACGTTGCCGCACTCGTTTGCGGAAGCTTGTTTATGAGCACGCTGGCGCGGCGCGGTTTGAAACGGCTTGAGGCGCGGGGGCATTGAGGGAACGAAGCCACGACGAGAGGCGACGCGCCCGACGTAACCAAGCGTCCGGCGCCGCCTCAATCAATTCAATCAATGAAACAACTTCCCCGCCTGCGTCAACGTGTTCGTCACCCCCCACGCGAGCGGAATCAGCACATACAGCCAGAACACGAGCATCAAGCCTTTGTTCGCGGGCGCACCTGCTTGTCGATCATCCATCGTCTCTCTCCTCTTAGCCAGCAGTTCTCATGTGATGGCTTTCATCCACCCGCTTCACGAGCAGGTTGCAGATAAAGCCGATCACGAGCAGCACTGCCATGATGTGCAGCGTCATCGTGTAGGCATCCGCTTTCGCGACGCCATGCGCCACTTCGTACGCACGGATGTAGTTGACGAGCACCGGTCCCGCGATGCCCGCCGCCGCCCACGCGGTCAAGAGCCGTCCGTGAATGCCGCCGACGAAGGCCGTGCCGAACATGTCCGCGAGATACGCCGGAATGGTCGCGAATCCGCCGCCGTACATCGACAGGATCACGCCGTAAGCCGCGACGAAAAGCGCGATGTTCCCTGACTGCGCGAACTGCGGCACGAGAAAGTACAGCACGGCGCCGAGCGCGAAGAACACGAAGTATGTGTTCTTGCGCCCGAGCCAGTCCGACGCCGACGCCCACACGAAACGCCCGCCCATGTTGAAGAGCGACAGCAAGCCGACGAAGCCCGCCGCAGCGCCCGCCGTGATCGATGTCTTGAAGCTTTCCTGAATCATCACCGAAGCCTGCCCGAGCACGCCGATGCCCGCCGTCACGTTCAGGAACAGCACGAGCCACAGCAGATAAAACTGCGGCGTCTTGAGCGCTTGATCGATATGCACGTGGCTCTTCGTGATCATCTTGTTCGACGTCGCGGGCGGGGTCCAGCCTGCCGGTTTCCAGTCGGCGGGCGGGACGCGAATGGCGAGCGCGCCAATGGTCATCGAGATGAAATACAGCACGCCGAGCACGACGAAGGTCTCGGTCACGCCGACGCTCGTCGCGCTCTTGAAGTGGTTCATCAAGGCGACCGAGCCGGGGGCCGCGATCATCGCGCCGCCGCCGAAGCCCATGATCGCCATGCCCGTTGCCATGCCGCGCCGGTCCGGAAACCAGCGGATCAACGTCGATACCGGCGATACATAACCCAGCCCCAGCCCGATTCCGCCGATCACGCCATAGCCGAGATACAGCAGCCAGATCTGATGCAGCGACACGCCGAGCGCAGACACGAGAAAACCGCCGCCGAAGCAGCAAGCGGCCGTGAACATGGTGCGGCGCGGACCGACCTTTTCGAGCCACTTGCCCGCGAATGCCGCCGACAGTCCCAGGAACACGATGGCCAGTGAAAAGATCCAGCCGAGTGTCGTGAGCGACCAGTCATCGGGCGCGGTCTGCGTAATGCCGATCACACGCGTGAGCGGCGCGTTGAACACCGAGAACGCGTAAGCCTGGCCAATACACAAGTGGACCGCGAGCGCGGCGGGCGGCACCATCCAGCGTGAGAAGCCGGGCCGCGCGATGGTCGCTTCCTTCGAAAAAAAACCATGTGGGCCGTGCGGCGCAGGCCTTGGATTGATCGTACTGTTCATTGTGGTCTCCTTTGCGCGTATCGATAAGCCATGTACGCGCTTCTGCTTTTACTTGAATTCACCCCACGCAAAATGTGCTCCAAGCCTTATGGAAACATTCAGTAAGGATGGACGTGACGTTAGACAAGAGCAATGCGCTTGGCAATATGAATCCCCGTGCCACAAGCGTTTGTCCTGACTCGGGTTGTGCCGCATCGCTACAGGGCACAACAAGTGTTCCGAAAATGGACAACGCGCCTCGCGGTCCGCCACGCGCTTCATCAAGCGCCATAAGCGTAGTTACGCGTATACCCCGAATGGCACGGAACTCGCAGATGTAAGCCGCCGGCGACAGCTATCGACATTGCGTCGGCCAACCATGTCGACATGCGAGGAGCACACAGATGAACCATGCGGAGATGCAGTTCCTGAGTACCGATTACCCGTACAAGAAGCAGTATGGAAACTTCATCGGCGGCAAGTGGACGCCGCCCGCGGGGGGAGAGTATTTCGACAATATTTCGCCGATCACGGGTGAGGCCTTCACCTCGATTCCCCGATCGCGCGAAGCCGATATCGAAGCAGCTCTCGACGCTGCCCATGCCGCCAAGACCGCATGGGGCAAGACTTCGGCGACCGAGCGCGCGAACCTGCTCCTGAAGATCGCGGATCGCATGGAAGCGAATCTGCAGCGTATCGCGGTGGCGGAAAGCATCGATAACGGCAAGCCGTTGCGTGAGACCATGGCGGCCGACATCCCGCTCGCCATCGATCACTTCCGCTATTTCGCGAGCGCCGTGCGCGCGCAGGAAGGCTCGATCTCGCAGATCGACGACGACACAGTCGCCTATCACTTCCACGAGCCGCTAGGCGTGGTCGGGCAGATCATTCCGTGGAACTTCCCCATTCTGATGGCCGTGTGGAAGCTCGCGCCCGCGCTCGCAGCGGGCAATTGCGTCGTGCTCAAGCCCGCCGAGCAGACGCCGGCATCTATCCTCGTTCTGCTCGAACTGATCGAAGACCTGCTGCCGCCGGGCATCGTCAACGTGGTGAACGGCTTCGGGCTGGAAGCGGGCAAGCCGCTCGCATCGAACAAGCGCATCTCGAAGATTGCGTTCACGGGCGAGACGACCACGGGCCGGCTCATCATGCAATACGCGAGTCAGAATCTGATTCCGGTGACGCTGGAACTGGGCGGCAAGAGCCCGAACATTTTCTTCGCCGATGTCCTCAACGCCGACGACAGTTTCTTCGACAAGGCGCTCGAAGGCTTCGCCATGTTCGCGCTGAATCAGGGCGAAGTGTGTACGTGCCCGTCGCGCGTGTTGATCGAGGAATCGATCTACGACCGCTTCATCGAACGTGCCCTCAAGCGCGTGGAAGCGATCACGCAAGGCCATCCGCTCGACAGCAAGACGATGATCGGCGCGCAGGCATCGCAGGAACAGCTCGAAAAGATCCTGTCATATATCGATCTTGGCAAGCAGGAAGGCGCCGAATGCCTGACTGGCGGCGAGCGTAACGCGCTGGGCGGCGAGCTCGAAAAAGGCTACTACATCAAGCCGACCGTGTTCCGTGGTCACAACAAGATGCGCATCTTCCAGGAGGAAATCTTCGGGCCGGTGGTCTCGGTGACGACCTTCAAGAACGAAGAGGAAGCGCTCGAAATCGCCAACGACACGCTGTACGGTCTCGGCGCGGGCGTGTGGACGCGCGATGGCACGCGTGCGTATCGCTTTGGCCGTGGCATTCAGGCGGGACGCGTGTGGACCAACTGCTATCACGCGTATCCGGCGCACGCGGCGTTCGGCGGCTACAAGCAATCGGGTATCGGACGCGAGAATCACAAGATGATGCTCGATCACTATCAGCAGACGAAGAACCTGCTCGTCAGCTATAGCGACAAGCCGCTCGGCTTCTTCTGATCCATCGGCTGTAAAACGGGGCCGCCGCTCACGCGGCGGTTCCGCTTCGAACAAATAACGGGGACATCATGAGCGAACAGGTAATAGAGCGCGTGATCGCGACGCCCGCGGCCATCGAACTGATCGGCAAGCTCAAGGCGGAACACGGCGAGATTCTGTTTCATCAGTCCGGCGGATGCTGCGACGGCAGCGCACCGATGTGCTTTCCCACCAACGAGTTCATGGTCGGCGGCTCGGACGTAAAGCTCGGCGAGATTGGCGGCGTGCCGTTCTACATGAGCGAATCGCAGTTCGAGTACTGGCAGCACACCCAGTTGATCATCGATTGCGTGCCGGGCAACGGCGGCATGTTTTCGCTGGAACGGCCTTCGGGTCTGCGCTTTCTCACGCGCTCCCGGCTTTACGACGATGCGGAAAACGCGTGGCTCGAACAGCATCCCGTGGAGCACGCGGGCTGAGCATTACTCGTTGCTCCAGCGCGCCGGACGTTTTTCGATAAACGCCTGCGTGCCTTCGAGCGCGTCGCCGTCCATCATGTTGCAGGCCATCGTCTCGGATGCAAGCGCGTACGCGTCTTCGATACCCGTCTCGATCTGCCGGTAAAACAGCCGCTTTCCCGCCGCAACCGCCGCGCGTGGCTTCTTCGCGATGCTCTTTGCAAGCGCGCTTACCGCTTCATCGAGCGCATCCGGTGAGGCAACCCGATTCACGAGCCCGCGTTCCAGAGCCGTGTGCGCGTCGATGAAATCGCCCGTCACGAGCATTTCGAACGCTTCCTTGCGCGACACGTTGCGCGACAACGCCACGCTCGGCGTCGCGCAGAATAGCCCCAGATTCACGCCCGATACCGCGAAGCGCGCCTCGCTCGATGCCACCGCGAGATCGCACATTGCAACGAGCTGACAACCCGCCGCCGTTGCAATGCCGTGCACGCGCGCGATTACCGGCTGCGGCATTTGCTGAATGGTCAGCATCATGCGCGAGCAGCGCTCGAAAAGCGCTCGGTAGTAATCGAGCGACGGCGCCGCGCGCATCTCCTTCAAGTCGTGCCCGGCGCAGAACGCACGGCCCGCGCCGCCAAGCACGACCACGCGCGCCTGCGATTGCGCGATGTCCTGCAACTCGCGTTCGAGTGCATCGAGCATGGCTTCGGAAAGCGCGTTGAACGCTTCGGGCCGGTTCAGCGTGAGCCTGACCGCGCCTTCGACGCCGTAGGCATCGGGTTCGGACATCACGAGCGCTTCGTTCATCGCGTTGTCTCCATCAAACGTCGATTGCCGCAACCGAGCCCGCGCGCTTGCGCAACTCGAACTTCTGTATCTTGCCGGTCGATGTCTTCGGCAACTCGCAGAATTCGATGGCGCGCGGCACCTTGAAGCCCGCCAGATGCTTCCTGCAATGCGCGATCAGTTCTTCCGCGCCGACCTCGGCGCCCGCCTTCAATTCGACGAACGCGCAAGGCGTTTCACCCCAGCGCGCATCGGGCTTCGCAACGACGGCGGCCGCCAGCACCGCCGGATGCCGGTACAACACGTCTTCCACTTCGATGCTCGATATGTTCTCGCCGCCCGAGATGATGATGTCCTTGCTGCGGTCCTTGATACGCACGTAGCCATCCGGATAAGCGACCGCTAGATCGCCCGTATGGAACCAGCCGCCGCGAAACGCTTCCTCGGTGGCGGGCACGTTCTTCAGATAACCCTTCATCGCGATGTTGCCGCGAAACATGATCTCGCCGATGGTCTCGCCATCCGCGGGAACGGGCTCCATGGTGACGGAATCGCGCACGCTCACCGCATCCTGCAAGTGGTAGCGCACGCCTTGCCGTGCATTGAGCCGCGCACGCTCGCCGATGTCGAGTTCGCTCCACTCGGCCTGCCGCGCGCAGACGGTCGCGGGACCGTAGACTTCGGTGAGCCCGTAGACATGCGTGAGTTCGAAGCCCAGGCGCTCCATGCCTTCGATCATCGCGGCGGGCGGCGCGGCCCCTGCGACCATGGCGTGGACCCTGTGCGCGATGCCCGTCTTCAGTTCGTCGGGCGCATTCACGAGCAAGTTCTGCACGATCGGCGCGCCGCAATAATGCGTGACGCCTTCGCGGCGAATGAGATCGAACACTGTCTTTGCATCGATACGGCGCAGACACACGTTCACGCCCGCGCGCGCCGCGACCGTCCACGGAAAACACCAGCCGTTGCAATGGAACATGGGCAGCGTCCACAAGTACACCGCGTGCTTCGGCATGTCCCATTCGAGGATATTGCTGAGCGCGTTGGTGTAGGCGCCGCGATGGTGATAGACCACGCCCTTCGGATTGCCCGTCGTGCCCGAGGTGTAATTCAGGCAGATGGCGTTCCATTCGTCCGATGGCGGCGACCATTCGCAGGCGGGGTCGCCGCTTGCCAGCAGGCTTTCGTAATCGATCTCGCCGATGCTTTCTCCCGCGCCGGTGTACTGCGGATCGTTCACGTCGATGACGAGCACGGGTTGCGGCACGCTTTTCAGCGCCTCGCGCATCACGCCGGAAAACTCGCGATCGACGATCACTGCTTTTGCCTCGCCATGCGTGAGCATGAAGGCAAGCGTCGCTGCATCGAGCCGCGTGTTCAGCGTGTTGAGCACGGCGCCCGTCATTGGCACGCCAAAGTGCGCTTCGACCATTTCGGGCGTGTTCGGCAGCATGGCGGCGACCGTATCGCCCAAGCCGATGCCACGCGAACTCAGCGCCGATGCAAGCCGCCGCGTGCGCGCGTAAGTCTCGCTCCAGTTGCGGCGCACGTCGCCATGCACGACGGCCGGCCGCGTCGGATACACCGTAGCGGCGCGCTCGATGAACATCAGCGGCGTGAGCACCGCGTAGTTGGCGGCGGTCTTGGGAAGCCCTTCGTTGTATTGGCCGGCTGTCATGGTCGTCTCCTCCGTGGCGGCGTGCTGTTTTATTCTGCTCGAGGCTCCCAATATTACATGTGCCTTAATTGTCGTCGAGCTTGATCTCGAAGCCGCGCTTCACGCCTTCGCGCGCGAATAGCGTGTCGTACCAGCGCTTGACGTTCGGATAGTCGTCGAGTGAAACCTGATGACGCTCGTGCCGCCACGCCCAGCCAAGAATGGCGAAATCCGCCACCGACAACGCGCCCGCGACGAATTCCACTTGCGCGAGCCGTCTGTCGAGCACGCCGTAGAGCCGGCGCGTTTCGTCCGAATAGCGTTTGAGGCCATAGCGCCGGTCGGCTTCCGCTTCCACGGCGCGAAAATGATGCACTTGTCCCGGCATGGGTCCGAAGCCGCCCATTTGCCACATGAGCCATTCGAGCACCGGTACGCGATCGCGCAGACTCGCGGGCAAGAACCGGCCCGTCTTCTCGCCGAGGTAAAGCAGAATCGCGCCGGATTCGAACACGCTGATCGGCTGTCCGTCCGGGCCGTCGGGATCGATAATCGCCGGAATCCGGTTGTTCGGGCTGATGCGCAAAAAATCCGGCGCGTGTTGCTCGCCCTTCGAGATGTTCACCGTTTTCACGGAGTAGGGCAGTTGCATTTCTTCCAGCGCGACGCTGATCTTGCGTCCGTTGGGCGTATTCCAGGTATGCAGTTCGATAGTCATGTCGATGCTTCAATGCCGGGTGGAAGTTCAGGTCAGCGGCGCCGAGACATGGCGCCGGAAGCCGTCGCGCGAAGCCTGTTGCCCATACCAGCGTTCGAGCTCCGGCAGCGTCGGGCGCGCAAGTTCCGCGATTCCGAACCAGCGCCGCGCATACGCCGCGATGACGATATCCGCGAGTGTGAAGGTACTGCCTTCGAAATACTCGCGCCCTTCGAGATGCGCGTCGACCATGCGCCAGAGTTTCTCGACTTCGCGCGCGGCGCTATCGAGTTGAGCGGGGTCGCGCTCGGCTGCGGGCGTGCGCACGTAGCCCCAGGACACGGGCCGCTCGGCGGGTTGCAGCGTGGAAAGCGCCCAGTCCAGCCAGCGGTCCACGCTCGCTCGCACCTTCGGTTCCGCCGGATAGAGCGCCTGATTCTGCCCGTACTGCATCGCGAGATAGCGAATGATGGAATTCGATTCCCACAACACGAAGTCGTCGTCGACGAGCGTGGGGACGCGGCCGGTCGGATTCATCGCGAGATAGTCGGGTTCGTTGTTGCGCCCGAATTGCAGCCCCGCGTCGATGCGCTCGTAAGCGAGCCCGAGTTCGTCGCAGCACCATAGCACTTTGTGTACGTTGACCGAGTTGGCCCGGCCCCAGATCGTCAGCATGAGATGTCGTCTCCGTTGTCACAGCGTTCTTTTTTGCAAGCATAACGGTTAAGCGACGCGCCCGCGCTGTGCGGGCGCAAGCCGCGTGACGACGGTTTGTAGGTTACCCATGCGCGCGGGCCGCTGGCTGCGTCGCTTAGAATCGATGTCTTGTCGCCGTCGAACTCTTCACGGAGCCTTTTTTGAAGCCGAATTCGCTGTCGCCGGGGCTCATGCTCATCCACGGCAACCGCTCCGAGCGGCTGCGCGATCTGCTCGTCGAGTGGATGAAGCGCTATCCGCTCGCCCCGTTGGAAAACGAGATCATCCTCGTGCAAAGCAACGGTATCGCGCAGTGGCTCAAGCTGGCGCTCGCCGCGCATGTCGATGCCGCGAGCGGCGAGGGCGGTTGCGGTATCGCCGCCGCGCTCGATATCAGCCTGCCTTCGCGCTTCATTTGGCAAGCGTATCGCGCGGTGCTGGGCGCGGACGCGGTCGCGGAAGTCTCGCCGTTCGACAAGGCGCGCGTCGTCTGGCGGCTCATGCGCGTGGTGCCCGCGCTCGTCGGGCGCGAGGAATTCGAACCGCTGCGGCGCTTCATCCGTCATGACGACGATCGCCGCAAGCGCTTTCAACTGGCCGAGCGCATTGCCGATC
Source organism: Caballeronia sp. GACF4 (assembly GCF_023631025.1). Taxonomy (NCBI): domain Bacteria; kingdom Pseudomonadati; phylum Pseudomonadota; class Betaproteobacteria; order Burkholderiales; family Burkholderiaceae; genus Caballeronia; species Caballeronia sp. GACF4. The sequence goes on from NZ_JALQDW010000026.1 coordinate 175,869, forward strand.
TGTTCGATCAGTATCAGATGTATCGCGCGGACTGGCTCGCGAAGTGGGCCTCGGGCGAGGATGTCGTGATCGACGCGCGCGGGCAGGCGCATGCGCTACCCGCCGAACAGCGTTGGCAGGCGGCGCTCTGGCGCGCGCTGCTGGCCGATGTCGAACAGAGCCCGCACGACAATCCCAACGAAATCTCGTCGCTCGGCGGCCGCGCGGCGGTCCACGAGGCCTTCATGCAGCGCGCAGCGAGCTGGCCGGAAGGCAAGCGGCCGGCGGGCTTGCCGCGCCGCATCGTGGTGTTCGGCATATCGAGTCTGCCGCGTCAGTCCTTGGAAGCGCTGGCGGCGTTGTCGCGCTGGTCGCAGGTGCTCATGTGCGTGCCGAATCCGTGCGCGCATTACTGGGCCGACATCGTGCCCGACAAGGAGTTGCTGCGCGCCTCGCACGCGCGGCAGACGCGTCGCGAAGGCGCGCCCGCCGAATTGCAGCCGGAACAGTTGCATCTGCATGCGCATCCGCTGCTTGCGTCGTGGGGCAAGCAGGGACGCGACTTCATCGGCTTGCTGGACGAATTCGACAGCGCCGAGGCGCGCGAGAGCTATAGCCCGCAATTCGCGAGTATCGGGCAGCGTATCGATCTCTTCGAAGAGCGCGAAGCCGACACCATGCTGCAGCAGTTGCAGGACGATATCCGCGACCTTCGGCCGGTGCGGGAAAGCCGCGACCACTGGCCCGAAGTAGACCCGGAGTTCGATACGTCGATACGCTTTCATATCGCGCATAGCCCGCAGCGCGAGGTCGAGATCCTGCACGATCAGTTGCTCGCCGCGTTCAATGCGGACCCGCAATTGAGGCCGCGCGACATCATCGTGATGGTGCCGGATATCGAAACCTACGCGCCGCATATTCAGGCGGTGTTCGGTCTCTTCGAGCGCAGCGATCCGCGCTACATTCCATTCAGCGTGGCCGATCGCGGACAGCGCGCCGCCGATCCGCTGCTCGGCGCGCTCGAGGCGTTGCTCGGCCTGCCGCAATCGCGCTTCGCGGTGAGCGATCTGCTCGATCTGCTCGACGTGCCCGCGTTGCGCCGCCGTTTCGGCATGGAGGAAAGCGATTTGCCGCGTCTGCGTTCGTGGATTCGCGGCGCCAACGTGCGCTGGGGTCTGCATGCCGAACAGCGCGCGAGTCTCGGCTTGCCGCGCGATCAGGCAAGCGCCGCGCCGCATACGTGGGCGTTCGGGTTGCGCCGCATGCTGCTCGGCTACGCCGTCGGTAGCGATGCGCAAGCGTGGAACGACATCGAACCGTTCGGCGAAGTCGGCGGCCTTGATGCCGCGTTGCTCGGGCCGCTCGTGCGCCTTCTGGATGCGCTCGATCACACCTGGCGCAGTCTGCGCGAGCCGGCCACCGTGCCTGTCTGGTGCGAACGCCTGCGCGCGCTGCGCGTCGCGTTCTTCGAGAGCGACGACGCCGAAGACGCCTACACGTTCGCGCGTCTCGACAACGTGCTGCAGGACTGGCTCGACACCTGCAACGAAGCGGGCCTCGACGATGAATTGCCGCTTTCCGTCGTCGGCGACTACTGGCTTTCGCAACTCGACCAGGGCGCGCTGTCGCAGCGCTTCTTCGCGGGTGCGGTGACCTTCGCGACCCTCATGCCGATGCGCGCCATTCCGTTCCGTCACGTCTGCCTGCTCGGCATGAACGACGGCGACTATCCGCGCGCGCGCGTGCCGATGGACTTCGACCTGATGCGCGGCTACTACCGGCCGGGCGACCGCTCGCGTCGCGAGGACGACCGTTATCTGCTGCTCGAAGCGGTGTTGTCGGCGCGCGATTATCTGTATGTTTCGTGGGTCGGGCGCAGCATCAACGACAACAGCGAGCGGCCGCCCTCGGTGCTGATCGGGCAACTGCGCGATCATCTGGCGCAAGGCTGGCGTCTCTTCGACGAAGACGCATCGCTCGTGAATGCGCTGACCGTGGAGCATCGCCTGCAACCGTTCAGCGCGGATTACTTCAACGCGGACGACGAGGCATCGCCGCTCTTTACCTATGCGGCCGAATGGCGGGCGTCGGGCCGACCGGGGCACGCCCAATCCGATGACACGCCGCTTGCAACGCTCGCGCCGCTCGTGCGCGAAGAGCCGCTCACGCTGCGCGAACTCGCCGACTTTCTGAAGAATCCGGTGCGCCAGTTCTTCCGGCAACGTCTGCGCGTGTCGTTCGAAGTGGAGCAGATGGCGAGCGAGGACGACGAGCCTTTCGAGCTCGATGCGCTCGCCATCTGGAAGCTTCAGGACGAACTGATCCGCGCGCAGGCATCGATATTGAACGAAATGGGCGCGTTGCAAGAAGGCGCGCTGGAAGAAGCCCGCGAAACCCGCATGGCGATGATCCGCCGCCGTGGCGACCTGGCGACGGGCGGCTTCGGCGACATCGCGAGCGGCAAGCTGCTCGAACCGATGGACAAGCTCTTCGAAGCGTGGCGCAAGGAGGTCGAGCGCTGGCCGGTGGCTATGGAGCGCGATCGCGAAGTGCGCTTCACGACCGAAGGCGCGACGCAGACGCTCGCGCTCGCGGATTGGCTCGGCAACTGGCGCGCCGACGCCGATGGCCGCGAGGCACGCCTCATCATGGAAACGCGCGAACTCGTTTCGGGCAAGGCGTATAGGTATGCAAGGCTCACAAGCGCATGGGTGGAACACCTCGCGGCGAATCTCGCTGGACGCGAGGTAACGACCGTGATCGTCAGCAAGAAGGGTGTCGTCGAGTTCGCGCCGCTCGAGGCGAGCGTGGCGCGGCGACATATGACCACGCTTCTGCAGGTCTGGGAGCGCGGCATGACGCGGCCGCTGCCGTTCGCGCTGGAATCCGCGCTCGAGTGGCTTTTCAAACATCGCAGCGAGGCCGCCGAAGCGCACGGCGCCGCGCGCCGCAAGTACGAAGGCGACGACTACAACAAGGGCGAAGTGCAGAAAAATGCCTCGCTGCTGCGTGCGTATCCCCACTTCGCCGCGCTCGCGGCAAGCGGCGAATTCGCGGAACTGGCGGAGCATCTGCTCGACCCGCTCGTCTCCACCGTGGTCAAGAAAGAGAAGGCTGCCAAGGCATGAACGCATTCGATTCGCAGACCGTCCAGCCGCTCGATCCACTGCGTTTTCCGCTTGCGGGGCGCAGTCTGATCGAGGCGAGCGCGGGCACGGGCAAGACTTTCACCATCGCTATGCTGTATGTGCGGCTCGTGCTCGGCCACGATCCCGGCAACGACGCGGCGCGCCCGCTCACGCCGCCCGAGATCCTCGTCGTCACCTTCACCGATGCCGCGACCAAGGAACTGCGCGGCCGTATCCGCGCGCGTCTGACCGAAGCGGCGCGCTACTTCCAGCAAGACGCAAACGAGATCGAAGCGCTCGACCCTGGCGACGAAGACCTGCTGCACGCATTGCGCGAAGAATACGAGCCCGAAGCGTGGCCTGCCTGCGCGCGCCGGCTCCAACTCGCGGCCGAATGGATGGACGAGGCGGCGGTGTCGACCATTCACGCGTGGTGCAACCGCATGCTGCGCGAGCATGCGTTCGATAGCGACAGCCTCTTCGACCAGACGCTCGAAACCGATCAAAGCGATCTGCTGGCGCAAGTCGTGCGAGATTACTGGCGCACGTTTTTAGCGCCGCTCGACGAACGCCGCGCGGAAACGGTGGCCACGTGGGTATCCGGTCCGCGCGAGTTGCAAAAGACGCTGCGCAATCTCATCGACCTAGCCGAGCGTTTGCCCGATGCGCAAGCTCCCGCCGATGTGCTCGATGCGCGCGCCTTGCGTCTCGCGCAGATCAAGGAGCCGTGGAAGACGTGGCCCGAGATCATGGGCGAGTTGATCGATCAGGCGCGGCTTGCCAAGCGGTTCAAGCCGCGCAGTTACGGCAAAAGCGATTGCGACCGCTGGCTCAGGACGCTCGTCGAATGGGCGCACGACCCGCACGCGCTCATGCCCGATCTGACGAGCACCGCGTGGTCACGGCTGACGCCCACCGCGCTCGCGGAGCATTGCGAAGGCGAGCCGCCGTCGCATGAAGCCTTCGAAGCCATGCTGACCTTGCAGGCCGATCTCATCGCACTCGAAGCGAGCCGCACCGAGATTCTCACGCACGCGGCGCGTTGGGTCGCGGAACGCTTTGCGGGCGAACAGGCACGGCGCGCGCAAATGGGCTTCGACGATCTGCTCGCGCGGCTCGATGCCGCGTTGCATGGCGCGAACGGCGCGCGTCTAGCCGAAGTCATTCGTCATCAGTTTCCGGTCGCGCTGATCGACGAGTTCCAGGATACCGATCCCGTCCAGTACCGTATCTTCGATGCCGTCTATCACGCGCAAGACGCGGGACAGGCGCTCATCATGATCGGCGACCCGAAGCAGGCCATCTACGCTTTCCGCGGCGCGGACATCTACACGTATCTCGCCGCGCGCCGCGCGCCGGGCACGCAACTCTTCACGCTCGCGAAGAACTTCCGCTCGACGGCCGCCATGGTCGATGCCGCCAACCATTGCTTCGACATGGCCGAAGCGCGCGCGGACGGCGAAGGCGCGTTCCTGTTTCGCAGCGGCGACGACAACCCGGTGCCGTTCATCAACGTGAGCGCGCAAGGCCGCGACGATGCGTTCGTCATCGATGGCGAAACGCCACGCGCGCTCACCGTCTGGTGCCTGCCGCCCAGCGACGACGGCAAGCCGACGAGCAAGACCGCCTACATTCAGCGGATGGCGCCGGGCTGCGCAAGCGAAATTGTGCGTTTGCTCAACCTTGGGCAGCGCGGCGAAGCGGGCTTCGAGGGATCGCGTGGCCGCCGTTCGCTCTCTCCCGCCGATCTCGCCGTGCTCGTCAACAACCGCACCGAAGCCGAAGCCATCCGGCGGGAGTTGCGCGCGCGCGGCGTGCGTTCGGTGTATCTGTCAGACAAGGACTCGGTATTCGCGAGTGACCAGGCGGGCGAACTCGTGCATTGGCTTGCCGCCTGCGCCGAACCGGAAGACGGACGCCTCGTGCGCGCCGCGCTTTCCACGCCGACGCTCGGACTCGACTTCGGCGAACTCGACGCGCTCTTCAGCAACGAAACGCAATGGGAAGCGTGCGTGCTGCAATTTCGCGGCTATCGCGAAAGCTGGCGGCGTCAGGGCGTCTTGCCGATGCTGCGGCGCCTTCTCAACGACTTCGACGTGCCCGCGCGTCTTTTCGAACTGCAAGCCGGCAACGGCGAGCGCGTGCTGACCGACCTGCTGCATCTGGCCGAACTGCTGCAACAGGCAAGCGTGCTGATCGAAGGCGAGCACGGGTTGATCCGGCATCTGGTGGAAGAACACGAGGCGGCGCTCGAAGGCAGCGGCGGCGATGCGCGCCAGATGCGTCTGGAAAGCGACGGCGATCTCGTCAAGGTGGTGACCATCCACAAGTCGAAGGGGCTGGAGTATCCGCTCGTGTTTCTGCCTTTTGCGTGCGCGCATCGTGCGGTGACGCCGAAGGATCTGCCCTTGAAATGGCACGATGAAACCGGCGAGCTCAACGTTACGCTCGACGGCGACGAAGACATCCTCGTCAAGGCCGACGACGAACGCCTCGGGGAAGACCTGCGCAAGTTCTACGTGGCGCTGACGCGCGCGCGCTATGCGACGTGGATCGGCATGGCGCCGCTCGAAGCGCTCGAACGCAGCGCCATCGGTTATTTGACGGGCGGGCGGGAGCCTGTCGTCCCGGCCGAATTATTCGACCGGCTGAGCGATGTGTTCGGGGCATCGGCGAATATCGCGGTTTTGCCCGCGCCCGAGGCTCGCGCCGAGCGCCTTGCCGCGCGTGCCGAAACCGCGCTCGCCAGCGACGCCCGCAAGTCGGTGCGCGTGGTGCGCGAAGCCTGGTGGATTGCGAGCTTTTCGAGTCTCAAGACGTCGAGCGGCACGCATGCCGCGCCGGATACGCCGGTCGAAGACGTCTTCATCGAAACGCGCGATGCGCAAAGCGAAGCGTCGCAGGAAGAAGACGCCGATGCACCGCGCGCGGTGTCATCGTCCGGACGCACGCTGCATGACTTTCCGCGTGGCTCGGAGCAAGGCAGCTTCTTGCACGACTTGCTCGAATGGGCCGCGCAACAAGGCTTCCAACACACCGCCGACGACCCCTCCGCGTTACGCGAACTCGTCGCGCGGCGCTGCGCCGTGCGTGGCTGGGAGCGCTGGATCGCGCCGCTCACCGCGTGGATCTTGAAGATCGTATCGACGCGTTTCGTCGTGAAGGCCGCGCACGGCATGCGGGCGACTGCCATTGCGCTGGCGGACCTCGACACGTCGCTCGCCGAAATGGAGTTCTGGTTCGAGGCGCGGCACGTCGACACGACCGCCGTCGACCGGCTCGTGTGCGCGCATACGGCCGGCGGCGCCGCGCGGCCCACGCTCGAACACGCGCAACTCAACGGCATGCTGAAGGGCTTCATGGACCTCGTGTTCGAGCACGAAGGGCGCTATTACGTGGCGGACTATAAGTCGAACTGGCTCGGTCCGGACGATTCGGCCTACACGACCGAGCGCATTCGCGCGCAGATGCTGCGCTCGCGGTACGACCTGCAGTTCGTGCTTTACACGCTTGCGTTGCATCGGCTGCTCAAGGCGCGTCAGCCGGATTACGACTACGACGAGCATATCGGCGGCGCGGTTTATCTCTTCGTGCGCGGCCTCGACGCCCCGACTCAAGGTCTCTACGCCGAACGTCCGCCACGCGCGCTGATCGAGCAACTCGACGCGTTGTTCATGGGCGAGGCCCGCGCTGTCATCGCAGAAACGGAGTGGGAATGAGCCTTTTGCCGTCCGGCACGCAAGCCGAATTTTCCTTCGAAGAGAGCGAACCCACGCAATCCGTCTTCGATACGACCGAAGACACCGCGCATCTGCTCGATGCCTGGGTAAAGCGTGGATGGCTGCGTGAAGTCGATGCCGCATTCGCCCGTTTCCTCGCCCGCGAAGCCGCCGACGCGCACGGTCTGCTGATCCTCGCGGCGGCTTTGGCGAGCCATCAACTCGGACGCGGACACGCCTGCCTCGATCTCGCCGCGACGCTGGCCGATCCCGGCTTCGTGCTCTCGTTGCCGCCCGATGGCCATCTCGACCCGGACGCGAGCGACGACGAGGAAAAAGACCTGCTGCCATCCAAAGTGCTCGAAGGCGTGACACTCGCGTGCTGGCAGGAAGCGCTGGCGCATGCCGCGCTCGTCGGCCATGGCGCGGGTGCGACGCCGCTCGTGTTCACCGGCACGCGGCTTTATCTGCGGCGCTACTGGCGCTACGAACAGGACGTGTGCCGCGCCATTCGCGAACGGCTCGATGCCTCCGCGAACGCGCCCGATGCAGCCGCGTTGCGTGCCGCGCTCGACACGCTGTTTTCCTCCGCATCGGCGGCGACCGACTGGCAGAAGATCGCCTGCGCGCTCGCCGCCAAAAGCGCCTTCAGCATCGTGACGGGCGGGCCGGGCACGGGCAAGACCACGACCGTCGTCAAGCTACTGGCGTTATTGCAGGCACAGGCGCTTGCCACGGGCGGCGACGCGCGCGCGTTGCGCATTCGCCTCGCCGCACCAACGGGGAAGGCCGCCGCGCGTCTGAACGAATCGATCGCGGGCGCGGTCGCGCGACTGCCGCTCGATGCCTTCGCGAACGGCGCCGACATCCGCGCGGCGATCCCCGTCGCCGTGACCACGTTGCATCGCTTGCTCGGAACGGTGCCGGATTCGCGGCGCTTTCGGCATCATGCGGAGAATTTGCTGTCGCTCGATGTCCTCGTGATCGACGAAGCCTCCATGGTCGATCTGGAGATGATGAACGCCGTGCTCGCCGCGCTGCCGCCGGACGCGCGCCTGATCCTGCTCGGCGACAAGGACCAGCTTGCGTCCGTCGAAGCGGGCGCGGTACTCGGCGAATTGTGCAGACGCGCATCCAAGGCGCATTACACGCCCGCAACGCAAGCGTGGATCGAAGCGGCGACGGGCGAGCATATAGACGGCGAATTCATCGATGCGAACGGCAGCGCGCTCGACCAGTCCATCGCGATGCTGCGGGTGAGTCATCGCTTCTCGGCGGCGAGCGGTATCGGGCAACTCGCCGATGCGGTCAACAAGGGCGATGCGCTCGAAGTCCAGAAAGTCTGGTCGCATGGCCACGACGATCTCGCCTTCGTCGAATGTCCGCCGGATAGCGACGCGGTACTGAAGGCGCTCGCCGTGGAAGGCACGGCGGGGCACGCCAGCGAAGTACCGGAGCGCCAGGGTTATCGTCACTATCTGCAAACGATGCGCGAGCGGCAGCCCGCCCACGACGCCGACGCCGCCGCCTTCGACGCATGGGCGCGCGCGGTGCTTCACGCTCACGACGCATTTCAGTTGCTGTGCGCGCTGCGTCGCGGTGCGTGGGGCGTGGAAGGGCTGAACAAGCGCATTGCACGCATGCTGCACGAGGAAGGCTTGATTGCCGCGAACGCGGAGTGGTATCTCGGCCGCCCGGTGCTCGTGACGCGCAACGATTACGAGCTTGGGCTCATGAACGGCGATATCGGCATCACGCTTGCCTTGCCGGTGCACGATGGCACCTGGAGCCTGCGCGTAGCCTTCGCCGCGGGCGATGGCAGCGAACGCATTCGCTGGGTGCTGCCAAGCCGTCTGCAAGCCGTGGAGACCGTCTTCGCGCTCACGGTGCACAAGTCGCAAGGCTCCGAGTTCACGCATGCGGCGCTCGTGCTGCCCGAGCGCTTGAGCCCCGTGCTGACGCGCGAGCTGGTCTATACCGGCATTACTCGGGCGCGGCGTTTTCTCACGATCGCGAGCGCGGGCGGCAAGAGTGTCGTCGAGAGCGCGGTGCAGGCGCGCGTGCTGCGGGCGAGCGGCTTGTCGGCGGGCTTCGGGACGCAGGCATCGGATTAGGCGGCCGCTGCTTTCGCTATGCGCACAGGCACCGACTTGTACGATGGTGTGCCGCTTTCCTTGTCGATGTAGTCGAGCGGCACCAGCACGTTCGCCTCGGGATAATAAGCCCCGATGGAGCCGCGAGCGATCTTGTACGCGATGACCGTGAAGCCCGCGAGCTTCTGCGTGCCATCGTTGGCATGGCCAGGCAGGGCCGTTTCGACATCGACGACATCTCCATGTTCGAGCTGCTGCACGGCCATGTCCGCTTCGTTCATGAAGATCACATCGCGACGGCCGAACACGCCGCGATAGCGGTCGTCGAGTCCGTAGATCGTCGTGTTGTATTGGTCGTGGCTGCGCAAGGTCGTGAGCTTGAGCACGTCGTCGGCTTCGAGCGCGTTCTCTTCGTTCAGTCCGCCAAAGGTGATGAACTCCGCTTTGCCCGATGGCGTCGTCCACACGCGTTCGGTCGGCGGCAAGGGCAGGCGGAAACCGCCCGGTATGCGAATCCGCTCGTTAAAGCGCTCGAAGCCTGAGAATACGGCTTCGATGCCATCGCGGATGCGGTCGTAGTCGGCAATCATGTCGAGCCAGCGCACTTTGCTATGCAAGAGCGTCGCCTGCGCAATGCCCGCGATGATCGCAGGCTCCGAGCGCAACGAAGGCGACGCGGGCGGCAGCTTGCCGCGCGAGGCATGCACCATCGACATCGAATCCTCGACGGTCACGGCTTGCGCGCCGCTCGCCTGCTCGTCCATCTCCGTGCGCCCGAGACAAGGGAAGATGAACGATTCCTTGCCCGTGAGAAGGTGATTGCGATTGAGCTTGGTGTTGATGTGCACGGCAAGATCGAGCTTGCGCATGGCGGCGAAGCATTTGGTCGAGTCGGGCAGGGCGACCGAGAAATTGCCGCCCAGACAAAACAGCGCCTTAGATTTGCCATCGAGAATGGCCTGAATCGCGCGCACGGCGTCGTGCCCATGCGCCTTGGGCGGCACGAAGCCGTAAGTCGCTTCCATGCGCGTGAGCATGTCGGCGGGCGGCTTTTCGGTGATGCCGACCGTGCGATTGCCCTGCACGTTCGAATGTCCGCGCAACGGACAGATGCCCGCGCCCGGCTTGCCGAAGTTGCCGCGCATGAACAGCAGATTGGCGATCTGATGCACGTTGGCCGTGCCCTTGCTGTGCTGCGTAATCCCCATGCCATACGTGACGATGGTCGCGTTCGACTTCACGTAGGCGCGCGCGACGAGTTCGAGTTCGTCGCGCGTGAGGCCGCTGGCTTTCTCGATATCGGCCCATTCGGTGGCGTGCAGATCGGCGACGAAGGCTTCGTAGCCGTTCGTGTGGCCTCGGATGAACTCATGGTCGATGACGGTGCCATCGGCATCGACGGCGTCGTCGAGCGCGATGATTGCCTTCTGAATGCCCTTGAGCGCCGCCGCATCTCCGCCCACTTTCACCTGATAGTACGAAGAGGCGATGTCCGTCGAACGCATGGTGGCCATTTCGACGGCGTCTTGGGGATCGGCGAAACGTTCCAGCGCGCGCTCGCGCAACGGATTGAACACGATGATGGGCACGCCGCGCCGCGCCATTTCCCACAGCGTGCCCATCATGCGAGGATGGTTCGTGCCGGGATTGTGTCCCATCGCGATGAGCAGTTCGCAATGATCGAAGTCTTCGAGCGAGACCGTTCCCTTGCCGATGCCGATCGATTGCGGCAAGCCGACGCTCGTCGCTTCGTGGCACATGTTCGAGCAGTCGGGGAAGTTGTTGCTGCCGTATTCGCGTGCGAAAAGCTGGTACAGGAAGGCTGCTTCGTTCGATGCGCGCCCCGACGTGTAGAACTCGGCTTCATCCGGCGAGGCGAGCGAACGCATGACTTCGCCGATGCGCTTGAACGCGGCGTCCCATTCGATGGCCTCGTATTTGTCCGTGATCTTGTTGTAGGCCATCGGATGCGTCAGGCGGCCTTCGTTTTCGAGGTCGTAGTCGGACCATTCAAGCAAAGACGTGACGGTGTGTCCGGCGAAGAATTCAGGCGGGACGCGCTTCTTGGTGGCTTCCCAAGTCACGGCCTTGGCGCCGTTCTCGCAGAACTGGAATGTCGAGCGATGCTCTTTATCCGGCCACGCGCAGCCGGGGCAGTCGAAGCCGTCGGGCTGATTGGTGCGCAAGAGCGTGAGCGGCGCCTTGAAGGCGTCCATTTGCTGCCGCACGGCGCGCGCGGTGGCGTTGAGCGCGCCCCAGCCGCCTGCCGGGCTGTCGTAGAGCTCGATGCCTTGCACTTTCCGATGATCTGCCATGACGACTCCCGGACGTTGATAGCGTTGCTGCCATGACGTGAGCGTCGCATCTGAAGTGGGAGAGGGTCGTGCAGGATCGAACGGTTTTAGCGGATTGGCACGGCGCCGTTATCGCCAGCGCGGGTCGTCCAGCACCAGGCGTACTTCGCGTGCAAGATCGGCCTGACGATAAGGCTTGTGGATGACCTTGAAGCGCACGCCATTTGCATCGGCGATATCCTCGATGGTTTCGGCGTAGCCCGTCGCCACCAGTACACGCAGTTCGGGCTTCAGACGCTTGGCTTCGCGCGCGAGTCCCGCGCCGGTCAAGGCACCCGGCATCACGAAGTCCGTGAAGAGCAAATCGAATGCTTCGTCGGATGCGAGAATGGCCAGCGCGTCCGCTGCGTTGAGCGCGAGCTTCGTCGAATAGCCCATTTCGTCGAGCATGGCTTGCGCGACTTCGCCCACGTCGCGCCGGTCATCCACGATCAGTACTTTCTCGGTTCCTCTTTGGCTGATCACGTGCGAGGTGTCTTGCGACGCCTCCTCGGCCACATCCACCGAGGGGAAATAGAACGTGAGCGTCGAGCCGACGCCGTAGTCGGACGATATGGTGAGCGCGCCGCCTGTCTGACGCGCGAACGAAGCCACCATGCTCAAGCCAAGCCCCGTGCCCTTGCCACGGCCCTTGGTGGTAAAGAACGGCGTCAGCACCTTGCCGGCGACTTCCGGCGTCATGCCCGTGCCGTTGTCGGTGATGGATAGCGTGACGTAGCGTCCTTCGGGTAGATCGACGAGGCCTGTTGAATTGGCCTTCGTCAGTTCGAAGTTATCCGTGCGCAGGAGCACTTGCGCGTCGGTTTGGCCGCTCAATGCGTCGCGCGCATTCAGGATGATATTGAGCATGGCCATTTCGAGTTGCCCGACGTCCAGTTGGCAATTGCGCAAGTCACTGGCAAATTCCGTGCGGATTGAAATGGTGTCGCCGAGCGTGTGACGCGCGAGTTCCAGCAAGTCGTCGCAGATGCCGTTCAGGTTCACCGTGCGCCCGACCAGCACCTGCTTGCGCGCGAACAACAGCATTTGCTGCGTGAGCGACGACGCCGTTTTGACCGCGCCGCGAATCTTGGCGATGTTCTTCAGGATGGTTTCGTCGCGTGCATCGGTCTTGACGCTGAGGTCGAGCAGATCGACATAACCGACCATGACTTGCAGCAGGTTATTGAAATCGTGCGCCACGCCGCCGGCCAGTTGACCGAGCGCTTCCATTTTCCGCGCCTGATGCAGACCTTCTTCGGCTTCGTGCCTGCGGCTCACATCGACCTGGGATGCGAAGAAGTAAACGAGTTCGTTCTCTTCGGTGAAGATGGGCGCAATGAAAAGCTCGTTCCAGAATGTCGTCTTGTCCTTTCGGTAATTCAGGATTTCGGCGGCAAACTCTCTGCCTTCCTTCAGCGCGACGCGGAGATCGGCAAGCGCCGTCAGGTCGGTGTCCGGACCTTGCAGAAACCTGCAATTGCGGCCGTAGATCTCGGCGTCGGTGTAACCCGTGAGCTTGCGAAAGGCATCGTTGGCAAAAATGATAGGGTAGTCGGGAAGGCGTGCGTCCGCCACCAGCATGGGCGTGCGCGTGGTGGTGGCGGCCGCGAAGAACAGATCGTCCCGGCGCGGGTCGAGTCCCCGGTTTTGTTCGACGAAAGGTCGTGGGCCATGTATGGGTGAGTGCATGATCGCTGCTCGCAGAACGTTTCCGCAGACACGCAGTTTGCGCGCTCTGCGCCGGCTGCGAGGGATTATTTGCACGAGCTGGTTGAGCACCGGGGGCGAATGATGGTTCGATACGCCATCGAAGCCTCACCGCCACGAAGACAAAGCTGCCGCCAAGCGGTTTGCGCTCGATTTTCGGCTTGGTCCGGTGCATTACGCTTGGCAACGCTCAAGGCCGCACAATTCGCGACATCGAGTGCCCGCGTTTCAATGAGCGCCTCTCGTGCTCTACCACGTCGTATTTTAGGTAGCCGGCTTGTCTGCCTGATCCTTGTCCTCCGGGCTGTCCGCGACATCCAGATCGTCGAGCACCGAGTCGATCTTCTCACTGTCGCCGTTATCCAGTTTTTCCTGGACTTCGTCGTCAGTCAGCGAATCGGTTTTATCGGCGGGGTGCTGCTCTGCATTACCCGAAGGCATGGGTTTGTAGTTCATGTCGTCCCTTGATTCCAGTTGAAGGTCTGTTGCAAGCGCAATGGCAAGGCGCCCGAGGTATTCGGCATAAGCCAAAAAGCACCCGCGACGGGCCTGCCACGGGCGGCGCGCAATGGCGGGTCTGTCGACTCTCTGCCCGGCGAAATCACCGCGTCAGGAGACATCCCCTGACCACGACCCTCGGTGATCCTTAACAATCAGCATGAATCGTTCCGAATGTCAAAAAAGGCGGTCTTGATGGGGAACGCGTTGGACTTGCGGTAGGGCTTGCGTGGCTTGCAGGCCAAGCGGTAGACGAGCGAGGGAGGTTCGTTCGATTGCCAGCGCGGACTGCGACAGCACCCGTGGAGACGCGCACAGGAAGTATCGGTAGACGGAGGATGGTTTGCCTGGGAAGGCGTTTGGAACTGGCAAACGACTCAGGTGTCGAGTCATGCGCCCCGCGACTTGCACGCCGAAGCGAAGCGAAAGTGAAATAATCCTACCGACCCAGCGTCACATGCACCAGACACGGCAGATACTTTTCGCTGCCCGGATGCATGCGGATCAAGTTGTCCGCGAGCCTCGGCCAGCCACGCGGCGCGCGGTATTCGAGCAAGCTCACCGATTCGATGCCCGGTGACCACGCGCGCAGACAAGCTTCGATGTCGTTGGTATCGATGCCCCACGGCATTGGCGGTAAGCGATAGTACGGCGTTTTCATCACACCCCACATGGTCAGCGACGAAAACCATTGCGGTATGACATCGAAGATCATCTGGGCTTTGGGAAAGCGCGCGGCGATATCGTTGAACAGGCGCTTCACCGCCGCCGGGTCGAGGTACATCAGCAAGCCTTGAGCGACGACCAGCACATCGCCGTCCGAATCGATCTCTTTTGCCCACAGCGGATCGAGCGCGCTCGCCGCAATGTGACGAAAGCGCTTAGATGGCTGCAAAAAATTCTCTCGAAACGCGATGGCAGCAGGAAGGTCGATGGTGAGCCACTTCATGCGGCCATTATCGACACGGTGTGCCTGAGTTTCAAGGCCTTCGCCCAGCGAAGCGACAACGCCATTCGGATGATCTTCGAGCCAGCGCAAGACCAGATGATCGATTTCGGCGGCGCGTGCCGCGAACGAGCCGTCCGGGACACCGAAGCGTCCCGCGAAGTCGTAATCGATCGCAGCGCAGATTCTGGAACTCTCGGGATCGGACAACACGGGGTTCGGCCGTCTGGCCTCGCACGCGCGGTCATACAGCGTCCACAGCATCGTTTCCGATACGCCCTGAAGGTTCACCACGATATCTGCCTTCGCTTCGCCGCTTTTCGACTGGCGCGCGGCGGCACGTCGGCGCCGTAGCGGGACAGTCGCGGTGCTCACAAGGCACCTAGCCGTTTGGCATTGGCTGTCGCGCGGTCGTGAATGGGAGCAAGCGTTTCCTGGATCACGTGCGTGGCCGAATTGGCCAGACGCAGCGGATTGATCGGCGCATTATTGACGACGCCAAGCAAAACGGCCTGCCGCTCCAGCCATTGTGACGCAGTCTGGCTGGATGCCAGCGCGATAGTCGCGGAAGAGGCTTCCCAGATGAGCCGCGTCGTGTCGGCGGCGAGCGTGATGGCGAGGCTGAGACAGCCGGAGCCGAGCGCTTGCAACGCTTCCGTCGCGGCTTCTTTCTTTTCGGTGCTCATCAGGCTGAATTCGGTTTGATCGCGCTCGCTCGGCAACGGTCCCGCCATTGCCATGCGGACCGTGCGATGTCCCACTACCTGCGAGGTCGCGCGGAACATTTCGCTTGCGTCGGAGAGCGTTTCGAGCCAGCTGGTCGAGAGGTCGCGGAGGGGGGAAGCGGACGTAGATGCGGCCATGTAGGCGCTCCTTTGATAGTGGAAACTAGGCGGATGGCCTACTGACGATTGTCGATTGTCGACTGCAACTTGACGATGCGAGCGCGGCTAGTGGAACCGCGAGCAATGCACAGGCCCATGATAGGCCGATAAATGTTGCGACGCAACATATAAGCACATGTCGCTGCTATTAGTCGAGCAATGCGTTGCCTACATGAAAAGAACGGTCATTCATAAGCGACGATCAGCTAGTTTTCAACGCAGTTCACTGCGTGCGTTCCTGCGCAGCACATCGGCGGGTACGCCAAAGGTCCGCAAGAACGCGCGACGCATGCGTTCGCGGTCGGCGAAGCCGGTTTCATCGGCGACCACGTTGATCGTGTGACGCCCTTGCTCGATCATGAATCTCGCGGCTTCCAGCCGAATCTGTTCAACGGCCTTGGCCGGCGACCGACCCGTTTCGGCCATGAACGCTCGGCTGAATTGCCTCGGGCTAAGGTTCGCCACCGCCGCGAGTTCCTCGACCGTGAGTGGATTGCGCAGATTGCGGCGAATGTGCGCGACGACCAACTCGATACGATCGGACCTAGGCGTCATCTCGAGCAACGCGGAATGCTGCTTCTGCCCGCCGAGCCGACGCTGATGCATTACGAGAAGCCGGGCGACGAGCTTCGCGGCATCCGGGCCGAGGTCATTGTCGATCAGCGCCAGAATGAGATCGATGCCGGCGGTCATGCCGGCCGAGGTCCAGACCGGGCCATCGTTGATGAAGATCCGGTCCTCGTCCGTCGTCACGTCCGGAAAACGCGCCCTGAATTCGGGTGCATGCGCCCAGTGCATGGTCGCGCGCCGTCCGTCCAACAGTCCCGCTTCGGCGAGCACGAAAGCGCCGCTGCAAATGGAAGCAATCCGTCTCGATGCCCTGGCCGCCGCTTGCACGAACGCGATCAGATTCGCATCGAATGAAGGCATTTTGAGTTCGGTGATCGAACCGACGATGACAGTGTCGAAAGCCGGGTCGTCGAAAGCCTCGGTCGAAAGCGTCATGCCTCCCGACGACTCGATCAAGCCACCGTGTTCGGACAACAGACGAATGTCGTAGTACGGGCCGGTCGGCGGAAGGTTCGCCAGTTCGAACGCCGTCAAGGCCGCAAGACTCATCATCTGAAACCTTTGCGGCACGATGAAACCGATCCGATGCATGGTTAGCCCCGCCGTGTGATGTCCTGAATGGTGGCAACTACGACATGGATCGTAACGGCGCGGAACGTTAAGGTACAAGCGATTTCCGCATCCGCTCGCATCGAGTGAGACGACGAACATTGCGTCGCAAATCGCCCGGGCCGCAGCCGAGCAGATAGTGGCGATCCTTTAAAGCCGCGAAGGCATGGTCTAAAAGTATTGTCTCGAGCGGGCGCCGCGCACCGAATACAACCATCGGGCTATTTGCCCTGATCGCCAGGAGAAAGGACATGGACTTCAACCAACTCATCGCGGAACGTAACGCGCACTTCGTTCAAACGCGGTTCGAGCCTCAACTGAAGATGCTGCCGTCGCTGGGGACGATTGTCGTTGGCTGTGTGGATCCGCGTGTCGATCCTGCCGCCGTGCTTGGGCTGGAACAAGGCGAAGCGGCGGTGATTCGCAACGTGGGCGGGCGTCTCAATCGATCATTGCTCGAAACGCTGGCCGTGCTGAGCGTCGTGGCGCGTGCGGCCGGACGCCCGAATGGCGGGCGCAACCTCGTGCTGCTTCAGCATACGGATTGCGGAATCATCGGATGCCATCGGCATGCGCCTGCGCTGCTTGCGCAGTATCTCGACGTCGAGCCTTCCGCGCTCGATGCCCTTGCCATTACCGAGCCCTACCAGGCAGTCGCGCTGGACGTCGCGGCGCTCAAGGCCAATACGACGTTGCCGGATGATCTAGTGGTGTCGGGTTTGGTCTATGACGTAAAGACCGGTCGTGTCGAAACGGTTGTTCCGCCGGCGCCGTTGCGTGAAGCGGCTGCCTGATTGACCGGTGCCGCGAGCGCCCTGGCATGCTGCCTTGCCGGACAACTTCCGGGCAAGGCAGCATGTCTTTAAGCGATTTTGGTAACGGCTTACTTTCCGATTCCAAGCAAATCGATCTCGAACGTGAGATCGCTGTTCGGCGGAATCGAGCCTATACCGCGTTCGCCGTAAGCGGTCGCTGCCGGGCACGTCAGCTTGGCCTTGCCGCCGACTTTCATCTTCTGCACGCCTTGCGTCCAGCAGGGAATCACGCGACCGAGCGGGAAGCTGGCCGGGCCGCCGTGCTTGTCCGACGCGTCGAATTCGGTACCGTTCGCGAGCGTGCCGCGATAGTTCACGCGCACGACGTCGTCGGCGGTAGGTTGCGGTCCCGTTCCTTGCTTGATGTGTTCGACGACGACACCCGACGGCAACTTGTCGACCGGGTTTGCAGCGAATGCAGTCGATGCAAGAGTCGAAGCAGCAAGCAAAGCAATGACGAATTTCATGCGAGATCCTCGTTTGTCAAAACCTGATTATATCGGGCGCGTTCCCTCGTCCCGAGTCGGCACGCGGCGTTTCAGCTTGGCGGCATCGGCTGACATTCCACTTGATACCAACGATCCACCTGACGTTGCGCCGCTTGCAGATCGTCGGGGTAATACGGATCGAAAAACATGGACGGGTGATAGCCCGCCGTTTCCAGCGCCGCCAATTCGCTGCGATTACGCTCGGATGTGATCGGCGCATTGTTCTTGAGCGCGGTCAGATCGCGGCACTGTGCAGGGCTAAGATGCGTCGTGCCGTTCTGCATGCTGGTGGCGCAACCGGTGAGCAGGATGGCCGTCGCGCAAATCAGAGGCCGGAATCTCGGCAAGTGCTTCATGTCATGTCTCCAGTGAAGTCCAGTTCTCAAGCGCTGCGTGCCAGCCAACGTTACACCGTGCGGGCCATCATAGCGAATCCAGATTCGCCTTCAGCGCACGCGCTTTCGTGGCTATGGCCGCGCGTTCTTCATCGGGCATCCGGCTCAACTGCTTATAGATCATCGTAAGCCGATGATTACGCCCGAGCGTCGCCTCGTTGCGCGCGAGAAAGTCCCAGTAGAGCGCGTTGAAGGGACAAGCGTCTTCTCCGTTGCGGCCTTTTCTGTCGTATGCGCAGCCTTTACAGTAGTCGCTCATGCGGTCGATGTACGCGGCGCTCGAAACATAAGGTTTGCTCGCCATCAAGCCGCCGTCGGCAAACTGGCTCATGCCTAGCGTGTTGGGTAACTCGACCCATTCGAAGGCATCGATATAAACGCCGAGATACCACGCACAGACTTCGGGGACGGAGAGACCCGCGAGCAACGCAAAATTGCCGATGATCATCAGCCGTTGAATATGATGCGCGTGCGCCTCTTCGAGCGACTGGCCGACCGCATGCTTCAGGCAACGCATGCGAGTGTCGCCGGACCAGAACCACTGCGGCAGCGCGCGCTTGTGACGGAACACGTTCTTGCTTGCGTAGCGCGGCATCTGCGCCCAGTACACGCCGCGAATGTATTCGCGCCAGCCGATGATCTGCCGAATGAAGCCTTCCACCGAAGGCAATTCGGCACGGTGCGCGCGATACGCCTCTTCAGCCGCTTCGACCACTTCGCGCGGGTTGAGCATCTTCGTGTTGAGCGCGAACGAAAGCTGCGAGTGGAAGAGACGCGGCTCGTGCGTGCTCATTGCGTCCTGCCATGCGCCGAAGTTCGGCAAGGCTTCCTCGATGAAGCGCGCGAGATGCTGGAGCGCTTCTGCACGATCGAGCGGCCAGCGAATACGCGCGGCCTGCGGATTGCCGAAGCTGTTCACGCCTGCGGCGACGATATCGCGCCATAGCTTCGAATGGTCATGTACCGGCCGAGGGTCTTCGGGCGGCGGCGGTTCGCCATGCCATGCGCGGCGATTGTCGTGATCGTAATTCCACTGGCCGCCTGCTGGCCGATGCTCCGTTTCCATCAGCACGCCATGCTGGGTACGCATATGCCGATAGAACCGCTCCATCAGCCATTGTCCCTTGCCGTGGGTGTCGAAGAACTGCTTCGTTTCGTGGCGCCCGGTGAAGAAGTGTTCGCTGTCGACCATTTGCGTGGCGATCGGCAGCGCCTTCGCATACGCGTCGAGCTGATGATCGAGCCGCCATTCGTCGGGTGCCTGATACTCGAAGCGATCGATTGCCTGCGACGCAATCAACGCGTCGAGATTCGCGGGAACGGAGTGCTCGTTGGCCGTATCGTCGATCTTCAGATAGTGAACGCGATGTCCAGCCTCACGCAAACCGTCCGCGAAACGGCGCATCGCCGCGAAGATGGCGATGATCTTTTGCGCGTGATGCAGCACGTAATCCGTCTCCTGACGCACCTCCATCATGACGTAATGCACGGTGGCGTCGGGCTCGACGAACCAGCTATGCGCGGGGTTCAACTGATCGCCGAGAATCAGGCGCAAGGTAGTCATGGCGATGGCGTGGAGATTTTGGCGGCAATCTCCTCATGCCAGCAATCCAGACGCCCGGCGTGCGTCGCAGCCCGGATTGCCGCTTTGGCAACGCGAATACGCCTGCGTGTGGACGTTTTGTCGAGTCTCTTTGCGCGAGAACGTCGCCTCGGTCAATGCCCCATCGCCTTGACGGCCAGATAGTGGAACGGGTAAGTAATGAGCGCGGTACCCGCCACACCCACGCACCAGAGCAGCACGAACCAGAGAAAGCGGCGGAGTGCCGGGCTCGGTTTCATAAGCGTCATCCTCCGCGCGAGATTAGTGATAAGCCGAGCCGGGCTTCACTTTGCCCCGGAACACCCAGTAGCCCACCGTCGTATAAGCCAGAATGATCGGAATGATGATGACCGCACCCACGAGCGTGAACGCCTGACTCGTCTCCGGCGATGCCGCCTCCCATAAGGTCACGCTGCCCGGCAACGCATAAGGCCACACGCTCAAGAGCAGCCCGATATATCCCAGGAACACGAGCAGCAGCGCGATAGCGAGCGGACCGGCCTCTGACTCGCGCTCGATCGCGAAGTACATGGCGACCGCCGTCAGCACCACCGCGACCGGCACCAGATACAGCCAGAGATGAAACGACGAATGAAACCAGCGTTCGGCGATGCGCGCATCGGTGAGCGGCGTCCACACGGATATGACCGCGATGAACGCAAGCAGCACGGCCGTGAGCGGAAGGATGAGCGCGCGCATGCGTCGTTGCAGATCGCCATCCGTCTTGAGGACGAGATAACCCGCGCCCAGCAGCGCATAAGTGCATGTGAGACCAAGCCCTGTGAGAAACGGAAAAGGTGCGATCCAGAAGAACGGGTCGCCCGAGAATGCGTTCTGGCTCACGGGTATGCCGTGCAGATAGGCACCCAATATCACGCCCTGAAAAAAGCTCGCGCCAGCCGAGCCGCAGATGAAGAACAGGTTCCAGATATTTTTCGTGCGCGTTGCCTTGGCGCGCACTTCGAAGCTCACGCCCCGAAAGATCAGACACACCAGCATGAAGATGATCGGCAGGTAAAGCCCCGACAGCGCGATCGAATACGCAAGCGGAAAGGCCGCGAACAACGCGGCGCCGCCGAGCACGAGCCAGGTTTCGTTGCCGTCCCATATCGGCGCGATGCTGTGCATCATCAGGTCGCGTTCGGCATCGTCGGGAAAGAACGGGAAGATCATGCCGACGCCGAGGTCGAAGCCATCGAGCGCCACGTAGATGAAGATGCCTGCGGCGATGATCGCCGCCCAAACGATTGTCAGATCCATGTCGTCACCTCACGTGATTTGGCCTGCCGCACGGTTAGCGCGAGACGGCGGAGAAGGGGCGGCGGCCCGTGGCTTCGGTGGGATCGCGCGTGGCGTCGGCAGGCAGCGGCGGCGTTCCTTGCGGTCCCTGGCCGATCATGCGGAAGATGTAGTAGAGCCCGATGCCGAAGACGAGGCAATACACCAGCACGAACAGCAGCAGGGAAAGCCCGGCGGAAGCCTGGGTGATGGGCGAGACTGCATCGGAGGTACGCAACACGCCATAGACCACCCAGGGCTGGCGGCCCGCTTCCGTCGTGATCCATCCGGCGAGCAGCGAGATGAAACCAGTCGGGCCCATCAGGACGGCGGTCCACTGGAACCAGCGCGCTTCGAATAAGCGTCCGCCGCGTCTGAGCAGATTACCCGTCACGGCGACGAGAATCATCAGCATGCCGAGACCGGCCATCACGCGGAAGGTCCAGAAGATCAGCGACGAATTCGGCCGGTCCGCTTTGGGAAAGTCCTTGAGCCCGCGAATCTCGCCATCCCAGCTATGCGTGAGAATCAAGCTGCAGAGATGCGGGATCTGGATCGCATGACGCGTGACTTCCGCGTTCATATCGGGAAAGCCGATGAGATTGAGCGCCGTGCCGCCTTTCTCGGTTTGCCAAAGGCCTTCTATCGCCGCGATCTTCGCAGGCTGATAGCGCCGCGTGTTGAGACCGTGCTGGTCGCCCACGAGCGCCTGAACCGGCGCGAGCACTAGCAGCAGCCAGAGCGCCATCGACACCATGGTTCGCGTTTCCGCGTCGCGCCTGCCGCGCAGCAGATGCCATGCGCCCGTTGCCAGAACCACGAGCGCGGCGACGATGAACGCCGCAAGCGTCATATGCGCGAGCCGATAGGGAAACGACGGGTTGAACACGATGGCGAACCAGTCGACCGGAACCACGTGTCCGTTCTCGATCCTGAAGCCTTGCGGCGTCTGCATCCAGCTATTGGACGAGAGAATCCAGAACGTGGAGATCAGCGTGCCGATCGCCACCATGATCGTCGCGCCGAAATGCGCTTTCGGGCCGACCTTCTCCCAGCCGAACAGCATGATGCCGAGAAAGCCCGCTTCGAGAAAGAAGGCGGTCATGACTTCATAGGTGAGCAAGGGACCGGTGATGGGTCCGGCAAAGCGTGCGAAGCCCGACCAGTTGGTGCCGAACTCATAGGCCATGACCACGCCCGACACCACGCCCATGCCGAAGCCCACGGCGAAGATGCGCGACCAGTAGAGACAAAGCACCTTGTAATGCGGCTTGCCGGTCTTGAGATAGCAGCCTTCGAGCACGGCGATGAAACTCGCAAGCCCGATGCTCAATGCCGGAAAGATGATGTGAAACGAGACCGTGAAGGCGAACTGAAGGCGCGAAAGGTCGAGAGCGTCGAGATTCATCGGAGCATCCACCAAGGCTGCGCGCTAGCCCGGCGGACCTTGGCGCGGTTCATCGAACCGTGATCCGCGCATGGCGAATCACGGGCCACGTCATCGGGCCGGGGCGTTCGCTTCTTGGAAACGCCTGACGGGCCGGTGTCAATCTGACGACATCATGGCTTCTGCAAACACCTTCGGCATTTATACGTATGTATAGCGAAAGGGCGACATGCCGCTGGCGCGCGGGCGGGAAGACAAATAGCGTGCGAATCTGAAATGCGCGGGTTCGTCGGAGCAAGACGGCGCGCCAGCCTCATGGGTGCCGCTTATAGATGCATCCACGCTTTGCATATTCTTCCGACGGTAATAAGCGCATGACGATACGGCCTTTCTCCAAGCGCGATCAAATGACTAGACTCGAAGGTTTTCACGCGTCCAGCCAAGTCGATTATGCCTCGCCAGATCCGGTTCAATGCCTTCATGATGAGTTGCGTGGGGCATCTCGCGCCCGGTCAGTGGACAGCGCCTGCAGACGATTCAGTCGGCTATCTCGACACCCGCTATTGGGTCGAGCTTGCAAAGGTGCTGGAAGAGGGCTGTTTCGACGGCCTCTTTCTCGGCGATGTCACCGGCATCTACGATGTCTACGGCAACAGTCCCGCCGCCGCGTTGCGCACCGCCGCCCAGGTGCCGATGAACGACCCCGTGCCGCTGATTCCCTTGATGGCGCACGCGACCAAGCACCTGGGCTTCGGCGTGACGGTATCGGTGGCTTATGAAGCGCCGTATCTGCTGGCGCGGCGCTTCACCACGCTCGATCAGTTGAGCCGGGGACGCGTCGCATGGAACGTGGTGACGTCGTATCTGCAAAGCGGCGCGTTGAGTCTCGGGCAGACGGAACTGCGCGCCCATGACGAACGCTACGATCGCGCCGATGAGTTTCTCGAAGTCTGCTACAAACTTTGGGAAGGAAGCTGGCAAGAAGGCGCATTGCTGCGCGATGCCGAACGCGGCATCTACGCCGACCCCGCGCGCGTGCGCAAGATCACACACAAGGGCCGCTACTTCGAAAGCGAGGGTATTTTCCAGTGCGAGCCTTCGCCGCAGCGCACGCCGCTTCTGTTCCAGGCGGGCGGATCGACGCGCGGCACGGCATTCGCGGCCAAGCATGCGGAATGCATCTTTCTCGGCGCGCCCACGCGCAATGGCTTGCGCAAGTCGGCGCAGTCCATCCGCACCGCGCTCACGGAAGCGGGCCGCGCACCGGACAGCGCATTGCTGTTCGCCATGCTGACCGTGATCGTCGATGAAACCGCCGAACGCGCGCAGGCACGCTATGCCGCGTATCAGGCGCGCGCGAGTTACGAAGGTGCGCTGGCGTTGTTATCCGGCTGGACGGGCATCGATCTTTCGCGCTATAAGCCCGACGATACCCTCGCTTACGTCGATACCGATGCCGGCCAGTCCGCACTTGCATCGTTCAGCAAGCTGGACCCGGAACGCGTGTGGACCGTGCGCGATGCGGTGGAGTTCGTGACGATCGGCGGACGCGGCGCGGTCGTGGTCGGCGATGCGGCTCAGGTTGCCGACGAATTGCAGGCGCTCGTGGAAGAAACGGATATCGACGGCTTCAATCTCGCGTGGGTAGAGTCGCCGCGCACGTTCCACGATATCGTCCAATATCTCGTGCCCGAATTGCAAAGGCGCGGTGCGTACAAGACCGAATATGCAGAAGGCACCCTGCGCGAGAAGCTGTTTGGCAACGGCGCCTATCTGCAAGCGCCGCACGTTGGCGCGAGCTATCGATAAATGCCGCTAGTCCCTTAGCGCCCCAGCGAATATGAATCCACGAAATCGTTCGTGGCGCGGCACCTGGTTCGCATCGGACAATCGAAGGTCCGACTTTTCCCGGAGTGTCACCCATGAGCGGCGAAGCCCCGCGCCAGTTGCATCTGAACATCAATGCGCTTCATTCCGGCTTCGTGCCTTCCGCATGGCGTCTGGCCGACGCCGATCCGCGCGCCTTCGTCGATATCGATCATTACGTGCGTCTCGCGCAGATCGCGGAGCGTGGCTGTCTCGACGCGATCTTCCTCGCCGATAGCGCCGCGATCACCGACCAACTCGACATGCGCCCGATCACGGCGCTCGAACCCACGCTGCTGCTCGCGAGCGTCGCGGCCGCGACGAAGCATATCGGGCTGATCGCGACGGCATCCACGAGTTACAACGAGCCGTTCAACCTTGCGCGGCGCTTCGCCACGCTCGATCTGATCAGCGGCGGCCGCGCGGGCTGGAACATGGTAACGACGGCCGATCTGCCTTCGGCACGCAACTTCGGGCTGGAAGCCGTCCCGGATCACGCCGAACGCTATGCGCGTGCGGAAGAGTTCGCCACGCTCGTGAAGACGTTGTGGAATAGCTGGGAGGACGATGCGCTCGTTGCCGACAAAGGGACCGGCCAGTTCGTCGATCTCGGCAAGCTGCATCCCGCCGCGCATCGCGGACGCTTCTTCGCGGTGCAAGGCGCGCTCAATCTGCCGCGCTCGAAGCAAGGGCATCCGGTGCTCGTGCAGGCGGGCGCATCCGGCGACGGGCGCGATCTCGCGGCGCGTCATGCGGAAGCGGTGTTCTCGGCGTCGCAATCATTCGACGAATCGAAGGCGTATCGCGAGGATCTGAACGTGCGTGCGGCGCGCTACGGACGCGGGCCGCATGCGGTGAAAGTGCTCGCGGGTCTCACGACGATCATCGGCGCGACGCAGGCCGAAGCCATCCGCCGTCGCGATGAACTCGTCGATCTCATTCCATGGCGCTACAGCCTGAACCGGATTGCCGGCACGCTCGGCATTCCGGCCGATTCGCTCTCGCTCGACGAGCATCTTCCCGAGAATCTCACGCTGCCCAACAACGGCAACGGTAATCACACGTTCTTCCACGCGACCATCGCGCAGGCGCGCGCGCATGGCTATACGGTGCGCGAACTCATCCGCGCGTTGGCGGGCGGCGGGGGGCATCGCGTGATCGTCGGCACGCCCGAACAGGTTGCCGAGGACATCGCGCACTGGTTCGAAGACGGCGCCGCCGATGGCTTCAACCTCATGCCCGACGCGTTGCCGGGCGGGCTCGAAGCCTTCGTCGATGGCGTCGTGCCCATTCTGCAAAAGCGCGGAATCTTCCGGCGCGCTTACGAAGGGACTACCTTGCGCGGGCATCTCGGGCTCGATGTGCCGGCGGGCTATCGAGTGGAAGAGGCGGTTTAGGCGAGTTAGACAGCGCTCAGACGATCGACGCCCGGTCATGCCGGGCGTCGTCGCTTACATCACACGCGCATTACTTCTGCGGCGCGCCGTCCCATGCCGGCAAGGTCGCACCGTGATACACCTTCAGGATCGTCGCGGCGACGTTGGCCTGCTGATAACTCGTCTGCAGCGTCTTGACCCACGGCGCCTGCGCATCTTTCGCGTTCACCGCCAGAAAGTTGCGATACGGATTGCCCGGCACTTTCTCCTGCGCAATGCGTTCCTGCGGAATCTGGATGCCCGCTTTGATGGCCCAGTCGGTGTTCACCACGGCAGCGTCCACGTCGCCGATCGCGCGGCCGACGATACCCGCATCGAGTTCCTTGATCTGGACATGCTTCGGATTGTCGGCAATGTCACGCGCCGTCGGCAGCAACCCGACGTTGTCGCGCAGCTTGATGACGCCATTCGCCTGCAGCAGCAAGAGCGCACGGCCTTCATTGCTCGGATCATTCGGCACGGCGATGGTTGCGTTCTGCGGCAGCGCGGCGACCGACTTCACCTTGCGCGAATAAAGCCCGATAGGCTGCACGTAAGTGAAGCCGACCGGCACGATGTCGTAATGGCGCGCCTGAATCTGCGCATCGAGATAAGGCTTGTGCTGGAACGAGTTGGCGTCGAGATCGTGTTGCGCGAGCGCTTCGTTCGGCTGGGTGTAATCCGCGAAAGTGGTGACCTTCACCGTCAGGCCCTGTTTGGCTGCGTTGGCCGCCACCGTGCGCCAGACATCCTCGTCCTCGCCCGACATGATGCCCACGCGCACCGTCTGATTTGCCGCGAACGACGGTGCGGCGCTCATCACGCCGCATGCAAGCAGCAGGGAAAACAGCGCGGTTTTTATTGGCGACTTTATTTTCATGGGGCAAAAGCTGATAAGTTGGGAGAGACGTGATGCTAGAGGCGGCAGCGCCTCGCGACAAATAATATCGAGCGCTATCGATATAGCGCCTTTTCGTTTGCCGTGACGGGCGGTTTGAGCGCTATATAAGGCATGCAGGCGGTGTATTGCTTTGCAGAAAACCTTGTTTGTGAAAGCGTTGCGGGCGGCCTAGATTTGATTCATTCACCATCTGAAGGGGATGAGCCATGCCGCAGTTCCTGTCGCACTATCTCCAAGCCATCTACGCGCCCGCCGGACGCATGCGTGAGCGCTGGCAATTGCGGTCGCTGGAACGTGCGCGCGCCGCATGCGGCTGCAATGCCACGAGCGTAATCGAGCTGCCCGACGACGAAAGCACGCGCGCCGACCGGCTCGAACACATCGCGCTCTATGCGCGCGCGGGCTACTTCAACATGGGCTATACGGTCGATCTATTTCAGTCGCCCGCCGATCTTCCGCCGCACTGAATCCGCATCCGCATCGACGCGCCACGATTCCGGCGCGTCGGTTCATCGTCGATCCAAGCAACGTTTGCATGCCTGAAGTAACGTAAGCGCCGACCTGGACTCGAACCGATTTTCACATGACCCTTTCCCGACAACTCCATCTCGGCGCATTCATGCGGCCGGTGAGCCTGCATACCGGCGCGTGGCGTTTTCCCGGCGCGTATGCGGATGCCAACTTCAATTTCCGCCATCTCAAGCAGTTCGTGCAGAAGCTTGAGAGCGCCTGTTTCGACGCATTCTTCATGGCCGACCACCTCGCCGTGCTCAACATGCCCGTGGACGCGCTCAAACGCAGCCACACCGCGACATCCTTCGAGCCGTTCACGCTGCTTTCCGCGCTGGCTTCGGTGACGGAGAAGATCGGGCTGGTCGCGACGGCATCGACGACATTCGACGAGCCGTATCACATCGCGCGGCGCTTTGCCTCGCTCGATCACTTGAGCGACGGACGCGCCGGATGGAACCTCGTGACCACGTCGAACCCGGATGCCGCATTGAACTTCGGCCGCGAGGATCACATGGAGCACGACGAGCGCTATCGCCGCGCGCGCGAGTTCTATGATGTCGTCACGGGCCTGTGGGACAGCTGGGCCGACGACGCGTTCGTGCGCGACACCGAAAGCGGCCTCTTCTTCGATCCCGCCAAACTTCACGTGCTCGGTCACAAGGGCGAATATCTGTCGGTGCGCGGCCCGTTGAATATCGCGCGGCCGGTGCAAGGCTGGCCGATCGTCGTGCAGGCCGGATCATCGGAAGCGGGCAAGCAGCTTGCGGCCGAAACCGCCGACGCGGTCTTCACCTCGCAACCGAATCTGGCCGCGGGCAAGCGCTTTTTTGCGGATGTAAAGAGCCGGCTCGATGCACTCGGCCGCCCGCGCGAGCACCTGAAGATTCTTCCCGGCGCGTTCGTCGTGGTGGGCGACTCGCGCGAGGAAGCACGCGAGAAGCGCGCATTGCTCGATACCTTCGTGCATTACGAAAGCGGTATCGCTTCGCTTTCCATCGCGCTCGGTCACGATGTCTCCTCGTTCGATCCCGATGGTCCCTTGCCCGAGATTCCCGAGACCAATGCGAGCAAGAGCGCGCGCGAACGCGTGGTCGAAATGGCGCGCACGGAAGGGCTGGCCATCCGGCAACTGGCGCAACGCGCGGGCGGCTTTTCGGGCTTGCAGATGATCGGCACGGCAACCGATATCGCCGATGAAATGGAGCAGTGGCTCGCCGAGGAAGGCAGCGACGGCTTCAACGTGATGTTCCCGTATCTGCCCGCGGGTCTCGACGATTTCGTCGACAAGGTGGTGCCGGAATTGCAGCGGCGTGGCATTTTCCGGCGCGCGTATGAAGGCAACACGTTGCGCGAGCACTTCGGTTTGCCAAGACCCGGCAACCGCTTTTTCCCCGCGAATAACGCATAAGCTTATTCGCACACACGCATCCACCGCCTTATATGCGCCGTGCGCCTAGCCGCGTCACGGCGTATTCATTTGCAAATGACATTTGCTTGGTTCCGCTTTTGGCGCGCGTCTCGCATAGTAGGGATTGATGGCTATAGACGTCTTTTCTGAAGACGCTCTGGCGCCTGTCTGCTTCGGCTTTACGACCCTATCCCAAGGAACTCCGCATGTCCGATCGTTCTCTCTCGCTGTCGCGCCGGCGTGCGCTCGCGCAACTGGCCGCCGTCAGCGCAGGCGCCTTCGCGTCGAGCCGCCTCTTTGCCGCCGATGCAGGCAAGACCTTGCGCATCGGCTATCAGAAGTACGGCAACTTCGTGGTGTTGAAGGCACGCGGCACGCTCGACAAGCGGCTTGCGGCGCAAGGCGTCACCGTGCAATGGCTCGAATTTCCCGCTGGTCCGCAATTGCTCGAAGGGCTCAACGCGGGCGCGGTGGATATCGGCACCGTCGGTGAAACGCCGCCGATCTTCGCGCAAGCCGCGGGTGTCGATTTCGTCTATGTCGGCAACGAGCCATCCGCGCCGCGCGCCGAAGCCATCGTCGTGCCGAAGGATTCGCCCATTCGAACGGTGGCCGAGCTGCGCGGCAAGAAAGTCGTGCTGAACAAAGGCTCCAACGTTCACTATCTGCTCGTGGAAGCGCTCAAGAAAGCGGGTTTGGCCTACACGGATATCCAGCCCATCTATCTCGCCCCCGCCGATGCACGCGCCGCCTTCGTGCAAGGCAGCGTCGATGCATGGGCGATCTGGGACCCGTATCTCGCCGCCGCCGAGAAGCAGGCGAACGCACGTCAAATCACCGATGGCACGAACCTCGTGCGCAACATCCAGTACTACCTCGCCACGCGCAAGTTCGCGACCGCGCAACCGCAACTCGTGCGCGCCGTGCTCGAAGAACTGGATCTGGTCGATCGCTGGGCGCGCGACAACATCCCTGCCGTCGCCACGCAACTCGCGCCCCTCGTCGGTCTCGATGCGGGCATTCTCGAAGTCGCGCTGAAACGGACGGCTTACGGCGTGCAGAGCGTCGCGCCTGCAACGCTCGAATATCAGCAGCAGATCGCCGACGTATTCAGCAACCTCAAGCTCATTCCGAAGAAGCTCGACGTCACCGAAGCGCGCTGGAACGTCGCGTAATTCTCAGTAGATTCGGGTTAGCAGTTTCGCGCACATTCTTAGCGTGAATCGATGGTTGGGCAAGCGTTGCCGCGTCGCTAGACTGACCCGAGCGCCGGGCTGTTTCTCGTAGCCGCATGCCCGTCTTCACGACACAACGAATTCGAAAGGCAGACCTCCCGATGAATGTTTTCTGGTTCATTCCAACTCATGGCGACAGTCGTTATCTCGGCACGTCGCAAGGCGCGCGTGCCGCTAATTACGACTACTTCCGCCAGATCGCGGTCGCCGCCGACACGCTCGGCTACGAAGGCGTGCTCTTGCCGACGGGCCGTTCTTGCGAGGACGCCTGGGTCGTGGCTTCAAGCCTGATTCCCGCCACCAAGCGCCTCAAGTTTCTCGTCGCGATCCGGCCGGGCTTGAGTACGCCGGGGCTCTCGGCGCGCATGGCATCGACGTTCGACCGGCTTTCCAACGGGCGCTTGCTTATCAACGTGGTGACGGGCGGCGACCCGACCGAACTCGCGGGCGATGGCGTCTTCGAAAGCCACGACACGCGCTATGAAATCACCGACGAGTTCCTGAGCATCTGGCGCGGTCTGCTCGAAAAGTCTCACGACAGCGGCAGTATCGATTTCGACGGCAAGCATCTGCGTTCGCAAGGCGGCAAGGTGCTGTATCCGCCGGTGCAGAAGGCGCATCCGCCGCTATGGTTCGGTGGGTCGTCGCCGGCTGCGCACGAGATTGCGGCCAAGCATATCGACACTTATCTCACGTGGGGCGAGCCGCCCGCCGAAGTCGAGAAGAAGCTTGCGGACATCCGCAAGCGCGCTGCCGCCGAAGGCCGCAGCATCAAGTTCGGCATTCGCCTTCATGTGATCGTGCGTGAAACCGAAAAGGAAGCCTGGGCCGACGCGGACCGCCTCATCAGCAAGCTCGACGATGAAACCATTCAGCGCGCGCAAGCGTCGTTCGCGAAAATGGATTCGGAAGGACAGCGCCGCATGGCCGCGTTGCATGGCGGTAGTCGCGATAAGCTCGAGGTGTATCCGCATTTGTGGGCGGGCGTCGGCCTCGTGCGCGGCGGCGCGGGCACGGCGCTCGTCGGCAATCCGGAACAGGTCGCCGGTCTCATGAAGCAGTACGCGGAACTCGGTATCGATACCTTCATTCTTTCGGGCTATCCGCATCTGGAAGAGTCGTATCGGTTCGCCGAACTCGTGTTCCCGCTCTTGCCGCGCCAGCAAAAAGAAGCGGTGAACGGGCCGCTCTCGGGGCCGTTCGGCGAAGTGATCGGCACGTCCGAACTGCCGAAGGTCGCGCAAAGCTGAGTATCGTCATGGCAAATCAATCTGCTCGATCGGCTTTGGGCGGCATCGGTGCAAAGGCGCTGCCCTGGATCGTGCCGCTGCTGATTCTCGTTGCATGGGAAGCGGCGGCGCGCACGGGCGGTCTCTCTTCGCGCGTGCTGCCCGAACCGCTCGCCGTGGTGAAGGCGGCGTGGGCGCTCATCTTGTCCGGCGACATGTGGGCCAACGTGAAGGTCAGTGCGTGGCGTGCACTGGCGGGCTTTGCGATGGGCGGCGCCACCGGCTTCGTGCTCGGCCTGGCCACGGGGCTTTTCAAGCCTGCGGAAGTCGCGCTCGATTCGACTGTGCAGATGATCCGCAACATCCCTGCACTCGCGATGATTCCGTTGCTGATCCTGTGGTTCGGCATTGGCGAGGAAGCGAAACTCGTGCTGGTTGCGCTCGGCGTGTTCTTTCCCATCTACGTGAACACGTATCACGGCATTCGTTCGGTGGATCGCGATCTCATTGAGATGGCGCGCAGCTACGGGCTGTCGGGCATGGCGTTGTATCGGCATGTGATCTTGCCGGGCGCGTTGCCTTCCATACTCGTCGGCGTGCGCTTCGCATTCGGGCTGATGTGGGTAATGCTGATCGTCGCCGAGACCATTTCGGCGCAATCGGGCATTGGCTATATGACGATGAACGCCCGCGAATTTTTGCAGACCGATGTGGTGCTCGTCGGCATTCTGCTCTACGCGCTGCTCGGCAAGCTCGCCGACATGGCGGCAAGGGCCATCGAGCGCGTCACGCTACGCTGGCATCCGGCTTATCAGACCAAGGCGCGCACATGAGCACGGTGAATCCCACTCTCGAACGTGGCGTTATCGCGCGTCATGCTCCTCGTCCAGGCTCGGTCGTGCGTGCGACGGAGGGCGATCTCGCGGTATCGCTGCAAGGCGTGGAGAAGCGTTTCGACGAGCGCACGGTGTTGTCGAAGCTCGATTTTTCGATCGAGCGCGGCAGTTTCGTGTCGATCGTCGGACGCAGCGGCTGCGGCAAGTCCACGCTGCTGCGGCTGATCGCCGGCCTCGAAGCGACCACGGCTGGCGTGCTGCAACGCCGGGCCGCTACGCCGGATGCCGAGTTGCAGGTTCGCATCATGTTTCAGGACGCGCGTCTTTTGCCGTGGAAGAGCGTGCTCGACAACGTGATGCTCGGTCTGCCGCGTTCGGCGCGTGACGAAGCCCGCGCGACGCTTGCCGAAGTGGGCCTTTCCGAGCGCGAACGCGACTGGCCTTCGCAGTTGTCGGGCGGTCAGCGGCAACGCGTGGCGCTGGCGCGGGCGCTGGTGCATCGGCCGGATTTGCTGCTGCTCGATGAACCGCTCGGTGCGCTCGATGCGTTGACGCGCATCGAAATGCACGGGTTGATCGAACGGCTGTGGCGGGAGCATCGATTCACCGCACTGCTTGTCACGCACGACGTGCAGGAAGCGGTGTCGCTTGGCGACCGCGTGGTGCTGATCGAGGAAGGGCGTATCACGCTGGATACGAAAGTGGCGCTGCCGCGTCCGCGCTCGCGTGCGGCGGAAGGGTTTGCGGAGTTGGAGGAGGAGGTTTTGTCGCGGGTTCTGCGGCGGTCGTGAGGGCTGGGGTTGTACGCTGTTCGGTACTCACGCATGAAAACGTACGAGACGATGTCATGCCAACCTCGGCTCGGGTTCATCGAGCGAACACGAACATGCCCCGCGATCCAAAACCAACGCAGCTTGGAACCCCAACATTGATATAGAACACCGTTCGCGGCCATTGCGCAAAGGCGCGTCGTCATGAGAACCGACCACGCGCCTTTCTCCAGGCATCACACCACGAAGAACCCATGCGTGCCATCGCGCTCCAGTTGCGCGACGAGGCCGTATTCCCAGTCGAGATAAGCCTGCATGGCTTCGCGCGCATTGCCCACGCCTTCATACGGACGGCGATACCGGTCGATGCGTGGCGACGCAAGCCGTGCTTCCCCGCCTTCGGTCTGCAAACCGGCGCGCACCCACGCGGCGTTGCCGCCTTCGAGCACATGCACGGGTTTGTTCGTGAGCGCCGCGATTTCAGCTGCGGCGTAGGGCGCAAGCGCGCTCGTGCCGCATGTGACGACGTAGCGCTTCGCATCGGGAAGGTCGCGCAGATCGTCGTGAGCGGGCGTGATGCGCGAACGCAGAATCCAGTGCGCGCCGACGATATGCGCCTTCACGTAGTTTGCGCTCGGTGCAACGTCGAGCAACACGACGCCGCTCGCGGGATCGTCGAGTAAAGCCGACAATTCCTTCGGCGCGATGGTCGGCACGGGAGCGGGCGCGGGCCGTTCGGGACGCCACGGGCCGCTCTCGGTCAACGCATCGGGGCCGGCTTCATCGACGACATACGCTTCGACGTTCATCTGCGCGAGCCATGAGGCGGTCATGTTGGCGCGCACGCCGTCATCGTCGAAGAGCACGACGCGCGCGCCGCGCACCGGCGCGAACATCTCCGTTTCCTGCACGAGCTGACCGCCCGGCGCGCTCTGAAAACCGGGCGCGTGCGCGGCTTCGTATTCGGTTGGCGTGCGTACATCGAAACGATACGTGGTGCGCGACGTATCGCGCGCCCAGCGCGCGGCTTCATCGAGCGAGGAACGTCGAACGCCTGCACGTTGCGCAAGGGCAAACGCGGCCTGCCGTGACGCTTGCAGATCGCGAGGCGCGCGTCCCCTGTCATCCTCGAAACGGCGCTTGCTGCCGTGTTCCAGCGTCTGCCCCGCGAGCGTCCAGCCGATGGTCCCATTGCGCAGCGCCGCCACCTTGTTCGGCAGCCCTGCATTCACGAGCGATTGCGCGCCTATGATGCTGCGCGTGCGCCCCGCGCAATTCACGACGATACGCGTAGCCGGATCGGGCGCGAGCGCGCGTGCGCGCAGCACGAGTTCCGCGCCGGGCACGCTCACGCTGCCCGGAATGTTCATGGTCTGATATTCGTCGAAGCGGCGTGCGTCGAGCACGACGAGATCGTCGCCGTTCTTTTGCAGCGCGTCGAGCGTTTCAGCGGAAAGCGAAGGCGTGTGACGCTTCGCTTCGACGAACTCGCCGAAGGCCTTGCTCGGCACGTTGACATCGCGAAAGACTTCGCCGCCCGCGCGAATCCAGCCATCGAGACCACCTGCGAGCAGCGCGATGTTCGTGTAGCCGAGCGCGTCGAGCTTGTCGGCGGCGCGCACGGCGAGACCTTCGCCGGCATCGAAGAGAACGATTGGCACATCGCGGCGCGGCAAACGCGCATGCACGTCGAGTTCGAGACCCGTCAACGAAAAATTGGCTGCGAAAAGCGGATGGCTCTGCGCATGCGGATCTTCTTCACGCACGTCGAGCAGCGCGATCTCCTGGCGGGCAAGCAAGCGCTCGCGCACGTCCTCGAAGGTGCGAACGGGATAGGTCTTCATGTCGTGCGGTCTTCCTTCGGTTTTCCAGGCGTTCGAGGCTATCACCGCGCGGGGCGCAAGCGAAATAGCGGATTGGCATAAGGTTATGGGCGCGGTTCGCGGCGTGCTCATTAGAAAAGCACGATTCCTTCGTTTGCACCGCCAATCCGAGGCTCGATACTCGGTATCCCGACAATTCCAGGACGCCCCGCTCCATGACCCAAGCCTTCGATCAGCAAGCACGCGAAACGCTGCGCCTCATCGGTCCCGATCCGGACGACTGGGTCGCGAGCCGCGAGGGCATCGACCATAACGTCGTGATCGTCGGCGGCGGCCAGACGGGCGCGGCATTCGCGTTCGGGCTGCGGCGCGCGGGCATCGGGCGGGTGAGCGTGATCGATGCCGCGCCTGACGATACGCGCGCGGGCGTCTGGCAAACCTATGCGCGGATGAATCGCCTGCGCACGCCGAAAAATCTCGCCGGACCCGAGGCCGGTTTGCCGGGTTTGAGCTTTCAGGCGTGGCACGAGGCGCGGCATGGCGAAGCGTCGTATGCGGATATCGAGCGCATCGGACGCGAGCAATGGGCCGAATACCTCGCGTGGTACCGGCACTTTCTCGCCATTCCCATTCGATACGGCACGACCCTGACGCTGATCGAACCGTTGAGCACGCATTTCCGGCTGCATCTTTCAGTGCGGACCGACGAAGGCACTCAGACGCGCGTAGAAACCGCGCGCAAGGTAATTTTAGGCAATGGCGTCGCGGGCAACGGCCGGCCGAATATCGTGCCGCCGCTCGCCGGTCTGCCCGCCACGCACGTCGCTCACACCACCGACGCGATCGATTTCAACGCGTTGCGCGGCAAGTCGGTGGCGGTGATCGGCTCGGCGGCTTCGGCCTTCGATGCCGCCGCGACCGCGCTCGAATCGGGCGCGGCCACCGTGCATCTGTTCGTGCGGCGTGCGTCGCTGCCTTCGGTGCCCGTGAGCCGCGCGAAGGCATATCCCGGCGCCTACGACAACTTCCCCGCTCTGCCCGATGCCACGCGCTGGAAGCTCGCCCTGCGCTTCAGACGCGCCGGTTCGACCGCGCCCGCCGATGCGATCGATCGCGTCGCGCGCTTCGACAATTTTCATTTGCATCTCGGCGCGCCCTGGCAGCATGCCGAAGCCGCGGGCAAGCAAGTGAAGGCGCAAGTCGGCGACGAAACGTTCTCGTTCGATTTCGTCATCGCCGGCACGGGTTACGCGGTGGACCTGCATGCACGGCCCGAGCTTGCGCGGATAGCCGATCACGTTCTGCTCTGGCGCGATCGATACGACGCTGCCGCCGACGAACGCGACGACGCCCTCGGCGCGCATCCGTATCTTGGAGATGCACTGGAATATCTCGAGAAAACGCCGGGCAGCGCGCCGTTTCTGAAGAACATTCATGTGTTCAATCCGGCGGCATTCGTGAGCCGTGGCGTGCCCGTCGGCGACGTGCCGAGCATGAAGCGCGACATACCGGCCGTGATCCGGCGCATCAGCGAAGATCTGTTTCTCGAAGACCTCGATGTGCACGAAGCGCGCATGCATGGCGACGTGCCCGCCGATTTCGACGCCTCGCGCTACGCGCATCGGCTCCATGAGAAAACGGATGCACAGCCGGCTAGCTGAAGCGCGCGACCCGCTTCGTCATGTAAGGAGAAGCGGCGTCAGACGAGTTCCGCCGCCCGACCGACCTTGAACGCGGCGAGCTCGTCCGGCTCGCATTGCGCAATCAGCCCCGTCTCCCATGCGAGATACGCGCGCGCGGAATCGAGGTTGCCATCATGACGGTCATGCACGAAGAAGAGATAGTCGATGCGCGTCTCTTGCGGCAACTTCACGGCATCGCGATCCACGGGCAAGCCACGTTGCTCCCACGCATCGAGCCCAAACGCGGCGAGTTCGATATTGGCGAAACCTGCTTCGCGCAGATCGGCTGCGACGAGACGCGCCGATGCTTCCGACGCTGCATCGGCAAACAAAACCAGCGGCGTGTCGAGACGCGCATGCAAGGCGGTCAACGTATCGAAGACGCGCGGGCGAACGGTCCAGCGCGCGCCAACCGGCCGGCCGTTCTCATGCGCCGCGCTCGACCGCAGGTCGAGCACGATTGCGTTCGCGGATGGCGCTTCTTCGAGGAGATCGGTTCGATCCAGCGCAGCGGCAGCGGGCGCATGCGTATTCCACTTCGACACGATGGCCACGTCGACGGTCGCCGCTTCGTAGCCCAATTGCACGAGCCAGTGAGCGATGACCGGCGCGCGGATGCCGTCGTAGTCGATCAACAAGAGACGCGCATGACGCACCGCCACGCTCTGATCCGTCGCCTGCACGAGCTGACCGCCCGGCGCATGGGCGGCGAAGGGCAGACCATCGCGCGCGTATTCCTCCGGCGTGCGGACATCGAGCAGATAGGTCGTGCGTGCGGTATCGCGACGCCACTGGTTCGCGTTCGCCTCATCGAGCGCAATCACGCCGAAGCGTCGCGCAAGCGCTTGCGCACGCTCGCGTGCCTTGGCCTCGTCGTGCGCGCTTGCCGCGCTCGGGATGATGTCCGCGTAACTGCGCGTGCTGCCGTGTTCCAGCTCAAGACCGGCGAGCGCCCATCCTTGCGTACCGTTTTCCAGCGCGAAGACATCGCGACGGATGCCGAGATTGCGCAAGGTCTGCGCGCCGATGATGCTGCGCGTGCGCCCCGCGCAATGCACGACGATGGTCGTATCGGGCGAGCCCGCGAAGGCGTCGATATGCGCCGCCAGTTCGCCGTTCGGCACGCACACCGCGCCCGGAATCGCCATCTTGCGATGTTCGTCGCGCGTGCGTGAGTCGATGAGCGAGATCGGACAGCCGCCGCGTTCGGCGCGCCAGCGTTGCAGTTGCGCGGCGCCGACATGCGGCGTGCCGTATTTGTGTTCGACAAGTTCGCCGAAGGTCTTCGACGGCACGTTCACGCCGCGAAAGAGCGTATAGCCCGCTTGCCGCCATGCGGCCGTGCCGCCTTGCAGGATCGCGATATCGCCGTAGCCGAGCCCTTGCAGACGGGCTGCCGCGCGACGCGCCACGGCGTCTTCGTTGGCGCCATCGTCGCATAGCGCGATGCGCACATCGGCGCGCGGCAGGAGGCGCGGCGCATCGAGTTCGAGCCGGCTGAAGGGAAACGGTACGGCGAAAAATGGATGGCCTTCGCCGAACTGACCCGCTTCGCGCACATCGAGCAGCGCGAGTTCGCGGCCGTCGTTGAGCCACTGGCGTAGCGTTTCGGCGTCGATGAAGCGCACGGCGTCAAATGATGAAGGCATGGGAGGTCAGGTACAGGTGAGCCGGAAGGCACGGCGAAGATCGTCGATCAGATCGGCGGGGTCTTCGAGACCCGCGTGCAGCCGCACGACCGGTGCATCTTCAGTGAAATAGCCATGCACGCGAAGCCGCGATGCAGGGGCGATGAGCGCAAGGCTTTCGAAGCCGCCCCACGACGCGCCTTGAGAAAAGAGACGCAGGGCATCGACGAAGGCGCGGGTTGCATCGGGCGTCTTGCCGCGTGCGAATGCGAACGACACGAGACCGTTCGCGCCTTGAAAATCACGACGCCAGAGCGCGTGTGACGGATCGTCCGGCAACGCGGGATGATAGACACGCGCGACCGCGCTCTCCGTCTGCAAATATTCGGCGAGGGCCAGCGCATGCCGCGCATGTTGCGCGAGCCGCACGCCGAGCGTGCGCGCGCCACGCAGCGCCAGATAGGCATCGTCCGCGCCGACAGCCAGGCCGAGAGCATCGTGGGTATCGCGCAGACGCAGTGCAAGCGCGCGGTCGTTCGTTGCAACCGCACCCTGCATGATGTCCGAGTGTCCGCCTATGTACTTCGTCGTCGCCTGAATGGAGATATGCGCGCCGTGTTCGAGCGGTCGATGCAGAACGCCGGCGCTATACGTGTTGTCCGCGGCGAGCAAGAGGCCGTGCTCGCGGGCGAACGCACCGAACGCGGGAAGATCGACGACCTCATACAGAAACGAACTCGGCGACTCGACATAGACGAGCCGCGTCGTCGCGCGCAACGCATGGCGCGGCGGCCCGTCTTGCGCGGCAAAGTAAGTGGCTGCGATGCCGAACCGCGCAAGCAGAGGCTCGATGCGCTCGCGCACCGGGCCATACACACTGTCCTGAATCAAGACGTGATCGCCCGGCGACAACAACGCCAGGAACACCAGCGTAATCGCGGATGCACCCGATGGCGCGAGCAACGCGTGCGCCGCGCCTTCGAGTTCGCCGATCACCGCTTCGAGCGCTCGATGCGTCGCCGTGCCATGACGGCCGTAAGTCGCGACATCCTCGCCATCGTAGCGTTGTTTGTGCAACCGCTCGTAGTCGGCGCTGCTGGCAAAGCGCACGGTGCTCGTGCGTACCACAGGCATGTTCACCGGCGCCGTGCCATTCTCGAAGCCAGCGAGACCTGCGTGCATGAGCCGCGTGGCGAGCGCGGTACGCTCGTCCGTCATCAGCCGACCGCCTGGGTCTGATGGTGCAGATGCGTCTGGTTGTATCGAACGATCTTGCCGTTTTCGAAACCGAGACGTCCCGTGAGCGTTTCGAGCGGCCTGCCGTAGAGATGGAAGTGCAGCGTCGGCTGCTCGCCGGTCACGTGGATGCTGTGGATATCGTCGGGCAGGAAAGCGATGGGCGTGCCCGGTTCGACCAGCACTTCGCGGTCCACCTCGACGCTCGCGCGGTCCTCGTCGTTGCGGTCGTCCGTGCGGCGATACACGCGGTTCAACTCGCTGCCTTCCACCGCGACGATCACGGCCCACGTGTCGTGGTTATGCGGGATCGTCGCCTTGCCGGGCAACAGCGAGTTCAAATAGAGCGCGATGCCATCGCTGCCCGGATTGAGACGGTAGCGCGTCGACGTGTCGCCACTGGCCGGATCGGGCGGAGGAAAGGCTTCGCGGGTGAAAAGCTCGGGCTGGTCTGCAAGTGTCTGCAATGCGGCCGCGATGTTGGCGAGCGCGTTACGCGTGAGCCCATCGCGTTCGAGAATGGCATGCGTTTGAGCGACGAGCGTATCGACGCGCTGCGTGATGTGAGGGGCGATGGAGGGTGTCGTCACGATTGATTCGATGCAAGCGTCAGGGATGAGCGCGAACGCGTGCGCCGCACGCGTGTGCCCGCGCTGTCGAGAAAGCGCTGCGTGCGTTCGTCGCGCGGCGCATGAAAAAGTTGTGCGGGTGTGCCTTCCTCGACGATCACGCCGCCTTCGGTGAAGACCACGCGGTCGCTGATGTCCTCGGCAAAGCGCATCTCGTGCGTGACGAGCACACACGTAAGGCCTTCGTCCACGAGTTCGCCGATTACGTTCAGCACTTCGCCGACCGTTTGCGGATCGAGCGCGGAGGTCACTTCGTCGAAG
Organism: Caballeronia sp. GACF4; assembly: GCF_023631025.1. NCBI lineage: Bacteria > Pseudomonadati > Pseudomonadota > Betaproteobacteria > Burkholderiales > Burkholderiaceae > Caballeronia > Caballeronia sp. GACF4. Next base: position 215,736 of record NZ_JALQDW010000026.1, read on the forward strand.
AGAATGAGTTCGGGCTGCATGGCAAGCGCGCGTGCAATGGCCACGCGTTGCTGCTGTCCGCCCGAGAGTTCGCCGGGATATGCGTGGGCTTTATCGGCGAGACGCACCTTGGCAAGCAATGCGCGCGCCGTGTGTTCGGCTTCGGCGCGGCTCGTGCCGAGTACTCGGACGGGCGCGATGGTGAGGTTCTCGAGCGCGGTGAGATGCGGAAAGAGGTTGTATTGCTGAAACACGAAGCCAATGCGCTTGCGCAATTCGATCTTCTGCTCGTCGCGCGTCAAGGCCGCGACATCCACACCGTTTACGCGCACTTCGCCACGCTCGGGCGTGATGAGGCCGTTGATGCAACGCAGTATCGTCGACTTGCCCGAGCCCGAAGGCCCGATGATCGATACGGCCTGATTGCGCTTCACGCTCAGATCGATACCGCGCAGCACGGGCGTGGTCCCATACGACAGATGGACGTCGCGCATTGTGACGAGGCCCGCTGGCGGTTCCATATCGAGTCTGGCGACGGCGCGCCCGTAGACGAGAGACATCATGCGTGGCTAGAAAGTGGAATCATTCGGGCGCTTCGGCGCTACCTCTTGGGTGAGAGGCCCATTGTAGGAATGGCGCGATGCTTTCCGAACGAAGCAATCTTCACAACCTTATATGCGGCGTGACGGCGCTTTTCTCGGCGCGTGCTTTCCTTAGCAGATCAGATTCGTTTGCAGCGCGCGGCGCTGTGCCTACGCTAGCGTGTCCCGCAATTCGAACATGCAAGCCGAGGCTTCGATGTCATATGCCGTATCGCTTCAATCTTCTCTTCTTTTCACGCTCAAGCGCGCGACGCTCGCCGCGCTGACTCTCGCAAGCATTAGCGCAGGAACGGCGCACGCGGATGCCACGCTCGATCGCATCGACTCGCGTCATGAGATCGTCGTGGGCGTGATGATCACAGGCGGTCCATTCGGTTCCATCGATCCAGCCACGCAAAAGCTGCGCGGCTTCAATGTCGATCTGGCGCAGGACATCGCGAAGCGTCTGAACGTGAACGCGCAACTCGTCTCAGTGCAGCCTTCCACGCGCGTGCAGTTCTTGCAGCAGGGCAAGGTGGACATACTCGTCGCCAACATGGAATTCACCGAGCAGCGCGGCGAGATTCTCGATCATGTCGCGACGCCTTACTATCAAGTGGGCGGCACGGCGATCACGGCGAATACGAGCGGCATCACGCGCTGGGAAGATCTGCGCGGCAAACCGGTTTGCATCTCGCAGGGCAGCAGCTACATTAAACCCGTGGTCGAAAAGTATGGCGCGATTCCGCGCGCGTTTCCCGGCGCGGCCGAGTCCTTGCTCGCGCTGAAGGGCGGCAACTGCGTGGCTGCGGTTCACGATGCCGCGCCGCTGCTCTATCCGCTGCAACAGCGCGATCCCGAGTGGCGCGCGTATCGAACCTTGCAGCCCGAACTCGCGCCCGCGCCTTCGGTGATCTGGGTGCGGCAGGGCGAAAAGGACACGGCCGCACGTATCGATAGCTTCGTGCGCGACTGGCATCGCACAGGCTGGCTGATCGATGTCGAAGCGAAGAACGGTCTCACACCGCCATCGCCCGCGCTCGCGCAATGGCACACGACGCAGGTGTCGTCGAAATGACATCGTTCGCGCACGAGTTGATTGCACGCGCGCAGCACGCGGGACTCGACTACCGCTTTCTGCTCGATAGCTACGATCGCGCGTCGTTCGTGAGCGGCATCGGCTTATCGATCGGCATCGTTGCGGCGACGCTGCTCGGCAGCGCAATCGTCGGCGTGGTCTTGCTCGTGGCGTTGCGTTCGAGCAGCGCGTTGCTCGAAGGCATTGCGCGCGGTGTGATCGAACTCACGCGCAATACGCCGACCATCGTGCAACTGTACTGCGCGTTTCTCGTGCTCAATACGCTCATCACGCAGCATCTGCAGGCGCATGGCGCGGACAATCCGCTCAAACCATTTCTGTGGGTCGTGATCGTGCTTTCGATCAACAAGGGCGCGTTTCATGCCGAAGCGCTGCGCGCCGGTTTCGATGCCTTGCCGCGCGAAACGCTCGAAGGCGCGGACTCGCTCGGCTTCTCGCGCAAGACGCGCTTCTTGCGCGTGGAGTTGCCGCTGGCGTTACGCGCGGCGCTGCCCGCGCTCGTCAACAATGCGGTGGAACTGGTCAAGGCATCGGCGATTGCATCGGCTATCGCGGTCGGAGACATCACGTATCAATCGATCATGATCTGGACGCAGCGCGACAACGTACTCGCGTTGATGCTGCTGATACTCGCGTTCTTCTACGCGCTCACGGCGCTCGTCAACGTGTCGGGCCGCTGGATAGAGCGGCGGCTTGCGGTGCCCGGTTATGGTCAGCGATAGACCCGGCGCCTATGCGGGCGCGACTATCGCCGTGGCCGCGCTCGTGCTATGGCTCATGGCGCCGCGCGATATTCCCGGCGCGCAACTGCTTGCCGATTTCGTTCGATGGCTCCCCGCGTTGCTGCACGGCTTCGCAATCAATGTCGCGGTGAGCATCGGCGCGTTGACATTCGGCACGGTGCTGGGTGTGTTCGTCGGTTCGCTCTCGCTGGCTCGCGGTATCGTCGGCCGGGCGGCGCGGCTTTGGGTGCAGGCGTTTCGCAATGCGCCGTGGCTCGTGCTGATTTTTTTCACGACCTATGTGTTTCCGTTCGAGTTCGATCTCGGCGGACATATCGTGCCGTTTCCCGACTGGCTCAAGGTGGTTGCGGCGCTCGCGCTGCCGGCGAGCGCGAATATTGCCGAGGTATTTCGCGGCGCGGTGCAGTCCATTCCCTCCACGCAATGGGATGCCGCCGGTTCGCTCGCCATGTCGCGCCGGCAGATTCTCTTGCTGATCGTGCTGCCGCAATGCATGCGCCGCATGCTGCCGCCGTGGATGAACGTCTACGCGATCATCACGATGGGCACGGCGCTGTCATCGCTCGTCGGCATTCACGACGTGCTCGATACCGCGCAGATCGCCAGCACGACGGTCGCGCATTCGAGCTTCACCGTGCTCATGTACATGAGCGCGCTCGCGTTGTTCTTCGTTTATTGCTATCCGGTGACGCTTGCGACCCGCGCGGTCGAGCGGCGCTTGCGTTCGCGCTAGGCTTATCTTCGTCAGGCGCGGCGTTGCCCGCGCTCCGCGCTCGCGGAGACATCTCCTTACCCGTTCCGTTAATCGAATTGCGCGAGCCAAAGGCAGTCGTTATACTGCCTCGGCGGTATAGTGGCCTGACCACTGCAATTGGCCTGACCGCGACAGACAAAGGTAATGGCAACTCCTGGCAAGCATCGCACCGGCATTCGCGCCCGTGCGCTTACGAAAGGCGTGTGATCATGATGTCGTTTCAAACCCTCGGCCTCGCCCCGCGCAACGCCCGCAATGTTCTCGAACAGTCGTGCCATTCTTTATCCCTCGACACAGAGGGAGGGCCGAACGCGCCCTGATCGTCCATACGCATTCGGCCTGACAAAACGCTAATTCAATCAACGATAGCAGGCGACATGAAAGGAGACACAAGGATGTTCCGCAATGGAAAGACGGCCGCGCTCGCGCTGGCCTCATGCCTCATCGCAACCGGTGCGCACGCGCAAGTCGCAACCGGCGATACCTCGCAGAAGAAGATCGCGTTGTCCAACAGCTTCGGCGGCAACGCCTGGCGGCAGTCGATGCTGAAGAGCTGGAACGCCGTGTCGGAGCAGGCGGTCAAGGACAAGAAGGTCGCCGCCGCGCCCGCGTTCACCACGGCGGAGAATCAGGTCACGGAGCAGGCGCAACAGGTGCAGAACCTCATCCTGCAAGGCTATAACGCCATCGTGATCGATGCCGTCTCGCCCACCGCGCTCAACGGCACCATCAAGAAGGCATGCGCGGCCGGCGTGGTCGTGGTGTCGTTCGACGGCATCGTCGATGAACCCTGCGCGTATCGCGTCAACTTCGACTTCAAGGGCTGGGCGGAACAGGGCGTCGATTTTCTGGCGCAGCGTCTCAACGGCAAGGGCAATATCCTCGAAGTGCGTGGCGTGGCCGGCATCTCGGTCGACAACCTCATGCATGAAGGCGTGCTCGAAGGCATGAAGAAGCATCCGGGCATGAAGCTCGTCGGCTCCGTGTATGGCGACTGGACGCAATCGGTCGCGCAAAAGGCCGTGGCGGGTATCTTGCCGACGCTGCCGCAAGTGGATGGCGTCGCGACCGAAGGCGAAATGTCCTTCGGTATCGCGCAGGCGTTCAAGGCAGCCAATCGCCCGACGCCGCCGATGATTATCGGCAGCACGTATCCCGAACTCAACTGGTGGAATGAGCAGACGAAAGCCGGCTATCAGTCGCGTTCGCTGTCGAATCCGCCGGGCGCGGTGAGCTTTGCTTTCTGGGTCGCGCAGCAAGTGCTGGCAGGCAAGAAGATCCCGAAGGAAGTGACCATCAACGTGCCGCTGCTTGAAATCTCGCAACAGGAATTGCCCGCGAAGCTCGCGGCGACGCCACCGGGCGGCATCAGCGATGTCACCTACACGTTGCCGCAAACCGTCGCGCTGCTCGACAAGAAGTGATCTCCATGGCGGCGCATGCCTGCAAGGGCCGCGCCGCTTTCTCCACACATGGAGCACGTGAATGAGTGCAACTTTTGATACCGGTAACAGCGGCGGCACCGGTCATGCCGGTAAGCGCGCCGCGCTGATTCGCTTCGAAGGCATCGGCAAGACGTTCGGCCGCGTGCGCGCGCTGGCCGATGTCGATTTCACCTTCCTGCAAGGCGAGTGCGTGGGTATCGCCGGGCATAACGGCGCAGGCAAGTCCACACTGATGGCCGTGCTCGCGGGCGTGTACGAACCGACGCAGGGCACCATCGAAGTGGACGGCAAGCATGCCGAAGGCTACGACGCCAACTCCGCACGCGATGCAGGCGTGCGCTGCGTGTTCCAGGAACTGTCGCTATGCGCGAACCTGACCGTCGCCGAGAACATGTGCGTCGTGCACCCGCAATTGCATGGACGCGGCTGGCGGCGTCGCGCCACGGCGTTGATGCGCGAGAAGCTCGAAGAGATTTTTCCCGGCAATGGATTGAAGGGCAATGAGCTCGTTTCCGATCTCACCCTCACGCAGCAACAGATGGTGGAAATCGCGCGCGGCTTCACGGTGACGGATGCGCCCGTGCGTCTCGTGATTCTCGACGAACCGACGTCTTCGCTCGATGCTCACACCGCCGACCAGTTGCTTGCGTTCGTGCGCAAGGCGGCGCAAAGCGGCATTACGTGTCTGCTCATTACGCATATGTTGGGCGAAATAGAGCGCGTGGCGGACCGCGTGATGGTCATGCGCGATGGCGGTATCGTCAGCGTGCTGGGCCGTGACGATGCGAAGCGCGAATCGATCATCCAGGCGATGGGGCAGCATCTCGAAGCCGACAAGACGCCGGGCACGGTGCGCGAACAGAACGCGCGCAATGACGAGCGGCATTTTCGCTGGACGCTGGGTGCCAAACGCGAGACATCCGTCGATGCCGCGCGTGGCGAAGTCGTCGGCTTTGCGGGACTTGCGGGACAAGGGCAGACCGAAGCGTTGCTCGCCATCTACGAAGCCGCGACGAATAATGCGAAAGTCGCTTTCGTGGCGGGCGATCGCGCTCGCGACGGCGTTTTCCCGGTGTGGTCGATTGCGCAGAATCTGGACTTGCGCTGGCTTGCGGGCGGCATGAAACGCGCGCGCGGTCTGGTCGATCTCGCGGCGGCCCGTGAAGTGGTCGAAGCATGGCGCGCGAAGATCGGCATACGCGGTGCGTCGATGAACGCGGGCATTCTGTCGCTCTCGGGCGGCAATCAGCAGAAGGTGCTGTTTGCCCGCGCGCTTGCATCGAATGCAGAACTCATCCTGATGGACGATCCCACACGCGGCGTCGATGTCGGCACGAAACGCGACATCTATCAGCTCGTGCATGCGGAAGCCGCGAAAGGCCGCACGTTCATCTGGTACACGACCGAAAACGAGGAACTGTCGCACTGCGACCGCACTTACGTGTTCCGTTCGAGTCACGTCACGCGTGTGCTGCATGCGGACGAATGCACGGAAGAAGCGCTGCTCGCGGCGAGTTTCGAGGAGCAAGCAGCATGACGCCCGCCAGTAGTAACACCCGCGCCAACGCATCGAATACGCAAGCACGTTTGCGCGCCTTGCTTCCCGCCATCTCGCTCGTCGCCGTGTTGGTGCCGATTCTCGTCATGCAGCCCACGGTGATGAGTTACTTCGGTTCCAGCCTGCTGCTGAATCTCGCCGTGCCGATCGTGCTCGCCACGCTTGCGCAGCTTGCGATCATCACCGTGAACGACCTCGACCTTTCCATCGGGCCATTCGTGAGTCTCGTCGCGTGCATCGGCGCGACGCTGCTCGTAAAGACGCCGTGGCTCGGCGCGTTGACGCTCGTCGGTTGCGTGCTCGCATATGCGGCTGTCGGCGCGCTCATCGAGTTGCGCCAGATACCGTCTATCGTCGTCACGCTCGGGCTTTCGTTCGTGTGGAGCGGCCTTGCAATCGTGCTCTTGCCGTCGCCTGGCGGCACGAGTCCCACGTGGCTCGGCAACGCAATGAATTATCAGACGCCCTTCATCGCCGCGCCTATCGTGTGGTCGGTGCTGATCGCGATCATCGGTCACTTGCTGCTCATGCGCTCGTCGGCGGGCGTGCGCATTCGCGGTGCGGGCGGCAACCCGCGCGCAATGCGCCGCTTCGGCTGGTCGCTCGTGCGCAGCAAGGCGACACTGTATGGCATAGCGGGCGTGTTCGGGGTGCTGTCGGGTCTGTCGCTGCTCGGTCTCACCACTTCCGCCGATGCCAACCTTGCACTGCGTTACACGCTGCTTTCCATCGCGGCCGTGATCCTCGGCGGCGGCGAATTCGTCGGTGGACGCGTGTCGGTGATCGGCGCGGTGCTGGGTGCGATCACGCTGACGCTCGCGGCATCGTTCCTCGCGTTCCTCAACATTTCGTCGGACTGGCAGGTCGGCATGCAAGGCGCGATTCTCATCGTCGTGCTTTCGTTGCGCGTGCTGCTGCAACGTGGAGAGCGCCGATGAACACACTCGCGGACAAGAATGGAAGCACCTGGACGCGCCTCAAGAGCATTCAGGCGCCCTGGGCCTGGTCATTCGTCGGCGCGGTGCTGGTGTGGTTCGCCATCGTCGTGATCTTCGGCTTCGGCATTGCGAGCAATGTCGCGCAGACCGCGCTCACTTACGGCGTCTTCATGGTGCTCGTCGGGCTCGGGCAGATGCTCGTCATCACGTCGGGCGTGGGCAATATCGACTTGTCGGTGCCATCGACGATAGCGCTTGCGGGCGTCGTCGGCATGCACGTGATGGGCGGCACGAACGGCGGCATTGCACTCGGCATTGCGGCGGTGCTGGGCGTGGGGATCGTGATCGGCCTCGTGAATTACGCATTGATTCGCTTGCTGCGCATTCCGCCGATCATCGCCACGCTGTCGTCGAGCTTCATCATTCAGTCGGTCGCCATCACGCAAGGACGGCAACTGCCGCCGCCGCCTCCCGCGCTCGGAGCCTTTGCGACGGGACGCTTCCTCAACGTGCCGTATATCGCGCTCGTGGCGCTGGTTCTATCCCTCGTGCTGGGCGTGCTCTTGCATCGCGCGGTGTATGGGCGCCAGCTTTCCGCTATCGGTCAGAACTCGCGCGCGGCATGGCTTGCGGGCGTGAACGTGCATCGCACGCGCTGCATCGCGTACGTGCTTTCTTCGATGATCGCCGCGCTCACGGCCTTGCTGCTCGCTTCGGTATCGGGCGGCGCATCGCTCGACATGGGCGTGGAGTACATGCTCATATCGATTGCGGTGGTCGTGATCGGCGGCACGCTCGTGACAGGGGGCAAGCCGACCATCACGGGCGTGTGGGGCGCATCCATGTTCCTCTTTCTCACGAATGCCGTGCTCAACGCGGTAGGTGCGGATGCGGGCGTGCGCTCCATCGTGTATGGCGTGCTCATCATCGCGGTGACGGTGGCCGCGGGCGGCAAGGTGGTGCGCTGAAACGGATTCAAAAAAGGAGGAGACACATGAAGTCAGGAGAGTTCGAGATGCACGACGCGCGTTTCAAGTGGCTGATGCAGGGCAATGCGCCACTGCAGAAGATCACGGGCGATTGTCTGTGGGCCGAGGGTCCGGTGTATTTTCCGGCGGCGGACATGCTCATTTGGAGCGACATTCCCAACAACCGCATGTTGCGCTGGGCGCCGGGCATGGGCGTGGGCGTGTATCGCGCGCCGTCGAATTACAGCAACGGCAATACGCGCGACCGCGAAGGGCGGCTCGTGAGTTGCGAGCATGGCGCGCGCCGCGTGACGCGCACGGAGCACGATGGCAGCATCGTCGTGATTGCATCGGAATACGAAGGCAAGCGGCTCAATTCACCGAACGACGTCGTGGTCGATTCACACGGCGCGATCTGGTTCACGGACCCCGATTACGGGATCATGAGCGATTACGAAGGGCATCGTGCGCCAAGCGAGATCGGCCGATGCAACGTATATTGCGTCTCCCCCGACGACACGCACGTGCGCCTGGTTTGCGATGACTTCGTCAAGCCGAACGGTCTTGCGTTCTCGCCGGACGAGTCATTGCTGTACATCGCCGATTCGGCGGCATCGCACGACGACACCGCGCCGCGTCATATCCGCGTGTTCGATGTCGCGAAGGACGGCGCGCTGCGCAATAGCCGCGTGTTCGTGGACATGCCAAGCGGCGTGCCGGATGGCTTGCGTCTGGACGAACATGGCAATGTCTGGACGAGCGCGGAAGACGGCGTGCACTGTTATGCGCCGGACGGCACGTTGCTCGGCAAGATATTCATTCCCGAAGTGGTGGCGAACCTGACCTTCGGCGGGTTGAATCGCGATCGCTTGTTCATCGCGGCGACTTCTTCACTCTATTCCGTGGCCGTGAGCGTGCGCGGCGTCGGACGATAAAGACACGTCTACAAGGAGACAGCAACGTGAAAACAGTATTGTCGTTTCTTGCCGGCGCCTGCTTCGTGGCGTTGTCGGCAAGCGCATCGGCGCAAGTCGCGACGGGCGATACTTCGTCGCTCAAGATCGCGCTTTCGAACAACTACGCGGGCAATAGCTGGCGTCAGCAGATGTTGAAGAGCTGGTCGAACGTGGCGGACCCGGCTGTAAAGCAAAAGGTCGTCGCGGCCGCACCCACCTTTACGACCGCCGAGAGTCAGGCGACCGAACAGGTCCAGCAGATTCAGAATCTCATATTGCAGGGCTTCAAGGCCATTGCCGTCGATGCCGTCTCGCCCTCCGCGCTCAATGGCGTCATCAAGCAGGCGTGCGGCGCGGGCGTGACGGTCGTGTCGTTCGACGGCATCGCGACCGAACCGTGCGCGTATCGCATCGCCGTGGATTTTCAGGGCATGGGGCGCATGCAGGTGGATTATCTGGCGAAGCGTCTGAACGGCAAGGGCAACTTGCTGGAAATTCGCGGGCTCGCGGGCGTTTCCGTGGATGACGAGATTCATCAGGGTATCGTCGATCAGCTCAAGAAGTATCCGGGCCTGAAGATCGTCGGTTCGGTGCATGGCGACTGGACGCAAACCGTGGCGCAGAAGCAGGTTGCGGGTATCTTGCCGACCCTGCCGCAGATCGATGGCGTGGTCACGCAAGGCGGCGATGGCTTCGGTACGGCGCAGGCCATCAAGGCGGCGGGCCGGCCGACGCCTATCATCATCCTCGGCAACCGGCAGGAAGAACTGGCGTGGTGGGCGGAGCAGAAGAAGACCGGCTACGAGACCATGTCGGTGACCATTCCGCCGGGGGCTTCGTCGTTTGCGTTCTGGGTCACGCAGCAGGTGCTGGCCGGGAAGAAGATTCCGCACGATATCCGCATGCCGGTGCTCGAAGTGAAGCCTGAAGAACTGGACGCGGTGTTGGCCAAGACGCCAACGGGCGCACTGGCTAACAAGGAATACACGCGGGATGAGGTCGTCGCGGTGATCGACGGAAAGAAGTAGACGTTTGCGAAGTAGCGTGTCGAAGGGCGGCCGATGAATGGCCGCCCTTCGACTTTCATGACGCGCCTGATCAGCCCTTCTGAATCAACCGCCCAAGCGGCGCGAGCGGACCCACGGGAATCAGGTCGAAAGTCATGAAACCGCCTTCGGTCAGCGGCAGCGCGCCGACTTCCGCTCGGGCCGCGTCGACCGATTCGACGTCCATCAGAAACATCACGCCCGGACGGTCCTGACGGAACCAGAATTGCTCGATCTTGCCATCGAGATAAAGTTGCAGCGTATGCGGAACCTCCTTCGGCATGATCCGTTGCTGCTGCTCCGGTGTGGGCGGATTGGTGATGGATCCAACTGCGAATACCTTCATGGGTGAACTCCTTCCTTGACTGCGTTGCGATGTACAACGGAGCTCACTGTAGTCTTAGGGCGCAAAAACCGGTATCGTCGCAAATGCCAACTTTGAGGGCGTTTACGCCATGCGAATTTCAATCGTCGCTTTGGAAGGCCTGTTCGATACCGGGCTCACGGTCCTGCTCGATGCGTTCACGCTCGCCAACAAGTTCTCCGCTCAGGCCACGGGCGGTGCGCCTCGGTTTGATGTTTCGCTGGTCGGCGTGCGCAAGAAGGTCCGCTCGGCGCAGGGATTCGGCATTCCGGTTCGGCCGGTTGCAGCCGACCTGAAGCCCGACTGGGTGATCGTGCCGGCATTGAGCACCGGCACGCCCGAGTTGCTCGTTCCCGCGCTCGAACGTCCGGATGTGAGAAAGGCCAGAGCGCAACTGCTGCAATGGCACGACGAGGGCGCGCTTATCGCAGCCTCGTGCATCGGCACGTTTCTGCTGGCGGAAACCGGGCTGCTCGATCATCGCGAAGCGACGACGACCTGGTGGCTCGGTCCGTTTTTCCGGCAGCGCTATCCGCATGTGCTGCTCGACGAATCGCGCATGCTCGTGCCGACCGATGTGGGCGTGACAGCCGGCGCGGCACTGGGACATCTCGATCTGGCGTTGTGGCTGATCCGCAAGGCAAGCCCGGAACTCTCGAATCTGGTGTCGCGTTATCTGCTTGCGGACCTTCGCTCCTCCCAAGCGCCCTACATGATCCCCAATCATCTGGCGCAAGCCGATCCGCTCATTCTGCGTTTCGAGCGATGGTCGCGAGAGCACCTCAAGTCAGGCTTCTCGCTTCAGGAGGCCGCCAGCGCGCTCGCGACGAGCACGCGTTCGCTGCAACGCCGGTGTCAGGACGTGCTCGGCAAGTCTCCGCTCGCGTACTTTCAGGATCTGCGGGTGGAACGCGCGCAGGCGCTTTTGCATGGCAGCGGTCTCGACCTCGAAGCTATCGCGGCCGAAGTCGGTTATGTCGATGGCGCAACCCTGCGCACGCTCTTGCGTCAACGCCTGGGACGCGGTGTGCGAGACCTTCGCGCGGACTTGCGCTGAGAGCGGTGCGCCGGGACTTTAAACTTCAACGCATGGCGAACACCGTGCGCTGTTTGTTGTCATTGCCGTCCCAGTGCTCGCTCAACTGCGAGAGCGGCACCGCTTTTGCATCGACACGTAATGCTCCCGATGCAGCCGCGTTCAGTACCGCCTTCACGCATTCGAGCAAGCGCGGCAGTGCAACGCTGCCGATCCCGCTGCCCATCAACGTGATTGCAGTGGAACGCAGCACGGCGCCCGGCAAGCCGATCTCGGCGCCGCCAATCGAGCCGATCTGTACGAAGCGCAAGACACGGCCATCGTCCAATGCTTTCGCGGCGGCGATCAACAAGGCACGCGCACCAGGACCCCAGAGATAGTCGAGCACGATATCGACGCCTTCCGCGAACTGCGCTTCGAAAGCACGCGACATCGCATCCTCGTTTTCATCAAGGGCGATCGTGACATCGGCGCCGGCTTCGCGCAGCGTGTCGAGCACCGCCGCGTTGCGCCCTGTCGCGATGATCTTGCCCGCACCGAGATGCTTCGCTATCTGCACCGCGAGTTGTCCGGACGTGCCCGTCGCACCGTTGATCCACACGGTTTCGCCCGCGACGAAGCGTGCACGCTCGGTAAGCGCGGCCCACGACGACATGCCGGGAATGGCGATGGCAGCGGCGGTCACATCGTCGATTGCATCGGGCAGCGGCGCGCTACGTAATTGCGGCACGAGCGTGCGTTCCGCCATCGCGCCGAAGGGCGCAGACGGATTGAAAAAGTAGACGCGCGTGCAGTCATCCAGACGCCCGACGCCGTCCACGCCCGCGACGAACGGAAACACCTTGCCCGACGAGTAATGCTGTCCCAACGCCTTGGCGCGGGCGAGCTGACTGAGCGCCGCGGCACTGACCTGAACGATGTGGTGTTCCGGCGTTGCGACGGGTTCGGCGAAGTCGCCGTAGAACGGTTGTTGTCCTGCTGCGTTGACAATTGCGGCTTTCATAGTGCCTCCATGACGAATGCATCCAGTCTAGCCATGCGAGCGCGGCCAATCTCCGGTATAAAAGCCAATCGATACGGCAAACCGGCCATGACTACACCGCTCATTCGCCCCGACCTCGTCACTTCGCCAGACGGGCCTTTTCTCGCTGCCGCCGAACTCACGCAAGCCGCGCCGCGCGAAATGTCCCTGCACAGTCACGCGCGCGGACAGTTGATGGGCGCGTTGAGCGGCCTGATGTCGATAGGTCTCGAATCTCACCGCTGGGTCGTGCCCGCCATTCATGCGATCTGGATTCCGCCGCATCGCGCGCATTCGGTGCGCTCTTTCGGGCCGTTCGCGGGATGGAGCGTGTTCATTGCCGAAGCGCGCTGCGAGGCCTTGCCGAAGGAACCGCGAGCCATCCGCGCAAGCGCGCTCATGCGCGAGGCCGTGCATCGCGCGGCGACATGGCCGGGCGAACCGCTCGATGCATCGCAGGCGCGTATCGCGGATGTCATCATCGACGAACTCGCGGCTGCGCACGAAGAGCCGCTTCATCTGCCGCGTCCCGCCGATGCCGCGCTCGTCAAGATAACGGATGCGCTCGGCCGCGATCTCGCGGACAATCGCCGTCTGGAAGAATGGGCCGCGTGGGCAGGCGTGTCGGCTCGGACGTTGAGCCGTCGCTTCATCGCGGATACGGGGTTGACCTTCGCGCAGTGGCGTCAGCAAGCACGCATGTTGCGTTCGCTGGAACGCGTGGCGGATGGCGCGCCGGTGACGACCATCGCGCTGGAACTCGGCTATGAAAACATCAGCGCATTCATCGATGTGTTTCGCCGCACCTTCGGCACGACGCCCGGCCGCTATATGGCGAGGAAGCGCGTTTAGATGTGTTCCAGCATCCATTCCCGATGCCCGAGCAGTGTCTGCCCCAGCACTTCGAACGCCGCCGCGGGCAACTGCTGAAGCTCTTCCACGACGCTGCATACGGGATAGAACTCTTCGACCGCGTCATCGAGTATGCCGATACCGATGAGTTCCACCTTACGCGCGAGCACGTCGCGCACACGCTCGCGCAGATCGCTACGCAAAAGCGCGGGGTGACCTTCTCCCGTCGCCGGATAACCGTCCGACAAAACCATGAGTATGCGACGGCGCGCACGTCTCGCGAGCAATCTTTCGGCGGCCCAGGTCAGCGCTTCGCCATCGGGATTTTCGTGGCCGCATGCTATGCGCGCAAGCCCGCTGAGATTGGCCGAATCGAAGCGCTTAAAGACTTGCAAATCGAGTCTTTCGACAAAGCGATTGAAGCCTTCGGGCGGCGTGTGTCCACTAGAGAGCCAGCGCTCGTAATAAGCGCGCATGTCCGCGTCTTCTATCGAGCTATAGCCCAGCACTTCGCATGCGAAGCCGAGTTGTTCGAGCGCGTCGCACAGCGCGGTCGCGCATAGCCGTGCAAGTTCGATCTTGCGTCCAGCCATGGAGCCGCTTCGATCGATCAGCAGCGTGACGGCGGCATCGCGGCCGGGACGCGCGCGTGCCGCACGAAACGGCGTGCGATAGCCAGGCGATGTTGCAAGACGCACGAGCGACGGCCGGTCGAGTTCGCCGCGTTCCTGTTCGCGCTGCCAGTGCGTTTGTTCGTCGGCCTTCAATGCGCGTTCAAGACGTGCCTTCAACGGCCCTGTTTGTGCGCGCGCCAGCGTGCGCAGCTTGCGCCATGCGGTGGGGTCGCCCATGCCGGTGAGATCGGTCACGCGATCGAATTCCGTGGTGAGGGGAACGGAGCGTGTCGGTCGTTCGATCGGCGATGCATTGCGTTCGGGCGCGATGGCATCGCCTTGAGAATCGGGCGAGGAATCGTCGAGTGGCGCCGCGCTGGAATGCGCGGGCGTCGACTCTTCGCTGCTTGCGTCGTATTCGGGCTCGGATGCCGACTCGTGGTCCACGATGAACATCATGTTGTTGATGTCGCCCGCCGATAGCGCTGCAATGCGTTCGAGCGTGCGCATTGCAAGACGCACGCTTTGTTCCGTCGATACGCTCGCACGCCCTTCGCGCAGGATATCTTCCATCACATGAAGCGCCGTGCCCAACGATGGCGTGTCCTCCACGGCCGTCGCTTGCTCGTTCCAGAGCGCGCGTTCGACGCGCCAAGCAAATTGCTCGCGCCAACTGAGCTTCTGCCAGCCGCCAAGCACGAGTTCCTGCCGATGCTCGCGGTACGAACGCAATAACGCTTCGGCACCGGGGTAAGCATCGAGCAGAAGGGCGCACGCGCGTCTGTCGTCGAGTGCGCGAGCGATACCGCGTGCACCTGCTGCCGTCTTGTCGAGTGCGTCTGAATCGCAATGACAATGCCGCGCGACGAGCAAGTCGAGATAGCCCTTAACCGTGTCGTTTTGCGTCGTCGGGTCGAGCGTATCCGGCAGCAAAAGCAGCTTGCCGCGCACGACAGGCCCGTCCGGTGAGAAGCCGATTTCCAGATCGTCACGACGAGCCAGCGTGCGCGCGAGCTTCGCGAGATTGTCGTCATCCATCGGCGTCGATGCGTTCATCTCGCGATGTAATGCTGCACGATATCGCGGATCAACGCGGCGTCCTCGGCGCTGACCTTGGCGTAGATCGTCGGACCCGCGGCGGCTTCCGGGTCGCCGCTTCTCAGCATGAGCGCGGTCCAGTCGAGCAGCCTGCGCGTGGAGAACGCGCTCGACAGATCTTCGCGCGCGAAGGCAGCGCGACAGTCCGCCGCGATGGAGGCAAGCGTCGTCGCCATGGATGCGCTCACGCCCTCACCGAAGGTACGCACGAGCACCTCGGCTTCATCGGTGGGAGAAAGGTAGTCGAATTGATACACGCGCCAGCGGTCGAGGAACGCCTCGTTCATCACGTTGGCGCCCTGATACAAGTGCCGATATTGACTCATCGCGCCGACTGCATTGGCTGTCGCAAACAATCTAAACGAGGGATGCGGCGTCACGATCTCGTTGCCCTTCTCCTTGAGCAGGAGACGTCCGCCGGGTTCCAGCACGGCGGTGAGGACGGCGAGTATCGCGGGTTCGGCGAAGTCCACTTCGTCGACGATCAGCCAGAGACCTTCGCGCATGGCGGTGGGCAACACGCCGTCGATCCAGATGGTCTCGCCGCCCTTGACGGTCCAGAAGCCGACGAAGTCGCCGACTGTCGTCTGGCCGTTCATGTTCGAGCGCAGCACGCCCTGATTCGTATGCGCGGCGACTTGTTCGATGAGGCTCGTCTTGCCCGTTCCCGTATGCCCGATCAGCAAGAGGCGCCGGTTCTCGACGATGTCCAAGAGGATGTCGCGTGAGCGTGCCGCGAAGAGATAGGCCGGGTTCGGTGCGGGAACGAAGGGTCCGCCCGCACCCGTCGGCATGGACACGGAGTCGATGACCGTGCTGTCCACCATGCTCACGACGCCCACGCTTGCAACGGCCGCGCGCTTCAAGTCCTGCATGAACGCATGACGGTTTGGAGACGACGCCTGATCTTCCCGATGCTTCACGAAGCCTTCACGCCGCCACTTTTGCAGCTTGGCTTCGAGATTGTCGAGGTCGACCACTGTATCGACACGGACTTCGCCCGCATTCAGACGATGCAGGATGCGATACAGATGCGGCCGGTCCGCGTGACTGACGGTCCATTGGCCGGCGTTTGCATCGGCGGGATGAACATAGACGCCGACGTGAGACGCGTCGCGCGTGGAAGATTCGAAAGAGGCGTTCATGAAAGGCGAGGCGCGGGCGATGACCTGTGCGAGGGTGCATCAAAAGTTACGCCACGTCCAGCTTACTTCGTCGTGACCGACGACGGCACGAAGACGAAACCTTCCATCAGACGCCGCGCGCTGCGGCTCATGATGGCTTTCGTCACGGTCCAGCTTCCGTCGCGTTGCTCGGCTTTCGCGCCCACTTCGAGACTGCCGGAAGGATGCCCGAAGCGCACCGGTGCGTGCGCATTCGCGACGAGCCGGTTGACGACCGTCCCCGGAATGGCCGCCGCGACGGCGATAGCCACGGCGCCCGTGCCCGTCATCGCGTGATGCAGCTTGCCCATGGAAAAGATACGCGCGTTGATGTCGAGCGCGCTCGCATCGACATGCTTGCCGCTCGATGCGACATAGCTCGCGGGCTTCGCGACGAAGGCGAGCTTCGGCGTATGCGGGCGCGATTGCGTGGCTTCGTCGGCTGACGCGGCGAGACCCATGCGCACCGCGGCGTGAGCGCGAATGGCTTCGGCTCGTTGCAGCAAGGCGCTGTCGCCGTTCACGTCGCGCTGCAGCTCGCTGCCTTTCAAGTCGAGCGATGCCGCATCCACGAAAATGGCCGGGTTTCCCGCGTTGATCATGGTCATTTCGACCGGGCCGACGCCGGGCACGTCGAGCACGTCGATAGCGTTGCCGGTCGGAAACATGCTCTCGTTTGCATCGCCGGCCGGATCGAGGAATTCGATCTTGATCTCGGCTGCGGGGAAGGTCACGCCGTCGAGTTCGAAGTCGCCTTCTTCGACCACTTCGCCATCTTTCATCGGCACATGCGCGGTGATCTTCGCGCCGATATTCGCCTGCCAGATGCGCACGGTGGCCGTGCCGTTACGCGGGGCATCGACGAGACCCTGCGCGATGGCGAACGGACCGACCGCCGCAGTCAGGTTGCCGCAATTGCCTGACCAGTCGACCACCGGCCGGTCGATGGCGACCTGACCGAAGCGATAGTCCACGTCGCAATCTTCACGCGAGGAAGGACCGATGATCACGACCTTGCTCGTGCTGGAGGTCGCGCCGCCCAAGCCGTCGATATGCTGGCCATAAGGGTCGGGGCTGCCGATCACGCGCAGCAGGACGGCGTCGCGCACGGCAGCGTCGGCGGGTAGCCAGTCGTCGCGGAAAAATACGCCCTTGCTTGTGCCGCCGCGCATGTAGACGGCCTGAAACTTCGACTGAGCCAAGATGATTCTCCGGGTGTGCACGCATTCGATGTCTTCATTAAACATCAAAACGTCCCGACCCGGATAACTTACAAAACCATCTCAACGCCTGGCATAGTCTTTCGCCGAACACAGCGAGGCTGCCAGCGCGACTTGCGTTTCATCCTCGCCGCGCAGACGCGCGAGCCACTTGCCCGCGTTTGCCGATGCAGTAGCGAACGGCGCGGTCACGCGTTGCAGATAGGCTGTCATCGGCGAGACGATACTGACGTTCTCCATCATGCCGCGATCTTCGTGATCGAGGATATGGCAATGCATGACGAATTCGCCCGTGAAGTCCTGATAGATCGTGCGCATGGAAAGCTGATACCCGGCCTTGATGAAAAGCGTATCGCGCTCCACGCCTTGCAGGTTGCAGTACTCCGTGTCGCCGGTTTGAAGCTCTTCGTCGGTGCAACCCCCCGAGCCATTGAAAATGGAGTTGCCGGCTGCGTTCTTGATGTCGATGATCCTGAACGGATTCGTGTGAATGTGAAACACGTGTGTGGCGAAGGCCGTGGCAGAGACGTTCCATTGATCGATGTTGCCGAGCACGCCGGTGTAAGCAGTGACGCTCGGATCGTAGCTCTTGCCGTTGATGGTGAATGCGGGCGGCTTGATGTCGAACACGGCAGGAACGACGTTGACCACCTTGCCATCCACCGGCACACTGGGCGCGAACGCTCGCAACGTAAGCGATGCGAGATCCGTCTTCGCGGGTTCCGCGAGCGTGGGATTGGCCGCGACCAGTTGATTGCGAATGTATTGCCAGTAGCGCGAGTGATTGCCGACCGTGGTGTTCGGAATGTTGACGCCGGGACCGACACGCGCGAGCGACAACAGACGCCGGTCCTTCGCCTTCGATGAATTGGTTCTGAAGTTGATGGTCGCGGAAGCCGAGGCGGCTTCGTCGAGTATGCAATACACGCCCGGCGATGGAAAGGCCACGAGCACGTCGCTGCGGTAGCCGGGGTTCATCGAATTGACGTCCTTTTCGACCATCGCGTTCATGGTGATGCCGTCTTCGGCGAACTCGAGTTGCTTGACGGTTTCACCGCTGCAGAGTTGATCGAGCGTCAGGGTCTGCGACGTCTTGGTGTTGTCCTTCGCGAGCGCCGAGGCTGCCGCGCTCGTCGCCGTGTTGACCTGCGCCGCGCTCAAGGACTGCGAATCCGCCACGCCAACGGCCGAGAGATTTGCACGCACTATCTTCACATTGATGGTGTCGCGATTGCCGCCATGCACCATGCGAAGACGGCGCACTTCGCCTGCGGGTACGAAGGTCGTGGCGCTCGGAAAGACTGGCTGAACCACGCCGTTGATCTGCGTATAACGGCCGGATATTTGCCACGTCGAATTGAACTGCCCCGTGTGACCGGGCCGCGGGTCCTGAACGAAGGAAAGCTGGTTCGTATAGCCGCGAATTTCGCCGATCTTTCCAGATGGGCAGATCCATTCGAAAGTGGTCGGGTCGGCCAATGGCACGGTGGATTGCGCGTCGCTGAAGCAGCCGTATTCGATCTGCTGAAACAGCATGACGTGTTCGCGCATCGGCAAGGGCAACAGCAGGAAGCGGCGATGCAGGATGGTGTCGATATCGGCGCTGCCATCGACGACGCCACGGCGCGCCTGACGTGAACCGCGCACGATCAGCACGCCGGCCATGCCGCTCGCGACATCGATGGCAGTCGAGCCGTGCAGATGCGCGTGATACCAGAACGTGCCGGAGGGATGCGTCGACGGAATGTTATAGACGTATTGCTGCGACTGCTGAGGCAGCACCGTCAGCAGCACGTTGTCCGACTTGCCGGAAGGCGAGACATGCAGACCGTGCGTATGGATGTTCGTGTGATTGAAGCAATGCGGCGTGGAGTGATCCGGATTGTCCGGGCAGTCGTCCACGGGATCGTTCACCTGCAACCTGTTGTTGAGCTTCAGCCTGAGCGTGGCGCCCGGCTTGATGCTGATGGTCGGCCCGGATGGGCAGCCATTGTACGAACGCATCGACACGGTATCAAAGGCGTTGGTGGAGGGGTTGTAGATGCGGTAGCTGCCCTTTTGCACCGACAGCGTGACCGAGGCCGAATTACCCGATGGATTCAGCCCTTGCAAGCACTGAAGCCGCGCGAGTATCGAAGCAAGCCCGCCCGGCGTTGCGACCGCTGTGTTGTCCGCCGTGGTGTCGGAGTCGTCGCTGAGATCGTCGAACGAACGTGTGGTCAGCGTGCTCGACGTGCTCTGCGCGAAGCTCATAGCGGGCGCGAATGCACAAGCAAGAAGCACGATCGGCAGAGCGCTTTTGAAACGACGAACGAGGGATTTCATGATCCGCTCCTTGCATGGACGAACACGGTTGGCTCGCTGCAAGAGGACATTAGGTGATTGGAAGAATGTCGTATCCCTAATCTTTTTCGATCTGTTCGCTTCACCACACGATGACCCGAGCGAGACGGTAAAAGCCGGTTGGCGTTGAAATCCCTGAGAGGGGAATATGAAAGGAAACCGAAGGGCGATGCCTCGGCGTCATCGCTTGCATGGAATTAGATCGGAACCCGAAACAATCTTCAGATGCGACGAAATTCATCGCATCAATGCCATGGATTCATGTCTGACGATTAGGCGAAGTCGTCCTTGCACTCCCAATCCCGTCATAAGCTTTCCACCCGTTCGTGCTTTTGCATATGCAAATCGATTCGTTCGCGTCCGCGTGACGGCGTTTTAACGTGTGCGCTGCGGCAGCAGCCCAGCAACGCCGCCAAGATCATCGACGACAGACGAAACAAAGGAACGGCATTACATGGCAGGCATCGATCGACGGGGATTTCTCATTTCATCGGGCGCGGCGCTCGCGTCCGCAAGCCTGTCCTCACTGGCGTTCGCTCAGGGCGACGCCGGAAGTCCGAAGCGCGGCGGCACGCTCAACATGCTGATCAATCCCGAGCCGCCCGTGCTCGTGTCCATCTTTCAGACGACGGGACCCGCGCTCGTCGCCAGCTCGAAAGTGCTGGAAGGCTTGCTCGCCTACGACTTCGATCTGAAACCGAAAGCGCAATTGGCGACCGCATGGAACGTAAGCCCGGACGGTCTCAAGTACACGTTCACGCTGCGCGAGAACGTCAAATGGCACGACGGCCAGCCGTTCAGCTCGGCCGACGTCGCGTTTTCCATCGATTTGCTCAAGTCGATCCATCCTCGCGGGCGTAGCACGTTTGCCAACGTGGTGAAGGTCTCGACTCCCGATGCGAGCACCGCCGTGATCGAATTGTCGAAGCCCGCACCGTATCTGTTGAAGGCGTTGTCGGCGGGCGAATCGCCGATGGTCCCGAAGCATCTCTACGCCACGGGCGACCCGCTCTCGAATCCGCACAACAACGCACCCGCCGGCACGGGACCGTTCCGCTTCAAGTCGTGGACACGCGGCGCGAATATCGTCTATGAGCGCAACCCGGACTACTGGGATGCGGGCAAGCCGTATATCGATTCGCTCGTGTTCAAGGTCATTCCCGATGCGGCGGCGCGTTCCGCTGCGTTCGAAACCGGCGCGCTCGATCTCGGCGGCGAGAATCCGGTGCCGCTCACGGACTTGCCGCGTCTTGGGCAACTGCCGCAGCTTGCCACGGAAACGCGCGGGTATCGTTTTCTTCAGCCGCAATCGGAGATCGACTTCAATCTCGATCATCCGATCCTGAAGGATCTGCGCGTGCGTCAGGCCATTGCGCACGCCATCAATCCGCAGATAGTGCAGCGCACGATTGCATACGGTTACGCCGATATTTCGCCGACACCGATCACGCCTGCATCGCCCTATCACGACGCCAAGATCACGCCCTATGCGTTCGATACGGCGAGCGCCGAGAAGCTGCTCGATGCGGCGGGTTATCCGCGCAAGAACGGCGGGCCGCGTTTCAGTCTCACGCATGACTTCCTGCCTTATGGCGATATGCATCGGCGTCAGGCGGACTATGTGAAGTCGGCGCTCTCGCGCGTGGGGATCGACGTGACAGTGCGCTCGCAGGACTTGCCTTCGTTCCTGAAGCGCGTGTATGCGGACCGCCAGTTCGACTTCACCAGCATAGGCGTGAATACGCTGTTCGATCCGAGCGTGGGCGTGCAGCGTCTCTATTGGTCGAAGAATATTCGTCCGGGCGTGCCGTTTTCCAATGCGCCGCACTACAGCAATGCGGAAGTCGATACGCTGCTCGAATCGGCATCCGTGGAAACGGATGAAGGCAAACGGGTCGCGCTTTATCAGCAGTTCCAGCAGATCGTGAATCGCGACTTGCCTGTTCTGAACCTCATCGCGCCGCGCATGATCACGGTCGCCAACAAGCGCGTGCATAACCACACGGTGTCGGCGCAAGGTCTGGAAGGCAATCTCGCCGATGTCTGGCTGAGCGCGTGAAGGCATCCAAATGAGCCGACGCACGCGCCTCGCCGCCATCGTTCGCCGCACGGCGTGGCAAGCCGTGCCGACGATGCTTGCCATCGTGATCCTCAACTTCTTCCTGCTGAAGCTCATGCCGGGCGATGCCGCCGATGTCATCGCGGGAGAGTCCGGCTCGGCCACGACGGAGAGCTTGCAAGCATTGCGCGCGAAGTTCGGTCTCGATCAGACGGTGCTCCATCAGTTGTGGTCGTATCTCTCGCATCTCGCGCACGGCAGTCTTGGTTTCTCGCCGCGTTACGACGCGCCCGTCATGCAGCTAATTCTTTCGCGGTTGCCCAATACACTCATTCTGATGGGCGCGGCACTTGGCATTGCAATCGTGGCGGGCATCGTACTCGGCGCGGTCATGGCGCATTGGGCCGGCAAGTGGCCGGACCGTGTGCTGTCCGTGCTTGCGTTGTTGCTCTATTCGACGCCGGGCTTCTGGGTCGGGCTTCTCGCCATCGTGCTGTTCTCGGTGCATCTCGGCTGGCTGCCGAGCGGCGGCGACGTGACGGTTGGCGCGAACCTTCATGGCTTCGCTTATCTGGCCGATATCGGCAAGCACGTGCTGTTGCCCGCGGTCACGCTCGCCACGTTCTTCGTCGCGATCTATGCGCGTCTCACGCGCGCCGCCATGCTCGAAGTGCAGCGGCAGGACTTCGTGCGCACGGCGCATGCAAAAGGATTGCATCCGTTGCGCGTCACCGTGCGGCATGTGCTGCGCAATGCGCTGATGCCGCTCACGACGATGGTCGGCATTCACTTCGGTACCTTGCTCGGCGGCGCGGCCGTGACCGAGACGGTGTTCAGTTGGCCAGGGCTTGGCCGCCTCGCGGTCGATGCCGTCATGGCGCGCGACTTCAGCGTTCTGCTCGGCGTGCTGCTGCTTTCGTCGCTGCTCGTGATCGTGGCGAACGTGGTGGTCGATCTGTTGCAGGCATGGCTCGATCCGCGTATAGCCTGATACGCCCGGCACGCCCGACACGCCTGACATTCATTCGAGGACGCATGGCTTCCGATTCCCCCGAACTCGCTTCATCCCATGCCTCGCCCTGGCGGCGTCAGCTCGCGGGCGCGTTGTTCGGCACCCGCCGTGGTGAAGGCGCACCCACGGCCCGCGCGCGGCGTGGCGCATGGCACGCGTTATTGCGCAACCCTTCGGCGCTTGCGGGACTCGTGTTGCTCGCGGCGTTCATCGTGCTTGCGTTGAGCGCGCCGCACTTCTTTCCGGGCGATCCGCTCGACATGGTAGCGCTTCCATTCGAATGGCCTGGCGCCGATCCGATGTATCGCCTCGGCACCGATTCGCTTGGCCGAGATGTCGCCGCGGGCGTAGCCCACGGCACGCGCGTGTCGCTACTGATCGGCGCATCGGCGGCTGCGATCGGCTTGTTGATCGGCACGCTCGTGGGCGCTATCGGCGGCTTCTTCGGCGGTCTCGTCGATGATCTGCTCGTGCGTATCACCGAACTCTTTCAGACAGTGCCGTCGTTCCTGCTCGTGATCGTGATCGTCGCTATAGGACGGCCCAGCGTGACGATCATTGCGCTTGCCATCGGCATTGCTTCGTGGCCCACGGTCGCGCGAATCGTGCGTGCCGAGTTCCGCACCTTGCGTCAGTCGGACTTCGTGCTTGCGGCGCGCAGCCAGGGCTTCAGCAACGCGCGCATCATCTTCGGCGAGATTCTGCCGAACGCGTTGCCGCCGGTGATCGTCACTGCATCCGTGATGGTGGCGAGCGCCATCCTGATCGAATCGTCGCTTTCGTTTCTCGGCATGGGCGACCCGAACGTCGTCACGTGGGGCGGCATGATCGGCGCGGGACGCGATTCGCTGCGTACCGCGTGGTATCTGACGGCGATACCGGGCGCGGCCATCGTGCTCGCCGTGCTCGCATTGAACCTGCTCGGCGACGGTCTCAACGACGCACTCAACCCGCGCATGCGCGAACGACCATGACGAGGCGCGACGTGGCCAATCTACTTGAAGTGCGCGACCTGCGCGTGAGCTTCGGCGCGCAACACGCGGTGCGCGGCATCGACCTCAATATCGCGGAAGGCGAGACGCTGGCGCTCGTCGGCGAATCGGGCTGCGGCAAGTCCGCGACCGCGCTTTCGCTCATGCGTCTCGTGCCGGAGCCCGGCCGCGTGACGGGCAGCGTGCGTTTCGACGGACGCGATCTGCTTGCGCTGGCCCCACGTGAAATGCGTGCGATGCGCGGCCGACAGATATCGATGATCTTCCAGGAGCCGATGACATCGCTTAATCCGGTGCTGTCGATCGGCGCGCAGATCGTCGAGACCTTGCGGCAGCATGAGGCGCTCTCGAAGGAAGCCGCACATAGACGTGCCATCGAATTGCTCGACCTCGTGCATATTCCCGAGCCGCAGCGGCGCGTGTCCGACTATCCGCATGAGCTTTCGGGCGGGCAACGTCAGCGCGTGATGATCGCCATGGCGGTGGCGTGCAGGCCGCGTCTTCTCATCGCCGATGAACCCACCACCGCGCTCGATGTGACCATTCAGGCGCGCATCCTCGAATTGCTCGCGGAGCTGCGGCGCGAACTCTCGATGTCGTTGTTGCTCATCACGCACGACCTCGGCGTCGTCGCGAACCATGCGGACCGGGTGGCGGTGATGCTGGCGGGCGAGAAGGTCGAGGAAGCGAGCGTGGAGCAGCTTTTTACCGCGCCCAGCCATGCCTATACACGGGGATTGCTCGGGGCGTCGTTGAATCTGTCCGGCGAGTTGCATTATCGCGAGTGGAAGCTGCCGGAGATAAGGCACACCGTCACCGAAGACGGTAAGCCCGTCTTCGACGTTACGCCGCTTGCGCCGCATCGGATCGTGCCGACCGCACAGGCGGACGATGTGCCCTTGCTTTCAGTGCGGGATTTATCGGTGCATTACGCGCATCGTCATGGCAAGGACTTGCTGCGTGCGGTCGATGGCGTGTCGTTCGACATCGCACGCGGTGAGACGGTCGGTCTCGTTGGCGAATCGGGTTGCGGAAAGTCCACGCTATCGAAGGCGATCATGCGGCTTGTGCCGTCCGCTGCCGGCGCGATCCAACTGCGCGGCACCGACCTCGCACCGCTTTCCGAACGTGCCTTGCGCCCGCTGCGCCGTCAGGTGCAGATGGTGTTCCAGGACCCGTATGCGTCGCTCAATCCGCGCCGTAGCGTGGGTGAAATACTCGAAGCGGTGCTCGAAGTAAATGGCATCGGCGATGGCAAGACACGGCGTGCACGCGCTGCGGCCATTCTCGATCGCGTCGGTTTGCCCAGTGCCGCGCTCGGGCGCTATCCGCATGAATTTTCGGGCGGTCAGCGTCAGCGCATAGGCATTGCGCGTGCGCTGATTCTCGAACCCGCGCTTCTTATCTGCGATGAACCCGTGTCCGCGCTCGACGTATCCATACAGGCGCAGATTCTCAATCTGCTGGTCGAACTCAAGCGCGATCTCGGGCTTGCGTATCTCTTCATCTCGCACGATCTTTCGGTGGTGCGCTATATCGCGGACCGCGTGCATGTGATGCAGGGCGGACGCATCGTGGAGAGTGGACATCATCGCGAAATATGGCGAGCGCCGCGGCATGCTTATACGCGCACGCTGCTCGAAGCCATTCCGGTGAAGCAATTCGATGCGGAAGCCGCATGACACAGAACCATTCAAACAAGGAAGAAGGTATGTCACAACAGGACCCGCGCCAGGCCGCGCTCGATGCGCTGCCCGCGCTCGCCGAGGCGATCGGCGAAGATGCGGCCGCACGCGAGGTGCGCCGCGAGTTGCCCTTCGAGGGCTTCGCATTGTTTCGTCAGTCGGGTCTTGGCAAGCTGCGCTTGCCCGTGGAATGGGGCGGTCTCGGCGGGTCGCTCGAAGACGTGTTTCATGTGATCGCCACGCTTGCCGCGCATGAAAGCAATGTCGCGCATGCGCTGCGTATTCACTTCGATCAGACCGAAGCGCTGTTGCTCTCGCCCCGCACGCCGTTCAACGAATTGCAGATCAGGCGCGTGGTGGATGGCGCGATCTTCGGCGGAGCTTCGACCGAAGCGGGCACGTCGCGTCCCGGCGAGATCACGACCCGTTTGCAGCGCGACGGGGAACACTTTCGCCTGAGCGGCCGCAAATATTACTCGACGGGCACGGCGTTCTCGGACTACGCGCGCCTCAACGTGCAGGACGAAAACGGCGATGCGGCCGTTGCCATCGTACCCGTGCAACGTGAGGGTTTTCGCGTGATCGACGACTGGGACGGCATGGGCCAGCGCATGACGGCAAGCGGCAGTCTCGAGTTCGACAATCTGCTCGTGCATGCCGATGAAGTCACGCCGCGCGTGCAATCGACGCTCACGGGACGTCATGGCGGCGCGTTGCGTCAGTTGCATCTCGTGACGGTGGCGGCGGGCATCGTGCGCAATATCGTCGCGGATGCAAAGCGTTATGTGCTGAAGCATGGCCGGCCGGTGATGCACAGCACCGCGCCCACCGCGCGCGAGGATGCGTTCATTCAGCAGGTGATCGGCGAACTGAGTGCGCATAGTCACAGCATCGATGCACTGGTGCGCGAAAACGCGCGCGAGCTGGAGCGTTCCGCGCAAGCCATTCGCAATGGCGTTGCGAATGCCGAGGCGCTCGTGCTCGAAGGCGCGCTTGCGACGGCACGCACGCAGATCGTGGTCAGCAAGCTCGCGCTGTTTGCAGGCGAGCGGATGTTCGAGGCGGGCGGTGCATCGGCGACTTCGCGGGCGCACAACTTCGACCGGCACTGGCGCAATCTGCGGACCATCTTCAGCCACAATCCGCTGCTGCACAAGGCACGCGTGATCGGCGACTACGAATTGAACGGCGTGACCACGCATTTGACCGAAGGGAAGGTTTTCTAAGCGGCATTGAAGCCGTTCACCGGACGAGGCACGGCGACGTGTCCAGCGCTCGCGTGGGTTTTCAGCGCAAATCGCCTTCATCACGAGGCGATGAAGCCATCGCAAAGCTCAGGGCTTGTAGCCGTCGTTCAACGTCTGCAGGAACGCGACGATGTCGCGAATATCCGCGTCCGTCATCGCGGGCTTGTCGCCGAACTTGCGGTCGAACGGCGCGTCCTTGTCATCGATATTCGCGTGATACCGCGGCGGCAGATCGTCGTACTTACGCACCGCGCCCTTCGCGTCTTTCGAATAGAACTTTTGCGGCGCGGTATTGCGCTCGTTGTAGAAGGCCATCACGTCGTCGAGCGAATGATAGATGCCGTTGTGAAAGAACGCGTGGCGCGTAGCGACGTTGCGCAGCGTTGGCGTGAGGAACATGCCGCAATACTGCGTCTGGTCGCGCAGATCGTCACGGAAAGGTCCGCATACGCCCATGTCGAAGAACTTCGGATCGTGATTGGTCGCGAGCTTGTCGTTGCGCGGCACGCCAAGCGACTCGTACTGATAATCCGTGAACATGGGCGGCAGGCCATCGCCGCCAGGCTTCGACAAATGGCATCCCGCGCAATTGGCCTTGGCGGGATCGTTGAAGAGGTGCAGGCCGTGCAACTCCGCTTGCGTGAGGCGCGTCTTGCCTTCGAGCCAGTAGTCGTACTTGCTCGTATAAGGATGAAACGCCTGTTCCTCAACCTGATAACGCGCCACCGCGAACATGGCTTCCGACACGGCCAGGCCGCGCGTATCGAAGATGCGCGGGCCGAAGAGCTTTTCGAATTCGCCCTTGTAGGCCGTATGCGCGAGCTTGCCGGACACTTCGTCGAGACTCGTGTTCGCCATCTCGACCGGGTTCAGCATGGGACCGGATGCCTGTGCCTGCAAGGTATCCGCGCGGCCGTCCCAGAAGAGGCCGCCTTGTGGAACCAGCGCGGGTGCGGCGGGCGCCACGCCTGCGTTCTTCGTGGCGCGTTGCGTGCTTTTGGCCTGATCGGCGAGTTGCGCGAGATCGGGCGGGGCGTCGGCATCGCCTGCATCGGGACCAATGCTGAAGTTCGGTTGCCGATACAGATACATGAGCGAAGGCGGCGGCCGATAACCCTGCAAGCTCAAATGCGGTCCGCCTTCCTGCACGGACAGATCATTGGATGGCCCGAACGAATGGGCCGGGTCATGGCATGACGCGCACGACTGCTTGCCGGATGCGGAAAGCGTCTTGTCGAAGAAGATGTTCTTGCCGAGTTGCGCGACCGCACTCAGTTGCACGGCCGGCGGACGCTGCAAGACAACCGGCGCGGGATTCGCGCCGGTCAGGTTTTCCACGATCTCGCCGACGGCCGCAGGCACATGTGATGGATACATCAACGCAAACGCACCGAACGCGCCTGCGGCGATCACGAGGGCAGCAACGCCGCGTAACGCATGACGCCTGAGCGGCGGCTTGTGAAGGGAACGACCGAAGGGGGGTTCGACAGTAGCGGACATGTGCGGATGAGTTCGGAAAAACGCGATGTCGCCGGCGAGCGGCGACACGATACGAGTGGCGATGGCGCGCATTGAACGCGCACGCCATGCGCCACCTTCAGATTGCGGGCACCGATGCGACCGGCGAACCGAGCGACTGATCGACGAAGACCTTCGGGTTGTTGCCCTTGCCCGAGAAGTCGAACATGCCCATGATGCTGCCGGCCGTGGCGTCGAACGAACCGCTGCCGAGACGCGTCGAACCAAGCCAGTTGTCTTCGATGAAGCGCACCACCGAAGCCTGCGAGATCGCCGTGTGATCGACGTAATTCACCTTCGCCCAAGGCGAGATCACGAGAAACGGAATGCGCGTGCCCGGACCGCAGCGGCCATTCACCGCGCCGCCGTTCACGCCGACGGGCGCCGCGCCCGAGCCGCATTTGCCCGCACCGTTCAACTGGTCGGCTTGCGGATCGAACGACGATGAAGTCGGTACCGCATAAGCGTGGTCGTACCAGCCATCCGAGTCATCCCATGCAACGATCACGGCCGTCGTGTTCCAGTCCGGCTGTTGCTGCAGGAAGTTCACGATCTTCGACGTGAAAGCCTGCTCGTCGAGCGGATCGGAATAGCCCGCATGGCCGTCCTGGAACGCGGGCGCCTTGATGAAGCTCACCGAAGGGTAGTTGCCGGCCTTCACCGCAGCGAAGAAGTCGTCGCTATCGTATTCGTGATTCGCGGGCTCGGCGGTCTTGCCATCCGCCTCCAGCGACGAACCGATGGCCGCCGTCGAACTCGGACGCAAATGCTGCGGATTCGCCGTCGACGCGTAGTACTGGAACCAGTTGTGATGTGCAACGTAGTCGGCCGTGGATGCATTGACCACGTTCGAGAAGGTCGCGCGCTTGCAACCGGTCGAGCCGTCGCTGTTCACGGTGGCGAGATTGAAACCGCCCATGAAGCCGCCCCACGTGATGCTCTTCGCATTGAGCAAGTCGCCGATGTTCTTCGAGGTCATCAACGCCTGATCCGTCGTGCTCGAACAGACGTCGTTGGCGGGATCGACGTCGTTGATCATCGAGAAGCCGCCTTGACCGTCGGCGACATAGTACGAGCCCGATGCCGTCGTCAGGTTGAACACGGGCTTGCTCGTCTTCACGATCTGCATGCCGTTGTTCTGGCCGGAGACGACTTCGAGCGCGCCGGGCGTGGACGGGCCGTAGGTGTCGGTGTACGCGTTGTCGCTCATCGCGAAGTTTTGCGCGTAGTTCCACAACGCGGCGACCGTGTTGCCGTCGTAATAGCCCATGACTTGGCCTGCCGTGCCGAATGCACCCGCGCCGCCGCTCGAACCCTTACCCGTGTATTTCGGGAAGAGATCGGCTGCACCGTTGTTATAGGCTTGTTGTTCCGCGGTGTAAGCGTGGTTCTGGTCGGCGGTTGCGGCTTGCGTGCGATCGAGGCGGAACGGGTTGGCGGCAGCCGCGCCGTTCAGCGTGTTGACGAAGTTCGGGTTGGCCGTGAGCAGCGTGCCAGTGAGGCCATTGACCGTCGGCGTGCCGGCGGCCGCCGTGAAGGCGGGCTCGCCTGCGGGGTTGGCGGCGTTCGGGTAGGTTGCGAAGTAGTGATCGAACGAGACGTTCTCGTTGAAGATCACGACTACGTGCTTGATGGGCGTGGCGGTGACGAGCTTGTTTTGCGCGCTCTGTTGAGCGTTGTTGTCGTGATCGCTGCCGCAGGCGTAGAGGCCGAAGGCGGCGATCGCGGCCGATGTTGCGACCATGATGGCTCGACGAAACATGAAGGAACTCCGGGGGTCGATGTGATTTTGTTTGATGAGGCGCAAAGGCTTCTCCTCGACGCGGATTACAACACTCGCGTGTTGCGCGTCGAAGTCGAAGCGCTTTCGCACCTCTTACTTCACATTGACGATTCGGCGTACTCCGGCGTGTTTCCGATCCGACTCCGTAAGGCTTATTTCGCGGCAGCCCCGATGCCGTTCAGTTCCTCGATCACTTCCTGCGACAATTCGAGGCCCGCACTTTCGATGTTCTGCCGCAAATGCGCGCGTGATGACGTACCCGGAATGAGCAGGATGTTTTGCGAGCGTTGCAGAAGCCATGCAAGCGCTACTTGCATGGTGGTGGCGTTCACTTGTTGCGCGACGCGATTCAAAATGTCGGATTGCAAGGGCGAGAAGCCGCCGAGCGGAAAAAACGGCACATACGCTATGCCTTGCTGCGCAAGATGATCGATCATGGCGTCGTCGCCGCGATGCGCGAGGTTGTACTGGTTCTGCACGCAGACAATAGGCGTGATGCTCTGTCCTTGCGCGAGTTGCTTCGCCGTGACGTTGCTCAGGCCGATATGCCGGATGAGGCCCTTGCGCTGCAATTCCGCAAGCGTCGTAACCTGTTCCTCGATATCGCCTTCAGCGGGACCGGCTATGTCGAACATGACGCGCATGTTCACGACGTCCAGCACGTCGAGGCCGAGATTGCGCAGATTGTCGTGCACGGCAGATTCGAGTTCGGCGGGAGACCGCGCGAGATTCCACGATGCGTCGTCGCCGCGTTTGGCCCCCACCTTGGTGACGATCACGAGATCGTCGCGATACGGATAGAGCGCTTCACGAATCAGTCGATTGGTCACGTGCGGGCCGTAAAAGTCGCTCGTGTCGAGATGCGTGATGCCGCTGTCGATCGCTTCACGCAGCACGGCGATGGCTTCGTCGTGGTCCTTGGGCGGGCCGAACACATGCGGCCCTGCGAGTTGCATGGCGCCGTAACCCATGCGCGGCACGGACGATTCGCCGAGTTGATAGAGGCCAGCGCGGTTTGCGTCGGTCATTGCAATGCTCCTTGCATCCGTCGATGCGAAATGGATTCTTGAAACTGCTCGTCTATAATACGAATAATCCTTCAGATTGTGCATTCGCATATGTCGAGCGACAACAAGACCGCGTTGAAGCCCCGCAAGCTGCCGCGCCAGGCGCGTTCGCAGGCCACCGTCGATGCAATCTTCGACGCCACTATTCAGGTTTTGCTGGCCGATGGTTTGCAGCGGCTCACCACCATTCGAGTGGCCGAGAGGGCCGGTGTGTCCATCGGCACCTTGTATCAATACTTTCCGCACAAGCAGGCGTTGTTGTTCGCGGTGCTGGAGCGGCATCTCGGCAGAGTAGGCGACGTGCTCCAGCAGGCGGCGGAGTCGGTGCATGGCGAGTCGCTGGCGACCATGGTGTCTACAGTCGTGGAGGCATTCGTACGAGCAAAGACCGCACGCATAGATGAAGCGCGCGCGCTGTATGCGGTCGCGGCCGAACTCGATGTGCGGGAGCTTGCGCAAGGCGCGGAACGCCGAAGCCGCGCTACGCTCGTTGCCATGCTTGCGACAGCGTCGGACGCCATCTTCGACGATCTCAATACCACTGCCTTCATGCTCGCAGCGGCGATGGTTGGACCCACGCGCTTGATGGTCGAAGGCGGAGCACCGCGCGCCATGTTGCGGGCCCTGCCGCGTCAACTCGAGTCGCTATGTCTGGGTTATCTGGAGCGAGAGGCAAGGCCGCGCGCGCGGTTGAAGCGCACTGGCGCTTCGTGAGTACGGCGTGCATGGGGCGGAGTTAGCCAGCCTTCGAGTTTTGAGCTAGGCTTGATGTCTCGACTCAACTCATGGCTGCAAAATCATGTCTCGTCCCCTGCAAATCGACTTCGTTTCCGACATCGCGTGCCCGTGGTGCGCCGTTGGTCTTTCGTCATTGCAACGCGCGCTGGAACGCCTAGGCGATACCGTCGATGCAACCATCACGCTGCATCCGTTCGAACTGAACCCGGACATGGGTCCGGAAGGCGAGCGTATTGTCGATTACCTGGGCAGGAAGTACGGCCGCACGCCCGAGCAAATAAAGGAAGCGCAAGCGATGATCCGCGAGCGTGGCGCGAGCGCCGGCTTTACCTTTGGTCAGCGCGATCGGGTGTACAACACATTCGATGCGCATCGGTTGCTGCATTGGGCGCGTATCGAAGGCAAGCAAGTGCCGCTCAAGCTCGAACTCCTGCGTGCGTATCATTCCGATGGTAAAAACCCGAGCAATCGAGATGTATTGATCGAAGCCGCCAAGGCCGTCGGGCTCGACGGCGACGCCGCGCGTGAAGTGTTGACGAGCGGTGCGTATGCGAACGAAGTCCGAGACGAGGAACGCGAGTTCCAGCAACTCGGCATCAATTCGGTGCCCGCGATCATCTTCGATCGACAATATCTCGTGAGCGGTGGCCAGCCCGTGGAAGCGTTCGAGGAGGCCATCCGCAAGATCGTCGCCGAGGCGCAGTAAGGAAACGAAGGGCGCGCTTACTTGGCTGCGCCGACGAGCGAGAAAGCGTCCCAGGTCGGATCGATAGGCGTGTGCGGATTGTGCGTGAGCGCTTCAGCCACGAGCGGTTCGCATGCGCCGTAATCCGAACCGACACTGTCGCTATGCGCTTGTGGGAAGTTCACGCCCGTGACCTGACCGCCCCAACGATTGACGGTCGCGGTCATGCTGCACTTGCCAGCCCCACCCACCTTCAAATCCAGCACGAGCGCGTTCAAGTCGAGCGCCGCATCGGAGTTGGAAAAATTCCACTGCACTTCCATACGGTCGCTTGGGCTATTGCGATCCACGAGCTTCATGGTCTTGTCGGGAATGCCGACGGACTGCACCAGATCGAGCACATTGGAGCCGATGAGCGCGCCGTCGGTGTTGCGGGCTTCATGCGTTCGAATGGCGCTACATCCTGTCAGCAACGTGAAAAGAAAAGCGAAAGCGATCGTCAAACGTGACATGCGGGCTCCTTTCGATGAGCGTATCGATTGATGAAACGGCGCGCGTCCCTCGAATGGTGCAGGATTGCCGAACGACGCGAACCGCTTGAATACTGGTGCGACACCGCTGCTGCGGGCTGGTTCCAAACTTGCGGCATCGGTGTATGTGTTGAACACGGGTTACTCGCTTTCAACGCGCCACGGAAACAGTCCAAGCCATGCGAAGGAGACTTGATGCACAACGATGAATCACGACAATCGAACATGCGGCGACGCGTGCTTGCTTCCATCGGCGCGGGTTTGCTCGGCACGATGAGTGTGGGTGCAGCGACGCAGACGGCATTTGCTGCAGGTGCAAAAAACGCGCCTCGTCTGGAAACCGTGGCAACTTTCGACGATGATTTTCGTCTCGTGGGAATCGGCGTATCGAAGGAGGGGCGTGTGTTCGCCACGGCGCCGGCTTCGGCGAAGCGATCGCGTTACAGCATGGTCGAAGTCGATACGAAGACCGGCGCGCTCACGCCGTTTCCCGACGAAAGCTGGAATGTTTTCAAACCGGATGAAGATGGTTCGCATCAGTGGATCTCGGTGCAGGCGCTATGGGTCGATGAACAGGACCATCTGTGGGCGCTCGACTCGTCGCTGACATCGGTCGATCAGACACGTCAGCCACCGAAGCTGATCGAGTTCGATCTGGCTACGAAGAAGATCGTGCGTCGGTTCGACTATGGCAGTGTGGTGACGCCGAAGGACTCGCTCAACGACATTCGCGTCGATCTGAAACACGGCTACGTGTTTTTGAGCAATGCTGCAAATCAGGGCGGCGTGGCAGTGACGAACCTTGCAACTGGCGAGTCGCGTCTCGTGCTCGCGGGCGACAAGTCGAGCGTGTCGGACCCGCAGCAGCATCTCATGTTCCGCGATCAGATTGCGCGCAAGGGCGATGGCAGCGTCCTCGTCTTACAGACCGATGGCATTGCGCTTTCGCCCGATCGCGAATGGCTTTATTACCGGCCGCTCACGGATCACCACTATTGGCGAGTGCCGACCAAGGCGCTTATCGATACGTCGCTTTCTGCTGACGCCCTATCGAAGAAGGTGCAGTTTCTCGGCGACGGCGCGTTGACCGGCGGTCTCATCATGAGTCCAGCTGGCGTGCTATACGGTGGCGATCTGGAGAACAGGACCGTGGTGGGCTTCGATGTCGTCGAGAAGCATGGCAAGCCTGGGCTCGTGCAGAAGACGCTGGTGGGCAAGCATCCGCAGCTTTCATGGGCAGATGGCTTTGCTATTCAAAACGGCTACTTGTATATCGCGGATTCGCATTTGCATGAGTTGAACAACTTCTCCAATCCTTACCCGCGCGAAGGCAAGTTCGCGATCTTTCGCGTGCGCTTGCCGAAGCAGCCGGCGCATGGGTTGGCGGGTTGAGTTTAGCCTGGCGGTTGATGCTGCGGTTTATCGACGGATTGCCCAAGCGAGTCAAGCAAGGGCCACGCGCTTGCCAGTTCGCTTCGCATTTAGTCGATGAGCCATTGCGCGATCTGCCGCGCATGCTCCGAAAAACTCGACGAGCGATGTTCGACCACACCAGTGACAACCCTTCGCTACATGACGACTCCGTGCTGGCACCACCTTGCCTTCGTTAAGCGGTGCCGCTATTGCCAGCAACCATCCGGGGACAATGCGACGCACAGAGTTCGAAACTGCGTGGACTGAAGGGCAGTCGGTCAGGTCGGTTGATGAGGTATCGGTTTGGAGAATCTGCTTGGCTGAGTCGGTATGCACGATTCAACGTGGAAGCGCCGCCAACGCAATATCGCCCGCGTTCCCTAATTGCTCGACCTGCCAGCATTTATCCATCAACGCGCGAGTTTGCTCGGGCGAGAGAATCCCATCGGCGAGATCGGAGAACTTCTTCTCCAATTGCTGATCAGTCATCGGCACTTCGGTACTGCCGATAGCGTGCTGAATATACTTGTGCAGCTTGCGGCCGTCCTTCAGCACGATCGTCATGTCGACCTGTTCCGGTTTTATCGCGGGATCGATGATCGCATTCACCTTGTCGCGCAACGCGATGGTGTTCGGGTCGCGCACCTTCGCATCGCTGAACTGCTTCTCACCGGCCGCGCCGTCGATGATCGCAATCGCTACCGCATGATAGATGCTGAACTTGCCTTCGAGCCCGATCTGCGGCGTCTTCTTCCCCGTCAACTCAATGACGAGAGGATGCACGCGAAGATCGATACGTTCTATTTGATCCGCTTGCAGCTTGTTTTCGTTGCGAAGCTGAATTGCAGCGTCTATTGCCGGATGAATGACGATGCCGCATGCAAACGGCTTGTACGTATTCAAGGTCGATTCGTAATGCGATCCCAGACCTTCGGTAATCTCGCGGTAATCCTGCTTCGTGCTGATGGTGTTCGCCCATCCGCGCTTGGCTTCGATCATGCCGTCAGAACTCGTGTAATCCCTTGCCGCCAGCAAGGCCGCGAAGATGCCGTTCGCGGCGGCACGCCCCGGATTGAAGCTCTTGTTCATCGAGCCGAATGACTCGCGCAGTCCTACCGGTTGCGACGCTGCAAGTCCCAGCGCCCATACCATTTGCTGAACGCTCAGTCCCATGAGCTTGCCGGTCGCGGCGGCCGAGCCGAATACGCCGCATGTTCCGGTGATGTGCCAGCCGACATCGTAGTGGTTGGGATACACGGCATTGCCAATGCGCAGTTCGGTTTCGACACCCAGCACGAGTGCGTTGAGGAAGTCCTTGCCCGACACCGGTTGGTATTGCGAGAACGCGAGGATCGCGGATGCCACGGGACCCGCTGGGTGAATGATCGTCTTGAGATGCGTGTCGTCGTAATCGAAGATATGACTGCTGACGCCATTGATAAACGCCGCGTTCATGATGTCGAAGCGCTCGGCGCGGCCCAGCAGATTGGCTTGTGGCGGACCTCAGAATGGCGTGAGCGCGGCGACGGCGCGACTGACGGTTTCATCGTGCGAGCCGCCCACCGCGACGCCGACCCAGTTCATGAGCGTGCGCACGCCTTCCTTGCGTGCTGGCGCGGGCAAATCTTGATAGCTCGTCTTGCAGATGAACTCCGCAAGTATGCGTGTGACTTTCGGCGGGCGGGCGTTGGGTGCGCTTGCGGGCGCAGGTGTTGAAGCCGAAGCCGCGTTAGATTGAGCGAACGCGGCCGGACTGACGGTAGCCGATGCCAAGGCACCCGCTGCGCTGGTCCTGAGAAAATTACGACGGTCGAATGCGGACATTTTCTTTGTCTCCTTGAGTACTCATGCCGTGAAAGATGGCTCGGTATCGCGGCGAGCAGGTTTCGCTCCCGAAGGGATCAGACTCACGGTCCTCCAGCGTGATAGGACCTCTCCTTGACAGCCTCGTTCAGCAACTGTTATTAATAATGGTTATCATTTAGCCTGAATCGATCACGCCGTTGGCTTACGTGAGCATCGCGCTTGCAACTCCTGCTCGGCCATCTGTTTCGATGCCTTCGGCGTCGGTCACACGGCGCGTGTCCGCGACGGGACACAGCGCACTCATGAACTAAAGGATTCGCCAGCCAATGACTGGTTTGATTACGAACCGAATTGCCCGCGTGGGGCCGCTCGTATCGCGCATCGTCTGCGCGATGTTGGGCGGTTACACGCTTGCCGCCCTGACGAGCGTCGCCGCGCTCGCGCTGCCGATGAGCAAGCCACAAGCGGTGCTCACCGGCATGCTGGCAAGTTTCGTCGTCTACGTATGCGCGGTGATCTGGGTCTTCGCGGTGCGGAGCGCAACGCGCGCATGGTTCGGATGCCTTATCTTATCGATACCGCTCCTGATCGCAGCGTGGTCGGTATGAAGGCAGACGTCAAACCGCGCGGCATCCGCCAGAGCATGTCGGACCTGCATACATGGTCCGGTCTGCTCGTCGGGTGGATTCTCTATGCCATGTTTCTCACCGGCACGGTCAGTTACTTCAAGGACGAGATCTCGCAGTGGATGCGCCCGGAAGTCGCGCATCAAAAGGTCTTGCCCGACGCGGCATCCGCTGCCGAACGCGTCGCCGCGACGCTCGGCACCATCGCTGCGGGAAGCTCGCAATGGAGCTTCGACTTGCCGAACGATCGCAGCAGCGTGATGGGATCGTTCTGGCGCACGCCGGGCGCGGCGCAGGGCCGGCGCACGTTTTCGGAAGCGAGCCTCGATCCTGCAACCGGCCAGAAAGTGACTACGCGCGAGACGCTCGGCGGTGACTTCTTCTACCGCTTTCATTTCCAGTTTTACTACATGCCCGCGCTGTGGGGACGCTGGATTGCAGGCTTCTGCGCGATGTTCATGCTGGTCGCAATCGTGAGCGGCGTCATCACGCACAAAAAGATTTTCATCGACTTCTTTACGTTTCGATGGGGCAAGGGACAACGCTCATGGCTCGACGCGCACAATGCGCTGTCGGTGTTCGGCCTGCCGTTCCACTTGATGATCACCTACACCGGTCTCGTTACGTTGATGGCGATGTACATGCCGTTCGGCGCATCGGCCGCATTCAAGACGCCCGCGGAACGCCAGCAGATGACGGCGCAACTGAGCGCATTCATTCAACCGGGCAAGCCCGATGGAACGAAGGTTCCGCTCGCGCCCATCGCTCCGATGGTGCGCGAAGCCGAAGCGCGCTGGGGCCGGGAAAATGCGGGACGAGTGACGATCACGAATCCGGGCGACGGCGCGGCACGCGTGGCCGTATCGCGTGGCGATGCGGTGCGTGTATCGATGAGTCCGCAGTATCTTCTCTTCGATGGCGTGACGGGCAAACTCATCGACGTGAAGGACAGCGTGGGCGCAGCCGCCGAAACGCGCGGTGTGCTCTATGCGTTGCATCTCGGGCGCTTCAGCGGTCTGCAACTGCGCTGGCTGTATTTCATCGTCAGTCTCGCGGGCACGGCGATGGTCGGCACTGGCCTCGTCATGTGGACGGTCAAACGCCGTCAAAAGCTGCTCGATCCGACGCGGCCGTACTTCGGCTTCTGGCTCGTCGAGCGGCTGAATATCGCGAGCATTGCGGGACTTTCCATCGCCATGACCGGATATCTGTGGGCGAATCGACTATTGCCCGTGTCGATGCACGACCGCGCCGAAGCGGAGATCAACCTGTTCTTCGCCATCTGGGCGGCAACGTTGCCGTGGGTGTTCGCGCGGCCCGCGAAGCGCGCGTGGATGGAACTGCTTTGGCTTGCGGCTGCCTTGCTCGCGCTCTTGCCGATGCTCAATGCCTTCACGACGCAAAGGCCGTTCTGGCGCAGTGTCGCGGAAGGCGATTGGGTGTTCGCCGGATTCGATCTGATGATGTGGGCGTTCGCCGCGTTGCATGCCGCATTGGCGATACGCACAGCACGTCACACGCCGCGCGTGAAGCCCGCGAGAACCGTCGACGAGCGCAAGGTGCCGATGAAGGAAACCGAGGAGGAAAGCACGTGACGCAGGGAATCGCCTTGCTGGTCTGCGTCGTGTCATTCGCGTTTCTTGCGCTGGCAATGGAGCGGCATCAAGAGACCCTCTTCGGACGCGAGTTGTCACGCGGTCAGTCGCGCGCGTTTCGCACCGCCGGATGGTGCGGCCTCGTGCTCGCGCTTCGATACCTCGTCGGCGGCGAAGGCTGGGCGCTCGGACTCGTGAGCTTTAGCGGATGCACGAGTCTTGCCGCAGGCATCGTATATGGCGCGCTCATCTTGCTTGAGCGACGCGAGGTTCGTGGATGAATGAAGCATCGCCCACGCCTCGCATCCATCAAAACGCCGTGCGTAATCCGATCATCACGCTGCGACCGCCTTCAGGCGCGATGTCCCTTACGACCGAACTCGCGTAACGCACTTCCTGATTCGTCAGGTTCTGTCCGCGCACGTAAGCGAGCCAATCCGTTGGTCCGACGCGGAACTTGTACGTGAGCGTGAGCCCGAGCGTCGTGTAGCTTCCCGTCGGCAGATCGTTCTCCGGCACGCGATGCTGCGCCCACGCGTGAACCATTTCCGCGCGCGCGCCGTAAGGACCGTAGCCGTAGTCGAGCGCGAGCGTCGTGCGCAACGGCGAGATGCGCGGCAAGGCTTCGCCGGTATCGACATTACGGGCATGCGTGTAATCGGCGACGACTTCTACATCGAGCCGATGCGCGCCTTGATCGAGCACGCGCCATTTGCCATCCAGTTCGATGCCGTAAAACTCCGCGCGCACGCCGCGATAAACCGCTTCGTCGAGCGCGTCGTCGGTGCCCGGCGCCACGGGCGTGTCGTCGTCGTTGACGAGACGGCCCGTGTTGAACTCGGTCAGATAGTTGCGAAAGCGGCTGTAGAACACGCCCGCGCTGCCTTTGTTGGGGCCGCTCGCGAAGCGCAAGGACAAGTCGGTGGACACGGCCTTTTCCTTCTGCGCGTCCTGATTGCCGATCAGGTACTGACCGGTGGCATCGTGCGGACCGTTGGCGAAGAGTTCGTAGTAAGTCGGCGCGCGCTCCGTGTAGGCGAGATTGCCGACCACCGACCAGATCGGATTCAGCTTGAACAACGCGCCCGCGGACACGCTTCCCGCGTTGAAATCACGCGACATCGCCGATGCGAATTTCTCGTTGCCGCCCGCCGTCGGGTCGATCTTCACATGCTCGTAGCGTGCCCCGACGCTGAGCGTGAGCGCGTCGTTGACGGCCCATTCCTCGAGTCCGAAGAGCGCGGCGCTCGTCGTCTGCGATGTCGGCACGAGCGCTTCGTCGCCGAGCGCGGAAAATGTGTTTTGACTCAACTGCACGCCGATGGCGCCATCGAACGGACCGATCTTCTTGTGACGCGCCTCGATGCGCGCCTCGTAGCCGTGGTTACGAAAGGTCGTGCCGGTTTCGCCGTCGTCGATCTCCTTGTGTTCGTAATCGGTATAGCCGAAGTTGAACTTGAGCTGGCTGAACGGTCCTTGCAGATTGCGTATCTCCGATGCCGCCGTCACGTGATCCTGATGCATGCGCAGACGCACATCGTCTTCGGCGACCGATCCGTAGTTCGCTTCGTAGCCGTTGTAGCTCACACCCGCATATCCGTCGGCCCAGGTGTAGGACGTGCCGACCGCGCCGCCGTGCCAGCGCCCGTCGCTATTCGGGATGCTGCCGTAGGGCTCTTGCGCGTCCGGTCCGTCGAGCTCGCGCTGGCGATCCGAGTGCGTAAAGCCGGGGACGCGCTCCTTGCTGGTTTCGCGGTCGAAGGCATCGACGTGAAACGCGAACTGTCCGTTGCCGCCTTCCACGAGCGCCGCGCCCGCGCGCGCATCGTTGGCGCCGCCATAGCTGGCATCGGCCTGACCGGAGACGCCTTTGATCGGCTCGCGCGGAATGCGGTTGTCGATGGTGTTCACCACGCCGCCTATCGCGTTGCCGCCGTATAGCAGCGCCGCCGGTCCGCGCACGATCTCGACGCGCTCCACTGAAAGCGGATCTTGCGGGACGGCGTGATCGTACGAGAGCGACGATGCATCGAAGGCCGCGACGCCGTTTTGCAATATGCGGATGCGGTCGCCGTCCATGCCACGGATGATCGGCCGGCCGACCATCGGACCGTAAGTCGTCGTGGAGACGCCGGGCAGACCGTTGAGCGTCTCGCCGAGCGAATCGCCGCGTCGCAGAGCGAGGGCGTCGCCGTCGAGCGCGCTGGATGGCGACATCAACTGGTTCGATCCAAGCGGATTCGCCGTGACGAATACCGGCGTGAGCGCGGTGTCCTTTACGTTGCCGGCGGCCGTCTGGCCGCGTGCCACGGCGGTGACCAGCAGCATGCCGAGTGGCAAGAGGCGCTGTTTGCGCGGCGCTGGATGAGCGAAAGGCGTATGGTGCAAGATTTTATTGCTCCTGTCGAAATGATATAACGTTGCATCCGATGAGCGTACGGAGGCGTAAGGAACGGCATCCACCGCAGGCGGTGAGATGATATAACGTATCTTTACAAAAACGCCAGTGTCACGTGATCGACTAAACAACGCGCGTCAGTTGCGCAAAACACCACACCTTTTTGCGATGACTTGCCCCATCGTGTCCGCTGCGATATTCGATGTGATAAAAGTCCGCGTGCTTTTTTCGATCGGCTTCACGAGAGCCATCGGCAAAGCGCGACATACAACATCGATCAAAGCATCCAGCTCACGACATCCATGAAGACGATCACATCGCGTGCCGTATCCGCCCTTGGCATCACGGCCATTGCACTCGCCTGTCACACCGCATTCGCGCAAAGCTCGGTCACGCTGTACGGCGTCGCCGACGTCGGCGTGCGCTATCTCACCAACGCCAATGCCAACAACGACGGCAAGGTGTTCATGACCAACGGCGCAATCACCAATAGCCGGATCGGCTTGAAAGGCACTGAAGATCTCGGCGGCGGTCTCAAGGCGATTTTCCGTTTGGAAAGCGGCGTGGAATTGCAGAACGGCCAGTACTCGGATAGCCAGCGCGAGTTCAATCGCGCGGCGTATGTCGGTCTGTCGAACCAGTACGGCACGCTCACGCTCGGCCGCCAGAAGACGCCGCTTTTCGACATGCTGGGCGATACCTACGACCCGCTCACGGTCGGTAACTACTTCGAGAATGCGTGGTTGCCGGTCGCGCTCGGCGCCGGTCTCTATGCGGATAACGCGGTGAAGTACAACGGCACGTTCGCGGGCCTGACGGTCGCGGCGATGTACTCGTTCGGCACCAACTACACGTCGACGGGCGCGGGCGGCTTCTCGGGCCAGGTGCCGGGTCACATGGGCGCGGGCAACATGTACGGCTTCACGGCTTCGTATGCCGTGGGGCCGCTTGCCATCGGCGGCGGCTACCAGCAAAACAGCGACAACGCCAGCAACAAGCAGAAGATCTGGAACGCCAACGCGGTCTATACCATCGGTCAGGCAAAGCTCTACGTCGGCTATCTGCATTCGACGGATGACACCGGTTTCGTCGATAGCACGCTGTCGCAACGCGATCTCGTATCGGGCGTGGATATCCTCAAAGGCTCGGGTCGTCGCGACGATGGTCCCTTCGCCGGCATCACCTATCAAGTGACGCCCGCGCTCTTGCTCACCGGCGCGTTCTACTACGACCACATGAAGAATGCGGCGATCGGCGGTGGAGAAGTCGGCAGCGGCAATCGCTATACGGGCGTGGCGGTCGCGGAATACGCGTTGTCCAAGCGCACCGAAGTTTACGGCACGGTGGACTTCAACAAGGTAACGGGCGCGGGCTTCGTGGAACTGCCGGGACGCTCGAATCAAACGGGCGTTTCCATCGGGCTTCGCAATATTTTCTAAGTGCTATCGATGACGGCGCGTTCGCATCGCGCCGCCGATGTCGCCTCTTGCGGGTGCGAATATTGCGATCTTTCGTGCTATTCGAAGAAGGACCGGAGTCAGCGCGCTTGCGCTGACTCCGCCTCACAGGAGACGACATGCCCGAGAATCAGTCCCCCGATGTCTGCCGCATGGGTGTCGCGTTTATCGACGCCCAGTTGCAATCGCTCTATATCCACGCGGCGCTATTGAGCGGATGGATCGAGAACGGCGGTCCTGCGCCCGATTTCAGCGGCGTGGAGCGGCTCCTGACGATGCGCCACGCGCATCCCGAAGCGCACACGCATAGCGAAGACGGCATGCCTGCCAAGCGCGCGCCGGACGATCCGCCGCCGTCGCTTCCGTCACTCGACAATCCCGCCGATCGCATGGCTTTCGCGCTTCGCGTGCCGTCGACGAACGCGATTCTCGCCGTCGCCGATTTTTTCGATGCGCATCGCCTGTCCGGTTCGCGCACGCCCGAAGTGCAGTTTCTGATGCGTATCCGCGATGCCGCCGTCAATGCCAATACCTTGCATGTGGAGACGGGCGTTTATCGTCCGCACGCGGCGTATGGCGGAATCATCATCGACGAAGCGCTCGACGGCGCACGGCTTTTCAGCGACGGAGAAAAGCCCGGCTTCATGGAATTTGGCGATACGGTGGGGTTACTGCGATATCTGCGCACGCTTCTGAAGAGCATGCAGACGGTGATCAGTTCAGGCGATGCAGGTTGAGCGCGGCAATCGGCGAGCATGAAGTCCGCTGAATGCCGCGCCCGGCATTCATGATCCTGCTTACTGCGATGCTGCGGCGGCCTTCTTTGCGTGATGCTTGTGGCTGTGCTTCTTGTAAGCAGGCCGCGGCTTGTTGTTCGGATATTGCGCTTCGGCGAACGACACGCTCGGTGCGAAGATAGCGGCGACCGCCAACAGGGCAACAGCTTTCTTGAGAGACATTTTCATCAGGAACTCGCAGAGAAGAAAGGCTTGGAAATGCGCGGCGGCGAGGCCTTCGCCGCATGCGCGGTGAGCACTGTAGAGACTGCGAAGCGGAGTGTAACTTGGGGAAAACATCAGCGCTCGTTAAAACAACAATGGCGTTGTTTTTTGCGGGACTGCCACGGAATTTGCACGCTTCCGGCGCACGTTTAGCGGTATTTCGTTAAACTCGACGAAAGCTCGCGCGCGCAAGCCACCTGTGGATTGCAATCGATACCGTCAGGAAAATCCATACACGAGCGACTGGGAAACCGGCGAACTATCCCTCCATCAGTCCTTACCTTGTTTCCCTGCACTGCGGAAACGCTCAGTCGTTTTCTTGCAGCTGGCCGCGCAACGAGCCACAGCGCTAGTCGCCCAGCAACGTCTGCACGCCCTGCGCGAATTCATCGAGTAAGACGGGCTTGCGCAATACGATGGCGTCCTCGGGCAGCGTCGCCTTGACGGCATCGATATCGTCGTAGCCGGTCATGAACATCACCGGCAGACGCGGATGCGTTTCCGCGAGAATGCGCGCGAGCAAGCCGCCGTTCAAGCCCTGCATGGCCTGATCGGTCACAACGACATCGGGCGGCGAACGATCGATCGCCTGCAGCGCCGCAATGCCGCCGCTCACCGCTTCGACATCGTAGTTCGCGTCGCGCAGCAGTTCGGACAACGCTTCGCGCACGTTGGCTTCGTCATCGACCAGAATGATGCGCACGCGCCTTCGCAGCGCGACTGGGCTCGCCGATTCGCATTCGCCGTCAGCATCGCCCGCTTCCTGAACGGCCGTTCGCAGATACAGCGAGACGGTCGTGCCCGCGCCCGGTTCCGTGCCGATACGCGCGATCCCGCCCGCCTTGAGCGCCACGCCATACACCTGCGAAAGCCCGAGCCCCGTGCCCTTGCCTTCGGGCTTGGTCGAGAAGAAAGGCTCGAACGCGCGCCGGGCGACTTCGGGCGGCATGCCGGGGCCGGTATCCGACACGCGCAGCTCCACGTAATTGCCATTCGCGAGATCGGGGTCGCCCTCGGCTTCGAAGACACGTGTGGCGACTTCTATTCGCCCGCGTCCTTGCATTGCGTCCCGTGCGTTGA
The DNA here is from genome assembly GCF_023631025.1 of Caballeronia sp. GACF4. NCBI lineage: Bacteria > Pseudomonadati > Pseudomonadota > Betaproteobacteria > Burkholderiales > Burkholderiaceae > Caballeronia > Caballeronia sp. GACF4. The sequence goes on from NZ_JALQDW010000026.1 coordinate 260,206, forward strand.
TGACGAGATTGAGCAGCGCCGCTTCGAGTTGCGTCGCGTTGGTCAGCACGCGAACGCCTTCGGAGCGAAGCTGAAACGCGAGCTGGGTTTCGGGCCCGAGCACGCGCGCCAGCAGTTCCTTCATGCCGTGCACCGAACGCGTGACGCACAGCGACTCCAGTTCGACCGATTCCTGCCGGGAAAACGTCAGCAATTGCCTGATGAGCGCCGCGCCATGCGTGACCGCCTGCAGACCGTTGGCGCTCCAACGGCGCACCTGATCCGCGTCGTGCGCGCGATGCTCGACGAGTTGCAGACACGTGCTGATGGTCTGCAGGAGATTGTTGAAGTCGTGCGCAATGCCGCCCGTCAACTGCCCGACCGAACCCACGCGCTGATTCTGCTTGAACGTTTCGTGCGCGGCGTCGTCATCGGCGAGTGCGTCGGTGATCTTGCGCTGCAGTTCGCGTTTCTCCTCGCCGCGCTGAATGCCCATGCGCCGCAGCTTCAGCATGATGGCAGCCTGACGCGCGAGCGATTCGAGCGCCGTGCATTGTTCCTGACTCAAGGCACGCGGCTCGCGGTCGATCACGCAGACGGTGCCGAGCGCGTGACCGTCGTCCGTGACGATAGGCGCGCCCGCATAAAAGCGGATATGCGGCTCGCCGAGCACGAGCGGGTTGTCCCTGAAACGCGGATCGAGCGTCGCGTCCTCGATCACCAGCAGCGAGGTGGGTTCCAGAATGGCATGCGCGCAGAACGCCTGATCGCGTGGGGTCTCGCGTGCGCCGAGACCGATGCACGCCTTGAACCATTGCCGGTCGCGGTCGATCAGCGAAACGAGCGCGATAGGCGACTGGCAGATCGTCGCGGCCAGCGTGGCGATGTCGTCGAAAGCGGGTTCGGGCAACGAATCGAGTACGTCGAAGCTTCGCAGCGTATAGAGACGTTCCGCTTCGGTGGCGGGCACGGCCGCGCCACTGTGCGTTGATTTGGGCATGAGTACGAGGGCAGAACGGGTAGCGAAAGGCGCTGACCGATCATGGGACGTGATCGTGCGCCGTCGCTCAGTGTACGCTGGTTCGCCGTGCGTTATCGGACAGGCTCAAGTCCGTGCAAGCGCGCTGCGCTTCGCTGGTTTGCGCCGTTTGCGCGCACCCGGCACGACGCCGATGCGCGGATCGCGAGCGAGTACGAGTTCCGCGAGCCGACGCGCCGTGTCTTCGAACGCCGGATCGTCCTGCGGCACGTAGAGCCATTTTCCTAGCACGGGATGTGGCTGCAAAGTCGGAATCTCTTCGATGAGCGCTGCATGATGCTCTTGCGAGGTGCATACGAGCACGCCATTCCATGGCTTGTCGCGGTCGGCGGCCACGAGACACATCAGTCCATCGATATACGCGGCGTCGGAACCGAACATGCGCTTTTGAATGAACGTGTCATCGCTCTCGAGCGGCTCGAAAACCCATAGCAGCGAATTACGAACGGTGGAGGGCATGATGGCGGTCGCGAGCCTTGACGGGCTCCATGTTACAACTCGAAGCGGTCGCGGGTCGTCACGTAATCGCTTGCGCCGAAGCGCCCGACCGGAAAGTAATGCTGTAAGCGCACGCGCCAGGTGTCGAGGTCGATGAGCTCGTCGCGTGCGTGCAGCATCAATACCTTGCCGATGAAGATGTGCCGGCTTGCGGTTTCCAGCGTTTCCCACAGCACGCATTCGAACGCGACGGGCGCCTCGGCGATGCGCGGCGGCTTCACGCGCAGCGACGGCAGCGCGGTGAAACCAACCGCGTCGAGTTCGCTGACATCGGCGGCGAAGCGTTCGCCGCAGCGATGCATCTGCTCGGCGATTGCTTCATCGGCGAGATGGACGACGAATTCCTTCTCGCGCGGCACGTTCGCGGCTGTGTCTTTCAACGTGCCATCCGCGAGCCGGTTGATGCTGATCATCACGATGGGCGGTTCTTCGCCGAGCATGTTGAACATCGAGAAAGGCGCGGCATTCACGGTGCCATCCGCACCGAGCGTGGTCACGAGCGCAATGGGCCGTGGCACGATGAGGCTCGCCATCAGCTTGTAGCGCTGGTATTCGGTGATGGCCTCGAAGTCGATTTCCATGTCATTGCACCTTTTCAATGCCGAGCAGATGCGCAAGGCTCTTGGTGCCTGGCATCCGTGTGGTTTCTATACGCGCTTCGAGTCCCTGCAGATGCGCGCTCATATGCGCCGCCGCGCCTTTTGCGTCGCGTCGTTCGAGGCAATCGAGAATGGCGGTGTGCTCGTCGTGCTCGCATGGCGCGTTGCCCGCCGGTTCATAGACGCCAACGATAAGCGAGCAGCGCGAGACGAGTTCGTTCAGATACTGCAGCAGGATGGCATTGCCCGCGAGCGCCGCGATGCGCAGATGAAACTCGCTCGCGAGGCGCGCCCATGACGGTTGATCGAAGCGGTGCATCGCTTCGTGTTCTTGGTTGAGTTGCTCGCGCAAGGCGGCAATATCCGCGCTGCTCGCGCGCTCCGCCGCGAGTTCGACGAGCGCGCGTTCCACCGAGCGGCGCGCTTCGAACACCTCGCGCGTTTCCTCGCGCGTCGGTTGTGCGATCACCGCGCCCTTGTTGGGCCGCAACACCACGATGCCGTCGTACGCGAGCTTTTCGAGCGCGCGCCGGACCACTGCGCGGCCCACGCCGAAGAGCTCGCACAGTTCCGGCTCGGGCAGCTTGGTGCCGGGCGCGAGACGCCGGCTCAGCACACCGTCGAAGATGCTTCGATAGATGCGCATATCGGCGGCATCGGCTTGATCACGCATGCGCGGCGAGCTCATGCGGCGCGCGCGGCCGTGCTCGCCGCCTGTTCCATGTGCCGCGCGATTGCGCCGGGCGTGGTGAGCCAGATGTCGTTGCGCGCCGCCGCGATATGCGCGAGCGCGCGCCGTAAATGACGCAAGCGATACGGTTGTCCGACGATATACGGATGCAGCGCAATTCCCATGACGAGGCCCTGCGGCGTGCTCGCGCGTTGAGTCTGTTCGAGCATTTCATCGAACTGGTCGACGATCATGTCGGTGAACGCGCACATGTCGAGATGCCGCGCCATGATCATCGGCAGATCGTTCAGCTCTTGCGGATAAGGCACGGACCACAGCGCGCCGTGACGTGTTTTCATGCGCACGGGCCGGTCGTCGTGACACCAGTTGAGCGTGTAGCCGTAACCCGTTTCAGCAAGAAGGTCCGGCGTGTGATGCGTCTCCGAGATCCACGGCGATAGCCATCCTTGCGGCATCACGCCCGACTCCGCAAGGATGCGTTCGCGACAGTGCGCGAGTAGCGCGCGCTCGCCGGCTTCGTCGAGATCGCTCTGACGCTCGGCGTTCGTGTGACCGTGCGCGATGAGTTCATCGCCCCGCGCCACACATGCTTCGATCAGCTCGGGGCAATGATCGTAAAGCGACGTGTTGATGAGCGTGCCCGCGGGCATGTCGAGCGCATCGAACAATTCAATGCAACGCCACGCGCCCACGCGATTCCCGTACTCGCGCCAACTATGGTTGAGGACATCCGGTTGCGGCGATAGTGGTCCGAGCGCGGCCCCCAGTCCTTCGCCGAACGCAAAGTGTTCGAGGTTGAAGCCGAGATAAACCGCGAGACGCGCGCCGTTCGGCCAGCAATACGGCTCGCCATGATGAATCGCTTGATAGTCGAAACGGCCGTGCGATCGGAGTACATCGGGATTGAAGTCGCTCATTGTCGATGAATGCATGAACCGGTTTGGTTACGTCGTGCCCCAAGGCGGACCTGTTGCGCACCGCGAACGTACACGCCTCGCGTCGCGACGTGCCGACGATCGAGGCTTGCGATCGTGTGCAATATGCGAGCCAACGTGTCGACACGCATACTGCGCTACGCGTTGCATGCGATGAAGCCGAACCACGACAGCAAATGGCATATGTCTTGCAATGGCTTCGCGCTGCAAGCCATTTCCCGTCAGCGCGTTCATAAGGACAAGCCTTCATGGTTCAGCCGGCATCAACCGTGGTTCACGCGACAGCCGCCGATATCGAACTCGTTCACGTGACGAAGCGCTATGCGGATTCCGTCGCCGTCGATGCGATCGACCTGCGCATTCCCGGCGGCGCGTACTGTTGCCTGCTCGGTCCTTCGGGATGCGGCAAGACATCGACCTTGCGCATGATCGCGGGGCACGAGTGGATTTCCGAAGGCGATGTGCTGATCGGCGGGCGCAACGTCACGCGCGAACAGCCGGCCGCACGCGGCACCGCGATGGTCTTTCAAAGCTACGCGCTCTTTCCGCATCTGTCCGCGCTCGATAACGTCGCCTTCAGCCTCAAGATGCGCGGCGTCGGGAAGGAAGCACGCAGAAAGCGCGCGGGCGAACTGCTCGAACTCGTCGCCATGTCGCCCTACGCGAACCGCAAGCCCGCGCAGCTTTCCGGTGGGCAGCAGCAACGTGTGGCACTCGCGCGCGCCTTGCTCAATGAACCACGCTGTCTTTTGCTCGACGAACCGCTCTCCGCGCTCGATCCTTTCCTGCGCGTGCAGATGCGCGCCGAACTCAAGCGCTGGCAGAAAGAACTGGGCATCACTTTCGTGCACGTCACGCACTCGCAGGAAGAAGCAATGGCGCTCGCCGATCTCGTCGTCGTGATGAGTCACGGTCATATCGAACAAAGCGGCACGCCGTTTGAAGTCTTCAACCGGCCGCGCACCGAATTCGTCGCGCGCTTTCTCGGCGGCCATAACGTGCTCGGTTCGAAGGGCGGGCTGTTCACGGTGCGTGCGGATCATCTGCGGATCGCGCCGCAGGGCACGACGCCCGGCACGAGCGCGGGCGAGGGAGGACTGAGCCGCATCGGCGGACTCGCGTGCACGGTGCGCGAGGCCGAGTATCAAGGCACGCATGTGCGCATGACGCTCGTGCCGCTCGACGGTTCCCCCGAACTCGTTTCTATCGTCAGCGATGCCGACTACGACGCCGAGCGCCTCGGCCCCGATGCGCGCGTGACCGTCTGGTGGGATCAACGCAACGCGCATCCGCTCGCGGCGTGATGCGCGCTTGAGCCAAACACATCAAAACCCGAAACGAGGAGGAAGGCTATGAGCAATGACAATGCACGTCCGCAAGCGACTCAGGAAATCAAAGAGACCAAAGAGGAACTGGAAAGCCGCGGCCGCACGCGCCGCACTTTCATCAAGGGCGCCGTGGCGGCGGCGGGCATTGCCGGGTTCCCTTACGTGCATGCACAAGAGAAGATCACCTTGCGCTATCTCGGCACGGCGGTCAACCAGAGCGCGGACATTGCGAAGAAGTTCAAGGAAGACACGGGCATCGAGATTCAATACATTCCGGTGACGACCGATGACGTCACCAAGCGCATCATCACGCAGCCCAACTCGTTCGATATCGTCGATACCGAATACTTTTCCCTCAAGAAGCTGATTCCGGCGGGCACGCTGGCCGGCATGGATGCAAAGCGCATCAAGCTCGCGGACAAGATCACGCCGGTGCTCACGAAGGGCGAAGTGAACGGCAAGAAGATTGGCGATCAGGGCACGGCCCCGAAGAAAGTGATGTTCTTGAAGGGCGCGCGCTCGACGGAGTTCTCCGCGACGCCTACCGAATGGATGACGCTCATTCCCACGACGTATAACGCGGATACGCTCGGCATTCGCCCGGACCTCATCAAGCGTCCGGTCAACACGTGGGCCGACTTGTTGAATCCGCAATTCAAGGGCAAGGCGGCGCTGCTCAACATTCCGGCTATCGGCATCATGGATGCGGCAATGGCCATCGAAGCAATGGGTCAGGTCAAGTACGGCGACAAAGGCAACATGACCAAGGCCGAGATCGATCAGACCATCAAGGTGCTGATCGAAGCGAAGCGCGCAGGTCAGTTCCGCGCCTTCTGGCGCGACTTCAACGAAAGCGTGAACCTGATGGCATCGGGCGAAGTGGTCATTCAGTCGATGTGGTCGCCCGCGGTCACGAAGGTGCGCACCATGGGTATCGCCTGCACGTTTCAGCCGCTGAAGGAAGGTTATCGCTCGTGGGCGTCGGGCTTCGGCTTTCCGCGTTCGCTGCAAGGCAAGAAACTCGATGCGGCCTATGAGTTCGTCAACTGGTTCCAGGACGGCTGGGCGGGCGCCTATCTGATGCGTCAGGGTTATTACCCCGGCGTGACGGAGACGGCCAAGACGCACATGCAGGCTTACGAGTGGGACTACTGGATGGAAGGCAAGCCCGCGACACAGGACATCAAGGCACCCGATGGCCAATTGCTCGAAAAGACCGGCGCGGTGCGCGACGGCGGCTCTTATACGCAGCGCATGGGCGCCATTGCATGCTGGAACGCGGTGATGGACGAGAACATCTAGATGGTGCAGAAGTGGAACGAGTTCATCGCCGCCTGATGTTGACGTGAGGTTCGCATGATGCACACAAGGAGCATTTGCTGATGGCATCCGTCGAGTATTTGTCGCAAGCGAAGGAAGCGCCGAAGCGTCATCGGCGCGTGAGCGCATGGTTGCAGGCCACGCCGCTGACGCTCACCTTCGTGTTGTTCTTCATCGTGCCGCTCGTGATCACGTTGATCGTGAGCTTCTGGGATTTCAACGAATATCAGATCATCCCGGCGTTCACGCTCAAGAACTATGTGGCGATCTTCGACGGTTGCAGCTCCTTCACCGATGTCTGCGTGACCTTCAAGACATATTGGTCGACGCTCAAGTTCTGCGCAATGGTGTGGGCCGTGACGCTCGTGCTCGGATTCTCCATTGCGTACTTCCTCGCGTTTCACGTGCGCACCACGGCCATGCAGACCATTCTCTTCTTGCTCTGCACGATTCCGTTCTGGACGTCCAACGTCATCCGCATGATCTCGTGGATTCCGCTGCTCGGCCGTAACGGGCTCGTGAATCAGGCGCTGATCAACGCGCATCTCATCGATCAACCGCTGGAATGGCTGCTGTATTCGAACTTTTCGGTGGTGCTCGCGTTCGTGCATCTGTTCACGTTCTTCATGATCGTGCCGATCTTCAACGCGATGATGCGTATCGACAAGTCGCTCTTGGAAGCCGCGCGCGATGGCGGGGCGAGCGGCTGGCAGGTGATCCGCGATGTCGTGTTGCCGCTCTCGAAGACCGGAATCGTCATTGGCTCGATCTTCGTCATCACCATCGTGATGGGCGACTTTCTCACAGTGGGCGTAATGGGTGGACAGCAGATTGCGTCGGTGGGCAAGATCATTCAGGTGCAGACGGGCTATCTGCAATTTCCCGCCGCAGCGGCCAACGCGATCATTTTGCTGGCCGTCGTGCTGATGATCGTGTGGGCGCTCACGCGTGTGGTCGATATCAGGAAGGAGCTTTGACATGGCCAGCGGCATTGCGGGATTGAAGAAACATCGGGAGCACCGGCCCGCCAGCTTTTACTGGCTCGCGTTGCTGTTCGGCTTGTTCGTGCTATTCCTTTATGGACCGGTCATCACCATTTTCATTCTCTCGTTTCAAGGTCCCGAAGGCGGTCTGACGTTTCCCATGCGCGGCGTCTCGCTGCACTGGTTCGCGCAATTGCGTCAGGGTGTGGGCGATATCGATATCTGGGCTTCGTTCGGCCGCTCCGTGAAGCTTGCGCTCGCGGTCACGGTGCTGACCGTGCTGTTCTCGGTCACGGCGGGTCTCGCCTTCAGAAGGCGTTTTCGTGGCGATACGGCCGTGTTCTACGTGTCGGTGGCGAGTCTCATCATGCCGTCGATCATCGTGTCGCTCGGTATCGGCCTCACGTTTCGTCTGCTCGACAACGTGATCAAGTATCTGGCGAACGAGTGGGGCTTTACTTCTTTCGCGGATTCGTGGACCACGTCGATGGGCCTCTTCACCTCCGCGCTCGGCGCCCATCTGACGTGGACGCTGCCGTTTGGTTTGCTCGTGATGTTCGCTGTCTTCAACCGCTTTAATCCGGCTTACGAGGAAGCGGCGCGCGATCTGGGCGCATCGCCGTGGCAGAGCTTCAGGAATGTGGTGTTGCCGATCATCGGGCCATCTGTCATTGGCGTGGGAATGTTCGGCTTCACGCTGTCATGGGATGAAATCGCGCGGACGTCGCAGGCTATCGGCGAGCAGAATACGTTGCCGCTCGAATTGCAGGGCCTGACGACATCGGTGACCACGCCGGTCATCTATGCGCTCGGGACCATGACCACGCTGATGTCGCTGGCGGTCATGGTCGGCGGCTTGTTGATCGTGAGGGCGGTGACCAGGCGCCGGACTTCGAAGTAGGCGCCGGCGCTTTCCTCACGTGCGATCAAATGCAATCAAGTGCGATCACCTATGATCGTGCTCCCAGCGGCCGTCGTTCCAGCCGTTGTCGTCGTCATGACCGGTATGAGCGGCGCGCCAGTGGTTGCCGCCCTTGCACACGAGTTGCGATCCGTTTGCGCTGCATGACGCTTCATAGCCCGGCGAATAGAGAAACTCGCCGACCCAATGCGGATTCACGTTGGTGTTGCCGGGGTTGTACGCGACGAAGTTCGCTGCGTCGTCCGTGCTGCCCGAGCCCGTGTAGCGCGCTGCCAGCGGATACGGAAACACCGGACGCGTGCGCGTGGTCTGCCCGGTCGTATCGACAAGCGATGCCACGATCTTGCCCGGCTTCGCGCCCGTTTCAACCCACGCCATGGCGGGCGTCAGCATGTCGAAGGTGCTGGGACCGTCGCCGCCGCCGCAGTGCGCAACGCCCGGGAACAGATACAGCTTCCCGAACTTCTCGACGCGCTCGTCGCCCATGTATTCCTTCATCTTCGCGTAGTACTGCAGCGTCGATTGCGGCGAGATGTGCTGGTCTTCCAGGCCGTGCCAGAGAATCAGCTTGCCGCCGCGTCGATGAAAGTCACTCAGATCGGGATCGGTTGCAGCAAGATAGTTCGACGTCTGCACGGTCTTCCAGAACGATTCGACAGTGAACTTCAGATCGCTGAACGCGGCGTTCGGGCGCGAGTCGTTGAAGTAGTCGAGGTATGCCAGGAACGGCATCACGAAGTTGATGCTGCCGCTAGGTCCGGCGTCCGTCGCGGGCACGAAGAGCGACCATTGCAATTCCGAACCCCATTCACGCGCGATCGGCTGTTCGAGATGACGGCCATACTGATCCGTCGCGCCATCGTGAATCTTGCGCACCACCGCGGCTTGCGCGGGCGTGAGACACGTGGCGTCGGGCTGCCCCTTCGCACACACGAGACTCGCGGGATCGAAATGACAAGCCTGCGGATTGTCGATGATGCCGTCCGTCACGCCGTCCTGACCGTCGCACGACTTCAGCACGGCGGCGTGGATCATCGGCAACTTGTCGGCGAGCAGAATGTACTTGCCCGTCTTCTGGTCGATGTTGACCGCCGCCGCCCAGCCGTGGTGGAACGTGTTCTGCACGATCAGATCGTTGGCCGGCGCGCCCGCGACGATGCCGTCGAAGTCGTCGGGATAGCGTTGCGCTTCCATCAGCGCCTCACGTCCGCCGTCTGAGCAGCCGTCGAAATACGAGTACTTCGGAGCGCGCGCATAGAACTTGTTGATGATCGCCTTGGATACCTGCGCCGTGGCGTGCTCCGCGCGATAAGCAAAATCGATCTTGGCTTTCGGATCCAGCGCCCATGCGCCATCGTTGCCGCCTTCGTGGCCCATGTCGGTGGCGGAGATGGCGATCTGACCGTTCGTGACCGACACGCAGGTCGATGCCATCGGCGCGCTGATCGAGAGATTGCCGCACAGACCGCCGCATCCCGTTTGCAGATAGCGCTGCGTCCAGCCTTGCGTCGGCAAGCGCAATTCAAAGAGCGATGCGCCAGGGCCTATGGTTCCCTTGATATCGCACACTTCGGAAGGCAGTCCGGGTCCAGCCGTCGCGCCTGGAGGCATGCCGGGGTTGCTGATGACCGTTCCTTTTGCAAGGACCGTTGCCGAGGTGATGGTGACGGTACCATCGGTGACGCCGCTTAGATCGAGCGTGGCGACTGCCGCGCAGTTCATCGCGGGAAGGATCGAGGGGAGGTCGGCTAGACCGCTTGAATTGGCCGCCATTGCTTGAGGCGCCATGAATACGCATGTCGTCAAAAGAGCAAGCCACGCATAGAGCGTGCGGATGCATCGTCTGAGTAGGGCGGGGTTGCTGCAGAGTAATCGCATCATCGTCTCCTGAGGTCGTCGGGTCACTTTCCAGCGAGTACGGAGGATGACGAAAGAGTTTCGCTATAGGGAGAGGGCGTATACCCGGCAACCCTGCTTAGTCGGCGCTCTAAAGCGTCAACGTTTGCGGCGCCGGCATGCTGCACCAAGGCGGAGCGGACATACCGCGCTTCCGGTGACCGATAAACAAAACAGATAGCCAGGCAAATGATACGCAAGGAAAGCGTCCTTCGTGCCGTACGCGGCTTCACCGAGACGCTTCGCCTGACTCATGCTAAAACGCTTCGAAGGCATCGAATCTGTTTATCGGGCACCGCATGGTCTTGCTGCGCAATACCGCGCCAAATCACGCTGACGTGCATTTTCCAGCCCATGGGCATGGTTAACCCATCCTTTGCGTGATCAAACACAGGGACTAGCTTGCGTCATCGCCTGATAACCATTCCGGAGAAGCGTCCATGAGTAGCAACCTGCATCCGAGCGGCAGTCAGTTTCCGAACGGCATTGCAACGCCCAAGCCCACGAGCGCGTCGTCGGCCATACGCGCCGGTGTAGCCGGTGGTCTGGCGGGCGCCGTCGTCATCTGGATCTACGAAGCATTGATCTGGGTAGGCGTACAGCATCTGATGCCCCTTGCGGGCATTCCGCGTAACGCGACCGGGCTGGTCTTCGGAAAAGCGTTTCAGGAAGCGAGCGGCATTTGGGCGTATGTGATTGGCACGGGTATTCACTTCGTGTTCGCCATTGCTTGGGGCATTCTCTTCGCACTCGTCTGGCCGTACTTTCGCCGACGCGGCTACGAGGCGACGTTCATCGCATTGTTCTATGCCGTGCTCGCGTGGATAGTGATGCATGTCGCCATCATGATCGCTTCGGACAATCATCCGAATTACTATGATCCAGCTGTCGTCATCGGCGGATTCATGTCGCATATCTTTTTCACTGTGCCGCTCGCGCTTATCGTAAAGCGCAAGATGGAAGTGCGTTAGGCGTTTAGCCTATCGATCGGTCCGCAGCGGCTTGCCTCGTTCGAGGCGCATGAGCCGTTCGCGGATTGAGTCTCGCTGTCACCTGTTTCAAATTCCCTTATTGCAGCGCGAAAGCAGACGGCATGGCAGAAGACGCATGCCGCGTTTCTTCAATCTCGCGCAGAAGTCGACTTTCTTGTCACTTCGCGGTGAAAGCCCACATTGGGTTGCAGCCGAAAGACGAGTAAACGGTTTCCTTTTTGTTTCCGAAACTCCGACTCCATCTAAAACCATGCCTTGTTCGTGCCGGGTAATCCCCTATCAGGTCGTTGGATAAAACGTTTGACAGCATCGGCTTACAAAGCCTAAATTTGGAAAACGTTTTCCGGTGAAGTTCGCTGACTCAAGCTCGGGGCTTCAATCAAATCATTTTTAATCTTCACCGATTCCGATGAAAAACTTCGGAAGGCCAAATAACGTCCGGTGTCGATCAAGCGCTCAAAGGACGCGCAAAAGAAACCCCCCGCACTACCCACATTCATAACTAAAGACGGAGACAACATGAATCGAAACAGGCAAATCACGCGTGCGTTCGCGCTCGGCACGCTCTCGGCGCTCGTCCTCGCTGCATGCGGTGGCCATGACTCATCGGATGGTTCCACGCCGCCGCCCGCCGCTGTGGCGGCTAATTCGCTTCAAGCCGTGGTCTACGGCGCGAACGACACGAGCGTGCCCGCCGGCGCCGGCGTCCCCATCACGATGATGGGCCAGATGCGCGCGCTCTTCGACCTCATCCGCAAGTCGCCGGATTTCACTCAGGTCGTGATGGATCTGGGCGATGACAGCCCCGTGCACGTACTCGATACCAACACGGGCGACAAGTTCCTGCCGGGCAAGCTGGCGCTCGGTCTGTCTTACATCCTCATCGACATGAAGAAGAAGAGCGACCCCAAGTACGCCGACTATCTCGCAACCTATCAGAAGATAACCACGGCGATGATGGCGCAGTCCGCGAGCGGCGACTACGTCTACGCGAACACGTCCTGGGGCGAGTATTACTATCTCGTCGCCCTCAACAATTTGAAGGCGAACGGCATGCTGAACGAAGTCTTTAGCGATGCCATGCTCAACACGTTGCAAGGCCGCCTCACGTTCTGCGACATGTTCGGCCCCGATGCAAGCGGCAAGGACAATACGTGCCCGGCTGGCGGCGCGTCTATCGACGTGGCTTCGCTCAACACGGCGCAGAATTACTATGCGGTGTCATATGGCATTGCCGGGCTGAGACAGAAGCTCGGCTGGAGCAATCCGGGCTTCGTCTCCACTTCGGACCCGGCGGTTGCGACCATGGGCGCGCGCGATGCGCTGCTCTACACGTTAACCAAGCATATCCGCAATGATTCGTCGGGCGGCTTCTCGGATGAGGCATCGAACACGCATACGACCTACTACGATCAGGCGCGCTTCGACCGCTACAGCACGCTGCTTATCGCGGAGACGGTCGAGCGCAGTCTCGAGATGGGCAACGAAGCGAATTTGACGCCTGAATTGAAGGGCTATTTGCGCAAGTCGATCGATCTGATTCTGCCGCAGATCAATCCGGACGGGCAGGGCTTCAACTACGGCCGCTCGATCGGACCTTACGGCGATTCCGCTTTCATGGAGATTCTCACGGCCGCAGCCAACGCGGGCGTGCTGAGTGCCAAGGAGATGCAGGTCGCCTACACGTTCATCTACAAGGCAGCGCTGCGCTTCGACACGTTTTGGTACGACCCGAACCTGCCGACGCCGTCCGTGAACATGTGGGTGAAGGGGCGCGGCACGGACACATATCGCGGCAAGCCTCGCGTGATGGGCGAAAACTTCAGCCTGCTGCATCAGTACATGTACGTCAACGCGTGGTGGAGCAAGCTCGGCTTCGGCGGCCAAGCCCCCATGAGCGACAGCGATTTCAAAGCATGGCGCGATGCATTGCCTCATTACACGCTCACGTATTACAACTTGCCGAGCGACAGCGCGCATCCGTATAACGCGGCGTTGCTGACGGTGCGTGATGGCGAGCGTGTGATCAACCTGAATCTGAGTCAGGCGCCGGACTACAACTCGTATTCGCCGTACTATCCGGTGCCGTTCTCCGACAAGCTCATCTACGGCACGACCGACCTGGGTTACGCCTTGCTGATTCCGCAAGTGACGTACAACGGCAAGACATACATTCCGGTGACGTACTACAAGAATCTGAGCGTGCTGGAGAGCAACGGTCAGGTGACCGTTTCCTTCGATACAACGAAATTCCGTCAAGCGACCAAGAACGCGGCGTACACGACCGATATCGACCTGCAAGCGCACACGGTGCTGACTTTCGCGCATGGCACGATCACGCGTACGGACACATTGAGTTCGGCCACCCTTGCGGCGCCGCTCGCGGTGGAAACGGACTTTACCTCGTTCGCGGACTTTCAAAGCACGGCGGCGGGCGCGAACGGTAACTCGGTCACCTACGCCAATAGCGCCGCGACGAGCTATGCCACGAGCGGCTTCGATGCTTGCGCGCTGTCGAATTTCGATGTCGCGAACGGTGTCACCAATCCGCTGTCGACTACGCCTGTCGGCCAGTTGCACTCGAACTTCGCATGCAAGACGAATGCGTTCTCTCTTGCGGGTGGCGCGCAACGCAACTTTAGCTGGACCTTGAAGTACGCGGACCCGAACTGATCCTCGTGCAAGGCAAAGCGGGCTCCTCTTGCGAAAGGAGCCCGCTTCTTTTTATTCGACGTGCGCGGCAAATCCGGTCTGTCCCGCAGCATGCTCGTCTTGCAAGGTCAATTGCGGAATGCGGTAGTCGCCATGATTCTGCCGTCTATAAGCAATCGGCGCGTGGTCCCAGAGGGTGTCTAGCCGTTCTCCGAGCGCATCGCGCGTGGCCTCGAAACGCGTTTCATCCATCTTGCTCGTGCGATACACCACGAACGGTGGCACCACGTCGAAGCCCGGATAGAACAGCATGCCGTGCTGGATCGGGAAGAGGATATCGTCCATCGGGCCGTTGATGCCGCGCGCGTCGTAATGCGATTCCCAACCGCCGGTCGTCACGATGATCATCGCGCGTTTGCCCGACATCATGCCTTCGCCATAACGATCGCCCCAGTGCGTGTCCGAGTGTTCGCCCACGCCGTAAGCGAAGCCATAGGCATAGACGCGCTCGAACCAGCCTTTCATGATGGCGGGCATGGAGAACCACCACATCGGGAATTGCAGTATCAATGCGTCGGCCCAGCGCAGCTTGTCCTGTTCGATTTCGATGTCGCGGCTTTGCAGGCCGTTTGCGAACGCGTGTTTCGAATCGAGACTGGGATGAAACGGCGCGTCGGTGTTGCGCTCGCGCACGTCGTTCGCGTCGAGCGTCGTCTTCCAGTTCATCTCATACAGGTTCGACATCTGCACCGTGTGGCCGTTATCGCGCAGGCGCTGCACGGTAAAGTCGTTGAGGGCGCCGTTCAACGAGCGGCGTTCGGGGTGGTCATAGACGATCAGCACATTCATGGCTGCAACTCTCCGGGTTCGTATGACCGCCAGACTAGTGCGGATGAAGGTATATTGGAAATGAATAGTCAATATGCCAGGCATTTCGATGGATAATATTCTCCGCAGACTCGATCTCAATCTACTCGTGACACTCGACGCGCTGCTCGCCGAACACAACGTCACGCGCGCGGCCGAACGGCTGAACTTCTCGCAGCCTTCGGTGAGCGTGCATCTGGCGAAACTGCGCGATATCTTCGGCGATCCGCTATTGCTGCCCGGCCCGCGCGGCATGCGTCCGACTGCGCGCGCCGAGGGTTTGCGCGAGCCATTGCGCGAAGCGCTTGCAGCACTTGCGCGCGCGGTGTCGCCGGAGCAGGCATTCGAGCCGGCGAGCGCGGAGCTTACGTGGCGTATCGCCGCAACCGATTACAGCGAGTCCACCGTGCTCATGCCGGCGATAAACGGCTTGCGGCTGGCCGCACCGCGGACGCGCATTGCCGTGCTCGAAGCCACGCCGCCGCGTCTCGCGCGACAAGCCGAACGCGGCGAGATCGATCTTGCGTTTCATATCACCGAAGGCGCGCCACCGGGTCTGCATCGGCAGGCGCTTTTTACCGAACGCTATGTGCTTGTGGCGAAGAAGGGGCATCCGCGTCTCAAGCGCAAACCCAGCCTCAAGCAGTTTTGTGCGCTCGAACATGTGATCGTGTCGCCGGACGGCGGAGGCTTCTTCGGTCCGACCGACGAAGCGCTCGCGGCACTCGGCGTCGCGCGTCGCGTCGTGCTGTCCGCGCCGCATTTTCTCTTCGTGCGCTCGCTGATTGCATCGACCGATCTCGTGGGCATGCTGCCATTGCGGCTAGTCGAGCACGATGCGGCGCTGCACGTGGTGGACGCGCCAATCGAAGTGTCCGGCTATGAAATGTCGATGTTCTGGCACGAGCGCGTGCATCGCGATCCGGCGCATCGGTGGTTGCGAGACTTCATCGCCGGATCGGTATGACGCGCGATTGCTAAGACGTGAACTGCGAGCGCAGCGACTTGCGGATGATCTTGCCAGTCGCCGTCATCGGCAATTCGGAGACGAAGCGCACCTCGCGCGGATATTCATGTGCCGCAAGCCGCGTGCGGACGTGCTGCTGCAGTTCGAGCACGAGGGCATCGCCCGGTTCGAAGCCGTCGTTGAGCACGACGACCGCGCAGACGATCTCCGTGCGCCGTTCATCCGCCACGCCGATGACCGCCGCGAAGCGCACGGCGGGATGCCTCAAAAGACAGTCCTCGATCGGTCCCGGCCCGATGCGATAACCCGCGCTCGTGATGACATCGTCGTCGCGACCGATGAAGCGAAAGAAGCCCTCCGCGTCGAGCATGCCGAGGTCGCCCGTCAACAGATAGTCGCCGCGAAACTTCTGCGCGGTCGCGGCCTCGTCGCGCCAGTAGCCGAGAAACATCACGGGATCGGGCGCGGCAATGGCGATATTGCCGGGCGTGCCCAAAGGCTGCGGCCTACCTGAATCGTCGACGACAGCCACGCGGTGCCCCGGCACCGCGCGCCCGATCACGCCGTCGCGCGGTTCGAACCATCTGGCGCACGAGGAGAGCACCACGTTGCATTCGGTCTGCCCGTAGAACTCGTTGATGGTGACGCCAAGCGTTGCGCGGCCCCACGACAGCAACTCCTCGCCGAGCGATTCACCGCCGCTCGCCACCGAACGCAACGCGAGCGCCGGCGCTTTCGCTTGCGGCGTCGCACGCATCATCTTGAGCGCGGTCGGCGGCAGGAACGTGTGGCTCACGCCATGCCGTTCGAGCAGATCGAACGCGGAGTGGCCATCGAACTTGTCGAAGCGCCGCGCGAGTACCGGCACGCCGTGATGCCACGAAGGCAAGAGCACATCGAAGAGGCCGCCGATCCACGCCCAGTCCGCGGGCGTCCACATGAGCGTCGCGTCGAGCGGGAAGCACTGCTGCGACATCTCCACGCCCGGCAGATGGCCAAGCAGCACGCGATGTCCGTGCAATGCGCCTTTCGGTTTGCCCGTGGTGCCAGACGTATAGATGATGACGGCGGGATCGTCCGCGGAAGTATCGACGAGGGCGTCTTCTTCCGATGCCGCTTCGAGCGCGGGCCAGAACGTAGCGTCGCTGCCATCGGTCGCGAAGACGTGGCGCAACTCCGGCAGCGATGCGCGAATCGACGCGATCTTCGCCGCGCCTTCGGCGTCCGTCACGACGGCGGCGGCCCCGGAATGCGCGAGCCGGAACTCGATTGCATCGATACCGAAGAGCGCGAAGAGCGGCACGGCAATGCATCCCATGCGATAGGCTGCGAGATGCGCGATCGCCGCTTCGACCGATTGCCGCACGAAGATGGCCACGCGCTCGCCGCGCTGCACGCCGCGTTCGGCAAGCGCGTTGGCGAAGCGGTTGGAGAGGCGTTGCAGGTCGTCGAAGGTATAGCGTTGCTGCGAGAGATCGTTCGATTCGACGATCAGCGCGAGCCGGTTCGAGCTGTCCGCCCATTTGTCGCACACGTCTTGCGCGATGTTATAGCGCGCGGGGATGCGCCAGGTGAAGGCGGCATCGACTGCTTCGTAGGTGTCTCCTGACGGCAGCATGGTTTTTTGTGGTGGGTGAGGGTTCCTCGATCATACGCGTTGCAGCGTCTGCTCCTTCACTTCGTGGTCGCGCTCGGGCGTAATCTGCTCCCAGGTGCTATGCACATGCCGCCTCAGAAATTCCCCAAGCCGCGCGCCATCGCGCGCGTTGAGCAATTGCACGATGATCTCGTGTTCATCGATAGCGGTATGCCACGTCTCCGACGTCACGCTACCTTGAAAGCGATAGCGATAAAGCTGCCGGTTGAGCCGCTCGTGCACTTGCGTGAGCGTGGCGTTCTTGGCCGCCACGATGATGTTCGCGTGGATCGCCTGATTGAGCCGGAAGTAATTCATGCGGTCGCGCCGCTCGTAAGCCGCGTGCATCTCGTGATGGAGCGCGCGAATCTCGGCGATCTCCGCATCCGTCGCTAAACGACACGCCTGTTCGCCGCCAAACGCCTCGATTGCGCCCAACACGTCGAGCTTCTCGCGGATTTCCGCCGCGCTCAGGTCCGCCACGACCGCGCCGCGCTTAGGCAGCACGACGACGAGGCCGTCGCCCGCCAGTTCCTTGAGCGCCTCGCGCAATGGCGTGCGCGAGACCGTCAGCCGTTCGGCGAGCGTGCGCTCGCGCAGGCGCTCGCCGGGCTTGAGTTCGTCGGTCGCGATCATCGTGCGCAAGCGTTGCGCAATCTGCATGGAGAGCAGCGAATCCGGCTCGTCGGCGCTGTCGAAGCCTTCCTGCTCGTCGTCTGAATCCTTCATTTTTGCTTGTTCCCTCGTCGCGGCGACATCCTCGGCCGCTCTGGTATGCCACTTTACCAGCGAACGCGTCACCTGAGATTTGCGGCCGACAATCGGCCCGTCTAGGTGCGATCCCGCACTTGACGGTACACGACGATAGAACTAAATTTCGGTATACCAGAATCAGACAGAGCGCAGAACGTCGTCCGACGCCTGCGAAATTCATAAGAACGCGACTTGGAGACCTGCATGCCAATCAACCGAAAACACCGTTGAATAAGGGTTTCTTGCCGATGCCCGTGTAGTTCGTCCGTGTTTTCGGCAAATAACTCCATCGTTCGGGCGTCGCATTCGTCCGGTATACCGCAAAGAAAACCTCGTCGACACCGGCGGGGCGCCACGCTTTTCGAGCCGCACTACTTCATGTCGCCTTCGCTCTATACGTTGATCGCGCCCGTTATCGCGATCCTTCTGCTGGTACTGCTGATCACGAAGGTCAAGCTTCACCCGTTTCTCGCGCTCATTCTCACGGCCGGCTTTCTCGGCTGCGCGGCCGGACTCGCGCCTACCGCCGTCATCAAGAGCTTTGAAAAAGGCTTTGGCGGCATTCTCAGTTCCGTGGGGCTCGTGGTCGGACTCGGCACCATGCTCGGCGGCTTGCTGCTCGAATCGGGCGGCGCGGATCGCATTGCCAACGCATTCATCGGACTCGGTTCTAAGCGCTGGATTCCGGCGGCCATTTGCGCGGCGTCGCTGCTCATCGGCTTGCCGCATCTGTTCGATGTGAGCTTCGTGATGCTCGTCCCGCTCGTCTACGCCATCGCGCATCGCACGAAAAGTCCGCTGATGGCCGTCGGCATTCCGATGGCCGCCGGCCTCTACGTCTCGCACGGACTCTTGCCGCCGCATCCGTCGCCGACGCTCGCGCTTGCCGCGTTGCATGCGGACGCGGGCCGCACGATCTTTTTCGGCCTGATCGTCGCCGTTCCGATGGCCATTCTCTCCGGCCCGCTCTTCACGGCCTTCGTCATGCGCTTTCTGCCGGTTACGCCAGGCGAGGGTCTTTATTCGCCCGCTGCCGCCGACGACAAGAAAGCCGGCCGCGCCACGCCGCCGCTCGCGCTCGTGCTCGTCACGGTCCTGTTGCCGCCGGTCCTGATGATGATCCGCACGTTCGGCCGCAACTACGCGCCGACCGGCACGCCGATGCGCGAACTGCTCGAAACCGTGGGCGACCCTATCGTCTCGTTGCTGATTGCCGTGCTGTTCGCAATCTGGTCGCTCGGCGTCAAGAGCGGCCTCACGTTGCCGCAGATTCAGAAGCTCCTCGGCAAGAGCGTGGCGCCCGCTGCCGCCGTGATCCTGATCCTCGGCGCGGGTGGCGGCCTGAAAGAGATGCTGCTCGCCACGCATATCGGCGACGCCATCGCGCATTGGGCCACGCATTGGTCGATCTCGCCGCTCGTGCTCGGCTGGGCGGTCGCGGCGCTGATCCGTATCGCGATCGGCTCGGCGACGGTCGCAACCGTGACGGCGGCGGGCATCGTCGCGCCGATCGCGGCGGCCACGCCCGGCGTCAATCTCGAACTGCTGGTGCTCGCCGTGAGCTCGGGCGGACTGATGCTCTCGCATCTGAACGACTCGGGCTTCTGGCTTTTCAAGGAATATTTCCGCCTCTCGGTCGCCGATACGCTCAAGACCTGGACGCTGCTCGTCTCGTTTCAATCGCTCGTCGCCCTCGGCGTGATTCTCCTCATCAACTCGGTGATCGGCTAAACGTGCCGTTCACGTTCCCCACAAGATCAGGCCTTAAAGGACAGACATCGCCATGAACTACGAACATCTCTTCAAGTCGCTCGGCAGCCGCACGATCCGCATGGCGCTCGTCGGTCCGAAAGGCGGCTTCGGCCGCTCGCTGCTCGTGCAATGCCGCGCGTTGCCGGGCCTCGAGATCGCCGCGCTGTGCGATATCGATATCGAAGGCACGCTCGCCGCCCTGGCTTCGCTCGGCTTCGCGAACGATACTGCGCGCGTCTGCAACAACGCCGACGACGTGCGCGCCGCTCGCGCTGATGGCCGTATCGCGCTGGTGGGCGACCATCTGCTGTTGAAGAACGTGGAGCTCGATATCGTCGTGGAAGCGACGGGGCATCCTGAAGTGAGCGTGCAGATCGCCGAGAACGCATTGAAGCGCGGCGTGCACGTGGCGATGGCGACCAAGGAAACCGATTCGGTCGTGGGCCCGTATCTGAACCGGCTCGCGCTCGAAAACGGCGTGACGTACACCACGCCCGACGGCGATCAGCCGAGCAATCTGATCGGCCTCGTGACGTGGGCGCGCGTGCTCGGTTTCGAAGTGATCGTGGCTGGCAAGTCGAGCGAGTACGACTTCATCTACGATCCGGACGCGCATACCATCGACTATCTCGATCAACGCCACGAAGTCTCGCTCGATGCATGCTGGACGCCTGGCGACGATATCGCCGCGACGCTCGCCGCCCGTAGCAAGGCGCTCTCGATGCTGCCGCAAAGCGCGACGCCCGATTACTGCGAGATGAACGTCGTCGCCAATTCGACCGGCTTCGTGCCGGCTGCCGATGCGCTCAACTATCCGCTCGCGCGCTTGAATGAACTCGCCGATATCTTCGTGCCGAAGGAAGACGGCGGCATTCTAGAGCGCACCGGCGTGGTCGATGTCTTCAACTGCCTGCGTCGTCCGGACGATCTGAGCTTCGGTGGCGGCGTGTTCGTCATCGTGCGCTGCAAGGACGAGGAAACCTGGGAGTTGCTCAAGCAAAAGGGCCATGTGGTCGGCAAGAACGGCCGCTATGCATGCATCTACTTGCCGTATCACCTGATGGGTCTCGAAACGCCGATGAGTATTTTTTCGGCGGTGCTGCTCAATCAGCCGACTGGCAGCGCGGAGCAGTTGCCGCACGCGCAAATGGTGGCGCGTGCCGAACGCGACTTCAAGGCGGGCGAGACGCTTGCCATGGGCGGTCATCATCACACCATTCAGGGCGCGACGCCATTGCTCATCGAACGCGCGAAGGCGGGAGTCGCGGCGCCGTTCTATCTCGCGGCCAACAAGCGTCTTCTCGCCGATGTAAAGCAGGGCGACCTCGTTCCGCTCGATGCGCTCGACTTGCAAGGCTCGGCGCTTTACGAAGCGTGGAAGCGCAATCCGTCGCTATAAACGGCCTGAGATACGACGAGGGCTTTCGACCCATACAGGAGGAGACATGCAAACCAATTTATCCGCGAGCGCCTCGGGCAGTTCGCTGCGCGCGCTTCTTTGCACCACCCGCTGGCGCATGGTGCTGTTGCTCTTCGTGCTCTATACGATCAACTGCATCGACCGCATGTCGCTGTCCATTGCAATGCCGACCATCGTGCGCGAGTTTCATCTCGCCGCGACGATGCAGGGGTTGATCCTCTCTGCGTTCTTCTGGACGTACAGCACGTTCCAGATTCCCGCTGGCTGGGCCGCCGACCGCTTCGGCGCACGCCGCATGATCGGCATCTCGGCGGTGCTGTGGGGCGGCTTCCAGTGTCTTGCCGCGTTCGCCATGAACGGCGTGACGCTGTTGCTTACGCGTATCGGTCTCGGCGTGTTCGAAGCGCCTTACATGCCCGCCGCGACGAAGCTCACGGCGGCGTGGCTGCCGCCCGCGGAACGGGCGCGCGGCGTGACACTCATCGATAGCGGCGCGCCGCTCGGCTCGGCGCTCGGTGGCCTGCTCATCAGCGCGCTGATCGGCTTCTCGGGATCGTGGCGTTCGGCGTTCCTGATCGTGGGAGCGGTGACGATCGTCTTCGGTCTCGTCGTCTATCGCATGCTGCGCGAGACGCCCGAGCGGCACGCGGGTATCGACCAGGCGGAAGTCGCGTATATCCGCGAGCAGAAGCTCGTTGCTGGCGAAACCCCTAGCGCGAAGATGGCGCCGCTGTCACGCGGCATCATTTCGGCGATGGTGGTGGGCCGTGTCGGTTGGGCGATGGTGTTCTTCGGCCTCGTGACCTGGGGACCGAACTATTTGTCGGTGGGACGCGGGCTCGATATCCGCGGCATGGGCTTCGCGACCTTCATCATTTTTCTCGCGGGCGCGGTCGGCGAGATTCTGTCGGGCGTGACAGCCGACTGGCTGCAACGGCATTTCGCACGCAAGACGGCGTTCAAGATCCTCTTCGGCGTGTCGGGCGGCATGTCGCTTCTTTGTCTGCTGGCTTTGCCGTTCGTGGCGGATATCCGGTTCGCGGTCGCCGTGTTGTCGCTCGGCGTGTTCTTTCACTTGTGGGGCGGCCTGTACTGGCTCATTCCCGCGATGCTCGCACCGCGCGAGCAAGTCGGCCTCGTCGGCGGCGTGATGAACTTCGCGGGCACGGGCGGCGCGATCATCGTGCCTATCGTCGTGGGCGTGATCGTCGATATGACAGGCGGCTTCACGGCGGTCATCCTGTTCTTCGCTGCGGCGGCGTTCGCTTATCTCGTCGGCTCGCTCTTTATCGATTTCGGCCGCAACGATTCAGGAGCGCGCGCATGAAGGAGTTGTACGAAGGGCCGATCATCGACGCGCATCAGCACTTCTGGGACCTCGAAGCGAATCGCTATCCGTGGCTCATGCCGGGCGTGCTGATCGAACATCGTTACGGCGACTACACGCCGATCAAAGAGACGTACCTGCCATCGGACTATCTGCGCGATGCGGCGGGGCATCGCGTGATCGGCAGCGTGTATGTCGAAGCCGAGTGGAACCCGGATGATCCGCTCGGCGAAACGCGCTATGTCCGCGAGCTTGCCGAAGAGACGGGTCGCCCCAACGCGATCGTGGCGCAAGCGTGGCTCGACCGCGCCGACGTGGACGACGTGTTGTCCGCGCAAGCCCGCGTGGCTCGCGTTCGCAGCGTGCGTCACAAGCCGGGCGCACCGGACAAGGATGGCCGCACGCTCATGTCCGACGAACGCTGGCGGCGCGGCTATGCCTTGCTCGAACGATACGGCCTGCACTTCGACTTGCAGGCGTCGTGGCGGCAACTGTCCGAAGCGGCACAGCTCGCCCGCGATTTTCCACACACCACGCTCATCGTCAATCATGCGGGCGTGCCCGGCGATAGATCGAACGCGACGCTTACGCGTTGGCGCGTGGCGCTGGAAGAACTCGCGCGTCTGCCGAATGTGGCCGTGAAGGTGTCGGGGCTGTGCGAGGCGGGCAAGCCGTGGAGCGTGGCCGCAAACCAGCCAGTGCTCGATACGCTTCATCAAGTCTTCGGCGCCGGGCGCCTCATGTTCGGCAGCAACTTCCCCGTGGATGGCATGTTCATCTCGCTCGACGGTCTGCTACGCGGCTTTGCCGAAGTGGTGCGCGCCTGGCCGCGCGCGGATCAAGAGGCTTTCTTTCACGATACGGCCGTGCGCATCTATCGCCCGGAAGGGCTCGACGACAACGCACGCGGCACTCACGCAAGGACATCGCGATGACCACCAACACGCTCGGCTTCGACCTGCCGATACTGGATGCGCATCATCACTTCTGGGACTTGTCGGACGGCGACTTTCCCTGGCTCACGAACGAGTATGACGACGCCTTCTTCCTCGGCGACTATCGCCGAATGTGTCAGGACTTTTTGCCGCCGCAGTATCGCCAGGCGACGGCCGGCTTCAACGTGATCGGCACCGTGCATGTGGAAGCGGAGCGTTCGCGCAGGCAACAAGTGCGCGAAACCGACTGGCTCACCGCGCTCAACGCGAAAACGGGATTACCCAGCGCGATCGTCGGCCATGTGTTCTTCGTGCAGCCCGATTGCGATGCGATTCTCGCAGGCCATGCAAACAGCCCGCTCGCGCGCGGTGTGCGCTCGAAGCCTGAAATCTCCAGCGGTCCGCATGAATCCGTTGCGGGCCAACCGGGCACGATGCAAGACGAAGCATGGCTTGCGGGTCTTGCTTTACTCGATAAGTACGGCTTCTCGTGGGACTTGCGCGTGCCGTATTGGCACTTGGAAGAAGCGGCGGAAGTGGCGCGTGCATTCCCGAAGACGCCTATCGTCACGAACCATCTCGGCTTGCCGCTCGATCGATCGGACGAAGGCGTCGCGATCTGGCACCGTGGCATGGAGAAGCTCGCGGCGTGTCCGAACGTCTATCTGAAGGTATCGGAACTCGGCTTGCCGAACGGCACGTGGGACAGCGCGAGCAATCGCCGCGTGATTCGCGAAGCCGTCGATCTATTCGGCTACGAGCGTTCGATGTTCGCGAGCAATCTGCCGGTGGGTAACTTGTCGGCGAGCTTCACGGAGATCGTCGCCGATGTGCTCGGCGCCTTGCCGCAAGCCACCGAAACCGATTTACGCGCGTTGTTCGAAGGGACCGCGCGACGTTTCTATCGCGTCGAATAAAAACATGACCGCACGAAATCAAGGAGACTGACATGACGCCCGCCATCGACGAAAACAGGCTTTTCAGAAAGATATCCCTGCGCATTCTGCCCGTGCTGATGCTTGGATTTTTCTTTTCCTATTTGAACCGCGTGAACGTGGGGTTCGCCAAGCTGCAGATGTCGAGCGACCTCCATTTCAGCGATGCCGTGTATGGCTTCGGCGCGGGCATCTTTTTTCTCGGTTACTTTCTGCTCGAAGTGCCGAGCAACGTAATCTTGCATCGCGTGGGTGCGCGACGCTGGATTGCGCGAATCATGGTGACGTGGGGCCTGCTTTCGTGCGCGACCATTTTCATCCGCACGCCGACGCAGTTTTATGTCATGCGCTTTCTGCTGGGTCTCGCCGAAGCGGGCTTCATTCCGGGCGCGATCTATTACATGAGTCAGTGGTATCCGGCGGCGCGACGCGGACGCGCATGGGGCGTGTTTTATATCGCGCTGGCATCGTCGGGCGTCATCGGCGGACTCGTGTCCGGCTCGATTCTCGGCTTTCTGTCGGGCGTCGGCGGCATGCGCGGCTGGCAGTGGCTGATCTTGTGCGAAGGCATTCCGACGATACTCCTCGGCATCTATATCTACTTCCGCATGAGCGAGGATATTCGCCGCGTCACGTGGCTGACCGATGGCGAGAAGACGCATCTGAGCACGGTGCTTGCGGCGGAGAATCGCGACAAGATCGCGCATGGCTTCATGAGCCTGCTGGGTCATGGACGCATCTGGGCGCTGGTGCTGATCTATTTCGTCTACAACATGGGGCTGTACGCGATCAGCTTCTGGATGCCGACGCTCGTGCAGAAGATGGGCGTGGCCGATCCGTTCACCATCGGGCTTCTCACGGCGTTGCCGGGCGTGTGCGCGATCATCAGCATGCTGGCGTTCGGATTCTCGGCGGATCGTCGCAAGGAACGCAAGTGGCATCTGATTGCCGCGTTCTCGATGGCCGCGCTTGGCTTTGCGTTGTGCGTCGTGTGGCAGAACCAGCCGGTATTGGGCGTGATCGCGCTGTGCATCGCCAACATGGGCGTGCTGTCGATTCCCGCGTTGTTCTGGAGCTTGCCGACGGCGTTTCTCACCGGCGTGACGGCGGCAGCGGGCATTGCGATGATCAACTCCATCGGCAATCTCGCGGGCTTCGTGTCGCCCTATATGATCGGCTATCTCAAGGACGTGACGGGACGCACGGATGTGGCGTTGATCGTCGTGGCGGCGGGTTTGTTGGTCGGCGCGGTGGCGGTGGGGTGTGTCTTGCGTGGGCGTAGCGGAGTTGGGGCGGCGGGGGTGGGGGTGAGGAGTTGAGGCAGCCGGAAGGCACAGACCGGATGTCCGTGCCTTCCCCGATAGGCCCTGCCAGCGAGGCACGCTACGATGCCTGTTTCCCCAGGCATCGTGACAGCATGAAGGACGAACGCCTCACCGAGATGAGGATCTTCAGGGCCGTCGCCGAGACGGGCGGTTTCACAGCTGCGGCGCTCGCGCTCGATTTGCAGCAGCCTTACGTCAGCCGCACTGTATCCGCGCTGGAGAAGCGGCTCGGCGTATCGCTTTTGAGGCGCTCCACGCGTCGCCTTCAGATGACGCAGGAGGGCACGCAGTATCTCGCGCTCTGCAAGCGCATTCTCGAAGAACTCGAAAGCGGCGAAGCACAACTCTCGCGCGCGGGCCAGCACATGTCCGGCGATATTCGCGTGACCGTGGCTACGTCGTTCGGCATGGATCAGATCGTGCCGCTCATTCCGGCATTTCTCGAACGTTATCCGGGCCTGCGCGTGCGGCTTTCTCTTTCGGATACGCTCGCCGATATCATCGGAGAAGGGTTCGATGTCGCCATCCGCATGGGCAATTTGCAGGACTCGAATCTCGTGAGCCGCAAGCTATGTCATCTGCAGCGAGTGGTCACGGCGTCGCCTGCGTATATCGCCAGACATGGGGTACCCTCGACACCCGCGGAACTCGCCCGACACAACTGCCTGATGTGGGAACCGCCGATGGACCATCTCAACCATTGGCCTTTCATGGTCGGCGGCGAGCGCACGTCCATGCTCATCAACGGCAACTTTCAGACGAGCAGCGGCGTGAGTTCGGTTTATATGTGTCTTGCAGGCGTGGGCATTACGCGGATGGCTGAACACATGGTGTTGCCTTCCATTCGCAGCAACATGCTCGTGCCTTTGCTCACCGACTTTCAATCGAGCGACGAAACCGCGATCTATGTGCTGTATCCGCGCGATTCGACTTTGCATCCGCGCGTGCGTGCGTTTATTGATTACGTGGCGGATAAGCTCCGGCGGCCGCCATGGGCCGCCTGAAGCAACGCGTCATTTGTCCAACGTTCGAGGCAAGCGCATCGTCATGCAGGCGCCGAGCACGAGGAATGCGGAGATCACATACATGCCGACTTCCGCGTGTCCAAGCCACACGTTGAGCAAGCCTACGAGATACGGCGACATGAAGCCCGCGATATTGCCCACTGAATTGATGAACGCCAACGCTGCCGCCACCGATGCTCCCACGAAGAGACTTGTCGGCAAGGCCCAGAACAGCGCGATGCACGAATAGACGCCCGCTGCGGCGACCGACAGGCAAGCTACCGTCACGAGCGGCCCCGCCGACAACCACATGCTTACGGCAAGTCCAACCGCGCCGATCACCATGAACGCCGCGAAGTGGATGCGCCTGCCGCCGGTGCGATCGGCGCTGCGGTTCGACAAATAAAGCGCTATCGCCGCAAAGATGTTCGGCACGGCCGTATAGAGTCCGATGGCGAACGGGTCGGCGACACCGCTGCGCTTGACGAGCGAGGGCATCCAGAAACCGAGCGCATAAAGACCCATGATGAGGCAGAAGTAGATCGCGCAGAACGCCCACAATTTCTTGTTGCCGAGAAAGCCGCGCACGCTCGTATAGTCGATCTTGCTGGCGTTTTCCGCGCGAATGTCGGCGAGCACGAGATTGCGTTCGTCGTCCGAAAGCCAGCGCGCCTTGGCGGGATCGTCGTCAAGAAAGCGCAACACGACGAAGGCGAGCACGATGGCGGGCAGCGCTTCGATCAGAAAAAGCCA
The DNA here is from genome assembly GCF_023631025.1 of Caballeronia sp. GACF4. Taxonomy (NCBI): domain Bacteria; kingdom Pseudomonadati; phylum Pseudomonadota; class Betaproteobacteria; order Burkholderiales; family Burkholderiaceae; genus Caballeronia; species Caballeronia sp. GACF4. The sequence continues at coordinate 287,714 of NZ_JALQDW010000026.1, forward strand.
TTGCCACGGGGCTAGCTGGTCGTTACCTGAAAACGCGTGCAGGATATAGCCGGAAATCGGCCCGCCGACGACGAACGCGAGCGGCGCGCCCATCACGTAGATGGACATTGCGCGACCGCGGTAGCGCGCGGGAAACCACAGCGTGAGCAGATACATGATCGCCGGTGCGAAGCCTGCTTCGGCGGCACCAAGCATGAAGCGCGCAATGTAGAACATGGTCGGCGTCTTGACGAGGACCATCGCCGCAGAAATGACACCCCACGTGAGCATGATGCGCGCAATCCAGCGGCGCGCGCCGACCTTGCGCATCACGAGATTGCTCGGAACCTCGAAGAAGAAGTAGCCGGCGAAGAAGATGCCCGAGCCGAGGCCATAGATGGCGTCGTCGAAGCCGAGTGCATCGAGCATCTGCAACTTCGCGAAGCCAACGTTCACACGGTCCAGATATGCCACGAGATAGCAGATCAAGAGCAACGGCAAGAGCCGCCAGTAAGCCCTGCCATAGATGCGGCCAGCATCCGTTTCCTTGACGGCCTGATCTCCGTATAGCGCTTCCATGCTTGTCTCCTGTATTTTTTAGCGCTTTATCACGGCATGCTCGTATGGCACGCATGCCGCTGGGTCATTGCTCAGTCGAGATATTCCGGCTCCTCTTCGGCGATCTCATACAGCATGGTCTGGAAATGCAGCCAGCTGATGAACGAGTTGCCCAGATGACGATGCGAATACTCGGCATGCTCCGGGTCGATCTGCAACGGGCGCGATTCGGTCGCGTCCATGAGCAGCTGCATCTTGCAACAGTGATCGAGGGCGATGAACGTCCATACTGCATCATCGATGCTATGGCGGCTCGCCGTCAGAAGCCCATGGTTCTGATGGATTACGGCCTTGTGTTCGTTGAAGGCGCGTGCAATCGGATTACCCGATGCATCCGCGACCGGCACCTTGCCCGCGCCGTCGCGCACGACCATATGCGAGCCATAAAACATGCAGGCGTCCTGCGTCACATAGTCGAGCGGCTTGCCCATTGCGGCCCACGCATCGCCATGAACGGTATGCGCGTGACACGACCCGATGATGTCGGGATTGTCAGCGTGGATCGCGGAATGCAGCACGTAGCCTGCGCGGTTCACCGCGTACTTTCCTTCGACCACTGTGCCCGAATGATCGACGAGCACGAGTTGCGAGGTCTTCACGCGTGACCATGGCACGCACATCGGATTGGTCCAGAAGAGTTCGGGATGTTCCGGGTCGCGCACGGTCAGATGGCCGCCGAAGCCGAAGCTGAATCCGTGCCGCGCGAAGATCCGGCATGCGGCGGCGAGATGCTCTTTGCGATAGCGCCGTTCTTCCGCCGAGGAGGAAAACGTGGGCTCTTCGGGGAAAATCAGCCCGTCCTGCGTCGGGCTGTAGATCGATTCCTTTGCTTCCATCAACATCGGTGTCCCCTTGTTCGAAATGTGAGACCCCAGTATAGGAAAGCCTTCCGCAAGAATTCAGTACCGCGCCGGAATAGCATTTATGCAACGCCATGCCGATATTGCGCCCGCACAATTTTGGCGTCGTACGATCAATTGCCAGTCGCCGCTCTCCGGGCAGGCCGTCGCTTTCAATCGTTCATGGAGCTTTCAGCAATGAAAAGGTCAATGTTGATGGTCGCGCTGCCCGCCGCTTTATGCGCAGCTTCGGTGCATGCGCAAAGCAGTGTCACGCTATACGGCCTGATCGACACGGGTATCGTCTACACCAACAATCAGACCGGCCACAGCAACTGGCAGATGCTCAGCAGCGTCACGCAGAACACGGTCTTCGGGCTGAAAGGCAGTGAGGATCTCGGCGGCGGCCTTAAGGCCATCTTCAAGCTGGAGCAAGGCTTCAATCTGAATAACGGCACCAATGCATTCGCGGGCGATGGCTTCGGCTCGCAAGCATGGGTCGGCCTGCAACACGACGACTACGGCACGCTCACGGCCGGGCGTCAATACGACGTGCTCAACGATCTGCTCGGTCCGCTCACCGCCGAATTCAATACGTGGGGCGGCAGCATCTCGGCGCATCCGTTCGAAAACGATAATCTGGCGGCAAACTCGGTCGTCATCAACAACACCGTCAAATACGTCAGCCCCACTTATCGCGGCGTGACGGTCGAGAGCATGTATTCCTTCGGCAATAGCGCCGGAAACTTCGCGGATAACCGCGCGTATGGCTTTTCGGCATCGTACGCGCAAGGGCCGTTCACGGTCGCGGGCGGCTATCTGCAATTGAATAACGCGGGCGGCGGCATTGCGGGGACGAATTTGAATGGCGCGGTGTCGCAAGGGGATGGCAGCGCGAACTTCGTCGCGCAACGGCAGCGCATCTGGGGCGCGGGCGCCAACGCCACCTTCGGGCCGGCGACGGTCGGTCTCGTCTGGTCGCACACGCAACTCGACAATATGAACAGCGTGCTTTCCATCGGGCTCGGCAACTATATTCCGCTCGATGGCACCCTGCGTCTCGACAATTACGAAGCGAACGTGCATTACGCGCTCACGCCCGTGTTGAGCGTATCGGCGGCTTACACGTTCACGGACGGCGCTTATGGCAACGCTGCATCCATCGCTTATCCGTCGTGGCATACGGTCATGTTGCAGACCGACTATTCGCTCTCGAAACGCACGGATGTCTATCTCGAAGGCGTCTATCAGCACGTAAAGGGGGCGCCGCCCGATTCCGTGCTCGGGCAGGCGATGCTCAATACGTTGTCGCCGTCATCGACAGGTACGCAAGTCGGCGTCACTGTCGGCTTGCGGCACGCGTTCTAGCATGATTCAAGGGCGCGCGGCCACTTCGTCGAGATGGAACAGCAGGTCGGCGGGGTCTTCGTAGACGCGCAGCGCGCCCGAGCGTTCCAGTTCGTCGCTGCCATAACCGCCCGACAGCAGGCCGACGCCGAGCGATCGGCAGCGACGCGCCGCGAGCATGTCCCAGATGCTGTCGCCAACCACCACCGTATGCTCGATCGGCACGTTCAGACGCGCGGCCGCCGCAAGGAACAAGTCGGGATCGGGCTTGGCGTATTTCACCTGATCGCGCGTGACGACCACTTGCTTGCCTGGGTCCACGCCCAATGCTTCGAGATTGAACGCCGCCGTTTCCATGCGGCCGCTCGTGGCGATCGCCCAGCGCGTGCCCGCCTGGGTCAGCGCGTCGAGCAATTCGCGCGCGCCCGGCAATGGGCAGACCTGTGCGCGCAGACTTTGATAAGCGTCGGCATGAAGGCGCCGCAGACGTTCCACGCGATCCGCGTTGATCTCCCCATGCGTTTCGCGCAGCAATTGATCGGTGAAGAGGCCGCCGCTCATGCCGATTTTGCGATGAATGCGCCACACCGACAGTTCGATGCCCTCGCTGTCCAGCGCTTCTTTCCACGCGAGCACGTGCTGATAGACGCTGTCGACCAGCGTTCCGTCGAGATCGAAGAGAAAGGATGTTTCGATTCGCATGGTCTGCTCCCTTGATGAATGGCGTGTTCCGGTTCCTTTCATGATACGCACGATCCTCGTCCGCTTTCGGAAATGCGCGACGCATGCGCTTCAAATGCGATAATCGATGTTTGCACCGCGCGGCCAAAAGTGCGCGGTTTTCTCGCATCGAATAGCCGCAACATGCATTCTTTACGCATTCATTACGCCCGACGGAGCTGACCTTGAGCCGCATCGACAATCCCTCCCGCGATCAGGAGGCCGGCGTGGCCGACTCCACGCAAGACACGACCCGTATCGACGATACGCGCATCGGCGCGGTGCGCCCGCTGATCTCGCCAGCGCTTTTGCTCGACGAACTGCCGGTCACGCCCGGCGTGCAGGCGCTCGTGGAAACGAGCCGCGCGCGCATCGCGGACGTTCTGCATGGCCGCGATGACCGCCTCGTGGTCGTGGTCGGACCGTGTTCCATTCACGATCACGACCAGGCGATCGAATACGCGCACCATCTGAAGACCGTCGCGGATCGTCTCGGCGACGATTTGCTGATCGTCATGCGCGTGTACTTCGAAAAGCCGCGCACGACGGTCGGCTGGAAGGGCTATATCAACGACCCGCGTTTGGACGGCAGTTTCCGTATCAACGAAGGTCTGCGCCGCGCGCGTGAGCTTCTGCTGGAAATCAGCGAGCTTGGTCTGCCAACGGGCACCGAATTTCTCGACCTGCTGAGTCCGCAGTACATCGCGGACCTGATCGCGTGGGGCGCGATCGGCGCACGCACGACGGAGAGTCAGAGCCATCGGCAACTGGCGTCGGGGCTGAGTTGCCCGATCGGCTTCAAGAACGGCACGGACGGCGGCGTGCAGGTCGCGGCGGACGCGATCGTCGCGGCGCGCGCGAGCCATGCCTTCATGGGCATGACGAAGATGGGCCTTGCCGCCATCTTCGAAACGCGCGGCAACGACGACTGCCACGTGATCCTGCGCGGCGGCAAAAAAGCACCGAATTACGATGCGGCTAGCGTCGCGGCGAGTTGCGCGGCGTTGGCGGCGCTCGGACAGCGCGAGCAGGTGATGATCGATTGCTCGCATGCCAACTCGAACAAGTCGCATCTGCGGCAGGTGGATGTGGCCGAAGACATCGCGCGGCAACTGATCGCGGGCGAAAGCCGCATCACCGGCGTGATGATCGAAAGTCATTTGGACGAAGGGCGGCAGGACCTCAAGCCGGGCGTGCCGCTCAAGCACGGCGTCTCGATCACGGATGCGTGTCTCGGCTGGAGCCAGACCGAGCCGGTGCTCGAACTGCTTGCCGATGCGGTGAGACAGCGCCGTCGCGGCTAGGCGTGCGTACCTAGCCGTCTCCGCGTTCGGAGACGGCTAGCGGATCACCGAATCACCGCTGCGTTCAACGCTTCGATCAACGCCAGCGGGTCGTAAGGCTTGCGCAACTGCGTCGCGCGCGGCAAGGCCTTGCGTTCGTCGGCGCTCAAGACGAGGTCGTATCCGGTGACGAACACCACGCCGATTCCGGGCGCCTCACGGCTAGCCGCAAGGGCCAGCTCGATGCCCGATTCGCCCGCCAGATCCACATCGGTCAGCAAGAGTTCGAAGCGCTCTTCGCGCAGCAGGGCGAGCGCCTCGGCGACGCTGCCGGCTTCCACGAGATCGAGCCCGAACGTGCGCAGCAACTCGGCGCTGCTTACGCGCACGAGTTCGTTGTCTTCGACGAACAGCACGCGCAGGTGCGAAAGGGCGTCGGCGGGCGCGGCATCGGAAACCGTGTTGCCGGTGACCGTCGCGGGCGGTGCGCTGGAACTCGCGCCCTTGCCGCTAGCCGCGAGCACCTGACGCACCTTGCGGGCGAGCGCCTCATGCATATAAGGCTTGCTCAGCAGATCGATTCCTTCATCGAGCCGTCCCGCATGCACGATGGCGTTGTCCGTGTAGCCCGACGTGAACAGCACCGCGATACCCGGCACGCGTTCGCGCGCCTTTCGCGCCAGTTCGGGGCTGCGTAGCGGACCGGGCATCACGACATCGGTGAAGAGCAGGTCCACGGGCACGCCGCTCTCGACGATAGCCAGCGCGCTTTGCGCATCCTTTGCACGAAGCACGCGATAACCGAGGTCGCCAAGCATGGCGACGACGGTTGCGCGCACTTCTTCGTCGTCCTCGACCACGAGAATGGTTTCGTCGCCGCCGTGCGCGGGGCCGGCGTCGATCGTGGTTTCGAGGTCTTCTTCCTGGCGCGCGCGCGGAAGATAAATGCGTATCGTCGTGCCGTGTCCTTCCTCGCTGTACACCTTCACGTGGCCGCCGGACTGCTTCACGAAGCCGTACACCATCGAGAGTCCGAGACCCGTGCCCTGGCCCTCGCGCTTGGTGGTGAAGAACGGTTCGAACGCGCGTTCCTGCACTTCGGGCGACATGCCCGAGCCGGTATCGGTAACAGCGACCATGACGTATTGGCCGGGCAACAGGTCGGCGTGGCGCTTGGCGTAGTTTTCATCGAGCGATGCATTGCCCGCTTCGATGGTCAGCTTGCCGTGCGCGTTCATCGCGTCGCGCGCGTTGATCGCCAGATTGAGCAGCGCGTTCTCGACCTGGAACGGATCGACGAGCGTGTTCCACAAGCCGCCCGATACGATCGTCTCGATCTCGATGCCGTCGCCCAGCGCGCGGCGGAACATGTCGTCGAGACCGCGCACGAAACGGCCCAGATTGACGACCTTCGGCGCGAGCGGCTGGCGTCTGCCGAACGCAAGCAGCTGCGAGGCGAGGTTCGCGCCGCGCGCCACGCCCGCGAGCGCGCTCTTCACGCGCTGCTCGGGGCGTTCCTGGCCCGCGACGTCCTTTGCCAGCAATTGCAGATTCCCGCCGATCACCTGCAGCAGATTGTTGAAGTCGTGCGCGACGCCGCCCGTCAACTTGCCGATGGCTTCCATCTTCTGCGCCATGCGCAGCGCTTCCTCGGCGTGCCGCAGCGCGTCGGCGGTTTCGCGGTCCGCGGTGACGTCGCGCCCCACGCCGTGTATGCGGCGCGTGGCCGGGTCGATCGACAAGGTCCACGCGATCCAGCGCCAGCCGCCTTCCACGAAGCCGTGCCGGCACTCGTAACGCACGGACGCGCCGCTTTGGCGCAGACTTTCCATCGCGCTCGCGACCGCTTCGACGTCGTCGGGATGGACGAGGTCGAGCATGGTTCGCGCATGCACGCGCTGCAGATCGACGCCGAGCACGGTCGACCACGACGGGCTCACGCGCAGCAGCGCGCCTTCGAAGCTCGTCACGACGAACAGGTCTTCGGTCAGTTCCCACAGCCGGTCGCGGTCCGCGATGGCGTCGGCGACGCGGCGTTCGAGCGTATCGTTGAGATCGTGCAGCGCGGCCTGCGCCTTGGTGCGCTCGGCGATCTCGTCCTGCGCCGCCTGAAAGAGCCGCGCGTTGTCGATGGCGATAGCCGCCTGCGCGGCGATACCCACGACGATCCGCTCCGCGCGCAGGTTGAACATCGCCGGTTCGGGATGACCGAAGAACAGCCCGCCCAGCACTTCGCCCGTGCGCGAGATGACGGGCGCGGCGAGATAGCTGCATACGCTGAGATGACCTTCCGGCATGCCGTAATGCGGCGCGCTCTGGCCGTAGCGCGGGTCTTTGGTGATGTCGTCGGAACGCACCACGCCTTCGCCCGCGAAAGTCGGGCCGAAGAGCGCGGTGTTGCGCGGCATGGGAAAGCGCGAAAACGCGTCTTTCGGCACGCCGGAGATGGAATAGAGCGTGTAGCTCTCGCCCTTGTCGTCGAGCAGGTTGTAGAAGAACGAGCCGAAGGCCGCGCCGGTGAGCTCGGTGGCGGCATCCACGACGACCTGCACGGCGCGCGACAGATCGAGCTCGCCCGCGACCGTGGTGCCGACGTCGTTCAGAATCTCCAGCATGCGCGACTCTTCGCGCAGGTTCTCCTCGGACGCGCGCCGCAGCCGCGCGATGCGCAGATTGCTCGCGACTCGCGCAAGCAATTCTCGCGCGGCGAAGGGCTTAGTCAGATAGTCGTGCGCGCCAGCCTCGAGACCGCCCAGGCGCGCTTCCTCGCCCGCGCGCGCGGACAGCAGCACGACCGGTGTCTCGCGCAGCGCTTCGTCGGCGCGCACCGCGTTCAAGAGGCCGAAGCCGTCGAGGCGCGGCATCATCACGTCCGACACGATCACTTCGGGATGCCCGGTGCGAGCCGCTTCGAGCGCGCTCTCGCCGTCGGCCGCGACGCTCACTTCGTGGCCCGCCGCGACCAGCATGCGACGCATGTATTCGCGCAGGTCGGCATTGTCGTCGACCACCAGCACGCGGCCGCGGATTTCATCGGCGGATGCGCTGGCGTTCGCGCCCGCGCCGAGCGGTGTTTCGTCGTCGAGGGCGAGCGCCGGTTCGCTTGCGTCGGGAATCCAGCGCAAGGCGGCATCGACATAACTGCGCGCGCCGCTGCTGGCTTGCGCGCGCGGCGTATCGGCATGTTGCGCGTCGACTCGTTCATGCGCGGCGGGCAGCGTCACGGTAAAGCACGTGCCCTCGCCGGGACTGCTTTGCACGCTGATGGCGCCGTCGTGCAGCTTGACGAGCTCCTGAACCATTGCAAGGCCGATACCGCTGCCTTCCACCGAGCGCCCGGTCGCGCCCGCCACGCGATGAAAGCGCTCGAACACGCGCGCCAGTTCCGCCTCCGCGATGCCGATGCCGGTATCGCGCACGCTCATCTCCACGCGCTGCGCGGCGTTCGTGCGCAGCGTCACTTCGATCGTGCCGCGAAACGTGAACTTAAACGCGTTCGACAGCAGGTTCATCACGACTTTTTCCCACATGTCGCGATCGATGTCTGCGAGCACCGGCGTCGAGGGAATGTCGATGTAAAAGCGCAGCCCCGCCGATTCGATGGCCGAGCGAAACAGCGAGGCCAGCTCCGCCGTGAACGCGCCGATGTCAGTGGTCTGCCGATGAATCTCGATACGCCCTGCCTCGATGCGCGAAAAGTCGAGCAGCGCGTTGACGAGCTTGAGCAGGCGCAAGCCATTGCGATGCGTGATTTCGAGCAGACGCACTTCGTCGCCCGCGCGCTCCGGCTTCGTCAGCAGGTCTTCGAGCGGGCCGAGCATCAGCGTGAGCGGGGTTCTGAACTCGTGGCTGATATTCGAGAAGAAGGTGGTCTTGGCGCGGTCGATTTCGGCAAGCGCCTCGGCGCGGCGGCGTTCTTCCTCATAGGCATGCGCGGCGCCGATGGCCGCGCCGATCTGGCCGCCCACGAGGTTCAGGAACGCGCGATAGCCTTCGTCGAAGAGACGGTATGGATTGAGCGCGGCGATCAGCACGCCCGCGCGCCCGGTCTCGCCCGACGGCGCGATAGGCAGCAGCACCGCGTGCGTCGGCGCGGCGTTCCACGAGCCGGTGGGCAGCGGTCCTTCGATGAAACCCTTCAGATTGGTCACGAGCCGCGCTTGGTTGTCGCGCAGCACTTCGTGAACGGGCCACGCGCCCGCATGCGCCGCGTGCAGCACTTCCGGCGCGGCCGCACTGCCCGGCGCGATGCCGCATGCGCCGGTGAGCGTGGCGCTTTCGTCGCCGGGCTCGGCTGTATAGAGCAACGCGAAAGGCATGTCGCGCGCGGCATTCGCGAGCACGTTCATCGAACGTTCGCAGGCCTCGCGCCACGAACGCGCGTTCGCGGCCGACGCAGCCAGTTCGCGCAGTACGAGCAACTGGCGTTCGCCAAGCACGCGTTGGGTATCGTCGCTATTGGCGCAGATGATGCCGCCCGCGCCGCCGCGATCGTCCGGAATCGGGCTATAGGAGAACGTGTAGTACGTTTCCTCCGGGAAGCCGTTGCGTTCCATGATGAGCAGCTTCTGCTCGACGAAGGTTCCTTCGATGCCGGCAAGCGCGGTGTCGAGCAGCGGGCCGATCTCGTTCCAGATTTCGCGCCACACGACCGACGTCGGCTGACCGAGCGCTTGCGGATGCTTGCCGCCGATGATCGACTTGTAAGGATCGTTGTAGAAGAACAGGAGGTCGGGACCCCAGCCGACCCAGATCGGCTGCCGCGAGGTGAGCATGATGCGCACGGCCGTCTTGAGACTCTGCGGCCATTGTTCGGGCGAGCCGAGCGAGGTTTGCGTCCAGTCGAAAGCGCGGATGAGCGCGCCCATTTCGCCGCCGCCGAGCAGAAAGCTCGGCTCGGGCGCGTCGGTGCGCGTGTCCGGTATCAGCTTGTCAGCTTCCATTGACGCAGGTTCTCCTCGCTGCATGTCTTTTTTGCATGTCGTTTCGCGTGTGGATCGGCTCGACGCGGCTTGGCCCAGCGAACGGCTTTTCAACTATTGAGCGGACCAATCTTGCCTGTGGAGGCGCTCGCGCAAGCATCTCGATTTTCGCACGGAACGCCGTTTTCGCTTCGCAAATACGCATCAAACGCAAGGTGAACCGGCGCGTGGCACCTGCCTGCGCTTCAATGCGCGGCGATCGGGTCGAGTCCGGTGGCGCGCACGGTGTCTTGTGCCTGCGGCGAAGCGAGGTAGCGAAGCAAGGCGCGCGCCTCCTCCGGGTGCTTCGAGCCAACCGGAATGCCCGCTGCGAAACGCGTGACGGACTGCACGGACTCCGGAATCCTCCCGACGAAATCCGCGCCTTGTACCGGTAACAGTTCGCTCACTTGCTGGAAGCCGAGTTCGTACTGACCGTCCGCGACGACCGAGGCCACGGGAATCTTCGGGATCATCTTCGCCTTGGGTTTCACCTGATCTTCGATGCCGAGTTTCTTGAACATCTCGTTCTGGATATAGACGCCGCTCGCGCTGTCCGAATAAGCGATCGATTTTGCGTGCAGCAGCGTTTCCTTCAATGCATCGACATTGCCGATGTCGGGTTTCGGCGCGCCGGCTTTCACCGATACGCCGATGCGCGAATCGGCGAGTTCGACACGCGAGTCCGGCATGACCTTGCCTTCCTTGATGAGATCGTCGAGCGCGTAGCCCACCATGATGACGACATCGGCGGGTTCGCCGCGCGCGAGTCGATTGGGGATGGCTTCGGGCGCCTTGCCCATCGACGGGCCGAGTTGGGTATCGAGCGTATTGCTGGTTGCGGCCGTGAATTTCGGGCCGAGGATTTTATAGGCGGCGGTGAAGCCTCCTGAACTCATGACATGAAGCTCCTCGGCTTGCAAGGAAACAGGCGCGGCAATGGCGCCGAAAGCGATAAAAACGAATGCGGCGCGTCTTGAGAAGAGTGGTTTCATAGGCGGCTTGTTTGGTGGTTCAATGGCTGGGCCAGGTTGGATTTGGTCATAACTTTTTGCACTATACTGAAATCGATGCGTTATCGTTCGGCCTTCGTTTTTGCGGGCACCGGTACGAATGTGGAAACAACGCCGCGACTTGATTCGCGAAGAGGGATCAAGCGAACGCCTCATCTCCCGTCCGCAAGACGAAATAACAGAGATCTACCTGAGATCGAATTAGTTTGGTTTCCTACGCAAGAGAAATAATCACCATGCCTGAAGACAATGATCGAAACGTAACGATGACATTTGCTGAAGCCGAAGCGAAGTTTCGTCAGGACATCGAGGCCAATCCTTCCTCGGTTGCAGCAAAAAACAATCTCGCGCTGGTGCTGCGCCAGCTTGGCCGCTTCGCCGAAGCAGAGACGTTGTTGAACGAGGCGCGGACTCTGCAGCCCACGTCCGCCGACATTATTGTCAATCTGGCGCTTGTCATGGCAGATCAAAAGCGTTTCGCCGACGCCGCATCCTTTTGCCGTGAAGCGCTGGCTATCAGGCCGGATTCCTCACTCGCGCACTGGATGCTCGGCTGCATCCTCAGCGACGAAAAGCGCGAGTCGGAAGCCGAGGACGCTTTTCGCCAGGCTATCCATCATCAGCCGGACATGGTTCAGGCGCATTGCGCGCTGTCTGATCTGCTGCGCCGTCGGCAGCGTCTGCCGGAAGCCGAGGTTGCAGCGCATGCTGCCATCGAAGCGCAGCCGCAGTCGGTCTCCGGCTATCTTGCGCTCGGTGATGTCCTTTGCGCCGCCGTTCGTCTAACCGAAGCCGACACTGCATTTCATCGTGCGCTGGACATCGATCCCAAATCGGCGGAAGCCTATTGCGGTCTGGGCAATGTGTCGGAACGACGCTTCAATCCGGCCGAGGCCGAGGCGCACTTCAAGGAAGCTTTGGCACGGCGTCAGCCGTTTTTCGAGGCGAGCATCGGTTTAGGCATGGCCATGCTCAATCTCGGCCGATTCGCCGAGGCGGAAGGTGCGCTGCGTCAGGCGCTGGCCATTCGCCCCGACGACGCGCGCGCGAAGGATGCGCTCAACTTCGTTCTTACGCGTCAACTTAAACCGGCCCCGCTTGTACCAGGGACGGTGTTTGCAACTCCGCCGAACCAGAAGACGTCGCCCTAATGCTTGGGTAAGCCGGGCGATTGTTCCTGCGAGGAGCATGTCGAACACAACACCTCTCGCTGCTCCGTGCCACTTTCCATGGCGATGCAGCGAGCAGAATGCCCCAGGCATGACCGGACCCTTCACGCGTTCGCGGGGAAGGGTCCGCACTTTGCCGGTTGCATCGATCGCAAGGCGCGGCGCTGCTTGCTAAAGCGGCGTTTCGTCGCGATAGACTTCATCAAGCTCCAACGCTCGTGCAACATCCAAACTCTACCGCGCCACCTTCGCCACCAACGCTTTCCTGTTCAGCACCCGCGCCTGCAGCACGATCACGAGCAGCAGGAACAACCCGCGAATCACCGACTGCCAGTAAGCCGATAACGAGATATAGCCCAGGCCGTTCTCGAAGTTGAGCAGATTGAAGACGAGGCCGAGCAGTGCGACGCCCGCAATGGTCATCGCGATAGAGCCGTCGCCGCCTGTCAGACGCGTGCCGCCGAGCACCACCGCCGAGATCGCGAACAGTTCCCAGCCGATTCCTTCGTTCGGCTGTCCCGCGCCGAATTGCGCCGCGAGAATCGCGCCGGCGATGCCCGCGAGCAAGCCGCTCACGGCATACACGGCGACGAGCGTGCGATCCACATTCAGTCCCATCAGACGCGATGCTTCCTCGCTCCCGCCGATAGCCAGCGCATGCCGCCCGAAGCGCGAGCTGCGCAGCGCGATCCAGCCGACAATCGCCGCCGCGGCCGCGACGAGTCCCGGAATTGGCAAGCCGAAGAGATCGCCTTGGCCGAAGTTGGCGAAGCTGGTGTCCGACGAGATGGCGACGGCATCGTTATGGCCGAGCAGAAGCGCGAGGCCATGCGCGCCGAGACTCGTCGCCAGCGTAACGATGAAGGGCAGTATCCGCAGATGCGTGATCACGAGCCCGTTGAGCAGGCCCACCGCGAGACCGGCAGCCGAGCCCGCGAGCACCGCCGCCACGCCGCCATGCGGACTCGCGAGCGCCGCGACCACGCTTGCGAGCGCGGCCACCGCGCCCACGGACAGATCGATACCGCCCGTGATGATGACGAACGCCATGCCGATGGAAATCAGCGCGAACATGGAGTTGTAGCGCCAGAACGACGTCACGTTGTATTCGGATGCAAAGTGCTCGTACCGCACGACGCCAAGCACGAGCAGCGCCGCGAGCGCGATGAGAATCGGGAGGTTCTTCTTCATGTCGTCGTCAGCCTCGCTTTCTCTGCACGTACACGGCGGCGATGATGATCGCGGCTTTCAGCACCAGCGCGGCGGCATCCGGAATGCCGTGTGCAAGCAGCGTATAGCGCAGCAACTGGATGATGAGCGCGCCGATCAGCGTGCCCGTGATATACGCCTTGCCGCCCGTGAGCGCGGTGCCGCCGACGGCCACGGCCGCGATGGCATCGAGTTCCACGCCGAGGCCGACCACGTTCGCATCCGACGACGAATTCACCGAGATCGAAATCAGTCCGGCCAGACCCGCGAGCGCCGCGCACGCCGTGTACGCGATCATCTTCACGCGCGCGGTCGGAATGCCGGAAAGATACGCCGCTTCCTCGTTGCCGCCCGTCACGAGCAGATATTTGCCGAAGAGCGTCTTACGCACGATCCACGTAAAGATGGCGACGAGCGCGAGCATGAGCAGGATCTGAAACGGCACGCCCGCCACGCGGCCCAGCGCAATCCACTGAAACGCGGGATTGTTGAAGGCCTGCAGGCTGCCATCGGTGACGACCTGCGCAATGCCGCGTCCCGCGATGAACAGCACGAGCGTCGCGACGATAGGCTGCACATTCAGCCGCGTCACGAGAAAGCCGTTGAAGACGCCGCATAGTGCCGCCGCCACGATCGGCAAGGTGAATGCGAGCAGCAAGCCGCCCGGCCCGTCGATGTTCATGAAGAGCATCGGCGCGAGCGCACCGGAGATGGCCATCGAAGCGCCCACGGACAGGTCGATGCCGCCTGTCGCCACCACGAGCGTCATGCCGATGCCGACGATCACGATCGTCACCACCTGCGTGAGGTTGACGTTGAAGGTCTGCAGCGACCAGAAGTGATCGGTAAAGAGCAGGTTGAAGAGGATCATCGCGACGAGCACGACGATCTCGCGTTGAATCGCCATGCCGCGCTTTTTCTTCCGCGCGGGCGCGGTTTCCGCGACGATAGGTGCGCCGGTTTTCTCTATCACGACTCGGTTCCTTGAGCGGCCGAAGCCAATGTCGATTCCTCGCCCGTGCCGTAAGCGATCGCATCCATGATCGAGGTCTCGGTCATCTGCGCGCCGTCCAGTTGCGCGACCGTTTCGCCGTCGCGGATCACGACCGCGCGATCGGCCACCGCCGTCAACTCTTCCAGTTCCGATGCCGACAGCAGCACCGCAAGCCCCGCATCGCGCAACTCACGCACGATTTTCGCGACATCGGCTTTCGCGCCGACGTCGATACCGCGCGTGGGTTCGTCGAGCAGCAAGAGACGCGGGTTGGTCGCGAGCCAGCGCGCGAGCAGCACCTTCTGCTGATTGCCGCCCGATAGCTCGCGGATCGGCTGATCCGGCGAGCGCAGTTTGATGCCGAGCGAGGTGATGAAGCCATCGACGATTTCGCGCTGTTTGGCCACGTCGATCACGCCGCGTCTGGTCAGCGCCGGCAGGCACACGAGCGTGAGGTTGTCGCGCACGGAAAGCTCCGGCACGATGCCTTCGGCCTTGCGATCCTCGGTGAGATAAGCGATGCCGCGCGCGATGGCGTCTTTCGGCGACTTGAATGCGACCTCCGCGCCGTCGACCGCGAGTGTGCCGTTGGACGGACGGTCCGCGCCAAACAACAGGCGCATGGTTTCCGTGCGGCCCGAGCCGAGCAATCCGGCGAGTCCGACGGCTTCGCCCGCGTGGACATCGAGCGTGACGTCGGTGACTTTCGCGCCCGCCGAGAGACCCTGCGCGCGCAACGCCACCGCGCCGCGCTTGGCGAGATTCGCTTCCTTCACGGCATCGTCTTCGTGCACGACGGCGGCAAGCGTGCGGCCGAGCATGGTCGTGACGAGCTTGAGCTTGTCCATCTCCTGCATGCTGCTTTCGGCGACGGTCTGGCCGTCGCGCATCACCGTGACGCGGTCGCACAGTGCATAGAGTTCATCCAGCCGGTGCGACACGAAGATGACCGCGCGGCCGTCGTCACGCAAGCGGCGCACGACCGTGAACAGCAATTCGACTTCACGCTCGTCGAGCGAGGAAGTCGATTCGTCCATGATCACCATCTTCGCATCCGACGATACCGCGCGCGCCAGCGCGACCATCTGCTGAATGGCGGTGGAGTATTCGCGCACGGGCTTTTTGACGTCGATGTGAAGGCCGAACGATTCGAGCAATTCATGCGCGCGCCGCTGCACGGTTTTCCAGTCGATGAGTCCGAAGCGGCGCGGTTCGCGTCCGAGAAAGATGTTCTCGGCCACCGACCGGAACGGCACCAGGTTGATCTCCTGATAGATCGTGCTGATGCCCGCTTCACGCGCTTCCTTGGGCGTGCGGAAATCGGTTTCGCGGCCATCGAAACGAATCGTGCCCGCGGTCTTTCTATACGCGCCCGTGAGAATCTTGATGAGCGTGGACTTGCCTGCGCCATTCTGGCCGATGAGCGCGTGCACTTCGCCCGCCGCCACGGTGAGGCGGGCGCGCTTCAATGCGGGCACACCGCCGAAAGCGATGTCGATGTCCTGCATGTCGAGGAGGGGAGCGTTGGGCATGGCGTCGGTGTTCGTCCGGAGAAAAGAGCGGGCGTCCGTGAATAGACGCCCGCGAACCAGCCAACTGCGCTCAATACCCGTACTGCATGCTTTCCTTGACGTTGCTCTTGTCGTAGAAGCGGTCCGAGACCTTGACCCACGGCGGGATGGTTTCGCCCTTCGCGAACTTCTGCGCGACGTCGCACGCGAGCGGGCCGAAGAACGGACTCGACTGCACGCTTGCGCCCAGTTCGCCCGCCTGAATGGCTTCGAGTCCGCCCTTGGTGCCGTCGATGGTCACGAGCACGATGTCCTTGCCCGGCTGCTTGCCGGCCGCCTTGATCGCCGCGATTGCGCCGAGCGCCATTTCGTCGTTATGCGCGTAGACGGCGGTCACGTCCGGATGCGCCTGCAACAGCGTTTCCATGACCTGACGACCCTTGTCGCGCGCGAAATCGCCGCTTTGCGACGCGACGATCTTCATGCCTGAGTTCTTCGCGATGACATCGTCGAAACCTTTCTTGCGGTCGTTTGCCGCGGAGGCGCCGGTCGAGCCTTCCAGTTCGATGATCGTCGCCTTGCCGTTGGTCGCCTTAACGAGCCAGTCGGCGGCGCGCTGACCCTGATCGATGAAGTCCGAACCGATGAACGTGATGTAGTCGCGGCCGGCCTTTACCGTCGATTGATCGACGTTGCGGTCGACGAGTATCACCGGAATGCCGGCTTTCTTGGCCTGCAGGATGACCGGCACGAGCGGCTTCTCTTCGCGCGGCGGGAACACGAGCAGATCGACGTGCTGCGCGATCATGCTTTGAATGTCCGATACCTGCTTCGCGGCCGAACTGTTCGCGTCGGTCATGACTACCTGCCAGCCGCATTTCGCGGCGACATCCTTGAAGCTCTTGGTTTCCGCAAGCCGCCACGGATTGTTGCTCTCGGTCTGCGCAAAGCCGACCTTGAGCGGCTTCTTGTTGGCAATCTTCGGCAAGCCGTCATCGGCGGCATGGGCCGCGCTGAAACCCATGGCGAGCGTCAGGGCGGCAAGCGTGGCGGCGAGCGGGCGCAAGCCCAGGCGAGTGTTCTTTTCTAGCGACAGCATGTCTTCCTCCGATAGGGATGGGTGCCTTCTTCTATTGATGCCGATGCTTATGTGTTGCCCGGTCTGCTGCTGCGAGAGTTGATTTCCGGCGAGGGCGTAGTCGGTTTATGACTCGTCATCGCTAATGATATTAATTGCGAGTTGCTTTGCTTCGGTAATTTCCCTGACGGAACCGCGTTCGATGAGCGGGCCGTCCAGCTTCACGGTGCGGCGTCGCACCGGTGCGCCGGCCGCGCGGTTGTGTTCTTCCTGCAGTAGCGTTTCCACGGCCCAGCGACCCAGGTCGTAGTTGGGCAAGACCACGCTCGACAGCGGCGGATGCGTATGGCGCGCGATCTCCTGATCGTCGTAGCCGAGCACGGAGACATCGTCGGGCACGCGCAGTCCGAGTTGCTTGAGCGCTTCGATTGCACCGAGCGCCATCAGGTCGTTGGCGCAGAAGATGGCCGTCGGCGGATTCGCCTCGCGCATCAATGAAAGCGTCTGCTCGAATCCAGTGGCCGGTCCCCAGTCGCCTTCGCGGACCAGTTCCGGCGCAAACGGCAGGTCCGCCGTCGCCAATGCCGTGCGATAACCCTTGAGCCGGTCGCGCGCCGCGTCTTGCCACGGTTCGCCGTTGATATAACCAATTCGCCGATGCCCCGCCGCCAGCAAATGATCCGTCGCCGTGTGACCGCCCGCGACCTCCGCCGGCACGACCGAAGACACGTTCGCTTCGCTCGCATAGCAATTGAGCAGCACGGTCGGCACCTGTTCGAGCGCGGCGGGCACGGTGACGCGGCGCGTGTAGACCGTCGCGTAGATCACGCCGAGCACGTCCGGATTGCCGAGCGTCGCGTCGAGCACGCGCGCCTCGATTTCCGCGTTGCCGTGCGTCGAATAAACCGCGAGCATGCGGCCGTGCGCGAAGGCGGCATCGCGCGCGCCGTCGATGCTCACCACCGGATGCGGACTGGTCGAGATTTCATCGGCCAGATAGACGATCAGATTGCGCTCCGCCGTATCCAGCGGCGCAAACGAAAGCGGCTCGCGCTGCGTCATGCGATAGCCGAGTTCGTGCGCGGCGCGCAGCACCTTGTCGCGCGTGGCGTCCGAAAACTTCGCGCCGGACGCGTTGTTCAGCACGAGCGATACCGTCGATTGCGAGACTCCGGTGAGTTTCGCGATGTCGGTCATCGTCGGGCGGCGTTGGGTGGTTTTCTTCATCTGGCGCGCCGTCGTAACGGCGGCGATTCATCCGTGAGCGTGCCGCTAATATTAATGATGATTCCGCGAAATGCCGCTCGGGGTTTGCACTGGTTTTGCGTGGAAAATTACTAATAATATTGACGGACGGATTACGCCCATGCCATTCTTGGCTTCACTTCGGCAAACATAAAACAAGGAGACGACACGCATGGGCCGATACGACGAGAGCGCAAGAGATGCGCTCGCGCAGGACTTCGAGCGCGATGGCTTCGTTTTGTTGCGGGCACACTTTCCACGCGCAACCATCGAAGCTTGGCGCGATGCGTTCATGCCTTTGCTCGCGCCGCATAGAGAAGCAGCGGACGGAAATCGCGGGCCAGGCCGCTATTACGTGACCTTGCCCTTCGAAGGCGCATTTGCCGATCCATCGATTTTTTGCGATGAGGACATCGTGGCCATCGTCGAGCGCGTAGCCGGCGCCGATCCGGTCATGTGCCAGCTCGCAACTGATACGCCCGTGCGCGGTTCTGACTTTCAGGACTGGCATCGCGATACGCCCGCGCTCTTCGACGACGCGCCGGAAACGCCTTCGTTCCAGCTAGCGGTGAACTTCCCGCTCGTCGATGTCGACGACAGCAACGGTCCGCTCGAAACCACGCGCGGCACGCATCGCATGTCGCGCGAAGAAGCGCTCGCCGGTCTCGCCGATGGCCGCTTCCCCGCCGAACGCGTGCCAATGCGAATTGGCGACGTGATGATTCGCGATGTACGCGGCTTGCATCGCGGCACACCGAATCTTTCCGGTGCGCCCCGGCCTATGGTCGTGGTCGGCTACAGCCGGGCGTGGTATTTCCGGCCTGAAGTGCGGATCGATGTGCCGCGCGATGTCTTCGCCAGCTTGCCCGCTCGCGCAAAGCGTTTGCTGCGTTACAACCCGCAAGTCGAAAGCACGGCGCGCACCTTCGACGAAAGCTACCGGCAGTTTGCATATTGAACGCCGCTCTAGACTCCAACGCCCGCGGAAGTGAAGCGCTCGTCGAACTGCGTCATGGCGCGCGGCGTGTTGTACTCGCTCCGCATATCGGCGGCGCGATAGCTGCGTTCTTCGAAACGCGCGATGACGGCGTCGTTCACTGGCTGCGGCCCGCTACGCCGGATGCGCTCGCTGGAAGGAATCCGCTCGGCATGGGCAGTTTTCCGTTGCTGCCGTATTGCAACCGCATTCGCGATGCGCGCTTTGCCTTCGATGGCGTGGAGATCGATCTGTCCGGCGACGGCAACGGTTTTGCGCACGCGCTGCATGGCAATGCGTGGCGGCTGCCGTGGCAAGTGAGCGCGTTATCGGAGGCGCAGGCGACGTTGAGTTTGCGGCACGAGCCTTCGCAAGAAGCCGCGCATCACTGGCCGTTCGCTTACGAAGCCGAACAGCGCATCACGCTCGACGCACATGCGCTCAATGTGACGATCAAGATGCGCAATCTCTCGCCAAGAGCGATGCCCTTCGGCATGGGACATCACCCGTACTTTCCGCGCACCGAAGCGACTTTCGTTCACGCAAATGTCGACTCGATGTGGCATGCAAGTCCCGATCCGCTGCCGCTGCACGCCGGTCCGCATGCTAGCGTCGATGCACTGACTTCGACGCAAGGTATGTCTGCAAACGGCTTCGATCTGGATAACCACTTCACGGGTTGGAAGCACACGGCGACAATCGACTGGCCGAACGAAGGCCGCTCGGTCACGCTGCACGCCGATGCACCGCTGGACTTCATGGTGATCTACGCGCCGGCCGTGTTTCCTTCACTGCTTTGCGTGGAGCCGGTGAGCAATGTCGCGGACTGGGTCAATTTGAATGTCGAGCCGGCGCTGAAGGGAGGAGGCGTGCTGCAAGCGGGTGAGTCGATCACGGCATCGTTTTCGCTTACGACCAACGTGCGCTGATTCATCGATTCGCTGAAGAACAAACGAAAGCGCCCGGACCAAGGCCCGGGCGCTTTCAACTGTTGACGACTTAATTGGACTGGCCGCCAGTGCTGTTGTTCGACATGCCGTTGTTCGACATGCCCGAGCTGCCCTTTTTCATCTTGCCCATCTTGTGCGAGCCGCTGCTGTTCGAACCGGATGTGTCGCCACCGGTGGCGCCCGAGGTCGAACCCGTCGTGCCGTTTGCGTTCGGTGTGCTCATGCCCGTGCCACCTTGACCCGCGCCGTTACTGCCTGCCGTGCCGCCACCGCCGCCTGCTCCGCCGCCCGCGCCCTGCGCGAATGCCGCGCCCGACAAGCTCAGAACCAGCGCCGATACCAGCAAGCTTTTTTGTGCAATCTTCATGATGTCCTCCCGAGTGGAATTTCGATGCGCGCCGCCTCGTGTCCGGAGCGACGTCGCTGCTTACATACCGCAATCGGCGTGCCGCGTTGCGAGCGAGCAGCTTTCAGCCGTCGACGTCTAAAAGAAAGAACACCGGGTTAGCGGTTAGGCAAGCACTTCGTCACACCACTCAATAGCCCACGAGCGCGCGCAATGCAGCGCATCCGCCTGGCTCTGGAAGGAGTCGAGATCGCCTGAATCGAAAACTTCCACATGCGCGGTGTCGTCTTCCGAGGCGCGCGTAATTCGCGCGTGAGCCTGGTAGTTCCCGTCTTCGTCGTGTGGCGCGGTGCAGTCGATGTGAAAGGACCGGTAATCAAAGCGCATTGATTTCTCCGTAGGTGAGTGGACAAAGGCTAGCACGCTTGCGGCGTCTTGCCGGGTGCATGGCTTGCTCTTTCGTGACGAGAAACTTAACGGATGAACGCTCATGACCACTCGACACGCGCAGCATGGACACCCTGCGGACGAAGATGAAGCCCAAATCTACGGGGCTTTCAAGGACCTCGTGAACATGACGCCGCACCAGATAGAAAAGTGGCTCGCGACGGATCAATCCCGCGAAGTTGGCCAGAAAGACGGCAACAGCGAGTCCGTGGGACACAAGTCGGGGCGGCACATTATCGACATACTTGGCAAGAAGAAGGCTGACCTGAGCGGTGACGACTACGCGCATATGCGCAAAGTGGTCGGCTATATCAAGCGACACCTCGCGCAACGACCGAATGACGTCGAGCACTCGCATTGGCGCTATTCGCTGATGAACTGGGGTCATGATCCTCTCAAATAAGCCTGCCGAAACGGTCGATTGCTTTCCGCTACTCACACCCATAGAATACTGTACGTATATACAGTATAAAAGCCAAGATGGAACTGTCCGAAAAGCTCGAAATTCTTGCTGACGCCGCCAAGTACGACGCGTCGTGCGCCAGCGGCGGCGCGCCGAAACGGGAATCGCGCGGCATCGACGGGCTCGGCGCAAGCACGGGCTCGGGCATTTGCCATAGCTTCACGCCGGACGGCCGCTGCGTGTCGCTGCTCAAGATTTTGCTGACCAACTTTTGTCTCTACGATTGCCGCTACTGCATCAACCGCCGGTCGAGTAACGTGCCGCGCGCCCGCTTCACGCCGGACGAAGTCGTCAAGCTCACGCTGGACTTCTATCGCCGCAATTACATCGACGGCTTGTTTCTCAGTTCAGGCGTGATCCGTTCGTCGAACTACACGATGGATCAGCTCGTGCAAGTAGCACGATTGCTGCGTGAAAAGCATCGCTTTCGCGGTTATATCCATCTAAAGACCATACCGGATGCCGACCCGGAACTCATCGAACTGGCGGGGCGTTATGCGGACCGCTTGAGCGTCAACATCGAGCTGCCGACCGAAATCAGCCTCGAACGTCTTGCGCCGGAGAAGAGCGGCCGCACCATCAAACTCGCGATGGGCAACATTCGCGTGGCGCGCGAAGAGTCGGAAGCGGAGCCGCGCGCGCCGCGTTTCGCGCCCGCCGGGCAGAGCACGCAGATGATCGTTGGCGCGGACGAGACCGATGACCGCACCATCCTCGGCACGGCGGAAACGCTGTACGGTTCTTATCAACTCAAGCGCGTCTATTACTCGGCCTTTAGCCCTATCCCCGACAGCCCGTCGGGTGTGCCGTCGCAGGCGCCGCCATTGTTGCGCGAGCATCGGCTGTATCAGGCGGATTTTCTGATGCGCGGCTATGGCTTCGAAGCGCAGGAGTTGCTCGGAACGGCCGGTAACCTCTCGCTCGATATCGATCCTAAGCTCGCCTGGGCGCTGTCGCATCGCGAACGCTTTCCGGTGGATCTGAACGCCGCGCCCGTGCGCATGATCTCGCGAGTGCCGGGCATCGGCATGCGTAATGCCAAGCGTATCGTCGAGTTGCGCCGTTCGCGGCGCGTGCGGTATCACGATGTCGCGCGGCTGCGTTGCGCAATGGACAAGGTGAAACCGTTCATCGTGACGGACGATTATCGGCCGCCGCTGCGCGAAGCGTCGACGGAGCAGTTGCGGCGTTCGCTCGCGACCGAGCCCGTGCAGTTGTCGCTCATCTGAGCGAATCATGCACGTCATCGAGATAAAGGACGACTTCGACTCCTGGCGGGGCGCGGCGCTCATCGCGCTGGCAAAAGAGCGCGCGCCCGAATCGATCGAATGGCGCACGGCCGAAGGCGCGGCGCAAGCGCCTGCGCTGTTCGGCGACGTCGTTGAAGACGCCGCCGCTTCCGAGGTGAAGCCCGCACAGATCCGCGTTTCGAAGGAGCTGGCGGCGTTGCTGAAAGACGCAGCCTGCTTTCGCGACGAACGCCGCTGGAGCTTCCTCTATCTCGTGCTATGGCGCTGGACGCATGGCGACCGTTCGGTGGCATCGCCCGCGGATGAAGACGGCGCGCGGCTTTACAAGATGGCCAAGGCCGTGCGGCGCGCGCAGCACGACATGATCGCCTACGTGCGTTTCCGGCAGCGCGACGAGGCGCTCGGCGCGCCCGAGTACGTCGCATGGTACGAGCCGGATCACGACGTGCTCGCTTGGGCCGCCGAACACTTCGCGGCGCGCATGGGACGCTCGTCATGGCTCATCACCACGCCCGACGGCGCCGCGCTCTTCAACGGCGAGCGCCTGCAACTCGAGCGCCGCCGCGCGCTCGCCGCCGATCACGCGAACGACACAGCCGACGCCGCCGAGGCGCTCTGGATGACCTACTACCGCAGCATCTTCAACCCGGCGCGGCTGAACGAGAACGCGCTCGAACAGCATATGCCGGTGCGGTTCTGGAAAGGTTTGCCCGAAGGCGCGCTCATTCCCAAGCTCGTGAGCGATGCGCGCGGCGGCGCGCGGCGGGTCGGCCAGGCGCGCAGCGTCGGCGCACTCGGCGGCAAGGCGGTGCAGGTCGAAGCCGACGCCGCGCAACCCGAACGCGACGCGCCTACATCGCTCGATGAATGCCGCCGCTGTTCGCTGTGGAAGCACGCGACGCAAGCCGTGCCCGGCAGCGGCCCGGCCGACGCGCGCATCATGCTGCTCGGCGAGCAACCGGGCGATCAGGAAGATTTGAAGGGCGAACCGTTCGTCGGCCCGGCAGGGCAGTTACTCGACGACGCCATGCGCCGCGCGCAGCTTCCGCGCGAGCAGGTCTATCTCACGAATGCGGTCAAGCATTTCAAATGGGAGCCGCGCGGCAAGCGGCGCTTGCACAAGACGCCCGGGCAGCAGGAAATCGAAGCGTGTTCGTACTGGCTCGACAAGGAGCTTCAGGAGACCGGCGCGCGCGTGATCGTCACGCTCGGGGCCACGGCGCTGACTGCCTTGCTCGGCAAGCGGGCGACCTTGCAGGCGCATATCGGCCGCGTGGTGCCGTATGGCGACAAGTTCATCGTCGCTACATATCACCCTTCGTATGCGCTGCGGCAGAACGACGAAGCCGCGCGCGAGAAAACCGTCGCGGCTATCGTCAGTGCGCTCGAAAAGGCCGCCGAAGTGAACGCGTCGCGCTAAAACGCCGACTTCACGACGCCGCCATCCGCGCGAACCGCCGCTCCGTTGGTCGCCGAAGACAGTTCCGAGCACACATACACGACCGTGTTCGCAATCTCCTCGGGCGTGATGAAGCGCTTGAGAATCGAGGTCGGCCGGGCTTCCTCGAAGAACTGCTTTTCGAAGTCCTTCAGGCTCTTTCCGCCCGAGAGCTTCTCCGCGAATTCCGTGACGCCTTCCGAACTCGTCGGACCGGGCAAGACCGAATTGACCGTCACGTTCGTGCCCGAACACGTCTCGGCGAGACCGCGTGACAGCGCCAACTGCGCGGTCTTGGTCAACCCGTAGTGAATCATCTCGACGGGAATCTGAATACCGCTCTCGCTGCTGATGAACACCACGCGGCCCCAGTTTTTCTCCTTCATCTTCGGCAGATAGGCGCGCGAAAGCCGCACGCCCGACATCACGTTGGCGTTGAAGAAGCGCAGCCATTCTTCATCGGAAATTTCTTCGAAGGGTTTGGGATCGAAGATGCCCATGTTGTTCACGAGAATATCGACACTCGGGAAACGCTTCACGAGTTCCGCGACCTGAACGGCATCCGATACGTCGCCCGCAAAACCCTCGGCCTGTGCGCCCGGCGCCTGCTCCTTGAGCTTGGCAAGGGCGGCATCGACGGAAGCCTGCGAGCGGCCGTTGAGGATCACCCGCACGCCTTCGCGCGCGAGTCCCACCGCGATGGCGTGCCCGATGCCCTTGGTCGATCCGGATACGAATGCCAGCTTGCCGGCGATCTTGAGGTCCATATGCGCTCCTTGAAAACGATTCGTGGATGCGGCGCGCCACCTCGCGCGACGCCTGGCGGTCATGGTAACCAGAAGTGGTGCACCTCTGCACAAGCGGTGCGCCGGCGCGGGCCGCGAAGGCCGCGAAAGACGTGAAACCTCGCGACATAAATGCTCGATGGCGCACGCGGCGGGCATCGTCCATAGTGGCGACCAGCGTGACGCAGACATCGCGGTAACGAGTGAACCGAAGCGCCGTATCACGCACAGCCAGGATCGCGGTTATACGGTCCGATATCCCCGAATTTTTGCTTTCCGGCGCGGCCGGCATACAAGGTGCACATCATGTTCGACTCGATCAAGACCCCTTCGCTCCACTCGCTGCTGAAGCTGGCTCGCCGCGCGACGGTGGCAAGCCTGTTTGCCGGAGCGGCGCTCATGGCCGGTTGTGCGAACGCAAACGCGCAGACCGTCGCAGGCCCCGACGTGATCTACGTCTACGCTTTCGATAGCGACGCGTCCCAAGTCAAGCTCGATCAACATGGTCTCGTGTCGAAGCTTTCCCGCGCGTTCTCGGGCGATACTTCCGCCGCACAGCAAGCGCAGGACGCCACGGCCGCGCGTGAGGAAGTGGCCAACGAAATCGTCGCGAAGCTGCAAGCGCAGGGTCTGCGCGCCATTCGCGCCGACGTCGCGCCGCCGGACGATCAAAACGTGCTCGCCGTGGTCGGCGACTTCAGCACGATCGATGCGGGCAATCGCCGCCGGCGCGTCCTGATCGGACTCGGCGCGGGCGAAAGCAAGGTGGGCGCGAACGTGCAACTCGTCTTCAAGCCGGCGCACGGCGCGCCGCAAGTCATCGAACAGTTCGATGCCAAGGGCGACAGCGGCCACGCACCGGGCGTCGCGGAAATGGCGGGCGTCGGCGCGGCGGCGGGCCATGTGGCGAGTTCGCTCGCGGTATCGGGCGGCATGCACGCGGTATCGGAGACGAAGCACGCGGATGTATCGTCCGATGAAAAGCGCCTGGGCGACGCCATCGCCAAGGAAATCGCCAAGGTGAGCCGGGAAGCAGGCTGGACGGCATTTAGCGGTTGAACAAAAACCCAATACACTGTGGGTCCCGGACGCCAGTTCCTTCACCGAGACCCCCGCATGCCGGCGCTTGCCCTGATTGCTGTGATTGTCCTGACCGTCGTCGTGACCGTGGTCATCGTGCTGCTGATCGCGAATCTGACGAGCGGCGAAAAGAAGATCGAACACAAGATCGAACGGCTCTACGCGAGCGACGACCCGCAATTCCTCCGCTCGATGGGACTGTTGCTCGGCCCGCCCGTCGTGGATGGCAACTGCTTCGAGATGCTCGTCAACGGCGACCAGATTTTCCCGTCTATGCTCGCGGGCATTCGCGGGGCGAAGAAAACCATTACCTTCGAAACGTTCATCTACTGGTCGGGCAAGATAGGCGAAGAGGTGGCCGCCGCGCTCGCCGAGAAAGCACGCTCCGGCGTCGCGGTACACGTGCTGCTCGACTGGGTCGGCTCCTCGAAGATGGACAAGCGCTACTTGCAGATGCTCAAGGACGCGGGCGCGGAGGTCATTCAGTATCACAAGCCGCACTGGACCGGTCTTGGCCGCATGAACGACCGTACGCACCGCAAGTTGCTCGTGATCGACGGTCATACGGGCTACACGGGCGGCGTCGGCATTGCCGAGGAATGGACCGGACACGCTCAGGACGAGAAGCATTGGCGCGACACGCACTTCAGGATAACCGGCCCGGCGGTGGGACAGATGCAGGCGGTCTTCATGGACAATTGGGTCAAGGCCACGGGCAACGTGCTGCACGGCGGCGACTACTTTCCCGAGATCGCGCCCGCGGGCGACGGCCTCGCGCACATGTTCAGCTCATCGCCCTCGGGCGGTAGCGACGACATGCAACTCATGTATCTCATGGCGATCACCGCCGCCACGACGTCGATCCATCTGTCGAGTGCGTATTTCGTGCCGGACAAGCTGACGATCAACGCCATCGTGGAAGCGGCGAAGCGCGGCGTGCGCGTGCGTATCATCACGCCGGGCAAGCGGATCGATACACACACGGTGCGCGAAGCCTCGCGCGCCTGCTGGGGCGACCTGCTCGCGGCGGGCGTGGAGATGTACGAATATCAGCCGACCATGTTCCACTGCAAGCTGATCGTGGTCGACGAATATCTCGTGTCGGTCGGGTCGACCAACTTCGACAGCCGGTCTTTCAAGCTCAACGACGAAGCCAATCTCAACATCTACGACCGCGACTTCGCGGCCCAGCAGACCGCTATCTTCGACGACGACGTGACCCGAGCCAAACGCATCACGCTGGAAGACTGGCAACATCGGTCCTTGCGTGAACGCGTGCTCGAACGCGTGGCCGCGCTTCTCGATTCGCAACTTTGAAGCGCTTCTTACCTGGACAAAAGTTGCGTGCGGAACTAATTGCAGCCGCACACTAAAGAAGCGCGATACCGCGCCGATAAGACGCTCACACTATTGAGTCTTCGACATCGGCCCGGACATGCACGGCACCTATAACTTATGGCTGGTCGCGGCATCCTTGATCGTCGCGACGCTTGCCTCCTTCACCGCGCTCGACATTTCGGGCCGCCTCGCCATGCTTGGGCAGTCGCGCCTGCGCCACGTCTGGCTCGCAGGCGGCGCGGCGTCCATGGGCCTCGGCATCTGGTCGATGCATTTCATCGGCGTGCTGGCGTTCCAGTTGCCGATTCCGCTCGGCTACGACTTCTGGATCACCACGGGATCGCTGGTCATCGCCGTCCTGACATCTTTCTTCGCGCTCTACGTGATCACCGGCGCAAAGCTCACGGCGCGACGGCTCGTGGTCAGCAGCGTGATGATGGGCGCGGGCATCGCGGCCATGCACTATACGGGCGATGCCGCCATGCGCATGCTGCCCGCGATCGTCTACGACCCGACGCTGTTCGCGGCGTCGATCGTGATCGCCATCGTGGCTTCGGGCGCGGCGTTGTGGATTGCGCGAACCTTGTCTGACGCGAACAAGTCGCACGTGCTGCCCAAGCGCGCGGCGGCGGCGCTGGTGATGGGAATCGCCATCACAGGCATGCACTACACCGGCAACGCGGCGGCCGAATTCGCGCCGGGTTCGATCTGCGGCGCGGCCAACGATGTCGATACACACTGGCTCGCGACTACCGTCGTGCTCTTTACGCTCACCATTCTGATCATCACGCTGGTGCTGTCGCGCCTCGATGCGCGCACCGCGTTCCTCGCCGGCTCCGTCTCGCGGCTGAACGGACAGATCGTGCGCATGGCGACCTTCGACACGCTGACCGATTTGCCGAATCGCAGCACGATCACCGAGCGCATCGAGCGCGCGATCAAGAGCGTGCAGTCGGGCGGCAACGGCTTCGCCATTCTCTTCATGGACCTCGACGGCTTCAAGACGATCAACGATTCGCTCGGCCACTCCATCGGCGATGAAGTGCTGAGGGCTTTCGGCCGGCGTCTGCAACAATGCGTGCGTGGTGGCGATACGGTGGCGCGCATCGGCGGCGACGAATTCGTCGTGATGCTGGAAAATCTTCCCGAGCCCGCCGATGCCGAAAAGATGGCCGAGCGCGTGCTCGAATCCATGCGTCAGGGGCTGATGGTCGCGAAACATACCTTGCAGGTAATGCCGAGCATCGGCATTGCGCTTTATCCGCAGGACGGCGACACGGTCGATGCCTTGCTCAAGCACGCGGATATCGCCATGTATGAAGCGAAGCGCGGCGGGCGCAGCACCTATCGCTTCTTCGAGGCGAGCATGAACGAAGCCGCCGTGCGGACCTTGCAGATTCAGCAGGCGTTGCACGAGGCATTGAACGCGGGACACTTCTATTTGCTATTCCAGCCGAAGTTTCGCGGCGCCAACGGTACGCTGGCGGGCGCGGAAGCGCTCATCCGGCTGGATCATCCCGTGATCGGCGTACTGACGCCGCTCGAATTCATTCCGATTGCGGAGCGCTCGGGGCAGATCGTGCAGATCGGCTACTGGGTCGTGCGCGAGACTTGCCGACATATCGCGCGCTGGCGTGCCGAGGGGCGGCCGGCGGTGAAGGTGGCCATCAACTTGTCGCCGCGTCAGATGAACGAAGTGGACCTCGTGGCGAACGTGATGCGAATCGTGCGTGAAGAGAGCGTGCCGAGCGACCAGATCATGTTCGAGATCACCGAGACCGTCGCCATGCAGGACGCGCCGCGCACCATCGAGATGATTCGCGCGTTTCAGGACAATGGCTTCGAAATCGCCATCGACGATTTCGGCACGGGTTATTCGAGTCTCGCGTATCTGCAGCGGTTTCGCGCGAAGCAATTGAAGATCGACCGGTTCTTTACCAACGGGCTGGACGAGAACGGCCACGAAGGGCGCGCGATCGTGTCGGCGATCATTGCGCTCGCGCATTCGCTGGACATGGATGTGGTCGCGGAAGGCGTCGAGACGGGATCGCAATTGAATCGCCTGCAAGACTTGATGTGCGATGAAATGCAAGGCTTCTTGCTGGCGCGACCGCTTTCGGCGGATGCGTTTGGCGAGTTGCTGGTTCCCTCGAACGCGAGGACCGATGATGCGGTAAATGGCGCATCGGCGTCTGGCTTAATTACGGGATAAGCGCGCCGGGGGTTTCATAGCGATCCATACAATCTCCCTCCCGAACGAAGCTAGTGCTGGAGCGAGATGTCGATGTACAGAAGTAACTTGCCGCATGTATTGAGCTTTATCAATCTCAAGGGCGGCGTGGGAAAGACCACGACGGCGGTGGCCGTCGCCGAAATGCTTGCGCACGAGTTGCGCAAGCGCGTGTTGCTGATCGACCTCGATCCGCAGACGAACGCAACCATCAATCTCATCTCCGAAAGGCGCTGGGACGAACTCGATCGCGAAGGGCAAACCATCGCGCAGTTGTTCGAGGACAAGATCAACCTGCATCGCAAGCCGAAGTTCGATATAGAGAAGGCGATCGTGCGCGGCGTTTCCACGGTCGATGGCGGCATTGCGCGGCTCGATCTCTTGCCTTCGAGCATCCGGTTGATCGACTTCGAAGAGCGCATTGCGATGATCTCGCACAACCCCGGTTTTCTGATTAGTCCGCTCGATGTCTTGCGTCAGGCGCTGGAGCCGGTGCTTGAGCGTTACGAGTATGTGATTATCGATTGTCCGCCGAGTCTTGGTTCCGTCACGAAGAACGGCTTGCGCATTTCCACGGGCTATTTGATTCCGACGATACCGGACATCGTTTCGACTTGGGGCATTTACCAGATCGTGCAAAACGTACGGAGCTTTGGTGCGCGCTTTGGGCGCGTGCTCGAGCCGCTTGGGATCGTCGCGACCAAGGTGCAGAGGAACAACCTGCACGCGCGCGTGATGAGGACTTGTTCCATGGACGACTGGGCAAGTTCTCGGAAGAGGGCGTGCCGCAGCCGCGCTTTTTCAAGAGCAGAATTCCGCTGGCGGTAGACGTCGCGCGAGGCGGTGATGCGGACGCGGGGCTGCGCACGCTGAAAAGCAAGTATGGCATCGAAGCCTATGAGGCTTTGCACGAGCTTACCTTGGAGATATGGGCGCTATGCGAAGCACGATGCCATTGAGGAAGTTGTTGATGCGGCTTGCCCGGGTGGTGGTGGAGGAGGAGGCGGTTTATCCTGGGTTTGCGGTGAGACTAGGGGCGGTGTTGGTTTCGGTAGGGCAGGAGGTGGAGGCGGCTGCGGCTCCGACTGCAGTGCAGGTTCCTGCGGCGGTTCCAAGTCCGGTCAGGTTGCAGCCGAGGTTGCGTCTGCGGTTCCTGCCTATGCTGCGGCTGCGGCTGCGGATGCGGATGCGGATGCGGATGCGGATGCGGATGCGGATGCGGTTCCGACTTTGCGTGCGCGCTCGCCGAAAATCGCCTTGCCCGATGTGCATAAGGAGTTTGCCAAGCTCGGCGATGAAGGCTTGCGCATATGGCTGCGTTCACTCGCGGTGGATACGCTTAGGGCGATCATTCGGCGCGAAGATATGGATGCGGCGCGAAGGGCTTCGAGATGGAAAGATGTCGGAAGGCTGGCAGAGTTTATCGCCGATGCGCTGGAGGTCAGGAGGAATCGAGGTGCGGCGTTTATTGGGCGCGAGCTGCGGGACATTGGCGGATCGTCAGATGGTATGGACGTCTGACGCCAACGCGTGGGTTCTGGGAAAATAGAAAGCGGTCGTCCTTCAGAACGATGAGGGGCCATTTGTAGCGGCCCGCCTATCGCTCGCACAATTAGGGCAGCGGTGGCAATCAACGAATAATGTTCATGTCGAATGGCATATTCTTTGGGTACATTCCTGCGCAAGTTCGCCGATGCGACAGACATGGCGTAGAGGTCGCAGCCCTGCTTTAAGAAAACGCGGAGCCATCGGTGATGGCTCCGCGAATCATAGTCGCTAGCTAATTATCTTACTGAACAGATATCGCGATTCCGGACTTTAGGCCACCAGTTGTATCGGCTCGGTTGATGTTGATTGTAACGCTCGTATATGAGGAAGATGACGTCGAACCGGCGCCCGCGATATCGACTTGTGCGAGTGCGCTTCGCGTGATTTTCTGCATACTCATTTTTGAACCTATTTAAAGTAAAAGCGTTGATAAAAATTCTCGAACCTGTTGACGAGAATGGGTTTTCCGAGGTCGTCATGTATGGGTATCGATGCAACGACACGCGGATGTTTGACGGATAGCGCGGTGACTATTCGACCAGTCAATCTGGGAGCGTTTAGAGCGCGTTAAATCCTTAAGATTGGTTCACATATTGTTAGTTCGGAAAACGAACCTTAGACCAGTTAATTATAAGCGAAGTTGACTGTAGCTACTGCCGTCACCGTACCACCCGTCATTGCTCCAAGTCGGTAGAATTGCGCAACCATCGGGATGGTCATCTCATTCGTCTGATCGACAGCACCGAGCGATTCAGCGCTTCCAAGCGTAATAGGCGATCCAGTCGTGTCGCCAACGTTCGTTGCCTTCAGCAACTGCACACCCACCTGCGCCGCCGAACCGGTGTTTTTCAACACGCTGGTCAACGTGTCATTCGTACCATTCACGGTCATTGTCACGTTGGTATTCGTAGCACAAGCGGCCAACTTTACGTTGAACGGTCGAGGATTTTGAGTGGACCCCACAGCCGCGAAATCGGTCGTCTTCGCCGTGTCGAGCGAGATCGTCTGGTTCGCACTACTCGAATCGACCGTGCAGGTTGGCAGAATGATTGTGCCTGTGAAGTTGAGCGTCGCGTCTACTGCAAACACCGACTTCGCGGCGGCCAATGCTGAGACTACTAGAATGAGCTTAAGTTTGTTCATCTTGCTTCCCGGAAATGTTTATAAACTTGAATGGTGCAAACACGTTTTTTACGCTTCTATTGGTACAGCACAGTCATTGTCATGGTCGAGTTCGCCGGTCCCGGAGTGAGGGTTCCTGTTCTGTAGTAGCGTGCCGTGAGCGGAATGTTGTAGCTACCGCCTGTGGCGCTATTGAAGTTGCTTAAAGCTTTGTACACGCTAAGCGGAAAGACTGCACCGGTGCTGTCATAGAGCTGAATTCCGACGCCACCGGCGGATGGGCTTCCGCTCAACGCTGCGACGTTGGCAAAGCCGGCCACTGCACCATTCGACGGATCGATTCGGTATTGAATGCTGTTAATTTGCCCAACCGAAAGGCCTGCTACGGGCGCACCACCGGGGCAGTTATTCAAGTCGAGCGTAAACGATGCCGGATTGCTCGACGTCGACCCAACAGTAGGTAAGTCACTTGGGCCGTGTATGCCCATGGGGATCGTCTTGTCTGGTGTCTGACAAGTCAACACGGTCACGACGACAGGCGAAATGTTGAAGCTTATAACTCCTGACGCAGGATTATCTCCGGCGGGTGGGCTAACAGCGCCTTCCCATGAAAAGCCTTGCGCAATCAAACCTGAAAGCGTGCCCGGAGTAATATCACCGATCTTCACCAAGGCAACGATCAGTTGACCCCCATTGTCATTAGTGCCGTTACTGTTCCAGTGAAAGCCCATGCCGTTAAAGCCGACAGGACCGGCCGTGCGTCCGTGAGCATTCAGATTGCCTCCCATCGCGATTCCCACGCCAGGAAGGGTCGTCTGATAGACAGGGAAAGCGGTGCCGTTATACGAGGCCGTATAGCTCGTCATGGTCGAGCTCATGCCTGCGAGTTCGAAGTCTATTCCTGAATAAGTAAGGTTAGTCGATGTACATGTGTACATGTTGGTCGTGTTCGGCATCATTGACCAGGATGTCAGCATGGAACCATTGGCCAGGTCGCGAGGAACCGCAACCGTGCCCGGCATCGTGATAGTAAAACTCGTATAGTTCGAGCGGCATGAGACATCGGCTTTAGCATTGTTAGGGAGCATAGTGACAGCTAACACCGAGCACACCGCGAGCCGCGCGAATGTCAGCACTATCCTCTTAACGTGATTCATGTATAACTCCAAAATGGTTAGCTCGTGCCTTGCATTACTGGCATACGCCGTCCGCGATCTTTAGCAAGATCGGCGTCACCGAGTTTGTCTTTTCTGGCAACTGATAAGGCACGGAGCAGGTTTGATCAGATGCGTCGCCCCACTTGACATTCAATTTGCCGCTATCGAGCTTCAGTCCCACCGCGATAATGCGGCTGCCCTGAGCAACGGTACCGACGGTGTTCTGTGCGTCGTCCGAAACTGTGGCGCCAAACGGAAGCGGCTTGCCGTTGGCCTGCAAGACACGCATTACTGCGGACTTGCCCTTGTCCTCGGTTTCGAACTTGAGCTTCACGACTGCGCCTGCCGTCGGCGCTGTTCGCTGAACGGTTGATTTCAGCTCGATATTCAAAGGCAAGCCCTTGGGATCGATCTCAACGTCGTTATTCGAATACGGCTGTATGCCCGACACCACTGCGTGGCCCCAAGGATCGACGCCAAGCCGTTCGAGCAGATCGGCATTCATGCAAGGGACCACCTCGTGAGAGTCCCCTCCCAGCTCTCGAACCTCGATATTCAGCTTTCCTTTCCAGGCGTCGTTGACATATATGTCGGACCGATACGTGCCCGGAAGCACTTCTTGGCCCTTATTGAATCGAGATACATCTAACTTCTCGGAATCGCTGGAATCGAGGAATTGCTCGTTAAACTCGACGGCGGCATAGTGTTGCGGTGCATCCGCCCAGGCACGGCAACTGGTACCCACTGCCGCGATAGCTTGAATGACCAGAATACTTACCGGTTTCAGGTGCGTGCCTGCCAACTTAATGCTGCGGTATTTCATGTTCCCTGACGCATACGAAAATTACGGGCGTGCATAGCCATGCAGCCATTAAAGGCGTGCATGCCAGCCTGCGCGTCTTTTGGAGGAAATCCGGCGCGTTTGCAAACTCGTGGTTAGTTGGCCACGCGGTCGAACCGGGGTTGTCTCTTAGTCAGGGAGCCAGACTCGCTTCGCCAGACTGGGGGCCGCCGTAGTCGTTAATGGCCGTGTATTTGACCTTTCCGCCCGATGAAGGCACTTCACCCTTGAGCGGAAACGATTTTGATTCTCCCGGCCCGACCATTCCACCTTGATCGAATGCCGCGGTATGCCCGTCCCCCGTAAGTTCGATGCGGTCGAAAGAAACGTGATACTGAGAGCTATTGGACGCTTCGATCGCATTCGTCGAGCCATCACGCTTGATGTGCCACACGACAGCGCCGGGCGCGTCCGATGCTTGTCCTTTCAGTCCAGTCGGCCGGAAGAAGAACTTGATGCGTGTACGGAACGCCAATTGCAGCTGGTTGGCGGAAGCGTCATCGCCGGATGGCTTTGGCGGGACTTCCAGCACGTTCAGGTAGAGAATTGATTCCTTGTCGGCAGGCAGCGCCTCGCCGGTCGACATGATGCGCAACGTCTGAGACTTGCCCGGATCGATGCGCATGATGGGAGGTGTGATCGTGAACGGGACGTCGATGCTGTCCGGCTTGGCGTCCGGGTCGCCCTTATCGAGCCACACCTTGGTCAGCCCCGGGAGCTTTCCATTGTTCGTGAGCTTCACGGTGACTTCGGAATCGCTCTGGTTGTAGACGACGCGCGTGCCGGCAATCACCACGGAGGCGTACGCTTGTGGCGCCGCCGTGAGATGCCCAATGCACAGCGCTGTAATTGTGAGTAGCCTGCTTGCCAGTCTCATGGGAACTAAAATCTCAACCAAATGCTTTGACCCAACGCGAGGGTGGGCTCGCGCCCACCCTTGCATGACCTCTTACTTGTGCGAACTCAACCGCCGCTAAAAGCGCGGCTTATTGATAGTCGATGCTATAAACGACTGACGAGTTCGCCGCGCCAGCGGACGTTACACCGGTTGCGTAGTACTGAACTTGATAGTTCAGCAGAGCCGAGCCTGAAGAGATGTTGGCCGCGATGGAGTTCTGCAAATCGCGCGAAAAACCTGCCTTGATAGGCGAGGAGTCAGAGTTCAACAGTTGCAGCTTGACGTTTCCGGCGCCGCCGCTTGCGACCATCAGACGACCATCGCTCGGGTCGACGGTTGAGCCCGCTTCATAGAACACCGCCGCCTTGCTGCTGGCGGTAACCGGCGAGCAGGCCGTCAGTGCTATGTGGTAGGACGTCGTGCCGGCTGTCTGGCCTGAAGCCGTGAGTTGGCTGGTCATAACGTTAGGCAAGTTGACGGTGAAGTCTTTAGACGACGTGTCGTTGCCGTTGATGGTACAAGTAGAGGCAGTCAATGCGCCGTTGAACGTGATGGTTCCGTCCGAGGCGAATGCGCTGGCGGCAGTCAAGCCAAGCAAGCCAGCAACGAGGGCCGAGATAGCAAAAGTCTTCATACGAGATTCCAGACAGTTAGATTTGCGAATGTGTTTTAAGTTGAATCGCCGCTAAGTATGTGAAGCGTCGAGCCTGGATTGGCGCCGAAAAGGTGCGCGTCAGTCCAGACAGTCAGCTTCATCAGACGACAGAGTCAGTGCGACTAAAGTCATCCGAGTCGCTCTCTACAAAGCGTGTTTGAATGATCCGGTATCCTTATCTAAGCTTCAACGAGATTGGTCTTATATTTTCATTGGCATTGTTGCTTATGTTTAGGAAATCGAATCTTTGATTGAGAAGTGCCAATGTAAGTGTGAAGGAAATTGCTTTAGGGCAGTGGGTGAGCCGGCTAATTTGCTGCGCCTCGGGCGTCGTATGCTTCCTTGCGCCTGTTTTAGTATTTCGATGTAAGAAGGGTTTGATCCGGCGATGCAGAACCAAAATGTGCTCTTGGATTTCCGTCTCCGCCGGATTGGTGAGGCACCCGGAAAGCGGCGCGAACACTAGCCGACGTTATCAGTTCGCAAGCAGCACAGATGAGTGCTTGACGCTAGGCAGCTTGCCCAAGTGGAACTGCTTCCCACCACGCTTCAGTCGTGGCGGTTGCATGCGAAGTGCGTTCGGGGAAAGTGGCTCGTAGTACCTCTGTCATGTTGCGCAGCGGTACCTCGACCGGTGAACAAGACAGAAGTCACCTGGACGGCGAAAGTCGAAAGCCGAAAACCTTGCATCTTAGACAGACGCGCCTTGCGGAAGGTTGGTTTTTTGTTGGCGCCAAGGAAGACCATCAGGTCGAGCGGACGCTTGAGATAGGGAAAGACCCGAAGGACAATGTTGACAAGATGAAGTCTTGATGCACGCGCCTAGACGACCCATGCGTACGAAAGCACTGGCACAACCCATCGTGCCCACGCGATCTTCGGCTTTAACATGCCGCGCCGAAGCACGAGCGCATCACGCCCCAGGTAGACTAAGCGGTATTAGATAGCAGCAGCCGAGCAGCGCAAAACCAATGCGCGTCGCCGTGCCTAAACAGAAGGTCAAATATGACGCGCCGCAGCAAACCCGAAAGCTGCTGCGGCGCGTTCGCCTTACACAGGCTTGATGTTCGAAGCTTGCTTGCCCTTCGGGCCCATCTTTTCTTCGTAGCTCACTTTCTGGCCTTCCGCCAGGCTCTTGAAGCCGTCAGCGCGGATTTCCGAGAAATGTGCAAACAGGTCCTCGCCACCGCCATCAGGCGTGATGAAACCAAAACCCTTTGCATCGTTGAACCACTTGACCGTACCGGTTGCCATATCTTCTTCCTGAATTTTGCCGCGTAGCGGCGGTTTCCTATCGCGATTGCGCTAAGGCGCCTATAGTGAACTGCCTACGTCTGAAAGGCAACTGGTGTTGTGCGCAAAATTACTTCTGCGTCAAACTCCGGTTCGCGAAACGCCGGATTTCCTGCCTTTCGGGCACACAACGTCCATTTCAACCTCAATAGACCGATGGCAAGCCGTCCGGCCGATGCTTGAAGCGCCTGTGCACCCAATAGTACTGCTCGGGCATCAGGCGAATCTGTTCTTCCAGAAATGCATTCATGCGGCTCGCATCGACCGTGTCGCTGGCGGACGGAAAATCGATCAAGGGTTTAAAGACCTTAAGGCGGTATCCTCGATAATCGGGCAACACCTCGGTGACGAACGGTACCACACGCGCATGTCCCAGCTTTGCAAGCCGAGAGACGGCAGTCAACGTGCAGGCCGGCACGCCGAAAAACGGCACGAAAACCGAATTGTCGATGCCGTGATCCATATCGGCCGCCAGCATCACCGGCGTGCCCGAGCGAAGCAGCGCAACCACCTTCCTGGCGCTCGTCGACCGCTCGATTAGCTCGGCGCCGAACCTGCCGCGCTGCCGTTTGGCTAGCGCGCACAGGCGCTTGTTAGACATGCGGGTGTAGAGCGCGGCCACCGGCGAAGTCGTCGAATGCACCAGACAGCCGACCTCGATGGCAACGAAGTGAAAGCCCATGAAAATGGTTGGCGGGGCGTTTTTATCATCGAGATCGATTTCGCTGTCTATCTGCACTATCGAACGTATCGACTTCGCGCTGCCGTACCACTGAATACCGCGCTCGAGATAGCTGCGGATTACATGACGAAAGTGCTTTTTGGCAAGCTCTTGATAGTGCGCTTCGGAATTGCCGGGAAAGCAAAGGCGCAGATTGACGAGAACGATGTGCTTGCGACGGCTCGGGATCTCGTACAGCAGCGCGCCAAGCATGCTGCCAATTCTGGCAACCCATCGATATGGAAGCATCGAGAGAGCACGGAGCAGTAGCGCGACAGGCGTGAAGCCGGGGTTCTCCGGTATTTGTTCTCGTGGATGAGGGAGGGAATCGGCTTTCATGGGCAGGTACCACTCGGTAGTAAACACCGTTTGCTCCGTAGACCGGCCTGAACCAGCTATTTACACATACGTAGTAGGCATTTAGTCTTGTTGAGCCGGAAAACAGCCGGCTGGATATTTCACGCTGATGGTCGGTGGCCTGGACGCGCCGGCCAAGGTGGCAAAGACTATTTTTCGCGAATCGATCGCCGATGCGATCGTGACGCACGCAAGACATTAGTCGCAGAGAATGGCGACTCTTGGCGGATTAGAAGCGGGCAAGGCTTGCGTTCAAACGCGCCTGCAACCGAGGAGATCGTGCAACCCGTCGCTGCACTTACACGAAGTTAGAACTAACGAAGCGAGTATTGAAAAGGATCGTCAGATCAATAATGCGCTAATTACTAATAAAGCGAGTCGTGCGAAAAGGGCGCTTTCTCGTTGAAGGGAGCATGGATTGTTGAAGCCCCTTGGACGATACGGGCACGATCGATAGGAGGGAGCAACTCACAAGCGGCGAATGGTGCGTGCCGCGTGGCTTGCTTCAGGAGGCATGCTGTGAAGCTTAACACGCATGCGGCTGTAAATCGGTAAAACATAAAGCAAGTGGAACGATATTTACCGGGCGTTGTGCAACTAAATCCTACGCCAACTAACGCGCGCGTCATTCTGTGTGCAGAGACTAATTAATTTAGTACGGTCGAGCCATTATAAGCCGTTGTGGCAGACGTTGACCCGTGACCAAATTCGAATATGCGAACTGATACATCCATGATTCGAATCGACCGCGCCATCGGCAAAGAATTCAGAGATATTCGGATACCGAAACATAACGATTAACTTCAAGAAGTCGAGTCATCTCTTCGGCAAAAATAGGCATGGACTTTTCGCCGTGGCGTGCATCGAATGATTAGCGACTCAATTCATCGCTGCGCGCATCACACCGACAACGAACATCAGCATGAAGTCGTTGAGATCACGATCATCGTGGTTTGCCTGCCCGTCGCCTCTGGAACACCGGGCGGCGTCTTCCCTATAATCGCCCGATGGAAACTCAACTCGACAAACGCTTCGGCTTTCTGGTCGCCGATGTGGACCGCCTGTGCGGCAACCGCTTCGACGAGCTGGCCAAGTCATCGCTGAATCTGACCCGCGCGCAATGCCGCGTGCTTGCCTATCTGTCGCATTACGGCGAGGTGAATCAGGCGCGGCTCGCCGGGCTGCTCGAGGTCGCGCCGATCTCCGCCGGGCGGCTGCTGGATCGCATGGAGGAGGGCGGCTGGATCGAACGGCGGCTCAATCCCGACGACCGCCGCGAGCGGCAAGTGAGCATGACCGCGAAAGCCGAGAAGGCGCTCGACCGGGCGCGGCGCGTCGGCGACGAAATCACTTCCGAGGCGCTCGCGGGCCTGAGCCGCCAGGAAAGCGAGCAGTTGATCGGGCTCCTGCAGCGGGTGCGGGCGAACCTCAGCCGGATCGTCGACAGATAAGGTTTGGATCGGTTCTTGCTGCCGCGACAGGCGCTTTATTCACTTCCTGGGGAGAAGAATTATGCTTAACCTACGCACCGCA
Organism: Caballeronia sp. GACF4; assembly: GCF_023631025.1. Taxonomy (NCBI): domain Bacteria; kingdom Pseudomonadati; phylum Pseudomonadota; class Betaproteobacteria; order Burkholderiales; family Burkholderiaceae; genus Caballeronia; species Caballeronia sp. GACF4. The sequence goes on from NZ_JALQDW010000026.1 coordinate 327,108, forward strand.
CCGCTCGCCGTCATCGCGCTGTCCGTCGCGGCGCTCGTCACGCTGCCCGCGACGCCCGCACACGCGCAAGACGCCGGCGCTTCCACGCCCAAGCAGGTCAAGAAAGCGCAGCGCAAGGAAGCGCGCGCAAAGAAAAACGCCGAACTCGGCGAGCTCGAAAAGAACGGCTATAACCCCGGCGGCGAGCAGAACGACTATCCGCAGAATCTGCAGAATGCGCAGGCCAAGGTCAACGCAAAGAAGGCCGGACAACCGGCGCCCGCTTCGACGCCGTGAACCGGACGCTCAGTCACGTGAAGCTTCAGTCCAGCTGATACGACAACGAAGCGTTCACACGCGGACTGCGCGATGCGCTCTCGACGGGTGCATCGCCCGTTGCCTTGGCGACGGACAGATCGATGCTGTAGTGCTTCGAATCCGACACTCGAAAACCCATCCCGAACGACGACAAACGCCGCGGACTCGCCGTGCCGCCGTGGAGAAAAACGCGCGCGGCATCGACCATGACGTAAGGCGTGAAGGTCTTCAGAAACGTCATGCCGATATCGAGCGGCCGGTTCATTTCGAATGACGCGCCGAAGCCCGAATCGCCCGACACTTCGCCCGGCTGATAGCCCAGCGCGAAACGCTGCGCGCCGAACGAAACCTGCTCGGATGTCGGCAGGGAGTCGGGCGAATACTGCCCTGTCAGCGAAAGCGCCGTGCCGATTTTCATCGGCCATTCGTTGCTCTGCGTGTAGCTCGCGCCGGTCCGCACGAAGGTGAGCGAGACGGGATTGACGGGCGCGTAGCCGGCAATGTTGGTGTCCGCGCTCTTCGAGGCGCCGAGCACGTCGAACGCCTTCGCCACGTTCACGCTCGCGCGCCGCACGACGCCTGTCGCAATGCCGGTGTAATCGAGCTGCAATTGCGCGACGCGAATCTGCGAGCGCTGCGACAACTGCGGATTGCCCGCGACGATGGTGTTCTTCAGCCGGTCTTCATCGTGCGATGCATAGACGCTTCCCGTGCCGACGAGACTACGCGCGTTACTCAGCAGGAACGGATAGACGGCGGAAAACGCGAGCTTGTCGTTCACGACGGTGCGCTCGATATAAGACGGCAGCCCCGGATTGTCGACCGGATGCCCGTGATAATGCGATGCATCGACTTTCGCGGTGAAGCCATCCGTGCCGATGGGCAACGAGCCGTTGAGCGCGTAATAGGTTTGATCGTCGCGTCCCTTGGGCAACAGCGCGGACGCCGACAGCGATTCGCCGAAGCCGAGCATGCCGTTCTCGGTCGCGCTCAGAATGCCCTGCACGCCCGGATGATTGAAGTCGATGCCCGTGCTCACGTTGAAAGGCTTGCGCTCGATATCGAGTTCGAGCGTGGCGGCGCCGTCCGTATTCTGCGGCGGTGCGACGGTCGCACGCGTCTTCACGCCCGGAATCATGCCGAGCACGTTGATATAACGCTCGAAATTCGCTTGCGTGAGCGGCCGGTCCTGACGCATGCGGTCGGCCACCGCGCGAATGCGCTTCTCGGCCGCGCCCGCGTTGCCCTTCACGACGACCTGCGCGATATACCCTTCGACCACCGTTATACGCACCACGCCATCCCGAAACGTTTGCGCCGGAATGAAGGCGAACGAAAGCGCATAGCCGCGCTCCTTGTAAAGCGCGGTGATGCCGTTGGCGGTTTCGATCAGCTTGCCGATGGTCACGTCCGTGCCGACGAGCGGCGCGAAGCGTTGCGCGACATCGTCGAAGGGCAGAGCCTTGACGCCCTCGATTTCGAATTTGCGCGGCGTGAGATGCTGTGCGAGGAGCGCGTCGAGCGCGGGAGCGGGAGGCTGCACGTTCACCGATACCGCCGGCTTGGGCGGCGTGTTCACTTGCGGCAGGGCATCGAGCGGATTGCCGCCGATGCTCGCGCGCGGCGCCGCCGGAGCAGTTTGAGCGAGCGCGAGTTGCGCCGTGAATGGTGCGCCGATTGCGGCGAGCAAGAGCACCCGTTTCCAGTCGCGGATCTCCACGATGAATCCTCGAAGGTTGTCGCGAGAACGTCGTACGGTGCGTGCTTCTTCCAACGTCCTGCACGGGCAGCGCCGCGTTCTTCGTCGTGTGTTGTCGTTTGGTGATGCGATTCGTGGCTTCGATCGGACGCGTGTTGTGTTGCTGGCATGCGCGTCGACATTCGCCTGGCGTCACGCCGTTTCCGAACCGCGATACGCCGCGATCCGGAAACGGTGACGCCTGGCTTCATGCGTTAGCGTCGCGGTCCTCCGAGCACGCCGCCGACGATCGAACCCACCGCGCCGAGCAAGCCTGTGCCAGAGCCGTTTGCGGTGCTGGCGGTGCTACCCGTGCCGCCTGTCGTCGTCGCGATACCCACGCCCGTACCCGCGCCTGCGCTGGTCGTGCCGTGCGTCGTGGCAACCGTCACGCCGACCGCGCCCGTGATCGTGGTCACCGTGCCGAGCACGCCGCCGCCCGAACCGGACGAGCCGGTCGTGCCGCCCGGCGCACCAGTGACCGCGCCAACGATGCCTGTCACCGGAGCCAGCACGCCACCGGCCGATCCCGTGGCGCCTGTAAGCGCGCCGGTTACGCCGCCGACCACGCCCGTGACCGGAGCAAGCACACCGGCACCGGCGCCTGTACCGCTCGTCGCGCCTGTCAACGCACCCGTCACGCCGCTGACCACGCTCGTGACCGGCGCGAGCACGCTCGTACCGCTGCCGGTCGCGCCCGTCAACGCACCCGTGACGCCGCCGACAAGCCCCGTGACCGGTGCGAGCAAGCCCGCCGTCGAGCCCGTGCCGCCGCCCGTCGCGCTCGTAAGCGCGCTCGTCACGCCGCCGACGAGACCGGTGACCGGCGCAAGCAAGCCTGCCGTCGTTCCAGTGCCGCCCGTTGCGCCCGTCAGTGCGCCCGTGACGCCGCCGACCAGACCCGTGACCGGCGCAAGTACGCCCGAGCCTGCGCCGGTAGCGCCGCCGAGAATGCCAGTGATCGGTGCGAGCGGATTGGACGCCGGCGTGCCGCTGACGAGGCCGCCCGCGGATGCCACCGTCGTTCCCGTGGTCGACACCAGATTGCCCACGCCCGCCGTGACCGGATTGGCGCCCGTGCCTGCGATGCCCTGACCCGCCTGACCGAGCGCGCCGCCGAGCGTTGTGAGGAGGTTGTTGACCGGCGTGCCGAGGCCCGTTGCCGCGCCGACGGTCTGCGTCGTCGAACTGACGACAGACGTGATCGGCGTGATGGCCTGGCTGACTTGCTGCGTGAGTTGCTGAACCGGTGCGCCGGTCAGCGTCTGATCGAGGACGCCGCCCGTCTGCGTCACCGCGTTACCCACGATTCCGACGATGCTCCCGACCGGCGTCGTAACAGGTGCGAGCGGCGAAAGCGTACCGGTGCCGAGGCTCGATACGAGCGTCCCGGCGCTGCTGACCGTATCGCCGGTTTTTTCGACGACACCGCCAAGACTCGCCACCGTCGTGCCGACCGGATTCGTGCTCGAGCCGATGGTTCCGAGCCCGGCCGACACGCCATCGCCGAGCGTCGTGACAGCCGCGCCTGCGTTCGTGACGACATCGCCCGTGGCTTTCGTGGTGCCCGCGCTGACGAGCGGCGTGGTCGTCGCGCCGATTGCCGACCCGATTCCCGATACCGTCGCGCCAAGCGCGGACACCACGTTGCCTGTTTTGCCTACGACGGCCGCGACAGGCTGAGGCGTCGTGCTGCCCGTGGTGCCACCGCCGGTTCCCCCACCGCCAGTGCCCCCGCCGCCCGTGCTGCCACCGCCGGTGCTGCCACCAGCCGTGCTGCCACCACCCGTGCTACCGCCTCCGGTGCTGCCACCGCCTCCGGTGCTGCCACCGCCCGTACCGCCGCCCCCGGTGCTGCCACTACCCGTGCTACCGCCTCCGGTGCCGCCGCCGCTTGTGCCGCCCGTGCTGCCACCGGAGCCCCCGCTGGTCCCCCCGCCACTACCGCTGCCACTACCACTACCCCCGCCGCTACCCGTTCCGGTACCGCCGCTGCTGCCCGAGCCCGTGCCGCTGTCGCCGGTCGTGATCGTTCCAGAGCCGCTACCGCTCGCGCCTGCCGACTTGCTCATCGTGCCCGAGCCGCCACACGCCGCCAGCGTGAGTACGCTCGCGACCGCTGCCGCGACGATAGACTTGCGCAAGAATTCCTGTCCGACGTTCCTCGTATTCATGATGGCCCTCGTTACTTTGTTTTGGTTGAACCGCGGGCCAGTAACTGCGAAAGGTGTGCCAACGTACGGACGACGGGGCTCGCAGGCGTTCCTCGCCCTGCGAGAAGCGCTCGCGAAAGGAGAATTTCCAAATGAATTCGGGGTTCGGCGGGAGATTGCGGCCGCCTCTCACCGCGTATCGGCAAACGGCAATTCGGACGTTCGTAACGTAACGAACATCGAGCCGCGTTACGACGCGACGCGTTACGCGGGCCCGCCATAAAGAGCCAGTCAATGAAAAAGAGCGGGGCAGGAAATCAATACGAGTCGCTGCATTCGCATCAAGTTGATTTTACTGATATGCCAGAGTTTATTTACCCGATGCAAATATTGATGCACTGCACGATACAAAATGTTCTGACGTAATTGATTTTGAGATGTGCATGCGATATAAATTCGCCAACGCAGTCCTCTTCTTTCGGCAAACGTTGTGGGAGGGTAGCGATCAACAAGAAAAACCAAAAATATCGAGAGAGTTGGAGCGCCGCTCCGATGCATGGGCCCGGGGTCACGACATCGCGTTCGCGTGGTGGTCTGCCGCCTGGAGCCTCGCACGAAGAGGCGAATCCGCGGCCAGGCAGTACACCATCCGAGGGCAACAAGAATGACATCTACCTTGCTTCAATTCATCCGCGACAGGCGTGGGATCACCGCCATCGAATATGGGCTGATTGCCGGCGTGCTTGCGCTCGGCATCATGACGGCCGTGGGCGGCGTCTCCACTCAGCTCACGTCCACTTTCAACGCGATAAAGGCGGAGCTCGCTAAAACGTCGAGCTAATCCCATCTTTATTCGCTGACGAGATGCCGATTCGCGCGCCGGAGCAATCCGGCGCGCGGACCGAATACATCTTTCGAGTTTCGATTAAACCTCCGTATTACTACGGAGGGCGCTGTCTTATTGCCTGCCGATTTACGCTGCCATGATTTATTTTGAATCCGCGATATTTATCGGCTGGGCGCTGGCGGTCGTCTTATTTGACTGGCAGCGCAGGTCCATTCCGAATTCGCTGGTCGCGGCCGGAGGCGTGTTCGCGCTTGCGTTCGCCGCGCTCGGCATTTCGCCTTTTCAGACGGCGATCGGCTTCGCATTGCTCGGCGCGTTGGCGGGTTTCGCCGCGCTCTTGCCGTTCTACCTGCTCGGCATGATGGGCGCCGCCGACGTCAAGGCGTTCGCCGTGCTCGGCGCGTGGTGCGGCCCGCGCGAACTCGTCGGCGTCTGGGTCGCGGCGAGCCTTGCGGCCGCGGTGCATGCGCTCGTGTTGCTCGCGCGCCGTGAGGACCGCGTGGTGCTGTCGCTGCGCAGTCTTGCCGCGCATGCGAGCGTGGCCGAACGCAGGCGCAACAGCACGCCCTACGGCGCATTGCTCGCGGCGGCTGGGATCGGTCAGCTGGCGCTGCATCTGCTGAACGCAACGGGGCGGCCAGCATGAAGTCCGCGCCATCAATCCAACGGCCACGCCCACGACGAAACCAGCGCGGCAACGTGGCGGTCGAGTTCGCCATCGTGTTTCCGCTGTTCTTCCTTATCTTTTACGCCATCGTCACCTACAGCCTCGTGTTCGTCGCGCAGCAGTCGCTGACGCTCGCAGCGGAAGAGGGCGCACGCGCCGCGCTGCGCTATCAGGCCAACGCGACGAGCATCGACGACGCCCTTGCGCGCCGTGGCAGTGCCGCCTGCCAGACCGCGCAAGGCTTGTCGAACTGGCTTGCGGGACTCGCGCAATGCACCGCCACGCCCGCGCCGTGTACCTACGACGGGACCCTGCGCTGCATCCAGGTGACGCTCGCTTATGCCTATGCGCAAAAGCCGCTGGTGCCGACGCTGCCGTTGATCGGCCTCGCGCTGCCCGATTCGCTGGTGGCGCGCGCGATGGTCCAGCTCAATCCGGACAACGTGTTATGAGCGTCCGCCCGAACTTTCACGATTGATCTCACATGGCCAACGTCACACGAACGCTCGCGGTCCTGTTTTTCATGCTGGCCATCGCGCTGGGCATCTTCGCGTTCACGCTGGCGCGCGCCCCGGCGCCGCTGCCGGCAAGCGCCAACGGCGGCGCGCCCGGTCCCGCGCTCGCGGTGGATCGCAAGCTCGCGCCGGTGGTGATCGCCGCACGCGATCTGCAGCCCGGCAAGCCGCTCGATGCCGCGTCGCTCACGGTGCGCATGCAGGCCGAACCCGCGTCCGGCGTGTTCAGCGAAACCGCCGCGCTCACCGGCCGCACCACGCGCGTCGCGGTGCCGCAAGGCACGCCGCTCACGGTCGAGACGCTGTCGAGCGGACTTGCCGACGTCGTCGAGCCGGGCGAACGCGCGGTCGCGGTGCGCGTCGACGAAACCAACGCGGTCGGCAATCTCGTGCGCCCAGGCAATTTCGTCGATGTGTTTTTCACGCTCAAGCGCGAAGGCGGCGGCAGCAGCGGCGCCGAAGTAGAGGCGACACAGGCGCGCCTTCTATTGTCGAAAGTGCGCGTGCTGAGCGTGGGCGGCGCGTCGGTGGAAGGTGTCGATGGCAAGGCCGCGGGCGACACGAACCAGGCGACTCGCAATTTGAACGCACAGACCGCCGTGCTCGCCGTGCGCACCGCCGATGTCGATGCGCTCACGCTCGCCGAAAGCTCGGGCCGCCTCGTGCTGGCGCTGCGCAACACCAACGACGCCGAAATGCCGCCGCCGCAGTCGTGGCTGCCCCTGCATGCCGCTGCCTTGCATGCCGACGCGGATGGCGCCGCACGCGCGGCCGCCGGGGTATCGCTCGGTGCGCTGTCGGGCGCGCGCGCCGGCCGCGAACCGGTGACGCAACCGCGTGCGGCGGGCGTGGCGCGTGCGCCGCGTAGCAACGAAGTGGAAGTGATCCGGGGTGGCCGTGTCGAGCGAACCGCATATTGAGCGCGCCGATGCCGGCTATCCCGATGAATTCGAAACGAAGCAAGCCATGACGATGACGATAAACCGGCCACCGATCTTGCGGTTCCACACGCGCGCGCTCATGGCGTGCTGCGCGGTTTTGCTTGGCCTCAACGCGAACGTGGCGCAAGCCGTCGCGACGCCGCACGCGGATGACATCGAGCGTGCATCGACGGGCAGCGCGCAAGACGCTCCCGTGATCGCGCTTGCGACCAGTGCGCAGCGGGTTCTCGCGCATGGCCGCACGGTGTCGCGCGTGGCCGTCGCCGATCCCGGTATCGCCGATGTTCTCGTGCTCAAGAATGGTGGCGTGCTGCTGGTCGGCAAGTCGGCAGGCACGACCAATCTGCTCGTCTGGGAACAGGGCCGCGACACGCCGGCGTCCTATACCGTCGATGTCGCCGCCAGCGCGAACGCCGCGCTGCTCGACCACGACGCGCCGCAAGTGCGCGTGCTCGGCAAGACGGCCGTGCTCAGCGGCAGCACGCCGTCGATGGCCAAGCATCAGCGCGCGGCAGCGGCGGCGCGCGCGGCTATCGGCAAGGACGGCGCGCTCGTCGATACATCGACGGTACAGAGCAAGAGCGTCGTGCAGGTGGACGTGAAAGTGGTCGAGTTCAGCAAGGCCGTGCTGAAGGAAGCAGGCTTCAATCTGTTCTCGCAGAATCATGCGGGCTTCGCGTTCGGCAGTTTCGCGCCCAGTTCGCTGGGTTCCTATACCGGCGGCGCGACGACCGCGTTGCAGGTGACGTCCACCTCGCCAATCGGCGCCGCGTTCAACCTGCTACTCAACTCGGGCTCGCGCGGTTTGTTCGCTAACCTGAGCCTGCTCGAAGGGAACAACCTCGCGCGCGTGCTCGCGCAGCCGACGCTCGTCGCGCTCTCGGGCCAGAGCGCGAGCTTTCTCGCGGGCGGCGAAATTCCGATTCCGGTGCCGCAGGCGCTCGGCAGCACGACCATCGTTTATAAGCCGTATGGCATAGGCCTTTCGCTCACGCCGACCGTGCTCGGCGCCGACCGCATTGCGCTGAAGGTCGCGCCCGAGGCGAGCCAACTCGACTTCGCGCACGCCATCACCATCGACGGTGTTTCGGTGCCCGCGCTCACCACGCGCCGCGCGGAAACGGCGGTCGAACTCGGCGACGGCGAGAGCTTCGTGATCGGCGGGCTGGTGGATCGCGAAACGGCGTCGAACGTAAACAAGGTGCCCTTGCTCGGCGACTTGCCGATCATCGGCGCGTTCTTCAAGACTTTGCAGTACTCGCAGACGGACCGCGAGCTGGTGATCATCGTGACGCCGCACCTGGTCGCGCCTATCGCCCGGGGCGCCGCCTTGCCGATGACGCCCGGCCAGCAGTCCGAACAGCGCGACGGACCGGTGTGGAAGAGCTTCGTCGGCGGAGCGCTTTCTTCCGACACCGCGCCAGGATTTTCGCGATGAACACCCAAGGATTCGGACCCGGCAAGGCAGCAGCGGCGGCGGCAGCGGGCGAGCCGCTCACCGCGCGCTTTCTGCTGGCGAGTCCCGAACCGTCGAGGCAAGCGTGGCTGCAGCAGGCGCTGACCAGCACGGGCGCGGTGGAAATCGCGCCGTGCGATGCCGTCGCGCTGGTCACGCGCATCGCGGAATGCGCGCCGGCCATCGTGTTCATCGACTTCACCGAGCGCGCCGATTACCACGCGGCCGCACTCGCCGAAGCGGCCCGCGACGCTTTTCCGAACGTGCCGGTCGTGGCGCTCGGCACGCTTGCGACGCCCGCACCCGCGCTCGCCGCGTTGCGCGCGGGCGCGCGCGATTTCATCGATACCGGCGGGCATCCCGGCAGCGTGCTCACGGTGGCGCGGCGGCTCATCGACGAGCGTCCCGAACATGTGCCCAAGCGCGGCAAGCTGACGGTGCTACTCGGCGCGCGCATCGGCGTGGGCGTGAGCACGCTCGCCGCCAATCTCGCCGTGAGTCTGCAACGGCGCGGTCAGAGCGCGCGCCGCGCCACCGCGCTGCTCGATCTCGGCCTGCCCGCCGCCGACAGCGCGCTTTTGCTCGACACGCGCAGCGAACTGCATTTCGTCGATGCCGTGCGCAACCTGCGCCGGTTCGACGAAACCTTCGTGCACACCGCCTTCGCGCGTCATGCGAGCGGCCTCGCGCTTACCGCGCTGCCCGCCGATCTTGCCGAAATGCGCGCGATTTCCTTTGCCACGGCCGTCAGCACGCTCAACCGGCTGCGCGCATACTTCGACCACCAGATCGTCGATCTCGGCGGTTTTTCGAATCCCGACTTTGTCGCGCAAGTCGTGCAGGCCGCCGACGAAACCTGGCTCGTATGCGATCCGAACGTGGTCTCGGCGGTCTCGGCCGTCACGCTCGTCGAGCATGTGCGCGGCGGCGAGCAAACCGAAACCGCAGCGCGGAAGATTTCGCTCGGTCTGGTCGTCAACAAGTTCGATGCGGCGCTCAACTTCGGCGCGGATCAACTGGCCGCGCGGCTCGGGCTACCGCTCATCGGCATCTTGCCGGAACGTGCGCAGGCGCTCGGGCGCGCGGTGAATCAGGGAAGCTTGCTCGCGGATACCGCGCCGCGCGACCCTTACGTGCGCGCGCTTTTACCTCTCGTCGCGCGTCTCGCGGATGAACCCGCGCCCGCCGGCCGCCATGCACTGCCCAAGGCTACTGAAAGCCCGGCCGCCGGACTCGCGCAACTTCTTCCCACCTTTCTCAGGCGGTCATGACGATGGTTCAGGACTTCAGCAAGGACATCGCGTTTTCCAACGATCTGGCCGAGGATGCCGTCGCGTTCGCGCACTCGCAGCAGTTCCAGGACGTGGCGAGCGCGGCGCATGAACATCTGCTCACGCGTATCGAGGAACTCGGCGCCGAATTCGGCCGATGGTCGCGCCAGGCCATCCAACAATTCGTCGATCTGGAGATGGACAGCTTCGTGCGCCTGCGACGCATCCCGCTCAACGAGAGCGAGGTACGCCTCGTCGCGGCCGCGCTCACGAAGGAGCTCGCGGGCTTCGGTCCGATCGAGGACTTGCTCGCCGATGCCGCCGTGGAAGACATCCTCATCAACGGCTATAGCGATGTCTACGTGTCGCGTCACGGCATGCTCGAAAAGATTCCCGTGCGCTTTGCGGACAACGCGCACCTCTTGCGCATCGTGCGGCGGATTCTCGCGCCCATCGGCCGACGGCTCGACGAGTCGAACCCGATGGTCGATGCGCGCCTGCCAGACGGCGGCCGCCTGAACGTGGTCATCGAGCCGTTGTCGATCGACGGGCCGGTGGTGTCGATCCGCAAGTTTCGCCGCGATCCGCTGCGCCCCGACGATCTGCTCGCGAACTCCACGTTCAATCAGGAGATCAGCTCGCTGCTCGAAGCGGCGGTGGAGGCGCGCTGCAACGTGCTCGTCTCGGGCGGCACGAGTTCGGGCAAGACGTCGCTGCTCAACGCGCTCGCGTTCTTCATTCCGAAGCACGAACGCGTCGTGACGATCGAGGATACGGCCGAGTTGTCGCTCAATCATCCGCATGTGGTGCGGCTCGAAAGCCGTCCGGGCGGCTTCGACGGCGCGGGCGTCGTGTCGATTCGCGATCTCTTGCGCAACACGTTGCGGATGCGGCCCGACCGGATCATCGTCGGCGAAGTGCGCGGTGGCGAAGTGCTGGAAATGCTGCAGGCGATGAACACCGGCCACGACGGCTCGATGGGGACCGTGCACGCGAGTTCACCGCGCGAGTGCCTTTACCGGCTGGAAATGCTCGCGGGTTTCGCGGGCTTTCAGGGCACCGAGGCAAGTCTGCGGCGGCAGATTGCGAACGCCATCGACTTTATCGTGCAGATCGGGCGGCTCTCGAACGGCAAGCGGCGCATTCTTTCCGTGACGGAAGTCACCGGGCTGTCGGACAACATCATCGCGATGCAGGAGTTGTATCGCTACGACCCCGTCGCCGATGCGAATGGCGAGGAAACCGACCGCTGGACCTCGCTCGGCATTCATCCGAGCTCGCCCAAGCTCGCGAAGTATCGGCAGGCGTTGGGCGCGTCGCTTGCAGAAGGATTCGGCAAAAGCGGTGGCGGCGGTTTCGGCGGCTTCGGCGGAGGCTTCCGTGTCTAGAGGCACGGCGCTCGTCGCAATGCTCGCGCTGTTGTTCGCGGCCGCCGCGCTCGCCTTGTGGCGGCGCGGCGCGCAAAAGCACGAACGCATGCTCGCCGCGCGCTTCGTTGAGCGGCAGGTCATGGCGTCGCACGCAACGCCCCGGCCGCGCACTGCACGGCAGCCCGAGCAGTCGCGGGCATCGGCGAACACGCACTCGGGCGTGAGTGTCGAGATTGCGCGAGACATCGTGCGGGCGCGTGCCGCTTATGGACATCTGATGCGGCGTGCGGGAATCGAACGGCCGCGCGCTTTCTTTTTCGTCACGCTCGTCGCCGCCGCGCTGGCCGCATTCTGGATGACAGCGCGCACGAACGCATTGCTCGGGCTTGCGGCCGCCGCGCTCGTGCTTGCCGTGACGGCGGCAGCGCTGTTTTGGCGCGCGCAGAAAAGACGTCAGCGTATCGTGCGGCAGTTGCCCTCGTTCATGGATGGCATCGTGCGGCTCATCGTCATCGGTCATAGCGTGCCGGCGGCGTTTCAGACCGCGCTCGGAAGCACGGAGCCGCCGCTCGCCGATTGCCTCGACCGCGTGTTGCCGATGCTGCGTACCGGCATGGAGATCGATCACGCGCTCGGCGCGGTGGCGCGGATGTATCGCGTGCGCGAGCTCGAACTGGTGGGCGCGGTGCTGCGCGTATCGGTGAAATACGGCGGGCGCTCGGACGTGATGCTCGACCGCATGTCGGCGCTCATGCGCGATCTGGAACAGGCCGACCGCGAACTCGTCGCGCTGTCGACGGAAACGCGCCTCTCATCGTGGGTGCTCGGTCTCCTGCCCGTTCTGCTCGGCGCGGCGGTGATCGTCACCAACCCTCAATATTTTGATGCGATGTGGACCGATCCGCTCGGCCAGCGGCTCGTGTACGCGGCGCTCGGCCTGCAAATGCTCGGCGTGTGGCTGCTGTTTCGCATGGCGAGGCTCAGGACATGAGCGCGCGCGCCGTAAACGTTAAGAGGACGCGATGCATCTGACGCCCAACCTCGTGGCCGCGTTCGCCGTGCTCGCGCTCGCATGCGCCGCCGCCCTGATCGGCGCGCTCGCGTTGAGCCGCTACGCGCGCATGCAACGCTCGGCGCGCACGCTGGAAGGTGCGCTCACGCAACGTGTCGCGGCAGGCGCGCCGGTATCGACGGATAGCGGGCCCGCGCGCAGCGAAGCGCCGCCGACGGGCCTGTTCGCCGCCATCGGTCGCGCGAGCATCGGGTGGCTCGATACCTCGTTCGGGCGCATCGCCGTGGCCGACGAAGACCGCCGCCTGCTCGATCGCTGCGGCTATCTCGACGCGCGCGCTCGCGGCGCTTTCATGCTGGCGCGCATCGCGGGCGCGGCGCTCGCGCCGGTCGCGCTGATGTTGCTCGCGCGTGGCACGCCGCACGGCGCGCGCTTCATGCTGCTGCTGTTCGTCGCGCTGTCGGGCGGCTTCATGGCGCCGAAGTGGTTCGTGCAGAGCCGGGCGAACGCGCGTCAGCGTGCGGTCGGCAACGAGCTGCCGATGTTCGTCGATCTGTTGCGGCTGTTGCAGGGCGTGGGGTTATCGCTGGATCAGAGCCTGCAAGTGATGATCCACGACTTCAAAACGGTGCTGCCGATCTTGTCGAAGGAACTGGCGGCGGCGCAGGCGCAGTTTGCGACGGGCCGCACGCGCGAGCAGTCGCTCAAGCGCCTTTCCAGCAGCTACGAGAACGAAGACCTCGCGACGGTCGTGCGGCTCGTGATTCAGGTGGAGAAATACGGCGGCGCGGTGCAGGAGCCGCTCAGGCAGTTCGGCGACCGTCTGCGCGAGGCGCGACGTGCGGCGCTGCGTGAGCGCATCGGCAAAGTCACCGTGAAGATGACGGGCGTGATGGTGCTGACGCTGTTGCCTGCGCTGCTCATCGTCACCGCGGGGCCGGGGTTTCTCGCGGTATTGCATTCGCTTTCGGGGCTTCATCGATGACGCAATCTTCAATCAACCGGACGCGACTCGTCACGCTTGCCGCTATCGGCGCATGCATGCTGTTAGGCGGATGCGCGAGCAAGATGGAAAGCGGCTACGGCGTCGGCATTCAGGCCGAACGTCAGGCCGCGCTCGATCAGGCGATGCATCGCGATGCCGCGCCCGACACGCCCGGCATGTATCTGGCGCTCATCGACCGGATGCAGTCGCAAGGGTTGTACTTCGCGTCGCTCGCGCATATCGACGCTTACGAGCAGCAGTATGGCGAGTCGCCCGACACCATTCTCTTGCGCGCCGATGCGCTGCGTCAGACCGGCCAGACACAGCCCGCCGAAGCAGCTTATGCGCGTCTCGCCGATACCCCGTTCGCCGCGCGCGGTCTGCGTGGACTGGGTTTGCTGGCCGGCCAGGCGGGCGACTTCCGGCTGGCGGCAATGCGCTTCGAAGCCGCCGCGCAGCGCGCGCCGACCGATGCCGCGACGCTGTCCGACCTTGGGTACGCGAAGCTGCGCGAAGGCGACATAGCGGGCGCGCGCGTGCCATTGATGAAGGCCGCCGAACTCGCGCCGGACAACGCGAAGATCATGAGCAACGTCGCGCTCTTTCTGCTTTCGAGCGGGCAGGCCGCAAACGCGCAGGGATTGATGACGCAACAGAAGTTCGCGCCGGACGTGCAGCAGGCCATTCAGGGCGATGCAAAGCGCGTGCAGCAGGCGGCGCGCACGTATCGCGCGCAAGTGCAGGACGAAGGCGGCGGTAGCCGTATCGCGTCACGTTGAAATCGAATCGAGCGAGGAAGCAGTCGATGAAAGCATCGTCAATGGCAGCGATCTGGTTCAGCGCGATGGCGCTCGTATCCGCAGCGCGGGCCGAGGAAGGCGCACCGGCAGCAAGCGAAGTCGGTCACGCAACCGAAGCCTGGCTCACGTTGCAGTCGAGCAATGCCGCAGCCGGTCCCGCGCGCCCGATGCCCGGCGCGCAAGCGAGTCTTGCCTACGCGCGCTACATGAAGTCGTTCGAGACGGCCATTCCCGAGCGCTACGGCTCGTCGCTGGAACAGGCGGGGCGGCCGGCGCTCGATGTCAACTATCACGACGCGGACTGACCGGCCCATGACACGGCCTTTTCGCCATCGACCAGCGCGGCGCGCGCAACGCGGCGTGGCGGGCACGCTCGCGGCCATCTGGCTGATCGTGGCGGTGGCGGCGCTCGGCGCGATCGACGTCGGCAATTTCTTTTTCGCGCGCCGCAGCCTGCAAAGCGCGGCCGATCTCGCGGCTACAGCAGGCTCGCAAGTCGCCGATGCCGCGTGCACGCGCGCCACCGCCGCCGCGACGGGCAGCGCGGCGGTCAACGGCTTCGATGCCACCGCGTCGGGCAACGGCATGACGACCGCGTGCGGCCGCTGGGACACGCAAGCGAACGCCGCGCCCGACTACTTCGCGGCGGGCGGCACGCCGATCAACGCGGTGAAAGTCGTCGCGACGCGCACCGTGCCGTACTTCTTCGTGGGGCCGGCACGCACGGTGACGGCGACGGCCGTCGCCAAGGTCACGGATATCGGCGCGTTCAGCATCGGCACGACGCTCGCGAGCATCGGCCCGGGACCGATCAACGGCCTGCTCAACGCGCTGCTCGGCACGAGCCTCAATCTCTCGCTCGCGTCGTATCAGGGACTCGCCGATACCCGCGTGAAAATCGCCGATCTGGTGACGGCGGCGGGCGTGGGCACGGTCGATCAACTGCTCGCCACGAGTCTCACGGCCGCGCAGATCGCGCGCCTGATGGTGAACGCGCTGCAAACGACGAGCGTGGCCAACGCCAATCTCTCGACGGCGCTTGGCGCGATGCAGACCATCGCGAGCGCCAATATCCCGGGCAATCAGACGATCTCGCTCGGCAAGACATCGACGGCGCCGGGGCTGCTTTCGGTGGCGCTCGCCAACACGCAATCCGCGCTCAACGCGACCATCAGCCCGTTGGACGCGCTCTTCGTCATGGCCGAGATCGCGCAGGCCGGGAAGTCGGCGGTGAACGTGGCGGGCGGGTTGAATCTGCTCGGGATTTCCGCCGGGCTGACCGTGCGGGTCATTCAGCCGCCGGTGCTCGCCATCGGCGAAGCGGGCCAGGATGCCAACGGCAACTGGCGCACGCAGGCGCAGACCGCGCAAGTGCGCGCATCGCTCGATGTCACGGTCGGCACGCTGTCGCTCGTGCTCGGTCCGCTCTTCGGCAACATCGCGCCGACCGTGCATCTGCCCGTGGTCGTGGAGGCCGTGGCGGGCTCCGCGTACCTTGCGTCGACGCAATGCAAGGGGCCGCCGCTCGCGCGGCGCTCGGTCATCGGTGTCAACAGCACGGTGGCGAACGTGTGTGTCGGCGACACCCCCGCGGGCACCGCCGCCTGCTCGCAACCGGCGACGCTCGTCAACGTGCTCGGACTGCTGACGGTCACCGCCAAGGTGACCACCGGCTCCGTGCCTTCGGCATCGGGCACGCTCACATTCGATGGCCAGAGCGGCAACAGCGACGACTATCAGACACTTGCATCGCTGCCGGGGAAGACGCTCGCCAACGCGTTGTCCTCGCTCAACACGAGTCTCTCGGCGCCTGGCGGTTTGATACTCGCGTCGCCGCTGCTTCCGTCCGCGCTGCTTAATAGCATCGCACCGCTGCTGCTTGCCTTGCTCACGCCCGCATTGACCACGATACTCGCCGGACTGGACCAGGTTCTCGTCCCCGTCCTGCAACTCCTCGGCGCGCAGATCGGCACGAGCACGATTCACGACTTGTCGCTTACCTGCGGCGAATCGCAACTGGCGTACTGAACGACATGAGACAGATCACCAAAATCGATGGCCTCGACATCCACGTGTGGGAGGGCAAGTCCGACATCGTCGAGCGCGTGGTGCGCTGCATGTCCAGTCACGAAGTGGATGTATTGCGCGCGGACGGCACGTCCATCAGCGCGCCGCGCGATTCGTCGCGCCCGGCGATCGCGATCATCAGCGTAAGCGTGATAGACAGCGGCGCGTTCGTGCTGCGCGACTGGGAAGCGCGTCATTCGATGCCCGTGGTCTGGGTCGGCGCGGCGCCGCGCGAACGCGATCCGTCCATGTTTCCCGCCGATTATTCGCACATCCTGCCGCTCGATTTCACCGGCGCCGAATTGCGCGCGATGGTCTCGAAACTCGCACAGCAATTGCGCGCGCATGGCGAGGAAGCGCAGGCGTCGCATGCGTTGATCGCGCATGCCGAATGCATGCAGGCGCTCCTGCACGAAGTCGATACCTTCGCCGATTGCGATACGCCCGTGCTTCTGCACGGCGAGACCGGCGTCGGCAAGGAGCGCATTGCGCAATTGCTGCACGAGAAGCATCGCCGCTATGGCGAAGGTCCGTTCGTGCCGGTGAACTGCGGCGCGATTCCCGATGGTCTCTTCGAGTCGCTGTTCTTCGGGCATGCGAAGGGATCGTTCACGGGCGCGGTGCTCGCGCATAAAGGCTACTTCGAGCAGGCCAACGGCGGCACGCTTTTTCTCGATGAAATCGGCGACTTGCCGCTCTATCAGCAAGTCAAGCTGCTGCGCGTGCTGGAAGATCAGGCGGTCACGCGGCTCGGTTCCGCGACGCCCGTGCGGCTCGAATTCCGGCTTATCGCGGCGAGCAACAAGAGCTTGCCGCAGCTCGTGAAGGACGGCACGTTTCGCGCGGACCTCTATTACCGGCTCGCAGTCATCGAACTCAAGATTCCGACGCTGGAAGAACGCGGCGCGGCCGACAAGATTGCGCTCTTCAAGTCGTTCATCAACGAAGTGGTGGGCAAGGAGAAGCTCGAGTCCTTGCCCGAGTTACCGTACTGGCTGGCGGACGCCGTCGCCGATGTCTATTTTCCCGGCAACGTGCGCGAGTTGCGCAATCTGGCGGAGCGCGTGGGTGTGACGGTGCGGCAACTCGGCTCGTGGGACGAAGGGCGCGTCAAGCGGCTCCTCGTGCTCGCGCGCAATGCGCAACCCGTGGATAACGCCACTGAGCTGCTCGTCGACCGCAGCAAGTGGGACATGAACGAACGAAATCGCGTGATCGCGGCGCTCGAAGCGAACGGCTGGCGCCGGCAGGACACGGCGTTGCATCTGGGCATCAGCCGCAAGGTGCTGTGGGAGAAGATGCGCAAGTTCCAAATCTTCGATGAGGAACCGGAGACGCGCCCGCTCTGACTGCCGCGCTCGGGTATCGATTCCGGGCGTCCAAAAAAAACGCCGACGCATGCCTACGTCGGCGAAGTTCTGGCGTTTCGAGGGCTGCCAGAAGCTCTGGGCGGCCGGATGAAATCAGTGGGTCCGGCCTTATGTCCTTTCAACCTTCCATACAGGCGGTGCGCGCCTTCATGCCGCGTCCGCGATACGCATCGCCGAGCGCCGGCTGGTTTGCCGCGTGATTGCATGGGCTCCCTGCATGCCTTGCATGTCCGCGTGAGCATCCACGCCCGGCACGTTGTCCATGCCGAACGTGGGCCGCGCGAGCAGGAAGCCTTGCGCGAGCACATGCGGCCACTGCGCGAGCCATTGCGCCTGCGCGGGCGTCTCCACGCCTTCGACGACGATCGATACCTTGAGCCGCGTGAGCAGCGCGAGCACCGAGGAAAACACCATGCACGCATTCGGGCAGCGCGGCGCTTCCGCGAGCAGCTCCTTGGCGATCTTCACGGTGCCGAAGTCGATCGGCCCGAGCGCGGCGAGGCACGCGTAGCCGGTACCGAAATCATCCATCGCAATGTTGACGCCTTTATTACGGAAGCGCTGGACGACCTGTTGAATCGACGGAAAGAGCGCAAGATCCTCGCTTTCCGAGAGTTCGAGTTCGATATAGCTCGACGCGATGCCATGCGCCACGCAGATCGCTTCCATGCGTTTTGCGAAGCCCGGCATGGCGGCGACCGAAGGCGGCACGTTGACCGCGACGGGATAACGCTTGCCGCCGCGCGCGAGCCACGCGGCGATATCGCCTGCGACGGCATCCATGACGAACCAGGTGATCTTCACCATGACGTCCGGGTCCTGCAACGCCTCGCAGAACGCGCCAGGCAAGAGCACGCCGTAGTCTGGATGACGCCAGCGGATGAGCGCTTCCATGCGCGCGAGCTCGCCGCTGTCGACTCGGTAGATTCCCTGATAGGCGATACAAAACTCGCCAGCCGCGAGACCCTGAAGTACGCGACGCCTCAATGCCTGACCGGAGTCGCGCACGACGTTCTCGACCTGCGAGCGGGATGTCGTTGTACTCATGCTTTGCCGCCCTCCCTTAGTGTTCAAGAGAAGGTTTGCAGGAGTCGTGCCAGTTTGGATATACGCGGCGGTTCGGCGTTCGGATGCGGACTTCAGAAAGGGAAAACCCGAATTTTTGCCGGTGTTGAGAGATCCTCGGAAGCATCGGGAAGAGCGTATCGGTCAAAGGTAACGTTACGTCGAGGCAAGCGTTACGCCCGCATGCGTCGTCACCGTGCACGGCGCCTTGTAGTTTCGAGCCTGTGTGTAATAACTTTTGCAATGCTGACTAGTGGAGAGCGCACGTTCGCGGCTCAGTAAGTGATGGTCGCAAGGATGGTATCGCTATAAGTTCCGGCGGTGGGTGTGGCTTGCGGCAGCACGCGCGCATAGACCGTGATCGCCTGACTCGAACCGGTGCCGGTGCCTGCAAGAGCCGGCGCGGAATTCGTGCCATCGCCCCACGGAGTCGAGTAAGCCGCGTTCTGATAGAGCTGATATCGCACCTGTTCGCTGCCGCCGCCGCGCGTCATGCGCCGGTCCGCGACGCTTGCGCCGCTGCCGCCGCCGGCCGATAACGTTATCGAGTAAGGGTCGTTGCTGGTGCATGCCACGCTCAGTGTGCCCGTTGCCGTCAAGGCGCCATCGAGTAGTCCGGCCGTGCCGAAATTGATGTTGGTCGCGGCAAGCGTGCAATCGTTGATGACGGTCGCGCTCACGGTAAAGGAAAGGGCGTTCGAATTGGCGGTCACGGTCGAGCAGTTGGGCGGCGAAACAACGTATTGCTGATACGTCATTTCGGCCTGCGTCGCGCCCGAGAATGTCGATAGATACGTTCCCGCGACGAGCGTGCTCTGACCCGCCGCGATGCGTCCATAAAACGGCAAGGTACGGCTGCCGGATGCCGTGCCGAGCGCGAGGATAAGCGGTATGTCGAGCGCCACCGCGCCGTAACTCGCGGAGCGCCGCGAGCCCCAGATCGTGCCGCCGGTCGAATCGGCATAGAGGTTGTATTGCAGCGTGCTGGCGCCGTTGGCCGCCAGGCGCGGCGCGTAGGACGCACCTGCGCTGCCCGTCCCGATGCTGATGCACGCCCGCACCGGCAAGGTCAGCACGAAGCCCGTGCAAGACACCGTCACCGAGCCCGAGACGTTCGCGGACGAATCCGTCGCGGGCGCGATCGATCCGAAGTTGATGCTCGATATCGACGCCGTGCACACTTGCGCACGCACCGGCGTCGTCATGAAGACGAACAGCGCGATAGCCAAGAACCATGCGCGCTTCATGGCGACGCGCTCTTGCAGGTGAATGGGCCGAGCGTCGGCAAGGCGTGTGCTTGCGCCGTGAAGTCAACGTGCGCTTCGCAGGGCGTGCCGGATAACGTGGCGTCGAGCGTATTGGTCGCGGCGAGATCGTCGATGAAGGCGAGTCCGTCGTAGCCGACGACGTAACGCTTGCCGGTCTCGCGGTGCGTAAGCGTCGTGCCCGGCGGCAAGGGAGCGCTTGCGGCATCGACGAGCTGCAGTTGTGCGCCGCTGAAACCCCGTAACGGAAAACGCGCGACGACGCCCGCCCGCGATTGCGGCGCGAGATTGAGCTGCGTGGTGGCGATGGATGTATCGGCGGGAAGATCCAGCGGGTCGATGCCGAGATGATTCGCCTGATACGCGATCAGATCCGGCACCAGCAGATGCCCCGCGCCATTGGTCTTGCCGATCTCGCGGTTCTCGTGCAGCACGGGCACGTTCGCTACGCCATCGGTGGAGACGAGCGCGAAGGCGTCGTCGATACGGCGGCCCGCGAGCACATCGCCTTCCATCATCACGATGGAGCCCGATGCGTCCAGCTCGCCATACACGCGCGACTGCACGCTCGCCACGGTGCCGAGCAAATCGCCATAGCGAGTGCGATACGCGCCTTGCGCAAGCGACTGCTGCACGCCGTTCTGATGCGCCGTCTGCGCTTGCCAGCCAAAGCCGCCGCCGTAGTCGGCCGTCTTCGTCACCGATGCGCCGAAGAGCGGTTTGCCGTGATCGCTGCCTGCATCGACGCTCGCGTTGAGGGCGCCGCCGAGCGCGAAGGCGAGCGCCACGAAGACGCCGGTGTTACGCGTGTCGCCGAAGTCGTGATACACGCTCGCCGATAGCGACGTGCCGCGCGGCAACGTCACCGTGTACGCCAGCGAACCGATGCGCGAGTCGCCGTAGTAGGGATCGGCAAGACCCACGTAACTCGCGCTTGCCGTGCTCGAAGAACCCAGCACGCGCACGGGCGCGGCAAGCGTCGCGCGATACGTCGAACGCGGCACGGGCGTGCCTTCGGCGGACGCCAGATCGCTGTAGTGAGGCGTCGCTTTCTGCGCTTGCAGATCGACGGAAAGCGCGGGCGTGCGCCATTGCCATCCCACCGAAACCTGCATGCCGCTGCCGCCATGCGGCGCTTGCGGAACATAAGGCGGCGAACTGCTATCGAAGCCGTTGTAGAAGCTTGCCGGATAGATATAAAGGGGCGCGGGATTCGAGCCGCCGTTGCCCGCGCTGCCCGCCAGCGACACGTTGAAGACGCCCGCTTGTCCGACGCCGAACAATACGCCGGCGCCCGCGTTGTAGACGCCGCGCGTGGCTTCGCCGTGTGCTTCGAGCGTGATGGTATCGGTTAAACCGCGCCTGATCGACGCCGATGCCGACGGGTCGCCCGCATAGTCGAACGAGCGCAGCGCATACGCGCGGCGCACGAAGCCCGCTTCGACGGAGAAGTCCGTGAGGCCGCTTGCGAGCAGACGCGCGTCGATATAGAGCGGCACCGTCGTCATCACGCTGCGGCCGAGCACATCGCGGCTCACGATCACCGCTTCGCCCGCGCCGTTGATGGCCGGCACCGCATTGATGACGAACGGTCCCGAGGGCGCCGCGCCGCTGAACTGGCGCACATTGTTGACGTAGAGATCGACGGCGCTCGGCACGGCGGCCGAACCGCCGAGCGCGGGCACGGGATACGTGACGAGATCGGGCCGCAAGCCGAAATCGCGCGATAGTTGCGCGCCTGCCATGCGCACCGGGCGCGTCCACGTGAGCGATGAGGAAATCGTGTCGCCGATGCGCGTGGTCATGAGTGAAGCGGTGTCCGAATGGCTCCACGACGTATCGAGCCGCACATAGCGGCGGCTGTCCGCATACCAGTACGCCGTGCCGGTGTTGTCGAAGAGGCCGCCCGGATAGAAGAAGCGTTCCTCGCCATAGAAGCCGTATTGCGCCGGCGAGTTGGTCTGCACGCTCGCTTCGTAGTTGATGACGAGGCCCGTGCCGGTTGCGGCCACCGGCGCGCGTGCCGGAATGTTGGAAAGCGCGGAAGGCACGCGGCGCGCATCGGCGGCTTCGAGGTCGATGCGTTGCTGTTGCTCGAAGTATCGATAACGCAGGCCCGGCACGACACCCAGCGCGATGCGGCCGTTCGCTTGCGCTTGCAGGTCGTCGGTGCGCAAGCCGAGTTCGCGCAATTCGCCGGGCGTCGTGTAGATCATCTCGTCGGTCACGAAGAATTGCGCGATCTTTTGCGTCGATGTTCCGTTGATCGACACTTCGAGATATAGCTCGCCGCGTTCATGGGGAAGGGCGCCTTGCATCTGAGTGGGCGCTATTGCCGGTGTCGAGTCGTTCGCGTGCGACCACGCGGGCATGGCGGACCACACGATGATCGGCACCAGACGAAGCACATGAGCGCGTGACCGGCTCGCACGCGGGCGCGGCGATGGCATCCACGGCCTAGCGGTCGGAGCCCGGCGGTCCCGGCTCGACGTTCACACGCATGGTCACGGGCTCGCCGTTGACGACGGCGTGCAAGGTCGCCCACGTGCCATTCGCAGGCGCGCCCTGCACGGGCCAGCGGCGCGCGGCGCCGGGCAACGCATAGCCGAGCAGTCCCGCCGAGACTTGCGTGCTCTGACCATCGGACCAGTCAAGATGAACGCGGCTCAGTTGCGCATGCGTTTGCGCGCCGTTCGACACGCGCAGCATGACGTCGGCTTCGTTGCTTGCCTGGCTCTTGCGTTCCAGCGCGAACTTCAACGCGGGCAAGCGCGCTTCGTCCGCGCCCACGAAGACCGGCACCGAGTAGCGCAACTGCATGCGCACGCCCGTGTTCTGTGCGCTCTGTCCGTTCGGAATTTCATCGATCAGCAGACGATACGTCTCCTCGCGCGCAAGCGGCTCGCTTCCCACTCGCAGAATGCGGATGGTCTGATCGCCGTTCGGCGCGATCTGCACGATCGGCGGACTCGCGACGATGGCGGCCGTGCGCTCCAGATGGTCTTCGTCGAGCGACTGGGTCCATGCGAACACGCGTACCTGAGCATTGAGCGGCGCACTGCCGTCGTTATGCAGCGTGAGCGCGGCGGCGGGCCTTTCGGCGGAGAGATCGAGCCGGATCGGCGACACTTGCAAGGCCGCCGCCGATACGTTCGCCGCGTACAGAAGGCACCACCACGAGAAGCCCGCCAGCGCACACGCGAGCGCCCGCCTGCCGGGCCGCGCGGCCCGGTAACACTGCGATGAGCGCATGCTAGAACGTGACGGTAGCCATGACGACGGATGAATACGTGCCCGCGGCCGGCGTGGTCTGCGGCGCGACGCGGCCATAGACCGTGACCGTCTGCGCCGCGCCCGTGCCGGTGCCGGAGACCGTGTCGGTGCCGACCGTCTGGCCCCAGACGAGCGTGCGCGCGGCATCGCGATAGAGCTGATAGGCGACCGTCGGCAGAGGCGTGCCCGTGCCCGCGAGCAGCCGGTTCGGCACCGTGGAACCCGACACCGAACCCGCATCCAGCCCGACGTTATACGACGCGCCGTTCGAGCAGGTGACGCTCAACGTGGTGGTCTGATCGATGTTCGCCGCGATAACACCCGAGTTGCCGAAATTGAGCGGATTGGCCGCGATCTGGCAATCGTTCTGCAGCGTGAGGGATACGGTGAAGGTAGTGGTTCGCGTGGCTGCGTTCGCTCCGAACGGAACGAGCGGCCCCGATGCCAACGCGATGCAAAGCACGGAAACGGCAAGGTTACGGCGACGCATTGTTCACCTCTTCTCTGGAAGTGTCTTCCGCGCGCCAAACGTTTGCGCTGCTCTCTCAGATTTTTGGCGCGTCGTGACGCCCCGATTATGTGCATTCCTCAGACGTTAAAGCGTAAGCGATTGTAACAATGCGTCGTCAAGGGTCGACGTTTCAGAACGCGATCTCGACGACCGGCATTGGCGGTCGTTGCGCGGCCTTGATATCGGCGATGCGGACGTCCGCGAAATATTCGCCCGCGAGGATGCGGTACTGGCCGCCTGCGGAACAGGCCACGCTTGGCTGCGTGGCGCCCATATCGAGCGTACAGATATCGTAGACGGTCAGCGTCACGGGCAACTCTGCGTTGCCGGTGCCTGCGAAAGCGGAAGGTGCCGCGCTGAGCGCGAACGTCACCACGACGGACCATGCCGTCAGCGAACGGATGCTGGATGCCATGAGTTTCACGATGAACAGCGGTGACGGATGCAGCCGACGGCGCGGCCGCGAGCGCCGCTACTTCGGCGCCTCTTTTCGTTTACGGCATCCGCTGAGGAAACTTGATCGAGCGACCCAGCCTCAAGCGGCAGCAGTCTCCGTCACGGGCCGAAGACGTTCGAGCGCACTGCCGTCCTGGTTGAACAGATGCACATGGCGAATGCTGAAGCCCGCATTCAGGCGTTGTCCTTCGAACGCAGTGGACTCGCCCGAGCCCTTTACTTGAATCACGAGGTCGTTCGGCAATCGCAGATGCAAGAGCGTCTCGCCACCGAGATGCTCGATCACCATCACTTCGCCGGCAACACCGCTATCGATATCGCCGCCGCATTCCTCGACGAAATGTTCCGGGCGAATGCCGAGCGTGAGCGTCTCGCCCGCCTTCACCGACGAAGCCTTGAAGGGCAGCGTGAGCGCCTCGCCACCGGGCAGTTCGATGCTGACGCCGGCGGCATCGACACGTTGCACGCGCACGTCCATGAAGTTCATCTTCGGCGAGCCGATGAAGCCCGCGACGAAGCGATTATGCGGCGTGCGATAAAGCTCCAGCGGCGTGCCGATCTGCTCCACGCGCCCATGATTCAGCACGACGATTCGATCGGCCATGGTCATCGCTTCGGTCTGATCGTGCGTGACGTAGATCATCGTCGCGTTGAGTTGCTTGTGCAGCTTGATGAGTTCGAGGCGCATCTGCACGCGCAAGGCGGCATCGAGATTCGAGAGCGGTTCGTCGAAGAGAAACACTTGCGGTTCGCGCACGATCGATCGCCCGATGGCAACGCGCTGACGCTGTCCGCCCGACAACGCGCGCGGCCGGCGTTCGAGCAGTTGACCGATCTGCAGAATCTCGGCTGCGCGCTGCACGCGTTCCTTGATCTGCGCTTCGGGCAGCTTCAGCATGCGCAGTCCGAACGCGATGTTCTCGTACACCGTCATGTGCGGATAGAGCGCATACGACTGAAACACCATCGCCACGCCACGCTGCGATGGTTCGAGTTCGGTGACGTCTTCACCGCCTATCAGTATTTGCCCTGAATCGCTGCGTTCGAGCCCGGCGATGCTTCGCAGCAAGGTGGACTTGCCACATCCCGATGGTCCGACGAAGACCATGAACTCGCGGTCCTTCACCTGAATGTCGACGCCCTTGAGCACATCGGTGCCTGCAAAGGACTTGCGGATCTGCTGTAGATGAACGGCGCTCATGCCTGTCTCCGTCTATGGCCGGGCCACGAGTGTGTTCATCGCAGCGCAGCATCGAATGGCTTCGTCGATTTAGTTCTTGACAACCTGTTCGGGTCAAAATATACAATTGTAAAACCGAAATTACAAGTGAAACGACACAGACGGTCTTCGCCGCATACGCCGTGTTTTCCACCCGTTTCCCTTCGCACTCGCAGGAACCGAAAGACGCTACGAACGAATCCGCAAGCCATCACTGCTCTAAAAAAATCAAAGGAGACAGGCATGAAGAAGCGCTTCACCCAGGTGAGACAACTTGGTCCCGTCAAGCACGTAGCGGCTGTCGCGCTACTTGCGGCCAGCGCGGCTTTCGCCGCATCGAACGCACAGGCGTGGACGCTCAAGGAAGCCGCGGAGCCGTATTCTGGCACCACCATCAAGGCCATCTTTCTGGATCGTCCCGGTTACAAGGCAGCACAAACCCTGATACCGCAGTTCGAGAAAGAAACGGGCATCAAGGTGCGCTGGGAAGTGATTCCGTACGAGAACACGCGTGAGAAGGAAGTGCTCAACTTCGTGGGCGGCGGCGATCAGGACATCGTGCTCGTGGACGTCGTGTGGATCGGCGAATTCGCGAGCAACAAGTGGCTCGTGCCCATCAAGAAGTTCACGGACGATCCCAAGCTCGCGGACCCGAATCTCAATCTGAAGGGCTTTTTCCCGATTCTGCTCGACTCGTTCGGCACATGGGACAAGGTCACGTATGGCCTGCCGTTCGATAATTACTCGGGCCTCATGTTCTACAACAAGTGCATGCTGAAGGACGCGGGTTTCGACGAGCCGCCGAAGACCTGGGACGAGTTGCTGACAACCTACGCGCCGAAGCTCACGAAGGGCGACAAGTTCGCTTTCGCGTTGCAGTCGCGGCGCGGCGAGACGCAATCGGCGGATAGCTTCATGCGCGTGTTGTGGCCCAATGGCGGATCGCTTCTCGATGCTAAGTTCAAGTCGAACCTGATGTCGCCGCAATCGCAAGCGGGCCTCGAATACCGGCAAAAGCTGATGAAGTACATGCCGCCGGGTATCGTCGATTTCGATCACGCCGAAGCCGTCAACGCGCTTGCGCAAGGGCAGGTCGCGATGATCACCGAATGGTCCGCTTTCTATCCGACGCTCACCGACCCGAGCAAGTCGAAGCTCGGCAACTGTCTTGCGATCACCACCGAACCGAAGGGGCCGGCGGGACTCAAGCCCGCGCTCGGCGGCTTCTCGCTTGCCGTGAATGCAAAGGCCAGCGCGAAGAAGCAAGCGGCATCGTGGCTCTTCATCCAATGGATCACGTCCGAGGCCATGGCGAAGCCTTATCTCGAGGCGGGCGGCGTGCCGGCACGCACGGCGGTCTATCAGGACAAGGCGGTGCAGGACAAGTATCCGTTCGTGAAGCCGATGGTCGAATCCTGGCAAGGCGGCGTGCCGGATTATCGTCCGCGTTTCCCCGAATGGCCGGCGGTGTCGGAAGTCATCGGCGAATGGGGCAGCAAGATCATGCTCGGTCAGGTGACGGTGAAGGATGGCGCGCAGACCATCGGTCAGAAGACCGAGGACATCCTGAAGAAAGCCGGCTATTACGACGGCAAGAAGCCTTTGCTCAAGTAATCGGCTGAACGCTAAACATCAGGAACCGGAGGCGATCGAATGGCAGGCGTGGCAACTTCTCCAAGGCTCGGAAAGCGGACGCGTTACTTTGGCGTGGTGCCGCGAACGCCTGCCTTCTGGTTCCTGATTCCGGCGATATTCGCGCTGGCGGTCATCGGCATTTACCCGCTGCTGCTGGCGCTCTATAACTCGTTTCATCAGTACAAGCTCGCCGATCTCGCGTCGGGCACGCCGTTCGTGGGCATCGACAATTACGTGGCGACGCTCACCGATCCCTCGTTCTGGGGCGCGCTCGGCCGCACTGCGTTGTTCCTTTGTCTTACCTTGCCGATCGAGGTCGCACTCGGGCTCTTTGCGGCGTTGATGCTACACCGTATCGACTTGCGATGGATGCGCGCCGCCGCTCGCGTGAGCCTCGTCATTCCAATGGCGACAACTTATGCGGTCGTCGGCCTGATCGGCCGCCTGATCTTCAACCGGCAGTTCGGCGTGGCGAACTATCTGGCGGGCCTCTTCGGCATTCCGCCGCAAGACTGGCTTGCCGATCCGACGCTGGCGTTCGTCTCCGTGATGATCATGGATATCTGGCAGTGGACGCCGTTTTGCGCGCTGATTCTGCTGGCCGGGCTTTCCATGGTGCCGAAGGAAGCCGAGGAAGCGGCGCGCCTCGAAACGCCGAAGTGGAGCATGATTCTTTGGCACTTGCAGCGGCCGTATTTGCTGCCGGGTTTGACGGCCATCCTCATTCTGCGCTCGGCCGACATGCTGAAGATGTTCGATGCCGTCTTCACCATGACGCGCGGCGGCCCCGGCACCGCGACGGAGTTCATCAGCATCTATATCCAGCGCGTGGGCTTTCGTCTCTTCGATCAGGGCATGGCGTCCGCTCAGGCCATCATTCTCTTGATCCTGACTATCGTGCTGTCGCGTCTTTATATCCGCTTCGTGTACCGGGAGGCCGCGTGAGTTCTCCGACCCTGCAAGCCGCAAATGGCGGCATGACCAAGCGTGCCCTGCGTGCGCGTGCCGCACGCAAACGCGCCACCGTATGGCACTTTTTCGGTCTGGCGATCGTCTTTCTGTCGTCCGTGTTTCCGTTCTACTGGATGGTGACGACGAGCCTGAAGAGCCAGTCCGACGCGCTCGCGTATCCGCCGAAGTGGCTGTTCAGTCCCACGTTTCATCACTATTCGGCGGCGCTTTTCGAGCATGACGTGGCGGGCAGTCTGCTCAACTCGCTCATCATCGCGAGCAGCACGACGGTGCTTGCCATTCTGCTCGGCGCGCCCGCTGCCTATGCGCTCGCACGCTTCGAATTTCGTGGCAAGGAAGACCTGTGGTTCTGGTTCATCTCGAACCGCATGGTGAGCCCCGTGGTGCTCGCGGTGCCGTTCTTTCTGATTGCGACTAAGCTCGATCTCGTCGATACGCACATCGTGCTGATTCTTCTTTATCTGACGTTCTCGTTGCCGATCGTCGTATGGATCTGCACCGACCAGTTCCGCAATATTCCCGTGGAACTCGACGAGGCCGCGCGGCTCGATGGCGCGTCGCCGTGGCGCGTGTTCTGGCGCATCAACTTGCCGCTCGCGATGCCGGGCATCGTCGTATCCGCCATCTTCGCTTTCATTTTCTCGTGGAACGATCTGCTATATGCGCTCGTGCTGACACGCACCGATGCCATTACATCGCCGGTCGCCGCGACGAGCTACATGAGCGGTTACGAATTGCCCTGGGGCGAGATCATGGCCACGGGTACGCTGATCGTCCTGCCGATGGTCGTCTTCGCGCTGCTCGTGTCTGGGCGGCTGGTGCAAGGTCTCACGATGGGCGCGGTGAAGTAGACTCCTTCGGCCTTCCATTGTGACCAGACACTCGATATGAGCAAGACAGTACCACCCCTAGCCTTCGCCGAAACCGACGAATCCATCGACTCGGAAGAGGAATTGCAGGCGCGCGTCGCGTGGCACTACTACGTCGGCAACCTGACGCAGCAGGAGATCGCGGAACGTATAGGCAGCAACCGCGTGCGTGTGAACCGGCTGCTCGCGGCAAGCCGCGAGTCGGGTCTCGTGCAGATCACCATCAACAGCAAGATAGCGCCATGCGTCGCGCTGGAAGAAGCGCTCAGCAAACGCTTCGGTCTTGAATGCGCGGTGGTCGTGCCGACCGGTGCGAACACCGAAGCGAACAACGCGGCGCTCGGCATCGGCGCGGCGAGCTACTTTTCGAGGCAGATAGTTGCAGGGCAAACTATCGGGCTTGGCTGGGGACGCACGATCCGCGCCGTGCTGCGCGCCATGCCGCAACGCAGTTATGGCGCGGTGTCAGCGGTGTCGCTGCAAGGCGGCCTCTCGCATTGCCCGAGCATCAACACGTTCGACATCGTTTCCGACTTCGCGGATATCTGCCGCGCGGACGGATATCTGTTCGCCGCGCCCATCTACGTCAGCAGCCAGAAGGCGCGCGATGTGATCCTGCAGGAAGGCACCGTGCGCGAGACCTACGAACTCGCGCGCAACTCCGACCTCGCCCTGCTGACTTGCGGCGATCTGACGGAATCCCTCGTCGTAACTTATGGCATCGACAATCCGGAGCAATTGCGCACGCTCGAAAAAGCAGGCGCGGTCGGCGACATGCTCGGGCATTTCATGGATGAAGACGGCGAGCTGATCGATCATCCGCTGAATCGCCGCACCGTTGCGATCACGCTCGAAGACTTGCGCAAGCTGCGTCGCGTGGTTCTCGTCAGTGGCGGCGCGAAGAAGTTTCATGTCACGCGTGCGGCGTTGCGCGGACGCTATCCGTCGGTGCTCGTGACCGATGAAGACACGGCGCGGCGACTCTGCGACGAACCTTGAAGAGAACATGACCGACACCATCGACCGTAACCGCGAGTTTGCAGGCAAGACCGTGCTCGTCACCGGCGCGGGCAAGGGCATCGGCCACGCGACCGTGCATCTCCTGATCGAACGCGGGGCGCGGGTCGTTGCCTTGAGCCGCAGCGCTGCCGATCTCGCGCAACTCAAGGAAGAGACCGGCTGCGAAACCATTGCCGTCGATCTCGCAAATGCCGATGCCACCCGCGAAGCCGCGCGCGGCGCGCAACCGGTCGATCTGCTCGTGAACTGCGCGGGCATCGCGCAATTGCAGCCGTTCCTCGAGACGACCGCCGAAGCGTTCGATCTCACCATGAACGTCAACGTGCGCGCCGCGATGATCGTCGCGCAGGAGTGCGCGAAGAGCATGATCGCGCGCAATGTGGGCGGGGCCATCGTCAACGTGTCGAGCTTGTCGGCGACCGTCGGCTTGCCGTTGCATGCGGCGTATTGCGCGTCCAAGGGCGGACTCGATGCACTGACGCGCGTCATGGCCGTCGAACTCGGACCGCACGGCATCCGCGTCAACGCCGTGAACCCTGTCGTGACGATGACGCCCATGGCCGAGCGAGCCTGGAGCGACCCCGTCAAATCTGGCCCGATGCTCGCGCGCATTCCGCTGAACCGTTTCGTGCAGCCCGTGGAAGTGGCGCGCTCCATCGCCTATCTGTTAAGCGACGATTCCAGCATGGTCAGCGGCGTGAGCCTTGCCATCGACGGCGGCTTTCAGGCGGGCTAGCCAACAATAAACATTTCAAGGAAGGAACGACGATGGAAGCACTGGTTCTCGAAGAAGCACGGCGTATCAGCTTGCGGCCGTTCAGCTTGCCGCAGGTGGTCGGACCGCGCGACGTGCGTATCCGCATTCACACGGTGGGCATTTGCGGCAGCGACATTCACTACTACCAGCATGGCCGCATAGGACCGTTCGTCGTCAATGAGCCGATGGTGCTCGGGCATGAAGCGTCGGGCACGGTCATCGAGGTCGGCGATGAAGTGAGCAATCTCAAGGCGGGCGACCGCGTGTGCATGGAACCCGGCGTGCCGGACATGGAGTCGCGTGCATCGCGTGAAGGGCTTTATAACCTTGACCCCAAGGTGCGCTTCTGGGCCACGCCGCCCGTGCATGGCTGTCTCGCGCCGTTCGTCGTGCATCCCGCGGCCTTCACGTACAAGTTGCCGGACAACGTGAGCTTTGCCGAAGGCGCGATCGTCGAGCCGCTCTCCATCGGCTTGCAGGCTGCGAAGAAAGCCGCGATCAAGCCGGGCGATGTCGCCGTCGTGCTGGGTGCGGGCACCATCGGCATGATGTGCGCGCTGGCGGCGCTCGCAGGTGGATGCAGCCGCGCCATCGTCTGCGATCTCGTGCAGGAGAAGCTCGATCTCATTGGCGCGGTGCAGGGCGTGACGGCCGTGAATATCCGCGAACGCAATGCGAAGGACGTGATCGCCGAACTGACCGACGGCTGGGGCGCGGATATCGTGATCGAGGCGAGCGGCAATGAGAAGGCCTTCGAGGGCATTGTCGATCTGTTGTGTCCCGGTGGCTGCCTCGTGCTGGTCGGCATGCCGCAGCGCGCCATTGCCCTCGATGTGGTCGCCGTGCAGATCAAGGAAGCGCGCATCGAATCCGTATTCCGCTACGCGAATATTTTCCCGCGTGCGATCCAGTTGATTGCATCCGGCAAGCTCGATGTGAAGCCGTTCATCTCGCGCACATTCCCCTTCGCCGATGGTATCAAGGCGTTCGAGGAAGCATCGAGCGGCCTGCCTACGGATGTGAAAGTGCAGATCGTGCTCGAAGAATAACGAACGCCAAAACGATAACCGGAGACACGAACATGACGGATATGACGGCCATTGTGTGCCGCGCGCCGAAGGACTATCGCGTGGAGCGCGTCGCGCGCCCGACGCCGGGCAGAAACGAGATCGTCATTCGCATTGCCGCATGCGGAATCTGCGCGAGCGACTGCAAATGCTGGTCGGGCGCAAAGATGTTCTGGGGCGGCCCGAACCCTTGGGTCAAGGCGCCGGTCATTCCAGGCCATGAATTCTTCGGCTACGTGGAAGAACTGGGCGAGGGGGCGGCCGAGCACTTCGGCGTGAACAAGGGTGACCGCGTGATCGCCGAACAGATCGTGCCGTGCGCGAAGTGCCGCTATTGCAAGTCCGGGCAATACTGGATGTGCGAAGTGCATAACATCTTCGGCTTTCAGCGTGAAGTGGCGGATGGCGGCATGGCCGAATACATGCGCTTCCCGCCGACAGCCATCGTTCACAAAATTCCGGACGGCATCTCGCTCGAAGATGCCGCGATCATCGAGCCGCTCGCGTGTGCCATTCATACGGTGAATCGCGGCGATATTCAGCTAAGCGATGTCGTCGTGATCGCAGGCGCGGGACCGCTCGGTTTGATGATGACGCAAGTCGCGCATCTCAAGACGCCCAGGAAGCTGGTCGTGATCGATCTCGTGGATGAGCGGCTGGAACTCGCGCGCGAATACGGCGCGGATATCACCATCAATCCCAAAAGTGACAACGCGCTCGACATCATCCGCTCAATCACGGACCAATACGGTTGCGATGTCTATATCGAAACCACGGGCGTGCCTGCCGGCGTGTCGCAAGGGCTGGAATTGATTCGCAAGCTTGGACGCTTCGTGGAGTTCTCCGTGTTCGGTGCGGATACGACGGTCGACTGGTCGATCATCGGCGACCGCAAGGAGCTCGACGTGCGCGGCGCGCATCTCGGTCCTTATTGCTATCCCATCGCTATCGACTTGCTGGCGCGCGGGCTCGTGACTTCCAAGGGCATCGTCACGCACGACTTTTCCCTGGAAGAATGGGACGAAGCGATCAAGACCGCCAATTCACTCGACTCAATCAAGGTTTTGCTCAAGCCTAAGAGCGCTTGAAGCAGGTGTTGCAAGCGCGCCGCATTTTCTTAAGCAGGCGTTTTCTCGCTGACATAACCCGTACTAAGATGTAACGGTCAACGACGACGCTCGCCGAGGCCGAATGTGAGACGAAAGGATCTGCTCTATCTTGCGATTCTGGCGCTTCTTCTAAAGTTCTTGCCTGTCCTTGCGCTCTGTTTCCTGGCAAGCGGCTTAGCGGATTTTCAACGCAGCCGCCAGTTCGATGCAGCAAACTGGCGGCGTTATTTTCTTGGCAATGGCCTGCTTACGTGGGTGCTTTCTCCCTTCAATTTGCTGGTCGATCTCATCTGCGAACGGAATCACGGCGTCTACGATCTCTCGCAGTTACCGGCCGCGCATCAAGACGAGATCCGCTCGATCATCGCCGCTTTCAACGACCATCTTCCGCTAGTGAACGCGCGCCTCGGAGGGCAAATGGCAAGCAAGCGCCGCGGCATGTGTTTCGTGCGCTGGTATGGCATGCCTGTCGATAGTTCGCTTGACTTACCGGAAATGGCGCGCGACTTCAAATACGTCAAGACCATCGGCATATCGGTTTTCAATGAGCGGCAGAGTACGTCAGTGCATTACGGACCGCTGCGTATTACCTTGCGTTGTCTTTACAACCTCCGTCCTATCGACGACGAAAATGTCTTTATCGAAGTAGCGGGGC
Organism: Caballeronia sp. GACF4; assembly: GCF_023631025.1. Classification (NCBI taxonomy): domain Bacteria; kingdom Pseudomonadati; phylum Pseudomonadota; class Betaproteobacteria; order Burkholderiales; family Burkholderiaceae; genus Caballeronia; species Caballeronia sp. GACF4. Next base: position 360,470 of record NZ_JALQDW010000026.1, read on the forward strand.
TTCGTCATTATTGGCACGACGATCCGCTATTCATTTTCGACGATACGCTCGTGCATCGGTCGGTCAACGAATCCGATCGCTTGCGGTACTGCATTTTTCTCGATGTCTTGAGGCCTTCGCATTTTGCGCGCGTGCTTGACGTCATGGTCGCGGCGGTGCGTCTTGGCGTCATGTCCATGCGACGTGTGTTCTATGCAAACTGGGAAATGATTCGCTAGCTTGCCAGTAGGCGGAGGGCCGTGAAGCAACTCGCCTTAGCTTTTATCATGCAACTAACTGTCGATCGCGCTTGGTACTTTATGTTGACGCCTTAAAGCAAATGCCTCATTCCTTAAGCCTGCAAAGCAACATGGTGCTAAAGCCGTTTGAGCTAAAGGCGTCGCCATCCATGCTCCTTTTTTAATGCGGCGCTACAATCCGCTTGCCTCGTGCTTAGTCGCCTTGCATTCGAGACGCGATGAATTCAAAGACTGACGGCCGCCCCACGCCTTCAGCTCATGCGATATCCGATAACCATTAATAAGCCGGAGCCGCCCAATGACCACGCTTTCCATCAACGGCCAGACGCATACCGTCGATGCGCCGCCCGACATGCCCTTGCTTTGGGTGCTGCGCGATCTTGTGGGCCTGACGGGCACCAAGTTCGGCTGTGGCATCGCACAATGCGGCGCCTGCACCGTTCATCTCGACGGCGTCGCCGTGCGTTCATGCGTGCTGCCTGTGGCGGCTGTCGGTGAGCGCAAGGTGACGACGATCGAAGCCGTCGGCGACACACCCGCTGGCAAGAAGGTGCAAACCGCATGGCGTCAGCTGGATGTGGTGCAGTGCGGCTACTGCCAGTCCGGACAAGTCATGTCAGCGACCGCATTGCTCACGACCGTTCCCAATCCGACCGACGACGACATTGACGCCGCGATGGCGGGCAACATCTGCCGCTGCGGGACGTATCACCGCATCCGCGCGGCGATCAAGCAAGCCGCGAAGGAGGCCTGAGATGTCGCAAGGCTTAATCGAGGCGGGACGTCATGCGTCGCGCGGGACATTCTCGCGCCGTGCGTTTCTCAAGTTTGGCGTAACGATAGGCGCGGCTGCCAGCGGCGGCTTATTGATCGGCTTTAGTCTGCCGGCCGCGAGCCAGGATCAGAAGAGCGGCAAGTCCGTTATTGCCGGCGATGGTGTCGAAACGCCGCAAGACGGCATATTCGCGCCCAACGCCTTCGTGCAGATCGACAAGAGCGGCAAGGTCACGCTCATCATGCCAAAGGTCGAGATGGGACAAGGCGTTTATACGGCGCTCCCCATGCTGATCGCCGAAGAGCTGGAAGTGCCGCTCGACAGCGTAGCGATTGCGCATGCGCCGCCCAACGAAAAGCTTTTCATGGACCCGTTGCTGGGCGGTCAGCTCACCGGCGGTTCAACGTCGATTCGTTATGCATGGGAACCGATGCGCAAGGCAGGCGCCGCCGCACGCATGACGCTCATAGCGGCTGCGGCGCAGCAATGGCAATGCGATGCATCGACATGCAGCGCCGCAGGCGGCAAGGTCACGCAGGCATCGAGCGGACGCAGCGTAAGTTATGGCGAACTCGTCGAAGCAGCCGCCAAATTGCCGGTTCCCAAAGACATCAAGCTCAAAGACCCCAAGGACTTCACGCTGATCGGCACGCCCGCCAAGCGTCTGGATTCTCCCGAAAAAGTGGATGGCACGGCGGTATTCGGTCTCGACGTGCGCTTGCCCGACATGGTCTATGCGGCCATCGTGAACTGCCCGGTTTTCGGCGGCACGCTCGTTTCCGTCGACGACAGTCACGCCAAAAAAATCCCGGGCGTGAAGCAGGTCATCAAGTTCGACAACGGCGTGGCGGTCATCGGCGATCATACGTGGGCCGCCAAACGTGGCGCGGCCGCACTCGTGATCGAATGGAACGAAGGCGCGGGCGCGAACACATCGACGAAACAGCTTGTCGATGAAATGGCGAGCGCATCACGACGCTCGGGCGCCGTGGCGCGCAAGGACGGCGATGTCGACAAGGCGTTCGCCAATGCCAAGACGCGTGTCGATGCCGTCTACGTGCAGCCGTTGCTCGCACACGCGACGATGGAGCCGATCAACTGCACGGTGCACGTGCGCGCCGATGGTTGCGATGTCTGGCTAGGCACTCAAGTGCCCACGCGTGTCGTCGATGCAGGCGTCAAAGCCACGGGCTTGCCGCCCGAAAGGATCGTCGTGCATAACCATCTGCTCGGCGGCGGCTTCGGCCGCCGGCTCGAATTCGACATGGCCACGCAAGCGCTCAAGATAGGCAAGCAGCTTGGCGTGCCGGTCAAGGTCACGTGGTCGCGCGAGGAAGACATTCAGCACGACATGTTTCGTCCTTGCTATCACGACACGCTGTCGGCCGGTCTCGATGCGAACGGCAAGCCCGTGGCGTGGACGCATCGCATCGTCGGTTCGTCGGTGCTTGCGCGTTTTGCGCCGCCGGCGGTGAAGAATGGCATCGACCCGGATGCGGTGGAAGTCTCCGCCGATCTTCCCTACGATCTGCCGAATCAACTCGTGGACTACGTGCGCCAGGAGCCACGCGATGTGCCGACCGCATTCTGGCGCGGCGTGGGACCGACGCGTGGCACGTTCGTCGTGGAGAGTTTCATCGACGAACTCGCGGCGCAGGCGAAGATCGATCCCGTGCAGTATCGACGCGATCTGCTCGGCAAGTCGCCGCGCGCGCGCTATGTGCTCGATGTCGCCACGCAGGCGGCGGAATGGGGCAAGCAAACCATGCCGCAAGGTCAGGGGCGCGGCGTGTCGGTCATGCATGCGTTCGGCAGCTACTTCGCAATCGTGGCGGACGTCGCGGTCGATAAAGCCGGCGCGGTGAAGGTCAGTCGAATCGTATGCGCGGTGGATTGCGGCATGGTCGTCAATCCGAATACGGTCGAGGCGCAGGTGCAAGGCGGCATCATATTCGGCATTACGGCGGCGCTTTATAGCGAGATCACGATCAAGGACGGCCGCGTCGAGCAGAGCAATTTCACCGACTACCGGATACTGCGTATTCACGAAACGCCGCCGGTGGAAGTGCATATCGTCAAGAGCAGCGAAGCGCCGGGAGGAATCGGCGAACCGGGCACGGCGGCACTCGCGCCCGCCATCACCAATGCGATTTATGCCGCCACCGGCAAGCGACTGAGGCAATTACCAGTCGGCAACCAGTTGCAAAGCGCTTGACGGAGGCCGACATGAAAAACGTATTCAAGCCTCTCGTGGCTGCCTGTTTTGCAGCGTATGCCGTGACGTCGACACTCGCGCATGCAGCGGATGCATTCGCCGATGCACTCGTCGCACGCGGCGCTTACCTTGCCAAGGCCGGCGACTGCGTGGCCTGCCATTCCGCTCCGCGCGGCAAACCCATGACCGGCGGCTTGCCGATGATGACGCCGTTAGGCGCCATCTATACGACCAATATCACGCCCGACCCCGACACAGGCATTGGCCGCTATACGGAAGAGGATTTTGCTAAAGCCTTGCGCGAGGGCGTTGCCAAGGATGGCCATAATCTTTATCCGGCCATGCCTTATCCGTCTTATGCAAAGATCAACGATGAAGACATGCATGCGCTTTACGCGTATTTCATGCATGGCGTCGCGCCGATCAAGCAGGCTAATCGCGAACCGGACTTCAAATGGCCGCTCACCATGCGCTGGCCGCTCAAGCTTTGGAATATGGTATTTCTCGAGAAGGGCGTGTACCGCGATAAATCCGGCAAGGATGTCGCCTGGAACCGTGGCGCCTATCTCATTCAAGGCCTGGGCCATTGCGGCTCGTGTCATACGCCACGAGGTATCGCGTTCCAGGAAAAAGGACTCGACGAAACGAGCAGCGTCTATTTAAGCGGGGGCTTGCTCGACAACTGGTTTGCATCGAACCTCACCGCCGAACACAACACCGGTCTTGGCCGATGGAGCGAGCAGGATATCGCGACGTTCCTCAAAACCGGCGCGAACGGGCACGCGTCCGCATTCGGCGCAATGACGAGCGTGATCAACAACAGCACGCAAGCCATGAACGACAGCGATGTGGCGGCCATGGCGAGTTATCTGAAGTCGCTGCCGGCAGCGGGCGGTAACGGCAACACGCCGTATTCGTATGATGCCAAGGCCACGAAGGTGTCCCTGGCGCGTCCAGCTGCATCGGATTCGGGCGCGCGTGTCTACACGGCGTACTGCATGCATTGCCACGGCGTGGACGGTCGTGGCTTTGCGCCGATGCTCGCGCCTTTGGCGGGCAATCCCAACGTGCTGGAAAAGGATGCGTCGTCGCTCATTAACGTGACGCTGAACGGCACTGGCGACCTCGTCATTCAAGGCGTGCCGGCGCCTTATCCCATGCCTCGCTATGCGCCGGTACTGAGCGATCAGCAGATAGCGGACGTACTAACGTTCGTTCGCGGCGCATGGAACAACAACACGCCCGCCGTCAACGTCGAGGACGTCACCAAAATGCGCAAGTCGACGCAGGCGGCGCGTTGAGCCGCGTCAAGTGGAAAAATCGACCACGTCGAGCGTGACCGAACTCGACGGATGAGCAAGGAATTTACGATGAACGCGAGCGCTGATGCGCTCGTAGCCATCGCTTAACGCTTTGAGCAGACGCTCGTCGGTAGCACCGACGGGCGCCCAGAAATATTGCTCCAATGCCTTGCGCGTGATGTTGCACTGAATGGCCTGCTCGCGCGAGAAGGCAACGAAACTGACGGACGCGCGGTCCGCCGAGACGCTGGCATTGACGTTCATCTTGCTTGTCATGATTCGACAGGGTTGTCCGGTTCGCGGTTTTTATTTTGTCAGAAATTCGCCGCTCCGCGCATGCTTCATCGTTCGGCAAACGTGCGCAAGCAGGCAAACGACTTCCTTCATTACGGTGACGTGGGAAGCCGCTAAAGTATTCTAAAGGGTTTGCCGAACGTTCGTTCGCTAATGCATTACGCGTTCGCTTTCCCCGCCGCGTCTCAAATGGCGGGCCGGACGGCCCGCACGAGCTACCGACGCTTGTCATTTTCGACAAAAGAATGGAAAGAAAAATAAAAACAATGCATGCTCAGGTGTACTACTCTAGATCGAATGTCCAGAGCAGTGTCTCCACCAAGAGCAGGAGTCGATAACGGTTCGACCTGGCGCGGCTCGCCCCGGTGTCAAAGATGGCGCGTCGTGCATTCCCGAAAGTTCACCAGGCAGCGGTCCGGCTTGCTTCGCGGACGTCTGTTGCCGCCAGCAGGAGCGGAACATGAAGCTTCCATCGACGATGGATCCCTGGAGCCGTACCCTGGCATTGCTCGATAGCCGGTCAAGCCGACGATCGCAGTCTGGCGAGACCCATGGGCTGATGCCGCGTGCCTTCACGCGCGAGCCATCGAACGCATTAGCGCGGGCGGCGGGCGCGGAAAGCGTGAACATTCGCGTGTTGGAGCGCTTGAGCGAATCGACACTGGCGCTTTCATGGCACGATCCCACTTCATTCAATTATTCAGAGCAGGTGTGGGCGCTTTGCACTGCGCGCAAGGGCGGAACGTGCGTGCTAAGCGGGCAGGTGATCAGGCGCGGGCAGCCGGTGTACCGGCCAAGGCGCGTGGGCAGTTCCGTGCCGCTCAATAGCGGCGCGATGATTCTCGCGGGCGCGCTCGTGACGGATGTGCACGAGCCTGCCGAGATGGCGCAGGAAAGCTGAGAAGTCGTCAAGAGGGCGTGTGCAATGCACGCCTCGCCACACCGCTTTTTTGATTGTTTCGCCAACGCCATATTCATCAAGCCATTGCGCCGTGCGCGGTTAAAGCACGTCAAGCGCATCGAACGCAATTAGGCCGAAAGCAATAAAAAGTAATCTTTTGAGCGATTGCCGCTATAACAATGGTATCGCTTTAAGATGTCTCGACGGGTGAGTGTGCGCGTCAGATTAATGCTTTATTGTTTAAGCCTTTATCAATTCTCGTACGCTCATTCCCTAGACCTATGCAGGATATCAAACGGGGGAAGAATGGTTACATTGGCTCAGTTGGAAACTCAGATTCAAAAATTGCAGCGCCGTGCAGATGCATTGCGTGAACGTAAATCGAGCGAGGTGATCGCAAACATTCGCGCGCTGATGCAGGAATATGGCCTGACTACGGCGGATCTCGACAAGAGCGACAGTTCGCCTGGCGTCAAGAAGCGTGGGCGTCCGGTGGGGTCGAAGAATGTGGCTTCGTCCAGGAAGGCCGTCAAGAAATCGAAGATGCCGCCTAAGTATCGTGACCCCGCGAGCGGTCTGACTTGGAGTGGGCACGCGCGTCCGCCGGCCTGGATCAAGGATGTAGCAGACCGTAGCGTGTATTTGATCGACGGCGCATCGAACGGCAAAACGGGCGCGCGTCGTGACAGTCCGGCGCAATCGTCTAAGGCAGCGGGCGCCAAGAGCAAAGCTCGTCCGGCAGGAAAGAAAGCGGCAAGCGTGCAAGAAGCAAGCACTTGAAAATGCGCTTAGCGCGGTTTAATCCCGCTAAGCAAGCAACGGACTGCGCATGCTGGAATAGCCGCTTGCGCGATCGTAGGCAAGCCCGACTTGCAACACGGCAAGATCCATTTGCGCCGGCCCGATTATTTGTATTCCGGCTGGCAAACCCGCAGGACCGAAACCGGCTGGCGCGGACAACGCGGGTAAGGACGCCATGGTTGCGGGCACCACGGTTTCCATCCATCGGTGATAGGTATCCATTGTTCGTGCGCCTATGGAATGAGGCCAGTTGAGCGTGGCATCGAAGGGGAAGACTTGTGCCGCAGGCAGCACCAGAAAATCATAACGTTCGAATAGCGCGTTTAGCGTTTGATACCACGCCGAACGGTCCAGTGCGGCGCGGTAGACGTCTTCTCCCGAAAGACCCAGTCCGCGCTCGATTTCCCATACGGCTTCGGGCTTTAGCAATGCGCGCTTAGCGGCATCGCGATAAAGCGGCGCATTAGCGCCCGCAATGGCGAAGCTGCGTAAATCGATCCACGCTTGCCACAAGCGATTGAAATCGAATTTCAACTCTGCCGCTTCAACCGTGCAACCTGCCGTTTCAAAGTGACGCAAGGCGGCGCTACAGGTATCGAGCAAGGACGTCTCGGTAGGCAGATATCCGTTCAGATCGCCAAGCCAGCCGATTCGCGTGCCACGCATATCGCGCTCCAAGGCACTGGCAAATGCCGCCGGTGAATCGCCGCGGCGCGAGAGTGGGGCGCGCGCATCGAATCCCGCTTGCACCGAAAGCAGGAAGCCGAGTTCGGGGACCGTGCGCGCCATTGGACCGGCGACGCTGAATTGCTGATAGAACACTTCGTCGGCGGGGCCATACGGCACGCATCCCGGTGTACTGCGAAATCCGAACACGTTGTTGAATGCCGCAGGCGTGCGCAGCGAGCCCATCATGTCCGATCCATCGGCCACGGGAAGCATGCGCAACGCGACCGCAACGGCTGCGCCGCCACTGCTTCCGCCAGCCGACCGAGATGGATCGAATGCGTTGCGCGTCAAACCATAAACGGGGTTATAGGTATGTCCGCCAAGGCCGAACTCGGGAGAGTTGGTGCGGCCAATGAAGACCGCGCCTGCGCGACGCGTGCGTTCGAAAATGAACGCATCGGTTTGCGTGATTTGCTTGGCGAAGAGGGGCGAGCCTTTGGTCGTCACCATGCCGGCGACGGGCAAAATGTCCTTGGGCGCTTGAGGAAAACCATGCAACACGCCAAGACTTCCGTTACGCGCCAACTGCGTGTCGCGCTCGCTTGCGAGCTTTAAAAGACTCTCGTGATCCTGCATCGCGACAATCGCGTTGACTTGCGGGTTGAGGCGATCCACTTGCGCCAGATACGCGCTCATCACTTCGACGCAAGATACTTCTCGTGCATGGATAGCTTGGGATAGCGCAATGGCGTCGAGTGCAACGATATCGTTGGTGGGCAAGGAAGCAAGCCTGGTCATATGCGTTTAGCGATTTAATTCGGGTAACACGTATCTCGCGACTTCCTCGATGACCGCGCGTGCCTCGCGCCGCTCAGACGAAACGTTCAGCGTGACGTGATGCGTGCCGTTATCCCGCATGGCGCGCAGCAGGTCGATCAACGCGCGATAACCCGTGCGATAGCCAAGAGGAATATCGCTGGCAGGTTCGTCGGGATCTTCGCTCAAGTCGAGACGCATGGCCACGCCGAATGCGCGAAATTCGCCGGGCGACACGCGCTCGACCGCTGCGCGCCACATGCTATAGCGGCCGCGCTGCGCTTGCGGTTCACGGTGATAAGTCATCCAGCCAAGCGAGTGACGCGCAATCCAGTCGACGCTTTGACCGCCGGAGCCGACTGCGATCAAGGGAATCGAAGCGTCCTGCTCAGGCCGCAGAAAGAATGCGGGCGCACCTTCGGGCTCGCGGTCCGGAATGACGCGCGAGGGCACCTCGATGGCCGCAGCGAGCGTCTCCCAATGCCGTTTGTATAAGTCGCGGCGTTCTTCAGGATCGCGCCCGAAGGCCGCATATTCAGGCGGCCTGTCACCGGAGCCGACACCGAGAATGAAGCGTCCACGCGAAAGCGTATTGACGGAAACGGCGCCCTTGGCGATATGAAGCGGGTGTCTCAACGTGAGCACGATTGCTCCGCTTGCAAGCGCTATACGCTGCGTACTCGATGCAAACGCGCCGAGCAGCACCCACGGATCGAGGTGTCCGACGGGATCGGGATAGTCGATGCTATTGAGCGGGACATCGCGCACCCAGAGCGCACGAAAGCCGAGTTGATCTGCAAGACGCGCGAGTTCTAGCTGCTCGCTAAAGTCCACTACGGTCCGGCCCGACGTTACCAAGGGAAGCAAGGCCGATGGAGAGCTTGCCGGGTGCGAACAGCGTGTTCGCGATGGAAGAGGCGGACATGGCACTCGACGGAAGGATGAGAAGGGCATGCTCCATCGATACTATCACTCGGCAAAGAAGCCCGACGCCGTCAAGCGCCGGGCTTTTCATGGCGTTAAACCGCGGGCACCACGCGGCGATGCGTCACGAGCGATACGGCGAACGTCACGACGATATTCACCGCCAGCGCAATCAGGCCGATATAAAGCGGCCACGATCCCGCGCCTACATGCAGGACATACACCGGCTTGAGCCCTTGCAAGATGGCAAGTCCAGTGCCGAGCACGATACCGACGAGCCAGCCGAGAAAGAGGCCGGGCATCGTCATGCGGCGCGTGTAGAGACTGAACACGATAGCGGGGAATATTTGCAGAATCCACACGCCGCCGAGCAATTGCAGGTCGATGGCATATTGCGTCGGCAGGAAGACGATGAACAGCAGCGCGCCGAACTTCACGACGAGCGATACCACCTTGGCCGTCGCGGCTTCCGAAGCGGGCGTCATGTCCGGCGAGATCAGCGGTCCCCACAAGTTGCGTGTGAAAAGATTCGCCGCGCCGATCGACATGATCGCGGCCGGCACGAGCGCACTAATGGCAATGGCCGCCGCCGCGAAGCCCACGAACCACGAGGGAAACAGCGTGTTGAAGAGCGCGGGCACGACATCCGACGCCGATTTCACATGAATGCCCGCCGCGATCGCCATATAGCCGAGCAATGCGATCAGGCCCAGCAGCAAGGTATAAGCAGGCAGAAAGATTGCGTTCTTGCGCACCGTGGTCGCGGACGACGAAGACAGCACGGCGGTCATGGTATGCGGATACATGAATGCCGCAAGCGCCGATCCAAGCGCAAGCGAAGCATACGCCGTGAATTGCGCGGGCTTGAGCGTGATGCCCGTTGCGCCGCCCTTGGCCTTGAAGAACTGATCGGCGGTATCGAACACATGCGCATAGCCGCCGAGCTTCGACGGAATGACCCACACGGCCGCAATCACGACGATGTAGATCATGATGTCCTTGACGAACGCGATCATCGCGGGCGCGCGCAGGCCGCTCGTGTAGGTGTAGAGCGCGAGGATCACGAACGCGACGATCAATGGCAATTCGCCCGTCACGCCAAGTCCCTTGATGACCACCTGCATGCCGACCAGTTGCAGCGCGATATAAGGCATGGTCGCGACGATGCCCGTCAACGCGATGGCAGCAGGGAACCACTTGCCGCCGTACTCGCCGTGCACATAGTCCGCAGCGGTGATGTGATTCTTGGCGTGCGCGATTTTCCAGAGCTTGGGCATTACCGCGAACACGAACGGGTACACGATGATCGTATAAGGCAGCGCGAAAAAGCCGTACGCGCCGACCGAATAGACCAGTGCGGGAACCGCGATCACCGTATAGGCGGTATAGAAATCGCCACCGACCAGGAACCACGAAATCAATACGCCGAACTGCCGGCCGCCCAAGCCCCATTCATGGAGTTGCGTAAGATCGCCACGCTTCCAGCGCGCCGCAAAGAAGCCGACGACGGTGACCAATAGAAAGAACGCGATGAAGATGGTCATCGCAACCGGATTGACTGGATTGAGATCGTTCATTTGATGCCCCGATACACGACATAAAGCAAAAGCGACGTGAGCGGCACCCAAAGAAACTGATACCAGTAGAAGAAGGGAAAGCCTGCGAACGATGGATGCGTGTCGTTATAAAACGGCAACCAGAGCAGGGCAATATAGGGAATCAAAAGAGTCGCCCAGAGCCATGGACGGTTCTTGTTTTGGTCGCTCGTGTCGGGTTCCAACGCTGGTTCTCCTCATACGTCGTTGCGGGTTCGAGGCGCGGCACAGTATCGTCTTTTGTCTGCGCCTGGCGCTGCGAGCGAATTATCCAAGATATTTGTAATTGATGCGCGCATGTCACGCTATCTTCGTTTAATGCTTACGTGTTCCTTTCCGGTGACGTCAAGCATTAGCTAAACCATCGCCTTTGGTTGGTCTTGGCACGATGCGCTAAAGCTGAACCGCTTTGAAGACGACCGGCATTGCACGCTCGACGCTAAAGCCCGGGGGATCGATCGACACACTCATGCTTCGTCGGACGATCCTTCGAGGTCGATACCCAATTCAGCCGCCATGCGCTGAACCATCGCTCTTAGCTGGTTGACTTCAAGTGTCAGGCGCTTTTGCTCGGCCTTGAGCGATTCGACTTCCGATGGCGACCAAGATTCGCGTTCAGCGACATCGCGCACGGGGAAATCGCTCATGCTCACTTCGCCGCATAGCAAATGCACCCAGCGGCTTTCGCGCTCGCCCGGCACGCGCGGCAGTTTCATCACGCGCGGCGGGTCGTTGGAAGCGAGCTCATCGAGAAAGCTCTCCACGGAGGAGATGTCCGCGAAGCCATGCAGACGCGCGCTGTTCGAACGCAATTCGGCAGCGGTTTGCGGGCCGCGCAAGAACAACGTTGCGAGCAAGGCAACCGATTGGCTCGGCACACCAAGCACACGATTGACGTTATGTTCGAAACGCGGCACGCGGCTGCTGCTGCCTTCCATCACGAGCGAGAGGCGCTTCAATCCGTCGATGGTCGTGAGGACTTCGTCCTCGCTCACGTTCATGACTGGAGCCCGGGCGGTCTTCTGGTTGCATCCCGAGGTGAGGGAGTTGAGCGATAAAGGATAAGTGTCTGGCACGGTATGCTGCTTTTCGACGAGCACGCCGAGGACGCGTGCTTCGAGTGGCGTGAGTTCGCGCAAGGCAGGGCGCGAAGCGGGAGAAGAGGGCGTATTCATAAACTGTCGGAGACTGGCGGTGAGACGCTTATGATACCGGTGGAGCGCAACGATTCATGCGTACGCGCACCGCCGTGCGGCCGTCTGGCTTCCTCAGACTGTGCACTCGTTCGGACCGATGCGCTTTTATGGTGCATGGTTGTTGGCATCGGCGCAATATAAAGGTGTTTAATTCCGGCTTGTACCATTGGCATTGAAGTTGCTTTTCGATTGAACGGCACTGGGCTGCCCGCGCATTCGATGCAGACGAAATCGTGGCTATCGTTGGCATCGCGCTTAGAGGTCGCCTAAGAAACAACACGACATACCGGTTGAGTCCGGTCGGCCGCGTCGTTCAGGCTTTCGAGCGTTTGCGAGTGCAACCAGAATTACGAGCGAAGGGGCCCCGCCCCAGCATGCACTTCATATGGAAGACCGGTTATGACGCAAGCATTCTTCAACGAGATGTTCGAGCAAAGCGTGCTGGAGGCGCGCGGTGTGCCAGCGGCAGCCTTCAATGACGTGGGCGATCCGCGCAAGCATTACCGCGATTTCATGACCTGGCTCATCGCGCAGAGCGAACAGCAAATCAGCCTCAAGCGCGCCGAAGCCGATCTCAACTTCCGCCGCGTCGGCATTACGTTCGCAGTCTATGGAACGAGCGATACATCCGGCAGCATTCCCGAGCGCACCATTCCCTTCGATGTCATTCCGCGCATCTTTCCCGCAGACGAATGGAAAGCGCTAGAGCGCGGTTTGCGGCAACGCGTCAATGCGCTCAATCGGTTTATTCACGACATCTACCACGAGCAGAACATCATTCGCGCGGGCATCATTCCCGAGGCGCAGATTCTCAACAATTCGCAGTATCGGCCGGAGATGCGCGGCGTTAAGGTGACGCGCGACATCTATGCGCATATCGCGGGTATCGATATCGTGCGCGCGGGCCAGGGCGAGTTCTACGTACTCGAAGACAATCTGCGTGTGCCGTCGGGCGTGTCCTACATGCTTGAAAACCGCAAGATGATGATGCGGCTCTTTCCCGATCTGTTCGCGCGTAACCGCGTGGCGCCGGTTGCGCATTACCCCGATTTGCTGCTCGATACATTGCGCGCGGCGGCACCCGCAGGCGTTGAAAATCCGACGATCGTCGTGATGACGCCCGGCATGTATAACTCGGCGTATTTCGAACACACGTTCCTAGCGCAGCAAATGGGCGTCGAGTTGGTCGAAGGACAGGACCTCTTCGTCGACCACGACTTCGTGTATATGCGCACGACGCAAGGGCCGCAGCGCGTCGATGTGATCTATCGCCGCGTGGATGACGACTTCCTCGATCCGCTCGTGTTCCGCGAAGATTCGTCGCTCGGCGTTCCGGGCCTCATCTCGGCATATCGCGCGGGCAACGTATCACTCTGCAATGCGGTAGGAACAGGCATTGCAGACGACAAATCGATCTACCCGTATGTGCCGGACATGGTGCGCTTCTATCTCGGCGAAGAGCCGATACTCAACAACGTGCCGACATGGATGTGCCGCAAGCCAGACGACTTCAGGTATGTGCTCGATCACTTGCCCGAACTCGTCGTGAAGGAAACGCATGGCGCGGGCGGCTACGGCATGCTGGTCGGCCCGGCATCGACGACCGCGCAGATCGCCGAGTTTCGCAAGGTGCTCGAAGCTCATCCGGACAAATACATCGCGCAGCCTACGCTCGCGCTATCGACATGCCCGACGTATGTGGAGGCAGGCATCGCGCCTCGCCATATCGATCTGCGTCCGTTCGTGCTGTCGGGCAACGAGGTGCGCATGGTGCCGGGCGGCCTCACTCGGGTCGCGCTACGTGAAGGTTCTCTTGTCGTGAATTCGTCGCAAGGAGGCGGAACCAAGGACACGTGGGTGCTTGAACGCTAAGAGCCCCGGCTCGAGAATCGAGACGCGAACCTTTATATCAACAACCGGGAAAACCCATGCTGAGCCGTACCGCGGATCATCTCTTCTGGATGGCGCGCTATACCGAACGCGCCGAAAACACCGCGCGCATGCTCGACGCGAACTATCAGCTTTCGCTCTTGCCGCAGTCCGACGAATATGCGGAACTGGGCTGGCGCGCGATGCTTTCCATCTCCGAACTAAGCGGCATCTATTCCGCCGCGCACCACGGCATGAAGAGCCACGAGGTCGTCGACTTCATGGCGCGGGACATGTCGAATCCCTCGTCCATCGTGAGTTGTCTGCGGGCTGCTCGCGAGAATGCGCGCGCTGTACGCAGTTCCACGAACAGCGAGTTGTGGGAATCGCTCAATACGACGTGGCTCGACTGTCAGCGCATGCTGGCCGATGGCATTCTCGAGCGCGAGCCCTATACCTTCTTCGAGTGGGTGAAGTTTCGTTCGCATCTCTCGCGCGGGGTTCAGCTCGGCACGCTCGTCAAGGACGATGCGTTTTACTTCATGCGTCTCGGAACCTTCATCGAACGTGCGGATAATACGGCTCGCATTCTCGATGTGAAGTTCGAGATGATGGAGCAGCGCGCCGATACCTCCGCGCAGCCGTTCGATTATCACCACTGGACCGCCGTGCTGGGCTCGGTATCGGGCTTCGAGGTGTATCGCCGAGTGTATCGCGATGTCATCACGCCCGAGCGCGTTGCCGGCCTCCTGATTCTCTATGGCGAATGGCCGCGCTCGCTTGCGGCGAGCATTGCCGAAGCGGAGCTGCTCATCCGTCATGTCACCAAGGGTCGCGAAACCGAGGCGTCGCGCCTGGCGGCGCAGTTGAGCGCCGAGCTTAGAACGGGACGCATCAGCGAGATTCTGCAAGCGGGGCTGCACGCGTATCTCGTAAGCTTCCTCGCGCGCGTGAACGATCTTGCAGGCCGTATCAGCCGCGAGTTTCTCTTGCCTATCGCTCCCGAGACGCCGGAAGCGACTCAGGAGCCCTCGCAAACGCAGACGCAAACGCAGGGGACGGGTCAGTCGCAGAGCCAGTCGCAAGGCTCCGCTTGAACGCGTCCCTAGCGTTTCGACGCCGCCGCGACGACGCGATGCACGAAGCGCAGCTTGTCGATCACCGCCGGGGCGAGCGTGAACGGATAACCATCGGGCATGCCCAGGCTGCGGTTCAGGCTGTTGAGCACATAGGTCAACGGAAACCAGCGTTTCATCAGGTTATCGAAGGTGGTTTCCTCGACAGGCGTCTGGTCGGTAAGCGTCGGTTCATGCGGACTGTCGGGGACGAGCGCGAGGCCGCAGGACACGGCGGTATCGAGCGTATCGACGATATGCAGGTAATGCGCCCAGGTCTCGGCCCAGTCCTCCCACGGATGCATCGTGGCATAGCTGCTCACGAAGTTCTCTTCCCAGTTGGGAGGCGGTCCCTCGTTGTAATGGCGCTGGAGCGCGGCGTTGTAGTCTTGCTGCTCGTCGCCGAATGCAGTGCGATATGGCGCAATTCGCGCGGTGTCGCCAATCAGGCGATCGAAGAAATAGTGCCCTGTTTCATGGCGGAAATGACCGAGCAAGGTGCGATACGGCTCATGCAGATCGGCGCGCGTTTTCTCGCGATGCGCATCGTCGGCTTCCGCGATGTTGAGCGTGATGATGCCGTTGTCGTGACCCGTCATCACGCCGTGGCCTTGCGAATCGCCTTCGAGAAAGCGGAATTCGAGGCCGCGTTCCGGGTCTTCCTGCCGCGAGATCACCGGCAGGCCGAGCTCGGAAAGCGTATAGAGCAAGCGCCGCTTGGCCGCCTCGATCCGATACCAGTAGGTGCGGTTGTCGGGATTGTCGAGGTTGGGAATGACGCTCGTGAGCTTGCAGGAGCAGCAGAGCGTTTCCGGCGAGTCGGCGGGAACCACCCAGTTGCAGACGTTCTCGACCTCGTAGTTATGACACGGGCGGTACAACATGTCTTTCGCGAGGGGATGCAGGCTTTTCCATTGGCCTTCGCCGGTTTCCTCGAATGCGCTGATCTGATTGAGTTCGGGCACGTAGCCAAGCCGCGCGCCGCAATTTTCGCAGTGTGTGTTCTCGAAGAACACGAGCTGATCGCAGCGGTTGCAGTGAAAAGTCTTCATCGTGATAGCCGGAAGGGGTGGAGTTCGCGTCGGAACCGACGCGGTGTTCGTGGATGCGCGCAGTCCACGCAATCATCGTGCCGCGTTAAGCGCTCTTCCCGCCTGGCGTTACAGCAACGCTTAAGCAACAGATAAGACGCGCACGATGCACTGTCCGTGTGCGGCGTCATTTGAATAAAAGGAGTCCGGTGTGTCCATTCGCGTCGCGTTGAACCATGTCACGCATTACCGTTATGACCGGCTCGTCGGGCTGTCGCCGCAAGTGGTGCGCTTGCGCCCGGCGCCGCATTGCCGCACGCCGATTCTGTCGTACTCGTTGAACGTCGAGCCCGAGGAACACTTCATCAACTGGCAGCAGGACGCGTTCGCCAATTACCAGGCGCGCCTTGTTTTCCCGGAGAAAACGCGCGAGTTCAAGGTGACGGTCGATCTCGTCGCCGAGATGGCGGTCTATAACCCGTTCGATTTCTTTCTCGAACCGTCCGCAGAAAAATTCCCGTTCGCCTACGCGCCGGATTTGCGCCACGACCTCGCACCCTACATGATCAAGCGCGAATTGACGCCGCGCTTTGCGGAGTTCATCGCGAGCATCGACCGTACGGAGACGCCGACCATCGACTTCATGGTCGGATTGAATCAACGTCTCGCCGATGAGATTCGCTACCTGATCCGCATGGAACCGGGCGTGCAGACGCCGGAGGAAACGCTCGTCAGCGCTGCCGGTTCGTGCCGCGATTCAGGCTGGCTGCTCGTCGAAACGCTGCGCCATCTGGGACTTGCAGCGCGCTTCGTCTCGGGCTATCTGCTGCAGCTCGCGCCGGATACGAAATCGCTCGACGGTCCGAGCGGCACGGAAGTCGACTTCACGGATTTGCATGCATGGTGCGAAGTGTTTCTGCCGGGCGCGGGCTGGATCGGTTTCGATCCGACCTCGGGCCTGCTCGCGGGAGAAGGCCACATTCCGGTGGCGTGCACGCCGGAACCGGACAGCGCGGCGCCCGTTTCAGGTGCAGTCGATGAGAGCGAAGTCGAATTCACTCACACCATGACCATCACGCGCGTGCTGGAAACGCCGCGTGTGACGAAGCCGTACAGCGAGGAAGACTGGAGTGACGTGCTGCGCATGGGCGATCAGGTCGATGCGCAGTTGAATGCTTCCGACGTGCGCCTGACGATGGGCGGCGAGCCGACCTATGTCGCTGTGCGCGACCGCGATGCGCCCGAATGGAACACCGACGCCCTCGGTCCGACCAAACGCGCCTACGCGGTCACGCTAATGGACAAGCTGCGCGCGGAGTACGGCGTGAACGGCTTCCTTCATATCGGCCAAGGCAAGTGGTATCCCGGCGAGCAGTTGCCGCGCTGGGCGCTGTCGCTATTCTGGCGTGCGGACGGCGAGCCGTGCTGGAGCGATCCCACGCTCTTCGCGGACGAACGCGAGCCCGCCAACTACACCGCCGAAGATGCCGAGCGCTTCATTCGCCATCTCGCGGGCAAGCTTTCCTTGGATGCAAAATACGTTCAGGCGGGCTACGAAGACAGTTGGTACTACCTGTGGCGCGAGCGTCGCCTGCCGGTCAACGTGGACCCGTTCGACTCGCGTCTCGACGACGAACTGGAGCGCGCACGGCTCTTCCGTGTGTTCGATTCCGGCTTGCCCTCGGTGACCGGCTACGCGCTGCCGATTGCCCGCGAAGCCGCCGACGGCACGCGTCCGGCGCACTGGGCGAGCGGCCCGTGGTTCTTCCGCGACGAGCGCATGTATCTGATTCCGGGCGATTCGCCGATGGGCTACCGCATGCCGCTCGATTCGCTGCCGTGGGTGGCCAAGAGCGACTATCCGTATCAGCACGAGCACGACCCGTTTGCGCCGTCCATGCCGTTGCGGCGGGCGGCTGAATTTCGTATGCAATATGCCGCCGACCTGGATTTTGAATCCGGTGTGCAAAATGCCGAGCCGGGCGCAGATGTTCTCGGCAGCGATGCGGCAGGTCCGGGGAAAGCATTGACCGGATCGTCAGCCTTGGGCGATGCATCGGCGTATTCGGCAAGCACTCGCATGCCCGAACGAGGCGAATCCGCGAAGTGGATCGCGCGTACCGCCGTGTGCGTCGAAGCACGCAATCCGGCGCGCGCCGCAGGTCCGAAAGCCGAAGCCGATGCGCTCAAGAAACACGGCAACGGCAATAAGCTCATGCATGTGTTCATGCCGCCGCTGACCTCGCTCGACGCGTATCTCGACTTGCTCGCCGCCGTCGAAGCCACGGCCGCCGACCTGCGTATCCCGGTGATCGTCGAAGGCTATCCGCCGCCGCGCGACACGCGTCTGAAGGTGCTGCAAGTCACGCCCGATCCTGGTGTGATCGAGGTGAACATTCATCCGGCATCTAACTGGAAACAGCTCGTCGAGCACACCGAATTTCTCTATAACGCGGCGCACGAGACGTATCTGAGCCCGGAGAAATTCATGCTCGACGGCCGTCATACCGGCACGGGCGGCGGCAACCACTTCGTCCTTGGCGGTGCGACTCCGCCCGACAGCCCGTTCCTGCGACGGCCCGATCTGCTCGCGAGCCTGATTGCCTATTGGCTCAACCATCCGTCGCTATCCACACTGTTCTCGGGTCTCTTTATCGGTCCGACGAGCCAGGCGCCGCGTGTCGACGAGGCGCGCAACGATCAGGTCTACGAGCTTGAAATTGCATTCAAGGAACTGCAACGCCAGCTCGATCTGCTGGGCGGTCGCGACAGCGCCACCGTGCCGCCTTGGCTCATCGACCGCATTCTGCGCAATATCCTGATCGATGTGACCGGCAACACGCACCGCGCGGAATTCTGCATCGACAAACTGTATTCGCCCGATGGTCCGACCGGCCGCCTCGGCCTGCTCGAACTGCGCGGCTTCGAAATGCCGCCGCACGCGCGCATGAGCCTCGTGCAGCAGCTTCTGCTGCGCGCGCTGGTCGCCCGCTTCTGGGAAAAGCCCTACACCGCGCGCCTTACGCGCTGGGGCACGGAGCTGCACGACCGCTTCATGCTCGGCAGTTTCGTGGAAATGGATTTCGAGGACGTGCTGGCCGACTTGCGCGAAGCCGGCTTCGCATTCGAGAAGAGCTGGTTCGATCCGCATTTTGAATTCCGTTTCCCGCTCGTCGGCGCCTACGACACCAATGGCATCGAACTGACGCTGCGCAATGCACTCGAACCGTGGCACGTGATGGGCGAGGAAGGTGCGATAGGCGGCACGGTGCGCTTCGTCGATTCTTCCGTCGAGCGGCTCGAAGTGCGGGCGCTCGGGCTCAACGGCGCCCGGCATGTCATTACCGTGAACGGCCGCCCCTTGCCGATGCAGCCCACGGGACGCGTCAGTGAATATGTGGCCGGCGTGCGCTTCAGAGCATGGTCGCAATCGGCGTCGCTGCATCCGACCATCGACGTGCATGCGCCGCTGACTTTCGATATCGTCGATACCTGGACGGGCCGCGCCATCGGCGGATGTCAGTATCATGTCGCGCATCCGGGCGGGCGCAATTATCAGACGTTCCCGGTGAATGCATACGAAGCGGAGAGCCGCCGGCGCGCGCGTTTCTTCGCGACGGGACATACGCCGGGCGCAACACAGATCGAGCCGCAGCAACGCAGCCTCGAATTCCCCTTCACGCTCGACCTGCGCTATCGTTAAGAAGCGCTCATTCACGGAACCAGACGATCTTGCCGTTTCAATCGACCTTGCCCTTCGACACGTCCGGTGCGCGTGTCGACGCACTCGCGCTGATGCGCACCTTGCCGGCGCGCGAAGGGCACTGGGACGAATTGCGCGATTCTTCCGGCCAGTTGCGCGAGCCCTGGCGCCAGTTTTTCGAATTGCTCGGTGAAGACGGTATCGAGCATCTGGATGAAGGCGTGGCCGCCGTTGCGCAGCAGATTCGCGACAACGACATCACGTACAACGTCTATGCCGATAACGGCGAGCCGCGCGCGTGGTCGCTCGACCTGCTGCCGCTTCTGATCGACGAAGAAGAGTGGGCCGTGATCGAACGCGGCGTCGCTCAGCGCGCGCGTCTCATGGAAGCGATCATGGCCGATATCTACGGCCCGCAGACGCTGCTGCATCGTGGTCTCTTGCCCACCGCGCTCGTATTCGGACATCCTGGCTATCTGCGTCCCGTGAAGGGCTACGTACCGCCTGGCGGGCGCTTTCTGCAGATCGTCGCGGTCGATCTCGCGCGCACGCCAAAGGGCACATGGACGGTCATGGCGCATCGGACCGAGGCGCCTTCCGGCCTCGGTTATGCGCTCGAAAACCGGCTCATCGTCGCGAGTCTATTTGCCGATCCGTTTCGTGCCATGCGCGTGAGCCGTCTCGCGCCCGCTTATGCGCAACTCATCGCGACGCTCGCACGCGCCGCACGCGCCACCATGCGCGACGACGATGGCGAACACGAAGAGACTTCGCCCGATGCACCGCATATCGCGCTCTTGAGTCCCGGACCATTCAGCGAGACTTACTTCGAGCACGTGTTCCTTGCGCGCTATCTGGGCGTGACGCTCGTGGAAGGCAAGGATCTGACGGTGCGGCATGACAAGCTCTATCTCAAGACGCTCGCGGGTTTGTCGAGAGTGCATGCAATATTACGGCGGCTCGACGACGCATTTTGTGATCCAGTCGAGTTGCGCGGCGACTCGACCATCGGCGTGCCGGGACTGCTGCAGGTCATGCGCGCGGGCAACGTGATGGTGTCCAACGTGCCGGGGGCGGGCTTCACCGAATCTCCCGCGCTCAATGCATTCCTGCCGGGTATCGCCGATGCCTTGCTCGATGAGTCGCTCGACTTGCCGACCGTGCCGACGTGGTGGTGCGGCGAGCCCGCCGCGCGCGAGGAAGCTTTCGAGCAACTGGACCGAGCGTTGCTCGCGCCGACGTGGCCGGGCGCGCAAACCGACCATCCGCCGGGCATCGACGCGGGCGTGCAGGACCTGGCGGAATGGCGCGAACGGATTGAACGCTCGCCGGATGTTTTCACCGTGCAGGAGAACCTGCAGTTTTCGAGCGCACCGCGTTTCAATGATGGCGCGTTGGGTTCGCGTCCCTGTGTGCTGCGCGTGTATGCCATTGCGAACATCGACGGCGGCTTCAGCGTCGTGCCGGGCGGCTTCACGCGGCTTGCCGCAGACCGGCGAGCCACGGTGTCCATGCAGTTCGGCGGCAGCAGCGTGGATACGTGGGTGCTGTCGAGTCAACCGGTGCCGGCCGCATCGCTGTTGCCTTCGCCGATGAAACCGGGCGACGTGCGCGCGCGCCGCACGGTGTCGAGCCGCGCGGCGGAAAATCTTTTTTGGGCGGGCCGCTACAGCGAGCGCTCGGAGAACAACGTGCGCCTGTGCCGCCTGCTTTTGGGCACGCTCGAAGTCAACGACAACGGCGATCTGTTCCCGACGCTTGCCGACTTCGCGGCGCAATGCGGCCTGATTCCATCGATCGATACGCCCGCGCGCAGTTCTCCGCAAGCCTTCGAGCGCGCATTGGTGATGGGTCTTGCAAACCGGTCGACGAGCATCGGCGGCAATCTCGCGGATCAGGCGCGCGCCTCGGGCGAAATTCGCGACCGTCTTTCCAACGATCACTGGCGCAACATTCTCGCGTCGCGTAACGATTTCCGCGATGCCCTCGCGCTGCTTGCGCTGCCTTCGGCGAGCGGAAGTCCGAATGCGAGCGGAAGCGGCGAGTCCGCGCCGCCGGTCAGCAGGCACTACGACCGCGTAATGCTCGCGAATGCGCTCGAACATCTGGCGACGCAGCTATCCGCCATCAGCGGTGCGCAAGGCGACCGCATGACGCGCGACGAAGCGTGGCGGCTGCTCTTCATTGGCCGGCATATCGAACGCGTCGCGAACATGGCGAGCTTCGTGCGCGTGGCTGCCGAGCACGGCACGTTGACCACACCGGCAGGCTTCGACTTGTTGCTGCAGCTTTTCGACAGCACGTTGACGTATCGATCGCGCTATCCGGGACGGCTGGAAGTGCCGGCGCTCATCGACATGATCGTGCTGGATGAAACCAACCCGCGCGGCCTCGTCGGCGTGTATGTCCGCTTGCGCAAAAAGCTCGATGAAATCGCGGCGGCGGCGGGCGGCGCGCGTCGAACGCATTTTGCATTCATCATGCCGCATGCAGAATCATTTCCGAGTCTCGAGTCGCTGTGCGAGACGGACGAAGACGGCCGCTTCGCCAATCTGATCGAACTGTGCGACCGGCTCATGAGCGCCGTGGGCGTGGCTTCGAACGAGGTAAGCGCGCGTTACTTCAGCCATGCGAACACGCTGGCCTCGCAGGTATCTTCATGACCGTATCCAGCAACCCCGAAGCCACGACGCTCGCGGTCACGCATCGCACCACGTATCGTTATTCGACGCCTGTCGAGATCGCGCAGCATCTCGCGGTGATTCGCCCATTGCATTGCCCGTGGCAACAGGTGATCGCGCACACGGAGCGGATCGAGCCGGTGCCGTCCTATGTGCACAGCCGAGTCGATGCGTTCGGCAACGACGTGCTGTACTTTTCGCTCGATGCGCCGCACGAGCGTCTTTCGATGACGAGCGAGACCACGGTGCGGCTCGTGCCGCGCTGGAATGCGTTCGATCCCGCCGAAACGCCGCCGTGGGAAAAGGTCGTGCAACGCCTGCAATACCACGCGGGCGCGCGGTTCTTCGCGGAGAGCGAGTTTTGCTATGCGTCGCCGAACATCGCGCTCGATCAGGCGTTGCGCGAGTACGGCGCACAGAGCTTCGAGGCCGACACACCGCTCGTCGTGGGTGCAATCGATCTGATGCATCGCATTCATGCGGATTTTGAATACCGCCCGTCGTCGACTGCGTTCGATACACCCGCCACGCGCGCCTTCGACTTGGGTCACGGCGTATGCCAGGACTTCGCGCAGGTGATGATCGGTTGCCTGCGCTCGCTCGGCTTGCCGGCGCGCTACGTGAGCGGTTACTTGCGCAACGACCCGCCGCCGGGCCAGACCCGGCTGATCGGCGCGGATGCCTCGCATGCATGGGTTTCAGTGCATTGCCCGCAGAGCGGCTGGGTCGATCTCGATCCGACCAACGACGTGCTGGCGGATCTCGATCACATCACGCTCTCCACGGGGCGTGACTACACGGACGTGTCGTTATTGCGCGGGATGATTCTCGGCGGCGGGTCGCACCACATAGACGTGGCGGTGAACGTGCTGGCGTTGTAAGTCTGGCATTCTGCATTCAACAGACCGCATGCAGAATGCCCTATTCATCAGCGCACTCATTGGCCTTCCGGGAAGTCCGCGCCCAGCGTCACCGCTTCCCAGCCATCGAAGTCCTTGCGCAGGGCTTCGACTTT
Organism: Caballeronia sp. GACF4; assembly: GCF_023631025.1. Classification (NCBI taxonomy): domain Bacteria; kingdom Pseudomonadati; phylum Pseudomonadota; class Betaproteobacteria; order Burkholderiales; family Burkholderiaceae; genus Caballeronia; species Caballeronia sp. GACF4. The sequence continues at coordinate 383,610 of NZ_JALQDW010000026.1, forward strand.
CAGGCGCGCGTTGGTGAGCGCGGCCTTGCCGAGCAAGAGCCGCAACGGCGGATTGTCGCTTTCGACCGCCTTGATGATCGCTTCGGCGGCACGCACCGGATCGCCCGGCTGCTTGCCGCTGTAGTTGCGCACCATATCGACGCGCGCCTTCGCGGTCTCGGCGTAATCGTCGATGGTATGCGGCGCCTGATTCGCCGAGCGGCCCGCCCAGTCGGTGCGAAACGGTCCCGGCTCGACGATGAGCACCTTGATGCCGAGCGGCTTGACTTCTTGCGACAGTGATTCCGACAAGCCTTCGACCGCGAACTTCGTCGCATGATAGAAGCTGATGCCCGGGAACGCGATGATCCCGCCGACCGACGAAATATTCACGATGGTCCCGCTCTTTTTCGCGCGCATGCCCGGTAGCACGGCTAGGGTCATATCGACCAAGCCCCAGACGTTGATTTCAAACATCTTGCGCACTTCTTCGCTTTCGCTTTCTTCCAGCGAGCCGAAGTAGCCGATGCCCGCGTTATTCACGAGCACGTCGATGCGGCCGAACTTGGCCGTCGCATCGCGCACTGCGGCTTTGACCTGAGCAGGGTCGGTGACATCGAGCGTGAGCGCAAGCGCCAGATCGCCGTACTCCTTTGCAAGATCTTCGACGGCCGCGACGTTGCGCGCGGTGATCACGGTCGGGTAGCCGAGGCCCAGGGTCTTGGCGGCGAGCTCACGGCCGAAGCCGGTCGAACATCCGGTAATGAACCAGACGGGTTTGTCAGCGGTCGTTGCCATGTGCGATTCTCCGTTAGAAAACGTTATTTCGTGAGCAATTCGCGAGCATGATCCATTCCCTGCTTGTGCGACAGCGTCTGGAGATTCAAGCCCTTATAAGCGCCGCTGACAGACAAAGACTTCAAAGCGCCTGACGAATCAGCATATCGACGCTTGGCCTATGTTCGATGTCTTGCTGCGAAGTCGGGAGCCCGTCACGCTCATCGCGAAGAAATTCGATGAAGGCGCGCAGCTTCGGCGCGACATGACGGCGGTCCGGGTAGTAAAGCGTATAGCCGGGCAGTGGCGGGCTCCAGTCGGCGAGGAGGCGCACGAGCCGGCCTTCCTCGATGAATCGCTCGATATAACCATTGATCATATAAGCGATGCCGATGCCATCCAGCGCCGATTGCACGAGCGCAGCCGAGTCATTGAGAATGAGCCGACCTGTCACGACGAGATCAAGCGATTCCCCATTTTTGTTGAAACACCAGCGCTCGATCTGTCCGGTGCTGATCAGACGAAAGCTTATACAGTCGTGCGCCGCCAGATCATGCGGATGCTTCGGAACGCCGCGCCGTGCAAGATAGTCAGGCGATGCGACGATATGCGCTTCGATGGGCGGCCCGATCCGTACGGCCACCATATCGCGCTCGACACGATCGCCAAAACGAATGCCCGCGTCGAAGCCGCGCGCCACGATATCGACGAGCGAATTGTCGATGCACAGGTCGACGCGAATCTCCGGATAACGTTCGAGAAAGCGGCGTAACACGGGCTGCAGCACGATCATATGACCCGAGCGCGCCACCGTAATGCGCAAGGTTCCGGACGGTCGTTCGGCCGCCGCGCCGAGTTCTTCCGAAGCGAGCGCGAGTTCGCGCACTGCGGGCAAGACGCGTTCGAAGAATTTTTCTCCGGCTTCGGTAAGGCTCACGCCGCGCGTATTGCGCGAGAACAACGCGAGGCCCACGCGCTTCTCAAGTGTGCGAATAGCCTGACTTACGGCGGAGGGCGACACGCCAAGCCGCACGGCAGCGGCGGAAAAGCCCTTTTCCTCGGCTACGGCGACGAACGTCATGATGCCGTCCAACTGATCCTGATGCATGCACGCATTCCTCGAACGAATATCGGCGCTTCCTTGCAAGCCACGCGAGCTTGAACATCTGATAAAGGCGCTTCGAAGCAGGGCATGTTAGCAGCAGCGGACGCTACCGGCAGGAGTGAAGGGATGCGTCAAGCGCGAATTGCCATGCAGGCTTTTAAGGCTGGCTGAAAGCGCGCCGGGGCTGCATGCGCTAAGGTAGAGAGCTTGGTTGCCTACACGCTTGTTCGCCTTGAATGGAGAATCACACGATGGAATACGTGAAACTGGGCTCGACCGGACTCGAGGTCTCGCGCCTGTGTCTCGGCTGCATGACGTTCGGTGTGCCGGAGCGCGGCACGCATCCATGGACGCTCGACGAAGAAAAGAGCCGCCCGATCATTCAGCACGCGCTGGACGCGGGCATCAACTTCTTCGATACCGCCAATACCTATTCGGATGGCACATCGGAGGAGATTGTCGGCCGCGCATTGCGCGACTTCACGCGACGCGACGATATCGTCATTGCAACGAAGGTCTTCAATCGCATGCGTCCCGGTGCGAACGGTGGTGGCTTGTCGCGCAAGGCTATCTTCAACGAGATCGATAACAGCTTGCGCAGACTCGGAACGGATTACGTCGATCTCTACCAGATTCATCGATGGGACTATACGACCCCGATCGAGGAAACCCTCGAAGCGCTGCATGATGTCGTGAAGGCGGGCAAGGCGCGTTATATCGGTGCGTCTTCGATGTATGCGTGGCAGTTCAGCAAGTCGCTGTATCTTTCGCGTGCCAAAGGATGGACCGAGTTCAAGACCATGCAGAACCACTTGAACCTGCTGTATCGCGAAGAAGAGCGGGAGATGCTGCCGCTTTGCGTGGATCAGGGCATCGGCGTATTGCCGTGGAGTCCGCTTGCACGAGGACGCCTGACGCGGGACTGGGATGCGACGAGCGCAAGACAAGAGTCGGATGCATTCGGCAGCACGCTGTATCGAACGGACGATGCGGACCGTGCAGTGGTCGAAGCCGTTGCCGCCGTCGCTCAAGCGCGTGGAGTACCGCGTGCGCAGGTTGCATTGGCTTGGGTTGCACAGAAGACGCCTGTGAGTGCGCCGATCATCGGTGCGTCCAAGGTGGGACATATCGACGATGCAGTTGCTGCGCTCGAATTGAACCTGACCGACGAGGAAATCGCGCAGCTCGAAAAGCCTTACGTGCCGCACGCGGTGGCCGGGTTCAAGTAAGCGTTTCGGCGTCAATGGCTGCGTTGTCCATGAGATGACGCAGCCATCGTCGAGGATGCTAAACCTCGCTCGCGGCTTTTCGCGTGACGGCCGAAAGGCGCGACCTGACGAAGCCGATATGTTCGCGCAAAACGTAAAGCGCATCCGCATACGCAAGCGGCACTTTGAGCGTGTTCAACGACTCCTCGATGTAATCGAGTTCGACCAGCAGGCCCTTGCGCTCTTCATCGTTCGACATTCGCATGGCGCCGCGTTCGACCGCCAGCAACGCGCCGTAGTAACGATAGATTCGCGACCTCACGCGCCATCGATACAAGCCTGGCACGATCCGCAGCGCCGGAAAAATCAGCACCGCCACGGGCAGCAACAACACGAGCGCGCGATCCGCGATATTCGCAAGCCAGAACGGCAGCACGCGGTAAAAGAAGCCCTTGCCGGAATGGTAATAACGGTTGGCGTCCTCGCTGATCGGAAACTCATGCGCGACGAAATTCGGAAACTGTCCGCCGCGTTGCAAGAGTCCGGGCTTGCCATGCACTTCCTGCGCGGCTTCGATCAATAGATCGGATAGCGCGGGATGCAGCGTTGGACGCGCGACGAGTTCGACGGTTGGCGCAACCAGATGCACGGTCTCGGACGGCACGCGACGGCCCAGATCGAGCACGCCTGGCGGCAGATCGATCTCATCGAGATAGGGAAAAACACGCGTATAAGCGCGCGCTTCCTGAAAGTCCATTACCGAGACGCCAGGTACTTTCAAGATGCGCAGCATGAGTGCGCGTGTGGCGGAATCGCCGCTTAGAAAGACGGCATCGACCTGATTGCTGACGAGTTGCGTGGCCGCGTCCAGGCCGTCTGTTGCAAATAGCTCAGTGCTTCCACCCGGTCTGATGCCATTCGCTTCGAGCAGCTTGAGCGACAGCATGCGCGTGCCGCTGCCTTCACGGCCGATTGCAATGCGCTTGCCTTCGAGTTGCGAAAGCTGCGTCAGCCCCTTGCCGCGATAGAACACGACGAGCGGGACATACGACACGCTGCCGAGCGATATCAACGATGACGCATGCTCCTTGCTCGCCACGCCACCCTGCACGAGCGCGAGATCGATTCTCTCCTTCGGATCGAGCAGACGATGCAGGTTCTGCACCGAGCCATCCGATGGCATTACCTTGAGCGTGACGCCGTTTCTCGCGAGGATCTTCGCGTACTCTTCGGCGTAATAGTAGAACGAGCTGTCGGTTTGTCCCGCGCTTATGGTGATGGTGCGAGGCGGCGCGGGATCGAGGAGCCAGAAGACCAGCGCCCCGGCGATGGCAAGCGCAAGCACGACAGGCCCGGCAGTCCAGGTGAGATCGTGCAGCACGCTATGCGTATGTTCGTGTGGCAGATACGGGCGCTTCGCGTCTTGCCGCTTCATGAGTGAGCGACCCTGAAGGTCCGGCAAGCACAGGCATGATTGACCATGGCGAGTCTCGTTGATGAGCGGCGTTGACCCGCAGTGTACCGCTTACAGGCGGTAAGGCATGCCCGTCATGCCCGTCATGCTCGCCGCATCACGCCCAATGCGCGGGCACCCAGAATCTGCCGACCCAGTGCGCGGGAACCCACACGGCAGGGCGCGGCGCCGGTGCGACATAAACCGTCGCTGCGGGCGGCGGCGGAGTCGCGACGACGGGCGCTGCGATCACCGTCGTCGTGCTGGCCGTCACGGTGCTACCCGTGACCACGGTGGCGCCATGCGAGCCGCTGCTGGCCACATAAGCACCCGACGTACCCGATGTCACCACGACGCCCGGCGCGACGCTCGTAGCGCTTCCTGAGTGCGTTACGCTGCCGCCGCTCGCGGTGTTCACCGTGCCCGAGCGATTGCAGGTGTAGCCCGCGCAATTCGTGGATGCGTTATGCGTCGAGGTGTTGCCGTTGGGTCCGGTCACCGACCCCGTCGATGAGTACTGGCCGACGCCGTTGCGCGTGACGGTGCTGTCGGTGGTGGTGGTCTTGCCGTTCGGCGTGGTCATGTTGCCGGTGTGATTGCAGCTGCCGCCGGCGCAGTTCGTATCGCCGGAGTGCTGCACGGATCGTCCTTCCGGACCCACGGCGGTGCCCGAGTTCGCGAACTGCCCGGTGCCGGTTCGCGTGACCGTGCCGGTGTTGGTCGCCACGCCGCCCCACGGATTCATGTAGCCGCCGGCATGCGAGCAACTGCCGCCACCGCATGAACCCGCGTGCGCGCCGTTATATTCGCCACGGCCGGTGTAGGCGGAGCCTGAGCGGGTCCAGCCCGCGAAGGCCGAGCTGCTTGCAAATGCGAGCGCCGCGGTGGTGACAATCACGAGTACATGACGCAGCGCGCGAGCAGTCGCATGCGTGCCGGATGGGTTCGATACGGTGACGTCTGATCTGCTTTTCACGGGAAGTCCCTTCGATTCGTGGGTGGCGATGCAGATCACTATAGGGAAAGCGTCTCGCGCAGTCTCTTCCAAACTTATTTCACGAGATGTCGCGCCGACGCGAAATCGCGCTTTGCGTCACACTAGGGCCTCTTCGTTAGCAGCAGAGCCATTCATCATGTCTATCGCGTCTACTTCTTCGGTCCGCGTCGCCATACTCGACGACTACCAAAATGTCGCACTCAAGCTCGCAGACTGGTCGCCGCTCGAAGGCCGCGCCGAGATCACCGTCTTCAACGATCACATCGCCGAGCGCGATGCTTTGCTCAAGCGCCTCGAACCCTTCGATGTCATCTGCGCCATGCGCGAGCGCACGCCGCTCACGCGCGACATCATCGAGCATTTGCCAAGGCTCAAGCTGATCGCATCGACGGGTGCGGCGAATGCATCCATCGATCTCGACGCAGCTGGCGACCGTGGCGTCGAGGTCAGGCACACGGGTTACTCGTCGACAGCCACTATCGAGTTCACCTGGGCGCTCATCCTCGCGACGATGCGCAACATTCCCGCCGAGAATCGTTCGTTGCAAAGCGGCGGATGGCAGGTTGGCCTCGGCACCGAACTCGCGGGCAAGACGCTCGGGCTTCTGGGTCTCGGGCGTATTGGTTCGGCAGTCGGCGTGATCGGCCGCGCGTTTGGCATGAACGTGATCGCGTGGAGCCAGAACCTTACCGAGGAACGCGCGCAAGAGAAAGGCGTGCAGCGCGTCGATAAGGAAACGCTCTTTCGCACGTCGGACCTGGTGTCCATTCACTTGCGGCTATCGGAGCGCACGCGGCATCTCGTGAGCGCGCCTGAATTCGCGCTGATGAAGCCGACGGCGCGGCTCGTGAATACGTCGCGCGGGCCTATCGTCGATCATGCCGCCTTGCTCGATGCACTCACGTCGAAGCGAATCGCAGGCGCGGGGCTCGACGTGTATGACGAAGAACCGCTCGCCGCGGACGATCCACTGCGCTCGCTGCAGAACGTGCTTGCAACGCCGCATATCGGCTATGTCACGGAAGAGTTGTATCGCACGTTCTATAAAGACACGGTGCGCAATATCGTCGAATGGATGGATGCAACCAAGGCGTAGTCATGGTTGCTTCGGCGGCTGCGGATTGCGTGCAGGGTTCGTATCGATCTTTCTGATCTCGCTGATCGCTTCGCTGTTCAGCGCGATCAGGTCGGCTTCGAGTGCATCGGCGAGCCGCTTGTCATAGACCTCTTGCCCTTGCACATGGAAGGTGAACCACTCGATGTACTTGGCCTTCTTCACCGGGTCTTCAATGGTGTCGCGCGTCCATTGATAGAGCGGATAGTGTTCCGTTCCCTCGCGTTCCGCTTCGGCGACGTAGCCCGCGAAGGCATCGAACTGACATTGCAACTCGGCGTCATGCGTTCGCAATAGCGAAGCGAGCGGCGCGAGCGCAACGTCATCCATGTTTTGGCGAGCCTTCGTCGCATAGTCCGGCGCGAGCCTGATTCTTACCTGATATTGCCATGCATCGCTCATGATGCGCTTCTCCCTTTAGTCCTTTCAGATTCGAAAGCAGTTGCGCGAACTGCGCGCGTGTCTCGCTTCAAATACACTACACTTCCTCTCGCATCGTCAGAAGCTTGAAGCGACGATGCCCGTCCATGCAGGCGACGAACAAGAGGAGGGTAACGATGAGCCTTCAGCACTCGATGTTCTGCCCATGCTGCGAAGTCATGCAGCCGGGCGTCGCAAGCCGCCGTCGCTTTCTCGCGATGGCCACGCAGAGCGCAGCGGCGCTCGCACTGTTCCCGCATCTTGCTTATGCAGACGACAGTGTGCCATCTCTATCCTTCGACTCCATACCCTATCCCGTGCGCTTGCCGACCGACATGTACCTCGGCGAATGCTCGGGCGTTGCGGTCAATTCGGCGGGGCACATCTTCGTTCTTTCGCGCGGTAACAGCACAGGTCCCGCGTATGGCGCGGCGGCCGCGCAACTCCTGGAGTTTGATCGCAATGGCCGCTTCGTGCGCGAGATTGGCCACAACCTCTATGCGTGGTCGTTCGCGCATACGGTCAAGATCGACCGGCACGACAACATCTGGGTGACGGATAAAGGCTCGGACATGATCATCAAGTTCACGCCTGAAGGACGCGTGGCGATGGTGTTCGGCCGCAAGCAGGAAGCAGCGGACGAAGAAACCGCGCCGCTCAAGCATCCGAACCCGCCGCTGGCTTCGGAGCCGGGACGCTTCAGGCAAGTGACCGACGTTGCGTGGGACACGGCAGGCAACACTTATATAAGCGATGGTTATATCAACTCGCGCGTGGCGAAGGTCGATAACGACGGCAATTGGATCAAGTCGTGGGGCGAGCGTGGCAAGGCGCCGGGGCAGTTTCATACGCCGCACAGCATTACCGTCGATGCAAACAACATGGTGTACGTCGCCGATCGCAGCAACCGTCGCATTCAGGTCTTCGACACGGAAGGCAACTTCCAGCGCCAATTCACAATCGACGTACCCGTACCGCCGGATGCGCGTCCTTCTATTGGCAACATGCCGGATGAAGCCGCGATTGCGGCGGGCACTTTCGCGCCCGGATCGCCCTGGGCCATCTGCATCTCACCGGGACCGAACCAGGTGCTCTATAGCGCCGATGCCTTTCCAGGCCGCATCTACAAGCTCTCGCTCGACGGCAAGCTGCTCGGCGTGCTTGGCCGTGCCGGCAAGCAGTTGAAGCAGTTCGGCTGGATTCACGAGATGGCGTGTCCATCGGAGAACACGCTCTTCGTCGCGGAACTGCTCAACTGGCGCGTGCAGAAGCTCGTGCTTCATGCATAGACGCTATGCTCAGTTTTGCTTGCCCCGCATCGACATAATCGGTTTGGGCAGCGGGTCCTTACCGGTTTCACGCCATGCGCGCAGCGTATCGAGCGCGACTGAGTTGCGTACATAGCGATGCCATACGAAGGCGAGATCGAATATCAGAATGGCCAGCCACCACGCATAGAGAAACAGCAGCGCACCGATCACCACGGGCCATAACGGCTTGTTTGCGAGGTCGCCCCAGAGTCGCACGCCGACGATGAGGATTGTCATCAACGTGCCCGCTGCGACGAGCACGCGGCGTCCCCATCGCGGTTTGCGCGGCGCGAACCATCCCGTCAGCGCGACGATCAGCGCGGCCAGGGTGAACATGATTTTCCCGGTGAGCGCGCTGGGCGCATCGCCATCATGCGTGACTGGACTCGCGAGGAACTCGGCAACGCCATTCAGGATCACGAGCCAGAAAATGGCGACGCCCGCGACGAACGCAGCAAGCGCGACGAGACGCCAACGTAGCCGTGCAACCGGATGCGTGGCGCCGCTCGCCTTGACGAGCCGCGGTATGCGTGCGGCCACCGTCGTGCCCATCAGAAGACACGCGAGCGCGAACACCGAGCGCGTCAGGTATATAAACGCTGGCGCCGTGCTCGCGCCGCTCGCACCTGAGGTGGCCGTGACTGCCTTGTAGATGAAGAACACGGCCATGAGATGAAGCGCGAAGCTAAGCAGATAAGGAATCGCCGTGCCGACCATGCCGCGTAACGGCAGATTGCCCGGCGCCTTCGCGGTGTTCTTGCGCAGCACCACGTCTTCGATGAAATGGCCGAAGACATTCGAGTCCGTCCAGTAATCCGTATGCGCCTTGCCCGGCAGCCAATAGCGAGAGAAGCCGATGTCGTGCTTGTCTGCATCGAACTCGAAAGCCTCGCAGCCGCGCTGTTGCAGAAAGTCGCGGGCGGTATCGAGCGCGAAGCCGACCGGATCGCCGAAGTCATAGTAGTTGCGCCAGCGAATACGCGAGGGCAGTGTCAATGGCCCACCCGGACGATCGACTTGCGTGATGCACTCTCCTTGCACTTCGCTTCGAAGTTGCATGCCGTCCCAAAGTCTTGGCCACAAGAGGATGTGCTTGTCGATGGGTGAACCGATCGTCATGAAGCCGCGCAGACTCTGTACCCAGCTCGTATCGATGACTTGCTTGTGGTCTCTAGGGTCCGCTGCCGTCGGAGCGGAAAGCGCCTGCAGAATGCCCAGAAAACTGATCACCGTACCTTCGCTGTGCGCGACGATATACACCTCGGGCGGACACTGACAGCGCTCGGTGACGAGCGCGACGAGACGCTCCATCACGCGATGAAACCGGAACACGATGGTGTCGCGATGCTGCTTGAAATCCGCGACAAGCTGCACGTCGCCCACATAGTCGCGCAGCACGGGCGCTAGATCGAACTTGAAGATGCCGGCCTTCTCGGTCACGGCAAGCAGGCTTTGCATGATGGCGACGGTTTCGACCACTTCCTCCACCACACCCGCGGCGAGCGAGAAATCGGCTGGTTCCAGCTTGCGATCCGCGACGGTCAGCATGTATGCCGCCTGCGCGCGGCTCACGATGGACAACCCCCAGGCCTTGCTTTCTTCGAGCGTGTCGTCCTGTTTGACCACTTCGCGCGGGATGTCGGCCCAATACACTTCCGCGAAGCCAAGCGCGGAATAGAACTCGCGCTGCTCGGCGGTATAAGGACCGCCTTGCGGCAGATCGAGCTGGCGTACATCCACTTCGCCGACACCCGCGATATCGAAGTATCCCAACGGCATGACGGGCAATGGCGGATCGTAGCGTGCGCCGAACTGGCTCGCGACCGAACGCACGGTATCGCTGTGCAGTTGATTGCCGATGCCGTGTATCGCCACGACGATCTTCTGAACGCGCGGCTTCATGGGGACGTTGGTGGCTTGCTCGAGGTTGCCCGAGTCGGAGGCGGCGGGGCGTGAGGCGTCGTTCATGGGCGTCTCCTGGCGTCGGGGCGCGGGCGCTTGCTGGCTGGACGATGCGGTACGGGCTGTTGCGCCAGATGGAGATTAGTCTATTTTTGTGCGCATGGCTTAGTGTTTTGCATTTTGTGTACCGGCGTGCTGTATGTTGCACGCAAGACCAAAGGTTGTCGTGCGCACGGAGGGTTGCAGGATCACGCTCCGACAGCGGAGAATGCGTGCCGCCGGGGTTTCGGAACGAATTCTAAATACCAAGTAACAAGCAAATGATTGAACTGGATGGATCGGCCGGCGAAGGTGGCGGCCAGGTTTTACGCACGGCGCTCACGCTTTCGCTTTTCACGGGGCAGCCTTTCAGGATCGGGAATATCCGCGCAAGGCGAAGTGAGCCAGGGCTGTTGCATCGACATCTCTTAGCGGTGGCGGCAGCGCAAGCAATATCCGGTGCGCAATGTTCCGGAGCAGAAGTCGGATCGCGGATGCTGATGTTCGCGCCGGGGCCGATCAAGAGCGGCGAGTACAGCTTCGATATCGGTACGGCGGAAAGCTGCACGCTCGTCTTGCAAACGATTCTGCCGGCGCTTTTATTCGCCGATAAAGCATCTACCGTGCGTATACGCGGCGGCACACACAATCCGATGGCGCCGCCCGCGCATTTTCTGCAACGTGCATGGCGTCGCGCGATGGGCGACATGGGAGCGGTCATCGACATCGAGATCAAGCGCTTCGGCTTCTATCCGGACGGCGGTGGAGAGATTGTCGCCACGGTGCAGCCGTGCAAGGGCTTGCGTCCGTGCGAGTGGATGTCGCGTGGCGCGCTCGATACCGCGTATGCGGAGAGCTTCATCGCGGCGGCGCCCGCCGGCGTTGCGCAACATGAACTCGACGTGGTTCGTCCCGGCATGGGATGGGACGACTCGCAGCTGCTCGTGCGTGGTCTGGAAGCCGAACCGGGGCCGGGAAACGCGTTGCTCGTCACGCTCGAACATGCGCACGTCACCGAGGTATTTACGGCGTTTGGCGAACGCGCGGTATCGGCGGATAAGGTTGCGCAGACCGTGGTTCGAATGGCGGATCGCTATTTGGCATCCGCTGCGGCCATTGGCGAGCATCTCGGCGATCAGCTCCTGTTGCCACTCGCGCTCGCGGGCGGCGGCCGCTTCACGGTCGAGAAAATATCGATGCACGCAAGGACGAATGCGGAAGTGATCGAGCGCTTTCTGCCGGTGCGCTTCGAGTTCCATGAAGCCGACGATGCGACCGCATCGGTCGTCGAAGTCATGCGTCGCTGATCACCGGGGCATGTGAACGCTTCACATGCCCGAGCAACAATGCGGCGCACTTGTTCGCGCGAGAGCGGCATTCTTTACGTCGATACCGCCATGACTATTCATTCGCATGGCACTCGTCGTTATCGACAGACTTCTTACGGGCAAGCATCGGCGAAAGAATACTTCAGGCGCGTATCAAACGTATTCATGCGCGGTAGCGCCGGAGTGAAGCAGGTGCATTGAACTTGCATCTGCGAGCAAATCAAACACGAAGTTAAAGAGCACTATGACCAAACGTACAATCAACGAGTCCGAATTCATCACGCACGACAGTGAGAAGCTTTTCTACCGTCATTGGCCGGCGGCGAAATCGCGTCGTCGTGGCGCAATCGTCTTGCTGCATTGCGGACACGAACATTCGGCACGCGTCGCGCATCTCGTCGATGAGCTGAAGTTGCGTGACTTCTCCTTCTTCGCATGGGACGCGCGCGGACATGGCAAGTCGCCGGGGCCACGTGGATATAGCCCGAGCGTGGCTGCGTCGGTGCGTGACCTGCAGTGCTTCATCGATCATATCCGTGATGCGCACGGCATTGCCGTGGAAGACATCGCTGTTGTCGGGCAAAGCGTCGGTGCGGTGCTTGCAGCGACGTGGGTGCATGATTACGCGCCGCCTGTGCGCTGTCTCGCGCTGGCATCGCCCGCATTTCGAATGAAACGGTATATACCGTTTGCGCGGGCTGGGTTACGGCTCGCGCACAAGCTGCGCGGCTCGTTCCATGTGAAAAGTCTAGTGAGGCCCGAGCTGCTCACGCAAGATATAGAACGCATCGCGAGCTATGCGGCCGATCCGCTCATTACGCGGCCGATCGCCGTCAACATGTTGCTGGACCTGCACGATACGTCGAAGCGTATCGTCGACGATGCCGCTGCCATCACCGTGCCTACGCAAGTGTTGATTTCAGGTGCGGACCGGGTCGTGCAGCGTGCGCCGCAGGACCTTTTTTATGATCGGCTGCGTTCGGCTCGCAAAGAGCGCGTCGTGCTGCCGCGTTTTCGTCACGATACGCTAGGCGAGCGGGATCGCGCCAAGGCGCTGGAACCATTGCGCGCATTTATCTTGCGTGAATTCAATGCGCGCAGCCCGCGTGTATCACTCGTTCACGCGAACAAGCGCGGACCATTCCGCGACGAGTACGAGGCGCTGCTGAAGCCTCCAACAAAGCCGTTCGCACGTTTTTATTGGTGGATGAACCGGCTCGCGCTGAGGGCGGGCGGGGCGCTTTCGGAAGGCATCGCGCTTGGTCTTTCGCTTGGGTTCGATTCGGACGCGACGCTCGACTATGTCTACCGCAACGAGGCACGTGGATGCGGTGGCATCGGACGTCTCATCGATCGCTTTTACTTGAATGCGCCAGGGTGCAAGGGTATGCGGCAGCGCAAGACGCATATCGAAGCGCTCCTGGGTCTGGCTATCGCGCGGCTGGTTCGTGAGGGCTCACCCGTGCGTCTCGTCGATGTCGCGGCCGGGCATGGACGCCACGTGCTCGACGCGATAGCAAATTCAACCGACGACGCCAACGTGACCGTCGATCGCATCGTGCTGCGCGATGTGAGTGCGATCAATGTCGAAGCGGGACGTGCTTCGATCGCACGGCGGGGACTCGAGTCGATCGCCCGCTTCGAGCAAGCCGATGCCTTCGATGAAGCGTCGTTCACCACGCTCGAACCCCGTCCGACGCTTGCCATCGCGGCGGGTTTATACGAGCTTTACGGCGACAACGCGATGATCGAACGCTCGCTGCATGCGCTTGCGCAAGCAGTGCTGCCGGGCAGTTATCTCGTCTATACGGCACAGCCGTGGCATCCGCGACGCGAATTTATCGCGCGTTCGTCGAGTACTCATCGCGGTGAGGCAAGCCGGGTCATGCGGCGTCGCTCGCAGGCCGAGATGGATGAACTCGTCAGGCGCGCAGGTTTCCGCAAGCTGGAACAGCGTATCGATGAAATGGGTATTTTCACGGTGAGTCTTGCGCAGCGGGAAGCGAGGCAATGAGCGATGCGGCGGCCGCTATCGCTGCGCTGCTTTGTGCTGGCGTGGAGTGACTGTTGGCATCGCGGTGGCGTTTAGCGGACTTTGAGCGTCGTGTAAAGTCGTCGCCTAAGCCACCTTCACGGGCTAGTGCAAGCGAACAGTGCACAATGACGCCAAGAGCGACTTTAACCGCGCGCGAATGAAGCACCGTCGCTAGACAAGACCCCTTGCCGCAGAGAGACAAATGAAGAAAGGAAAACCCAAGCTCACCCGCGACGACGCCGAGCGTCTCTTCGAAGGTCTGCCGAAATCCAGCACGAGCGAGCGTAAATCCGGCCGGCCCGAGAATCCATTCGAAGCTGGCGCGTTCGAGCCTGTCGAGCGCATCGACGAAGAAGCCAAGCTCTGGAAAGACAACCTGATCACGCTGCCGATGGCGGTCGAGCTGCCCGCTGGCTATGAATCGGTCGCACGCATGCGCGATGCGATGGCACGAGCATGGCGCCTGAGATGGGTGAGGGAAAGCGGTCACGAAATCGTGACGGAATTTCCTGAAGGATGGTCGGCGCTTCGCCCGGAGAGCGGTCCTATCGAAGTGCGAGATCCGGCGGGCGTGGTGCGCGCCGTGTTTGGTTGGGCCAAGGATGCCGAGTTGCGAATCTTGCCGCGATATTCCCTTGAATCGCAGACCAACGGTTCAAATGGGCTGGGCAGTTTGCTCGTCCGCGATCGATCGAACGGTCAAATTCTCGAAAGATCGTCGACCTGGTCCGCGCAAAGTGGCACTAACCATCCCGATTGGACACGGCTGTCGACGTGGCTCAACTCGAATTATCCATTCCATCGCGATCCTTTACGGTACTGGGCAGACTGCGAGGGCAATCTTCAAGGCTAAGACACGGCTTGGCGCTTGATCGAATTTCTTTAGGGAATATCTTGCGACCTGTACGAGCGCGTCTTGCCGTGACACGCTAAGAAAGCACGCGCTTGGCATTAAAGCCCACGCGCCAGGCAAACGGAATCAAGCTATTTCGCTTAGCGCACAAAAAGGCCCAGCCACTAAGCGCTGGGCAATCCAGTGATTGAAGGCCACCGGAGGAGGATCTTGGAGACGAGGCGCACAAGACGATTGCGCGCCAGACCTTGAACGAAAACAACTGAACAGATTAGGAGCCAAAGAATACAGGCTTCATGCCGTCGTTGGCATCCGGACGGACGGAAGCGCTGATCTTGTGTCCCACGCGAGCCACTGCATGGTCGAAATTGCGCAGCGTATGGTGTGCGCCCGAAGCCGATGTGCCATCCGCGGCGCCGCCGACATCCGTTGCGTTATTGCCTTGGGCGTTCACACGAGCTTCCGCGGCTTGAATATTGGCCGGATATTGCGTTTGATCGCCGGTGGGGTTGTAGCCGGCTTTTTCGAGTTGAACCAGTTGCGCCTTCACTTCAGCGCGAGTCACCGGCTGGTTCGTTTGAGCGAACGACGACACGGCAGGGATTGCAAGAGCAGCGGCAACGATGAGCGATTGAACGAGTTTCATGATGCTTACCTCCAGGCTTCGTTTTTGCGCAAACACCCGTTTGCGTTTCAGTGCTTGAAGTCTAGGCGGCACGTGCTTGGGAATTAAGTGCGGACTGAACAAGTAATTATTGTTAAATACGCGTTAACCCTCAATAGCCGATGACGCCGTTGCATCGGACGCGCTCGCGTAAAATCGCCTTGCCGCCGTTCTTTCGTTCGAATGACAGGACACCCTATGTTGCAGCCGTTTGCATCATCAGAACCGTTCACGATTGGCGTCGAACTGGAAGTCCAGGTCGTCAATACGCATGACTACAACCTGACGAAGGCGACCACGGAGTTGTTGAACCGCGTTCGAGAGGAAACCTTCGCGGGGGCCATCGACCCCGAGACGACCGAAGGGATGATCGAACTCTCCACTGGCGTGTGCCGGAACTTCGACCAGGTCAGCAACGAGTTGCAGGTGCTTCGCGATACGCTCGTTCGCGCCGCCGACTTTCTCAACGTCGGCGTATGCGGTGGCGGCACCAACTTCTT
Organism: Caballeronia sp. GACF4; assembly: GCF_023631025.1. Taxonomy (NCBI): domain Bacteria; kingdom Pseudomonadati; phylum Pseudomonadota; class Betaproteobacteria; order Burkholderiales; family Burkholderiaceae; genus Caballeronia; species Caballeronia sp. GACF4. The sequence goes on from NZ_JALQDW010000026.1 coordinate 399,294, forward strand.
CCAGAATTGGTACGACCAACGTTCCGATGGACGCGAACGCTCCGAATATCTCATGGGCTTATACGGGGCGCTTTATCAGCAGTTCACCATCTTCGGTCAGCACGTGCATGTCGGTTGCCCGGACGCCGACTCGGCGCTCGTCCTACTGCACTCGCTCTCGCGCTACGTCCCGCACTTCATCGCGCTCGCCGCTTCTTCGCCGTTCGTGCAGGGCAGCGACACGCAGTTCCAGTGCGCAAGACTCAATTCGGTCGCGCCGTTCCCCTTGTCGGGCCAGGCGCCCTTCGTGACGAAGTGGAGCGAGTTCGAACAGTACTTCGAGCGCATGACCAACACGGGTCTCGTCAAGAGTCTGAAGGACTTTTACTGGGACATTCGTCCGAGTCCTGGATTCGGAACGATCGAAGTACGCGTCATGGATACGCCGTTACGCGTGGAACGAGCCGCCGCCATCGCAGCTTACATTCAGGCGCTTTCGCGCTATCTGCTGGTCGATAAACCCTTGACGCTGAGTGAACGCGACTACGAGGTTTATCGGACGAACCGGTTCATGGCTTGCCGCTTTGGTCTCGATGCAACATGCGTGAATCCGGAGACGGGGCAAAGCAAACCGATCAGAGACGACATCCTTGCCACGCTCGATGCGATCAGCGGCCACGCTCAGGCTCTCGGCGGCCAAGCAGGCCTCGAATCGATCAGGCGTGCGGTGACGAGCGGCACGAGCGATGCCACGTGGTTGCGCCGCGTCTATGGCGCGCATGACTCCTTGCATGAAGTCGTGCGGCAGCAATGTCAGATATGGCGTGGCGCGCAGACGCTCGAATGAACTCAAGGCAATGACTAAAGCGTTAGCCTGAAACCGCGCACCAGCACTCCTGGCAATTGCAGGCCGCCTGTCGAACGTTCGCCCCACGTCGAGTCGTTCAACAGCAGTTCGGGCGTGGCGCCTATCCGGTCGAGTTCGCTTCCTAGCAGCCGATAAAGGCTGTCGTCGAAGCGCATGGCTTCGATGGGCGCGACGATCTCGCCATGCTCGACCCAGAACGTGGCAAAGCGCGTCATGCCGGTCATGCGGCAATCCATCCGGTCGGAGAAGTTCACGTACCACAGGTTGCCGACATAAAGACCGGTGTCGAGCGCGGCGAGCACGTCGCTGTCGGCGAGATCGCCGCCTTGCATCGAAAGCGATATGGGCATCTCATTCGCGGGCGCGCCGTTGGGACGCAAGCCGTATTCGCGGGCCGTGCGCGCGCTGGTGAGTTGCTGCGCGCCGCGGCCTGCTCGAATCAGCGGGACGGTCTCGCGCTCGTAGCCGTCTTCACTAAAGCCCGGTGTAATGCCGAGACCGATGTCTTCGGTGAGCGTGACGCGTTCGTCCAGCGAAGCCTCGCCGCTATTCAGGCGATGAAACTCGCTACGCGATGTTGCCTGCTTGCGTGCCGAAAACGCCGTAAAGGACGCCGTGCCGATGAGTTCGGCAAGCGCGGCCGGCGCGAGCCATGCACGATAATTCCCCGGCGCAAGCGTGCGCGCGGGCCGGGCCAACACCGGCATGCGCGCCGCGGCCTCTTCGACTTTTCTTGCGAAGACTTCGTCGCTCCATTGCTCGCCCGCGTAGGTCGTCTTGATTGCGCGTCCGCTTGCATCGTAAAGCGACCAGCTGAAGTTGAAGTTGTCGAGTTCATGCCAGCCACGGCTCCCATTCGACGATGCAAAGCCGCGCGCCATCGATCCACCGGCATAGAAGCCGACGAAGTCGAGCCGTGCCGCGCATCGTTCGACCACGCTCAAGAGCGATTCGATCTCCGGCAGCGTGCCGCGTCGTCGAGTGGCCTGGGTCCATGTCGCCGTATCGACGAGCAAATGCGGATCGGCGCTGGCGTCTTCGAGCGCGGCCCGCAGCGCGGCGAGGGTCCCGGCGACGGCTTCGTCGTCGGTATGCGCGTCGCCGCTTATCGTGAGCGTCGAATAAGCTTGGCGCTCGTTCCTGATGAGCCGCAGCGTCAACGCGCCCTGCGAGACGTGCCCGATCTGACGGACCTTGCTTGCATTGAAGCGCACGAAGTCCGATTCCTCGGCGGCAAGTGTGGTCAATGCCACTTCGCCTGTGACGAGCCGACGCTCGACGACATCCGCGAGCCGCATGAAGCGATGTTCCCAGTTTGCCGCGGCGGCTGTCATCGCGTGCCTCCGAACACATCCACGTTGCTGAACACGCATGCAGGCGATGCATGGCCCACGCGCACGATCTGCATTGGCTCACCCTTGCCGCACATTGCCGTGCCGTAGATGCCGCGCGTTGCTTCGTTGCCGACCGCGACCAGGCTGCGCCAGAAATTCGCCGAAATGCCGCGATAGCCCGGTTGGCGAACCACTTGCGTAAGCCGGCCATTCTCGATCAGTTGCCCGAACTCGCAGCCGAATTGAAACTTGTTGCGATAGTCGTCGATGGACCACGAGGTGTTCGTGCGCATCAGAATGCCCTGTTCGATGTTCGCGATCATCTCGTCGAGCGTACTCTCGCCAGCTTCGATATTGAGGTTCGCCATTCGGTCGATAGGCGGGCGGTTCCAGCTCGATGCCCGCGAATTCGCGACCCCGCCGATGCCCGCGCGTTGTTGCGAGAGCGTGCCGCCGAGCGCGCGTTCGAGCACGCCGTTGCGGATCAGATGGTGTTTGCTCGCAGCGGCGCCGTCGTCGTCGAATGCGTAGGTGGCGACCTCAGCGGCCACATCGGGATCGAACGTCACGTTCAAGAGCGGCGAGCCGTATTGGTAGGTGCCGAAGAACTCGGGCTTCACGAAGCTCGATCCGGCGAAGTTGCGTTCGTCGCCGAGAATGCGGTCGAGTTCGAGCGGATGACCGATCGACTCATGGATTTGCAGCATCATCTGATCGGGCATGAGGAGCAGGTCGCGCACGCCGCTCGGGCAGTTCGGCGCGGCGAGAAGCGCGAGCGCTTCGTTGGCCAGCCGCTCGCCGGCGCCATCAAAAGCGAAGCGATCGAGGATTTCGACGCCGCCTTGCGCGATGGTTCCGTAATCGCCGCCCAGCGTGCGGACCTGCGTATCGCCGTGGGCGTGCGCCGCGACCGCCAATTGCGGCATGGCGAACCGGAAACGCTGCTCGATGCGAACGCCGTCGCTCGTGATCAAGGTTTGTTCGCTTTCGATGACCTGCATGGACGCGGTGCGCTCGACGATACGCGGGTCGATGCTCGCCGCGGCGCATTCTTCCGCGAGCCGTTCAAGCCATTCGCGCCGCGCCGGCAGCGTGGCCTCGATGCCGGGCGACGCGTATTCGCCGCTTTGCGATGGACGCGCGGCGAGCCTGTGATCGACGAGCGAGACGCGTGCGCTTGCCTTGGCGCGGCGCGTGGCGAGGTCGAGCGCCGCCTGCAAGCCAGCCGGGGACAAGTCGGCGGTCGCCGCATAGCCCGCGCCGGCGCCGTGCCATGCAGTGAGCATTGCGCCGCGATCGCGCGCGGTGCGAAGTGGCTGGATCACGTCGTTGCGAACCTTGTGATCGTCCGTGCGTTCATCGACGAAGCGCACCGAGTGGAAGTCCGCTTCGCTGGAAAGGGCGCGAACGTGCTCGTCGAGTGATGGACCGTTCATATCGCTTCCGTGTTTTTACCGTCGGGTGCGCAAATGCGTGCGCAGGCAGCGTTAATATGCCATGGCACGGACCAACGCACGCGCGTTTGCGGATGTGTATCCTCTCGATGTCGTCATTCGAGGATGCCCCTGTGAAATACCCACTCATACTGGGCTTCGCTATCGTCGCGCTGGATGTCGTCGTGTGGCGCGCGCGTCTGCCCGCGCAAGACCTCGCGCGGCTGTTCATACGGCTCGCGCTTTTCGTCGCGTTGAGCTGGGACCTCTTTTCCTCTGACCTGAATCCGTTCACTCAGGCGCCTTACGCTGCCGTCGTCGAATTGCACTGGCTTGGACAAGTGCTCGAAATCATCTGGTGGCTGACGGGCGCGCGGTTGCTCACGCTTTCGCTCGACACCTTGCTTTTGCCGCGCGCCTGGCGCAAGCAGCGGCTATTTTCAGATGTGTTCGGTGCGGTGGTCTTTCTCGCAGCGGCCGTGGCAGCGCTCGGCTTCGTGCTCGAATTACCAGTGCGCGGGCTCGTTGCGACGTCGGGCGCGCTCGCCATCGTGCTCGGTCTCGCCATTCAAAGCACGTTGAGCGACGTGTTCGCGGGCATCGTGCTCAACACCACGGAGCCTTATTCGGTTGGCGACTGGGTCTTGATCGATGACGTCGAAGGCAAAGTGATCGAAATGAACTGGCGCGCCACGCATTTGCTCACGGGCCAGGGCAATACGCTTATCGTGCCTAACGCGGTTGCATCGAAAGCCAAGATTTCGAATAACAGCAGGCCGGCGAACATCCACGGAATTTCTCTCATTCTCGAGATCGATCCCGAAGCCCGGCCAAAGACCGTGCTCGATGCCTTGGGCCGTGCCCTGACCGGCTGTAATGTCATTCTCGACAGCCCCGCGCCTTATGCGCGGATGAAGCGCGCCACGCTCAATTCGGTGCAATACGAAGTCGTGGCGTTCGTCGATGACATGAACAAGAAGTCATCCGTGTCCAACGAGTTGTTCGATCTTTGTTACCGGCATCTCGCGGCTTCGTCCGTGGCGCTGCGCGCGCTCGGCATTCCCGCGCCCGCCGTGACCGCGCACGATGCACGAGAGGCCTTGCTCAGACGCGTGAGCCTGTTCGACAGTCTGACGAGCGATGAAATAGAGCGGCTTGCCAAGCGGCTCTTGCGGCACGAGTATCAGGCAAGGCAGCAGATACTCGCGCCTGACACGGTGCCCGACAGTCTCTCTATCGTTCATTCGGGTGTGCTGTCGGTCACTTATCACGAAGCGACAGGAGATCGCGAAGTTGCCCGCGTCGGTCCTGGAGAGGCCTTCGGGGAGGCCGGGCTGCTTGCTGGTTTGCCGATGCACGTATCCATCTCGACGCTCACACCCGTAGTGCTATATCAACTCGGTAAGGACGATATGACGTCGTTCCTGAAAGATCATCGGGACGTCGCGAAGCAGTTGTGTCAGCTCCTCGCTTATCGTCAGGACAAGCTCGGCCAGTTGACGAATCCCATGCCGGTGGAAGAGGAAAAAGGCACATCGCTGTTTCAGTGGTTGCTGGACAAGGTCAGGTTTCGGCACGCGTTGCAAGAAGCTTCTCAGGTCAAGCAGACCAACAAGTCCGCTTAGAAGAGGCGTTTGAGCGAAGACACGTAGTCGCGTTGAACGAGGCCATCCGTTGGCATCTTATGAAATTTCTTGGAGAGGTATCTCATGGGCGAATATAGGCAACTGCATACCGACGATGGCACCTTCGCCGTCTATGTCGAAGTTCCCGCCAACACGCCGGCGCCCGCCGTCGTGGTGCTGCCTGAAATTTTCGGTATCAACGCGGACATGCGGGAAACATGTCAGGAGCTGGCGAGGCAAGGATTCATCGCGCTGTGTCCCGATCTCTTCTGGCGGCTAGAACCGGGCGTCGAATTGAATAGCTGGTCCGAGGAGGAATGGAAAAAGGGCTTTGCGCTCTATCAGGCATTCGACATCGATCTGGGTGTTCGAGATGTCGGCGCCACGGTTGCCATGGGACGTGCCCTGCCCGAGTCGAACGGCAAGTGCGGGTTGATGGGCTTTTGCCTCGGCGGTCTGATGACTTTCCTGACGACCGCACGCGAGGGTGTCGATGCCGCCGCGGCTTATTACGGCGGTCAGACTGATCAGTACTTGGGCGAAGCAGACAGCATACGAGCGCCGATGATCATGCATCTCGGTACCGAAGACGAATTCATATCGACGGATGCACAGGCCGCAATCAAGGCGGCGATGAAGAACAGGACGAATGTGATGGTGTACGCGTATCCCGCATGCAGTCATGCGTTCGCGCGGCACACAGGTTTGCATTACGATGCGGCCGCGGCAGAGCTTGCGAATGAACGGACCTATGACTTGTTTCGGCGCGAGCTGGCGGGGACTTGAGTTGTCGGGCTGCGTGTTGGTGGAGGTCTTTGGCATCGGTGGAAATGTTCGCCATTCATCGCCAGGCCCACGCACTCACCGCCCGGCTTCGACTTACCACTTACGCCATTGCGTCCCGCTTCGCGACACACAACTCGATGAACCGCTGCACCGGCTGCGTAAGCGTCGCCCCACGCCGCGTGGCAATTCCATAAGGCGCGCCTGTCCTGTCGATTCGTATGGGCAGCACCGCCACCAGTCCATGTTCCTCGAAGTATCTCGCCACCTTGAGCGGCATCAATCCCACCGTCCCCGCGCCGGAGCGCAAGAGCGACAAGGTCGCGAACGTCGATGACGTCTCGATCGCATAGCGCGGGAAGGGCACTTGCGCATCGTCGAATAGCTGTTCGAGAAGCGAGCGCATTGGCAGGGTGGCCTGAGGGACGATCCACGGATTCTCGCCGATGCCCGCGAACGTCACGTTCGCGTCCGTGGCCAGCGGGTCCGCGCCATCGACGACGAAACACACTTCCTCCACTTCGAGCGGAATGAAGTCGTAAGCCTCGGGATGAACGCTGATGCTCGGCCGACCGATCACGAGATCGAGCAGCCGCTGATCGAGCATCGACAAGAGCCGCGCACTGTTGTCCTCCCAGACTTCGACGGAAATATCCGGCTGAATGCCGCGCAACTCTCGAAGCACGGGCGTGAGCCATACGGGGACCGAGCCCATGACCGCGCCGACCGCGAGCGTGCCGCCGCCGCCGCGCAAGAGGGCCGCGAGTTCATCGCGCAATGCGCCGATCTCCGAACGGACCGCGCGCGCATGGCGAATCACACAGCGGCCGAGTTCGTTCGGCACGATGCCGCGCGGCGAGCGCGCGAAAAGCTCCGCGCCGAACAAAGACTCGATCTCGCGCAGCGACTTGGTCGTGGCGGGCTGTGAAAGCGAGACCTGATGCGCCGCCTTGCGCAGCGAGCCGTGGTCGTCCAGCGCGATCAACAACGCAATGTGATTGCCGCGCAATCTACGCAAAATCGCATCGATACTGGTTATCACCGATATAACTCCAGCCTGTCACCTGATCCGAAGGTTTCATTATCTGGCCAGGGCGTTCTCTCCCTACACTGGCTCAGACGTCGCCGCCCATGCTCGGCCACGCGGCTCGATCATAGCCGCATTGATCGACGAACGAGCAAGCGAACAAGCGGGCGGCGTGATGAATCATGCATCCCTATGGAGAGAAGCAAATTGAAAAGAATCGGTATCGACGTCGGCGGCACCTTCACCGATGTCGTGATGGTGGATGACCAAACGGGGCAAATCTGGTCGACCAAGGTGCCGACGACGCCGAAGGATCGCGTCGTCGGAACGATCGAAGGCTTTCTCAAGATTCTGGAGCTTTCAGGCACGCAAAGCGAAGACGTCGCCTTTCTCGGCCACGGCACGACGATGGCGACCAACATGGTCGTGGAAGGCACGGGCGCTAAAACCGCACTCGTCACGACGCGCGGCTTTCGCGACATCCTCGAACTGCGGCGCGTGTCGCGTCACGACCGCGCCGATCTGTACGATCTGCTGTTCGACAATCCGCGTCCGCTCGTCGAGCGGCGCTGGCGGCTCGAAGTCGGGGAGCGTCTGCGTTACGACGGCAGCATGGAAATGCCGCTCGATCACGCCGGACTCGAAGCCCTTGCCGCACAGATTCGCGAGTCGGATATCGAAGCCGTCGCCGTGTGCTTCCTGCATGCGCATGTGAATCCGCAGCACGAGCGCGAAGCCGTCGATACGTTGCGCCGCTTGCTGCCCGACCGCTTCATTTGCGCATCGCACGAGGTCAATCCCGAAGCGATGGAATACGAGCGCACGAGCTCGACCGTCATCAACGCAATGCTCGGTCCGGTCTGCGGCCGGTATATCGGCAGGCTCATCAGCACGCTCGCGCAACACGGCTTTGCGGGCAAGTTCCTCTTCATGCAGTCGAACGGCGGTCTGGCAAGCCCCGCGATGGTCGCCGACAAGCCGATCGTGCTGCTCGAATCCGGTCCCGCGGGCGGCGTTTCCGCGGCCATCCGCAACTGCGAGAAAAGCGATCTCAAGAACGCGATTCTCGGCGACATGGGCGGCACCACGTTCGACGTATCGCTGATCCGCGGGTTTCGGCCGGAGCTGCGCAACAAAAGCCTGCTGCATACCTATACCGTGCGCTCGCCCAGCATCGATATCGACTCGGTGGGCGCGGGCGGCGGCTCTATCGTCTGGATCGATGCGGGCGGCGGCGTGCGGATCGGTCCCGAAAGCGCGGGCGCGGATCCGGGCCCTGCGTGCTATGGGCGCGGCGGCACGCGTCCGACCGTGACCGACTGCAACCTCGTGCTCGGCTATATCGATCCCGACAGCTTCCTCGGTGGCGAATTCAAACTGGACGCACAGGCGGCGTGGCGCGTGGTCGAAGAAGTCATCGCCAAGCCGCTCGGCGTCTCGGTGCCGGAAGCTGCGCAAGTCGTGCGCTCGGTGGCCAATGCACTGATGGCCCAAGCCATCCGCATCATGACGGTGGAACGCGGCTACGATCCGCGCGAATTTTCGTACATCTGTTACGGCGGCGCAGGGCCGGTGCACGCGGTCGATCTGGCGCACGAGATGGGCATTCGAAGAGTCGTGATTCCGCCGCTGCCGGGGCTTTTCAGCGCATTCGGCATGACGGTCGCGGACCAGCAATACGACTATCAGCGCCCGCTGGAAAGCGATCTCGCGATGATCGACGACGCCACCTTGCAGCATGCGCTCGACGAACTCACCGCCGAAGGCATGCAAGAGCTGCAACGTCATGGTGTCGACGCAGACGGCGTGAAAGTGGTGCGTCTCGCGGATTGCCGCTATGCCGGTCAGCCCGATGTCATCACCGTCGAAGTGCAGGGCGATGCACAAGGCATTCGCGCCGCGCTTGCGCAAACCTTCGAAACGGCGCATCAGCGGCAATGGAATTTCATCAGTAAGGACAAGCCGGTCGTGGTCGCCAACGTGCGTCTGCAACTCGTCACGACGACGGGTTGGCGCGGCGGCGTCGCAAGCAGCAAGGGCGGCGCGATGCCGAAGCCGGTGCGTACGCGCGAGGTCTATTTCGACGGCGGCGTGCGCACGCTTCCCGTGTTCGCGCGCATGGAGATTCCCATAGGCGCGACGATCGAAGGGCCCGCCGTCATCGAAGAGCACAGCAGTTGCGCCGTGCTCAAGGCGTCGCACGTCGCGCGTGTCGATCCCGATCTGAATCTCGTCATCGAACTGGCAGCCTGATATATACGGACATCCTCATGGATATTGTTACTTACGAAATCATCCGCAGCAGTCTCTTCGCCGTCGCGCGTGAAATGAAGATCGCGATGATGCGCACCGCCGGCAGCCCGCTCATGCATGCGAGCGGCGACTCGTCCGCCGCGATCTTCGACGCCGACATGCAGCTCGTCGCGCAAGGCAACGACATTCCGACGATGCTCGGCTCCGCCGTCATCTCGACGCGCGTCTCGGTGGAGGCGATGGGACGCGAGAACTTGCGCCCCGGAGATGTCATCGTCAGCAACGACGCGTATGTCGGCGGCGGCAATCATCAACCGGACGTGCAGTTCACGCGCCCCGTTTTCGCCGATGGCAAGATCGTCGCCTTCGTGATGACGCGCGGCCACTGGACCGATATCGGCGGGCAGTCTCCGGGCAGCTATACGGTCACCACATGGGACGTGTTCGCGGAAGGTATCCGCATTCCGCCGGTGTTTCTGTATCGCAATGACGAGCCTGTGCAGGACATGCTCAACCTGCTCACGCGCAATAGTCGCAATGCGCACGAGTTACGGCTCGACATTCAGGCGCAATACGCGGGCACGTTCGTCGGCGATCGGCGTATCGGCGATCTGGTTGCGAAGTATGGCGCCGATGCCTTGCGCGACGTGATGAGCCAGAGCCTCGATCACTCGGAGAAGCTGATTCGCGCGGAAATAGCGCGTATTCCCGATGGCGTCTACGAAGCCGAGGAGTATCTCGATCCGATCGAAGCGCCGGGCTGGAAACAGGAGCGTCCGCTTCTCAAGGTCAAGGTGACGAAGACGGGCGATCACATCACGTTCGATTACACCGGCACCGGCGCGCAAGTGCGCGGCGGCATCAACTGTCCGCTGTCGGTCACCTGCAACAGCACCTGGTTCACGGTAAAGGCGCTGACCGACCCGGGCATTCCGATCAATCAGGGTTGCTATCGACCGGTGACGATCATCGCGCCCGAAGGCAGCGTGCTGAACTGCCGCTATCCGGCCTCGGTCGTGTCGGGCAATACGGAAACGTCGCCACGCGTGATCGATCTGCTTCTGAAGGCACTCGCGCCCGCGGTGCCCAAGCGCATCACGGGGCAAAGCAACTGCGCGTCGTGCGCGGGCATCTTCAGCGGACGCGACACGGACCCGGCGCGCATTGGCCGCACCGGCCAGGAGTTCGTCACGATGCACGACGTCCACGCGGGCGGCATGGGCGCGCGCGCCGAGAAGGATGGCGTGAGCGGTGTGCGTGTGTACGTGGGCAACGCGGGCAGCCAGTCCATCGAGATGATCGAGGCGACATCGCCGCTCGTCGTCGAGGAATGGTCGCTCGTGACCGACAGCGGCGGCGCGGGACGCAGACGCGGCGGCCTGACGTCGCGGCGCGTCTATCGCGTCGAATACGACGAGGCGACCTTCACCGTCTCCGGCGAACGCGGACGCTCGGCGCCCGAAGGCCATTTTGGCGGGATGGCGGGCACGCGCTTTCAATGCATCGTGCAGCGGGCGGACGGCAGCGAGCACGCGGTAGCTGCGAAGGGCGGACAGACGGTGGTGTATCGCGGCGATCGCGTGTCGGTGCAGCCGGCAGGCAGCGGTGGTTATGGCGATCCGCACGAGCGCGATCCGTTGCTCGTGGCAGCCGATATCGCCGATGGCTACGTCAGCGCCGAAGCCGCCGCGCAACGTTACGGTCCGAGCGCACAGCCGGCAGCGGAAGAGCCGGCAGTCGCATCGCTCGCGGTGGCGGCGGAATGAGCGCGGGCGAAGCCATGAGCCCGACCTTGCCGCTCGCGGGCGTGTGCGTGGTCGAGATCGGCCATAGTCTTGCCGCGCCCTATGCGGGCATGATCCTCGGCTCGTTGGGCGCGGAGGTCATCAAGATCGAAAGCGCGGAAGGCGGCGACTATGCGCGCGACTGGGGCCCGCCCTTCGTCGATGGCGCCGCCGCGCTGTTTCATGCGGTGAACCACGGCAAGAAGAGCATTGCGATGACGCTATCGAATCGCGACGACGCGGAGGCATTGCGTGCGCTGATCGAGCGCCGCGCCGATGTCGTTCTGCAGAATCTCAAGGCCGGCGGCACGGAGAAGTACAGCCTAGGCGGCGAGCAGATGCTGCGCATGAAGCCCTCGCTCGTCTATTGCAATCTCGGCGCGTTCGGCACGGCGGGACCGCTGCGCGACAAGCCCGGCTACGATCCGCTCGTGCAGGCGCTTTCGGGTCTCATGAGTTTTCTGGGTCAGCCGGGCGAGCCGCTCTCGCGCATACCAGTGTCGGTCAACGACATGGGCACCGGCTTGTGGGCGGCAATCGGCGTGTTGGCCGCGCTCTTCCGACGCCAGACGACTGGCGTGGGCGAGGTCGTCACCGTGTCGCTGTACGAAACCGCGATCAGCTGGGCTGGCATTCAGATCGCGGATTATCTCGCCTCCGGCGTGCTGCCGGGCCGTTGGGGATCGGGAACGGCTGCGATCGTGCCGCATCAGGCGTTCGAATGCGCGGATGGCACGATCATGGTCGCGGCCGGTAACGACCGATTGTTCCGCCGCCTTTGCACCGTATTGTCTATCCCGACACTCGCCGACGATGCACGCTTCGTGACCAACGGCGCGCGCGTGAGCCATCGCGTCGCGCTCATCGACTTGTTGCATCTCGAGTTTCGCAAGCACGGCACCGCGCACTGGCTCGAAGCGCTCGACGGGGCGGGCATTCCGTGCGGGCCCATCCAGACCATCGATCAGGTGGTCGCGCACGAGCAGACGAAAGCGCTCGACCTCTTGCGCACGACCGACGATGGCGCGGCCACGGTCGTCGGCGTGCCGATATCGTTCGGCGGGTCACGGCCCGCGCATGTGGGCGTCACGCCCAAGCTCGGCGAACATAACCATCTGTTGGCGAAGACGCCACTGGAGACATCTTGAAACTCGCATCGCAACTTGGCGGCGCGCTCGACACGCTGTCGCTCGAAGACATCGATCAGCAAATTCTCGTCGTCACCCTGAACCGCCCGAATGTGTCGAACGCGATCAGCACGACGATGGGACAGGAGATCATCCGCGTTTTCGGCGCGCTGGAAGCCGATCCCACGCTCTATCGCTGCGTCATTCTGACGGGCGCGGGAGAGCGTGCGTTTTGCGGCGGCGCGGATCTCAAGGAACGCGAAGGCATGACCGACGAGCACTTCGGCGTGCAGCACTATCTGTTCGAACGCATGAACCGCGCGATCACCTATTGCCCCGTGCCGATCATCTGCGCGGCGAACGGCGCGGCGGTCGCGGGCGGGCTCGAACTGCTGCTCGCCTGCGATTTCGCGTATGCATCGGAACATGCCGTTTTCGGCTTCACCGAAGTGAAGCGCGGCATCATGCCGGGCGGCGGCGGCACGCAGCAATTGCCGCGCACCATCGGCGCCCGCCGCGCGAAGGAACTGATCTTTCGGGGAGCGAAATTCACGGCGCAGGAAGCATTGGCGTGGGGCGTCGTCAATCGTCTTTGCGAGCCGGGCCGCGTGCTCGCCGATGCCATCGACGCCGCCCGCGACATCTGCACGAGCGCACCGCTGTCCGTGGCACAAGCCAAGAAGGCGGTCGACCTCGGCATGCAGGGCGACTTGCGCACGGGCCTTTATCTGGAAATCGAAGCCTATAACCGGCTGATTCCGACGGCGGACCGTCTGGAAGGCATCAGCGCGTACAACGAGAAGCGCGCACCGCGATTCAAGGGCGTTTAGTTCGAACGCAACAGCCGGCATACCTATACCCGGATAACCGGAGGAGACAGACATGACCCCCAACATCGGCAGCTTCGACATGCCGAAAGCCGAAGCGACGTATGGCAAGATCACGCGCCGGCTCATCCCTTTCCTGTTCCTGTGCTATGTGTTCGCGTTTCTCGACCGCATCAACATAGGCATTGCGCAGCTCGACATGAAGCACGATGTCGGCTTCAGCGATCTCACATACAGCATCGGCGCGGGCATCTTCTTCCTCGGCTACGTGCTGATGGAAGTGCCGAGCAACTTGCTCTTGGCGCGCATCGGTGTGAAGCGGACGTTCTCACGCATCATGATCCTGTGGGGCTTGATCGCGGCGGGCACGGCATTCGTCACGCTGCCTTCGCATCTCTACACCGTGCGCTTCTTTCTTGGGCTTGCCGAAGCGGGGCTTTATCCGGGCGTGATCTTTTATCTCACGCGCTGGTATCCGGTCGAACGGCGCGCCAAGGTCATCGCGCTCTTCACGTGTGCAACGGGCATTGCGGGCTTGTTCGGCGGGCCGCTGTCCGGTGCGCTCATGACGTACTTCAACGGCTACTTCGGTCTGCACGGCTGGCAATGGATGTTCATCGTGCAAGGCTTGCCCGCGACCGTGCTGGGCGTGGTGGCGTTCTTTTATCTCGATGACGGCCCGCAGCAGGCGAAGTGGCTCACGGAAAGCGAAAAGGCCGTCGTGCTCGCGGATATCCGCAAGAGTTCGAGCGTGTCGGCGAAGCACGAGGAGCACACGTTCGGACGCACGCTCACGGACTTTCGCGTCTACGTGATGGGCTTCGTGTGGTTCACGCAGATTGCCGGCGTGTTCGCCATCGGCTTCTGGCTGCCGACGCTCATCAAGAGCGCGGGCGTGTCGAGCGCGTTGCAGATCGGCTGCTATTCCGCCATTCCGTATTTCGTGAGTTGGGTCGCGCTCATCATGCTCAACCGTCATTCGGACCGCACGATGGAGCGCCGCTGGCATTGCGCCATCGCCATGATCTTCGGTGCCGCGGGACTCGTCGTCGCGGCGTTCACGACCGGCAATCTCGCGCTGTCGCTTGCGGCGCTCTCGGTGGCGACCGCGGGCATACTCGCGCCCAACCCGCTCATCTGGGCAATCTCGACGGATTACATCCGTGGCAGCGGCGCGGCGGGCGGCGTGGCGGTGATCAATTGCGTGGGTCTGCTCGGCGGCTTCGTGAGCCCGATGATCATCGGCTCCATCAAGACGATGACCAACAGCATGGCAGGCGGCCTTGGCGCGATTGCCACGCTGATGGTGCTCGGTGCCATCGCGGCTGTCGTGCTTGCGCCGTCCACATCGAGCGCGCCCGTGAGCGAAGGACGCGCCGAAGAAGGCGGTGAACGCGTACCGGATGCAACCATCTGAACGAAGGGAGTGAAAATGAAAGATGTAGCAGTACAGATACGTGAAGTCGGCTTGCGCGACGGCCTCCAGATGGTCCACACCATTCTCGGCGCCGCGCAAAAACTCGAATGGTGCGCGCGCATGGTGGATGCGGGCGTGACCGATATCGAAGTGACGTCCTTCGTGCCGCCGAAGATCGTGCCGCAATTTGCCGATGCGGTCGAGGTGGCGACGGGCGCGCTTGCCATCGACGGATTGCACGCGGCAGCGCTCGTGCCGAACTTGAAGGGAGCGCAGCGTGCCTTCGATGTCGGCTTGAACAAGGTCCACTACGTGCTGTCCGCGAGCAACGAGCACAACCTGAAGAACGTTCGGCGCAGCACGGCGGAATCCGTCGAAGACTTCGTGCGCATTGCGGCGGCGCGCGATGAACTCGGACGGCGCGTCGTGCTGGGCGCAGGCGTGGCGACGGCGTTCGGCTGCACCATTGCCGGTGAGGTGGATGAAGGCATCGTGCTCGGGCTGGTCGAAACGTTGATCGAGGCGGGCGCGCAGGAGATCACCATCGCCGATACGGTCGGCTATGCGAATCCCGCGCAGGTCTATGCGCTCATGCGTCGCGTCATGGAGCTTGCGGGGCCCCTGCCGGTTGCGTGCCATTTCCACGATACACGCGGACTCGGTTTGGCCAACGTAATGGCCGCACTCGATGCGGGTGTGCGTGCGTTCGACTCTTCGCTCGGCGGACTCGGTGGATGTCCGTTCGCGCCGAACGCCACGGGCAACATCAACACCGAAGACACGGTGTTCATGCTCGAAGCGCAGGGCATGACCACGGGCATCGATATAGACAAGTTGCTGGCGATACGCGAGACGATTGCCGCGTGGTTGCCGGGCGAACCATTCACAGGCGCCATTGCGCGTGCAGGCTTGCCGAAGACGTTCGTGCGAGCAGGGGAAGCAGTGGCGGCTTAGGGCTCGCCGCTGGTGTTCACCCTCATGCTCACCTTTACGCGTTCGAGGCGAGCTTCTCCAGCAGATCGACGAGCAGATCCGGCGCGAGCACCATCGCGTCGTGTCCCGTGTCGATGGTCTCCCAATTCCACGCGGGCAAACCCTTGATGCGTTCGCGCACGGGTTCGAGCGTCTCGTATGAAGGGTTCGTGCAATGCACGTAGGTACACGGCAGCCCATTGCCGAGCGGATGCTGTAAGTCGAGCGGTGTGGTGTAGGTTGCGAGCGGGTGAGGCGTCAGGCGCCTTTGCACCCACGCGGCGCGTGCATGATCTTCCGGAATTCCGGTGCCCTTCAATCCGTTGACGGGCATCGCCAGTGGCTGATCGCTCGCCTGAACGGATTCCATGCGCTCGCGCACCACCTCCGGCGGTAGCACATCGAAAGCAGCTTGCCCGTTATCGACGAGCAACGCGTCCAACATGACGAGCGAACGTATCGCGTGAGGCATGCGGTCCGCGACGCCCGAAGCCACCAGTCCGCCGAAGCTGTGACCTACCATGACGATGTTCAAGAGCTCTTCGGCATCGATCAGATTGTTTATATCTGCGATGCAGACATCAAGCGACGTCGCGGCTTCCAGCAGATGCCGCCGTTCGCCCAAGCCCGTCAGTGTCGGCGCGAAGACACGATGACCGCGCGCGATCAGCTTGTCGGCGACGAAGCGCCAGCACCAGCCGCCATGCCACGCGCCATGAATGAGGACGAAGGTGTATCGCGGTGCGGCGGGACGAACCTGCTCTGCCGATGAATCATGCATCGATGTCTGGCTCCGGAAACGGTCATGCGTGAACGTCAGCACTGAAGGCCGCATTCTGCGACGGCTGCGCGTGAGTTGTAAAGCGCGAATAGCCAGTGAATCCGCGCTGCCTGTCATTACGTTCGATACTGGTTATCACCGATATAACCCGCGCATCTCACCTGATCGGAAGGTTTCATTATCTCGCCTGAGCGCGGCCTCTTTACACTGGACCGGTCCAAGGTTCCGCGCAGCGGCAGCCGATTGAAAGCCGCGCAGACGTCGGGATAGAGAGAGACACTATCGAACGAAGGAGACACGCTGTGAATCGTACCTTTGTTGAACCCGAGCCGGCGGTATCCGACGAATCATCAACCGTCTCGACGTCGAGCGCCGAAGAGCGGGCGCTCTATCTGCGCGTCACGCTTCGCATCGTGCCATTGCTGTTCGTTTGCTACGTCGTGGCTTTTCTGGACCGCATCAATGTCGGCTTTGCGAAACTGCAGATGCAGGACGCGCTCAGTTTCAGCGACAGCGTCTACGGTCTCGGCGCCGGCATCTTCTTTCTCTCGTACTGTCTGCTGGAAGTACCGAGCGCCATGTTGCTCAGGCGGGTGGGCGCCAAGAAGACGATTGCGCGCATCATGATCTGCTGGGGAATCGTCGGCATGTGCACGGCGTTCGTGACGAACGTCACCGAGTTCTACGCCGTGCGGTTGCTGCTCGGCGTCTTCGAGGCGGGCTTCTTTCCAGGCGTCATCTTTTATCTGAGCTCGTGGTTTCCGGAGAAGCGGCGCGGCGTGATCATCGCCTGCTTCATGGTCGGCTTTCCGGTCGCGGGTCTGGTTGGCGGTCCCGTCTCGGGATGGGCGATGACGCAACTCGCGCATGTCGCCAACATGGCGGGATGGCAATGGCTTTATATCGTCGAGGCGTTGCCGGCCGTGGCGCTTGGCATCGTCACGTTGTTCTTGCTGGACGACAATATCGACAAGGCGCGCTGGCTCAGCGAATCAGAAAAGAAAGTGCTTCGCGATGGCTTTCTCGTCGAGACCGAACGCAAGCGCAAGAATGAACATCGCGGTCACGGACGCCTTGCGGATGCGCTTGCGGACCCGAAGGTCTATATGCTTGCCTTCATCGACTTTGCGTTTGTCTGCGGAACGTATTCGGTGACTTTCTGGCTTCCTACCGTCATGAAAGATTCAGGCATCTCGAACCTCTCGCAATTGGGCTGGCTTTCGACGATTCCCTACGCCATGGGCGCTATCGGCATGGTGGCTATCAGCCGCAGTTCCGACCGCATGCTCGAACGGCGCTGGCACGCGGCCTGCGCCGGTGTCGTGGGTGCGGTGGCGTTGCTTCTCGTGTCGCATCCGACGAACTCGCCGGCCTTGACCGTCACCTTGCTGACCTTCGCATCGATCGGCATCTTCGCGACCAACGTGCTGATCTGGTCGCTCGCCGCGGATTATCTTCATGGCTCGCCTGCTGCGGCGGCAAGCATTGCGTTCGTCAATTGCATCGGCTTGCTCAGCGGCTTTTGCAGCCCATTCGTGATCGGCTGGCTCAAGACGATGACCGGCACGCTCGTGAGCGGCCTCTACGTGATGACGGCGATACTCGTCCTCGGGATCATCGTCATGCTCGTAGGGTTCAAGCCGCAGACAAGCAAGCCGGTTTGAGATGACCGACACGTTCTCCATACGTTCTCACGAAAACACGACGCTCATGCACAAGATCGCCATTCTCGATGACTTCCAGAATACCTCGCTCAAGTTCGGCAACTGGAACGGCTTGCGAGAGCACGCCGAAATCGATGTGTTCACCGACCATATCGATGACGAAGCGGAACTCATCGAACGTCTTCGGCCGTATGACATTCTCTGCGTCATGCGCGAGCGCACCCGCTTCACGCGAAACGTCCTGTCGAAGCTCGAGAACCTGAAGCTGCTTGCGAGCACGGGGCCGTGGAATGCGGCTATCGATATCGAAGCCGCCGACGAACTCGGTATCACGGTCTGCGCGACGGCTTCTTCGTTGACGGCTGCGGCGGAGCACACCTGGGCGCTCATCCTCGCGGCGGCGCGCCACATTCCCAGCGAGGCGGCTTCGTTTCGCGAAGGAGGCTGGCAAGTGTCGGTCGGCCGCGATCTCAACGGCAAGACGATCGGTCTTCTCGGGCTGGGTTATTCCGGCAGCGTGACCGCCCGCGTGGCACAGGCGTTCGGCATGAAGACGATTGCGTGGAGCCAGAACATGACGCCGGAGGCGGCCGCCAAGCATGGCGCGACCTATGTGACAAAGGAAGAACTGCTTGCACGAAGCGATATTCTTTCCATTCACGTCCGCTTGTCGGAGCGCACGCGAGACCTGATAGGCGCGGCGGAACTCGCCACCATGAAGCCGAATGCGCTTTTGGTGAACACGGCGCGCGGACCCATCGTCAACGAACGAGCGTTGATCGACGCGTTGCAGCGCGGACAGATTGCGGGCGCGGCGCTCGATGTCTACGATATGGAGCCACTGCCCGCCGGGCATCCCCTTCGCTCGATGAGCAACGTGATCGCGACATCCCACATCGGTTACGTGACCGAGGACTCGTACGCCATCTACTATGGCGAATCGGTCGAGAATATTCGCGCGTGGATCGAAGGCAAGCCCATTCGAGTGATCACCGCCGACAAGCGAGAGATTGGCTACGAGCCTGCGGTCGGCGTTTGAAGCGTACTTGCCTCGACGCTGCGCGAGGCCGTTCGAGTTGCCGCGGTGTCGCGAAACGGCTTCATCTCAGTCGGCGTAGGACGGGTCTTCCTTGTCCAGAATGCGCTTCATCTCTTCGAAGTGCGCGAGGGAGAAATCCGCAATGCCTTCCCAGTCGCGCGCCGTCTTCTCGGCGACTTCTGGCGACAGCAGTTTCAGCGGTTGTCCCGTTGCATACGCCATGCACAGAATCTGGCAGGCGCGTTCGAGCGTGTACATGTCGTCATACGCTTCACCAACGGTCGAAGATGTCACCATGACGCCGTGATTTCCCATCATCAAGCGCGACTTGTCACCGAGTAGGCCGGCCAGACGCGCGCCTTCTGCCGCGGTATCGGCCATGCCACCGAAGGACGTATCGAGCGCAACGCGATTGAAGTAACGCGCCGTGTTTTGTTCGACCGGCTTGATCTCCGGGTCGGCGAGACATGCGAGCGCGGTAGCGTGAATCGGATGCAGATGCATTGCCACGCGGATATGCGGAGCGAGCTTGTGAAGCTGTCCGTGGATGGCCCACGCGGTGGGATCGATATCGTCGCGGCCGGCCAGGTCGTCGGCGTCGTCGGCATCGAGCAACAGCAGGTCGCTTGCGCGGATGCGCGAGAAATGCACCCACTTCGGGTTCATCAGAAACTTGCGTCCATCTGGCGATACGGCCGCGCTGAAGTGATTCGCGACGGCCTCGTGCATGCCCAGCCGGGCGAAGCATCGGAATGCGGCAGCGAGATCGATACGAAGCTGGCGTTCGTTCATGAGTCGGGTATCCGGTGTCGAGGTGAGGGGTTCGAAGTCATGCGTATGAAGGCAAGTGGTCGTGCATGTCTGTCGAGCTCGGCGCCCGATCGACGATTAAGCACCTCCAACTACGCATCGCGCGCCCATCGAATGCGTCAAGGCGGGAAGCGTATTCTCCAATCAACAAACACCGCCCGACGCTCACAACCGTCCCAACAACTCCGCCTTCTTCGAAGCGTACTCTTCATCGCTAAGAATTCCTTTAGCGTGCAATTGAGCGAGCTTCTCGATGGTGGCAAATACATCCGACTCTGCCGCCGATGACCGAGCACTCACCGGCGCCTCCTGCACAGGCAAACCCCCGCTTGAGGAGACAACAGGAAGGCTCCCGACATCGACCAAACCGTGCTGGCTTCCAAACGTAAGAGACGCACCGTGCGACTGCTGCTGCGAGAAGCCGCCGATCTCGTGATCGAGCGTGTCGTAAAGCGTCGTCTTTCCGTTCACTTCTATCGCCAGGCGTTTGGCTTGAGAGAAGAACGCGTAGCGCATGCCGTTCTGTGCGCCGGTGCTATTCGGCCAGCCTAGATCGGCGGGCCACCAGTTGCCGGAATTGCTCGTATTGGCGGGAACGAAGAGACTCACCGAGCCGACGGGGCCGCCTGCAGTCTGCTGTCGATGACCATCACCATCGCGATGCTGATACTGAGCACCCTGGCTCTGCGACTGAAAACTGCCGCTGCGAATCAGGTCGGGCTGACTGGCGATCAGGCCAGAAAGCTCGGAGCACAAGCCGTTCACCTGACCCTTCAGGTGGTTGTTGAACAGGTCCGAGACCATGGTCATGCCACCCAGCATCCACTGGCCGGAACCTCCGAACTCAGGGTGGCTGAATTGCGCCATGCCGCCGTTTCCCCGAATCACGGATTCGAGCATGCTCATCACGGCATCGGTGCTAAAGCCGTGTCGCCGGGCAATTTCTCCGATGATTTGCTCGCCAGCCGGAGTCAGTTTTTGCATGATGTTCGCTCCCAAGGTTTCCTGTGACCTTATCACGCGGGAGAGTCGGGCGTGGTTTGCGCTGGCTTCAACCTCTTGCAACCAAAGCGGCGTCGCGCATCACTAAAAGTGCCGCTACTTCCGGTGGCATCGCGGCGAAATGCAACTACCGGTCCACCCGTTTCCATGCAACAAGCGACGCGCGCCTAAAACGTCCGGCCTTCCACCAAATGCGTCTTCACGCCATTGAGCATGTAGTCGCCCACGACCTTCGCCTTATGATGCAGGGGGTTATGGCTGAAGATCGTGCGCAGATTGCGCCAGTGCCGATCGAAGTTATGTTTGCGCGAAGTCGCGGACGCGCCGCCCGCATCGAAGAGACGCTCGCCCGCCTGCAAGGCCAGCTTGCCGACGACGATCTGCGTGCGCGCCGTGGCGAGCGCGCTTTGCAGCACGAGTTCATCCGCGGTCGGATCGGCATTGCGGATGGCGTTCGACGACACATCGAGCGTGCGCGCGTTGTCCCGCACCAGCACATCGATCGTGTGACTCAACGCCGATAGTTCGCCCACCACCTGCTGAATGAACACGTCCTCGCGGGCCGTGGCCGCGGTGGAGTGCATGACCGGGCGCCCATGTCCCGTGACATAGCCGCGCGCATCGGACACGACATTGCGCACGATCCCCGCCGCCACCGCGACGAGGTGCAGCTGCCGATACGCGCCGCCGTGCCGGCCGACGAGCGACGGATAGCCTTTTTCGATCACTTCGCTTGCGTCCACCTTCACGTTGTCGAACACCACGCTGCCGCTTGCCGTCATGCGCTGACCCATGCCGTCCCAGTCGTCGAGCACTTCGAGTCCTTCCGTGCGTACCGGAATGATGGCCGTCACGCCTTTGCCGTTTTCATCGACCAGATTGGTGCGCACGAAGTCGGCGTACGCCGTGCCGGTCGTGTAGTACTTCTTGCCCGTGACGCGGAAGTGGTCGCCCTCGCGCCGCAATGCCGTTTCGATTTCGCCCGCGCGCGCCGTGCCCTGTTCGCCCGATGCGCCGCCGAACAACCCGCCTTCGACGATACGGCGCACTTGCCGGTCGTGAAACGGCGTGTCCGGTGCAAGACGCATGGATTCGGCGACATCGAAATGCACGCGCAACGCATGCGCGACGTTCGACTCGGCAGCCGCGAGCGTCGTGACGACGTGAATAGCGTCTTCGAGCGAGCCGCCCAGTCCGCCGCGTTCGGCGGGTATGCGCAACGCGCCGAGGCCCGAACGGCGGAACGCGTCGAAGGCCTCGAACGGCAGTTCCCGGCGCAGCTCGCGCTGGGCGGCATCGGCGCCGATTTCGTCGGCGAGTGCGGGCAGGGCGGCGAGTGCGTCGGAGAGTCGTCTGGAAGTGCTCATGGTGGAGTCGTGGAAGGTGTTAGCGGCGAAACGCGGCGCCGGGATGACGCGCGTTCAGGAAGCTGCTTTGCCCGCCGAGCTTCTCGCGCAGGCTGCCCGGCGCATAGCGCGTCTTGTAGCGGCCGCGCGCCTGCAACTCGGGGACGATCAATTCCGCGAAGTCCTCGTAGGCTTCCGGCGTCACGGCATAGCTCAGATTGAAGCCGTCGATATCGGTTTCATCGACCCAGTCTTCGAGTGCATCCGCCACTTCGTCCGGTGCGCCGATGAACACCGGACCGCGTCCGCCGATGGCGTTATGCAACGCCAGTTCGCGCACGGTCCACACACGTTCCGGATCGAGCCGTGTGAAGCCTTCAAGCGCCGAGGACGTGCCCGCGTCGAGCTGCATGTAGCGGATCGGCTCGTCGGGGTCGTAAGTCGAGAAGTCGATGCCCGTCCAGCCGGAAAACATCGCCAGCGCGGCTTCGGGCGTCACGTAGCGGCGATAGTCCTCGTATTTGTCGCGCGCCTCGCGCGAGGTGCGGCCGGTGACGATGGTCGCCATCGTGAAGAACTGAATGTCGCGGCCGTCGCGTCCCGCCTTGACCGCTTCCGCACGCGTGCCCGACACCACGGGCGTCAGCACCTTCTTGCTCGGCCCGCTCAGATAGATGCCTTCGGCGTGACGTCCCGCGAAGCGCTGCCCGCGCGCCGACGACCCCGCCTGGAACAGCACCGGCGTGCGCTGCGGCGAAGGCTCGGTCATGTGGATGCCCTGCACCTTGAAGTACTTGCCGTGATGATCGACGCGATGCACCTTCGACGGATTGGCGAAGATGCCGGTGTCGCGGTCGCGCACGCTCGCGCCGTCTTCCCAGCTGCTTTCCCATAGCTTGTAGACGACATCCATATACTCGTCGGCGATGTCGTAGCGCTCGTCGCGCGAGGCGACGCCGTCCTTGCCGAGCACTCTCACGCTACTCTGTGCGAAGCCCGTGACGATGTTCCAGCCGATGCGTCCGCGCGTCAGGTGATCGAGCGTGGACATGCGGCGCGCGAACACATACGGCGGCTCGTGATTGGCGTTGCTCGTGACGCACAGGCCGAGATCGCGCGTGGCGTAGGCCATCGCGGAGAGCGACATGATCGGGTCCTGCTTCGGCACCTGCGCTCCGTGACGCAAGGCCGTATCGATATTGCCGCCGTGCACGTCGTTCACGCCGATGCTGTCGGCCATGAAGAGCGAATCGATCAGCCCGCGCTCCAGCGTCTTCGCCAGATCGACCCAGTAATCGAGCGTGTTGTATTCGAGCGAGCGGTCGCGCGGATGCCGCCACATGCCTGGCGAATGATGCACGGCGCTGTGCAAGGCGAATGCATTGACGCGGATTTCCTTCTTGATGCGCTGTGCGTCGTGGCTCATAGGAAAGGCTTGTCACCGTTGATCGTCACGCGAAAACCCGAGCGCACTTCCGGGTAGTAATCCCACACGGCGAGATGCTGAACCGCGCGGTTGTCCCAGAAGGCGATGGAATGCGGCTGCCAGCGAAAGCGCACCTGGAACTCGGGCGCGGCGAAGCGTGCATAGAGCAGGCGCAGAATGCCTTCGCTCTCCGCCTCGGACACGCCATCGATGTGCGTCGTGAAGTTCGAATTGACGAATATGCCACGACGTCCCGTTTCCGGATGCGTGCGTACCACCGGATGCGATGCCTTCGGAAAGCGCTTGCCCGTATCGTCGATACCGCGCAGGCGATTGCGCTGCCGATAAGTCGGCTCGCCATCGTGCGTGGCGGTCAGTCCTTCGAGATAAGATTGAAAGCCGGGCGACAGCGATTCATACACCGCGTAGGAACTGGAAAAGAGCGTGTCGCCGCCATACGATGGCAGCGTATGCAGATGCAGGATGCTGCCCATTGGCGGCGCTTCGTCGCAAGACACGTCCGAGTGCCAGTGGTCACCCGCGACGCGTTTGCTACCGGCATCTGCGTGGATCGTCAGGATCTCCGGGTAGCCTTCGGGACCGGGACTATTCGGATGCACGTGCAACGTGCCGAAATGCCGGCCGAGCGCGAGATGCTGGTCCAGAGTGATCGGCTGATCGCGAAAGAAGATCACCTGATGCGCGAGCAGCGCGCGGCGCACGTCGGCCACCTGCTGCGTGGAAAGCGGCTGCGTCAGGTCGATGCCGCCAATCTGCGCGCCAATATGACGCGTGAGCGGCTCGACGGTGATGGTCTCGTATGCGGTATCAAGCATGGCTTTCGTCCTCGATGGGCGAAACGCTGTGAGCGCTTCGGAAAGATGCGGCGGGATGCGGCGCGGAAAGGTGCGCCGCGCCTTCGCCATAGAGTTTTTCGCGCAAGGTGCCTGCGCGATAGGCCGGTTTATAGACGCCGCGACGTCGCAGTTCGGGCACGACGAGATCGACGAAATCTTCGTGTGTGCCGGGCAACAGCGCGTGACTGAGATTGAAGCCGTCGATGCCCGTTTGCGCCATCCAGCTTTGGAGTGCATCGGCGACTTCGGTGGGCGAACCGATGAACACCGGTCCCTTGCCGCCAATGGCGTTGAAGATCGCGAGTTCGCCTATGGTCCACACGCGCTCGGGATCGGCCACGGTGAATGCTTCTATCGCCGACTGCATGCCTTCGCTCTTCACGTAGCGCAACGGATCGTCGGGGCTGTACTTCGACAGGTCGATACCGCTCCAGCGCGAGAACAATGCAAGCGCGCCTTCCAGACTCACGTGGCGCTGAATGTCCTGCCACTTCGCCTGCGCCTCTTCGGCGGTCGGCGCGACGATCACGGTGGCAAGCGCGAAGAACAACACCGAAGCGGGATCGCGGCCGAGCGCGGCGGCCCGTGCGCGCACATCGGCGACATCGCGCGCGACCAGATGCGCGGTCGGCGAGCTCAGGAACACGCATTCGGCATGACGCGCGGCGAAGTCCTTGCCGCGACCGGACGTGCCTGCCTGATACAAAAGCGGTGTGCGTTGCGGGGAAGGCTCCGAGTAATGCGTGCCCTGCATCGAGAAGAATCTTCCTTCATGGCGAATCTCGTGAACGCGCGCCGGATCGGCGAAAACGCGGGTCTCGGTATCGCGTACCGCCGCGCCGTCTTCCCAGCTTTCTTCCCACAGGCGGTACACGATCTCCATGTATTCGTCGGCGAGATCGTAACGCTCGTCGTGCGGCCGCGCGCCGTCCTGTCCTATCGCCCGCGCGCCGCTCTGCCCGAAACTCGTCACGATGTTCCAGCCAATGCGCCCGCGCGTCAGATGATCGAGCGTGGACATGCGCCGCGCGAAGAGGAACGGTGCTTCGTAGCTCACGCTGCTCGTCACCGCGAAGCCGAGATGCTCGGTGACCTGCGCCATCGCGGAAACCAGCAAGAGCGGATCGAGGCGCGGGAACTGCAGGCCCCAGCGCACGCCCGCGGCGTTCGAGCCGCCATAGACGTCGTACTGGCTGATGCCATCGGCGAAGAAGAGCGCGTCGTAGCCACCGCGTTCCGCCGTCTTCGCGAGATCGGTCCAGAGCGAGAGCGAGTTGTAGTCGAGCGCGCGGTCGCGCGGATGCGCCCATAGCCCGGGCGAAAGGTGCGTCGGCGCGAAGGCCAGAAACGCGTTGATGCGGATTTCCTTCGACATGGCGTGCGTCCTATGTCTGCTTCGATGCGATGGGAAAATGACACATCACGCGATGCGTCGCGGACAACTGAAATTCGGGCGGCGCTTCCGTGCGGCAGACGTCGCGCACGGCGGGGCAGCGCGTATGAAAGACACAGCCGGAAGGCGGCGCTAACGGCGAAGGAATCTCGCCACCAATAAGCTCGACAGCGAACGAATCCGGCTCGGACGCGGCGATCAGCGCGTGCGTGTACGGATGCGCCGCGCGCTCGACGATATCCTCGCGCGTGCCTCGTTCCATGAAGCGTCCGAGATAGAGCACGCCGATATGGCTGCTCATGAACGCGACCACGGCGAGGTCGTGCGAAATCAGCAGATAGGACAGGCCGAGCGCATCCTGCAGGTCTTTAAGCAGGTTGAGCACTTGCGCTTGAATGGACACATCGAGCGCGGAAACCGGCTCGTCCAGCACGAGAATCTCCGGTTCCAGCACGAGCGCGCGCGCAATGGCCACGCGCTGACGCTGGCCGCCGCTCAACTCGCCGGGGCGCCGCCGTTTGAATTCCGCAGGCAGGCCGACTTGCGCGAGGAGTTCGTCGAGACGCTTGTCGAGTACCGCGCGAGCAAGGCCGCTGCGCTGAATACGCAGCGGTTCCAGCACGATGTCGCTGATCGTCATGTGCGGATCGAGCGAGCCGAACGGGTCTTGCAAGACGGCTTGCACGGCGCGTTGCCGCCAGCGGACGTCCTTTGCCTGCGTGTGCTTGTCGAAGACGCGTTCGCCGAAGAAGACGTTGCCCTGGCTTGCATCGTCCGCGCCGAGGATGATCTTCGCCAGCGTGGACTTGCCCGATCCCGATTCGCCGACGAGTCCAAAAGTGCCGCCAAGCGGCAGCACGAACGATGCGTCTTCCACGGCGCGCAGCATCTTCGGACGCGCGAAAAGTCCGCCGCGCACCGGGAACGTTTTGGTGACGCGCGCCACTTCTATCGCCGAGACTTGCGTGTCGGAAGCACTCATGTCGTGGCCGTCGCAAGAGGAGGATGCGCGGTGACGTCGTACTCTTGCGGATGCCAGCAGGCGACTTCGCGGCCGGCATCGAGCGAGCGCGTCGCGGGATAACTGCTCAGGCAATCGGCTTGCGCGCGCGGGCAACGCGGCGCGAAGCGGCAACCTTCTGCAATGCTGCCAGGCAAGGGCGGATGTCCGGGAATCACCGTCAGCCGATGCTGCAAGCTGAACAGTCGCGGCACCGCGCCGAGCAGCCCTTTCGTATAAGGATGGCGCGGCCGCGCGAACACTTCTTCCACCGGACCCTGCTCGATGATGCGCCCCGCATACATCACCGCGACGTCGTCGCAATAGCCGCGCACGAGATGCAGATCGTGTGTGACGAGCACGATCGCCGTCCCGCGTTCGGCTTGCACCTCGCGCAACAGGTCGAGTATCTGCAGACGCACGGTGATGTCGAGCGCGGTGGTCGGTTCATCGGCGATCAAGAGGCGCGGATTACACGCGAGATTCATGGCGATTGCCACGCGCTGGCGCATGCCGCCGCTGAACTGATGCGGATAGCTCTTGAGCCGGCTCTCGGGCGCGGGAATGCGTACGCGCCGCAATAACTCGATGGCGCGCGCCTCGCGTTCGGCGCGGCTCGTCACGCCCTCCCGATAACGAAACATCTCCGTGATCTGCCGGCCGATGGTCAGAAGCGGATTGAGCGAGGTCATCGGGTCTTGCAGAATCATGCCGATATCCCGGCCACGCAGCGCGTTCAGTTCGGCGGGTGTCTTGTCGCGCAAGTCGACGCCATCGAGCAGAATGCGGCCCGACTTCAAGCGCACGCCGCGCGGCGGCAAACCAAGCACGGACAAACACGTCACGCTCTTGCCCGAACCCGATTCGCCGACGAGACCCAGCGTGCGGCCCGCGTGCACGGAAAAGCTCACGCCGTCGACGAGTCGCACGCGTCCGTTCGCGCCGGGCGCTTCGACCACGAGATCGTCGATCGCAAGCACGGGCTCGTTGCTCATCGCCAGTCCTCCCCGGCGCGTTCGCCGCGTTGCAGACTCTCGCCGATGCGGTTGCTGCATAGAACCGTCGCAATCAGCACGAGGCCCGGCAGCGCGGAGAGCCACCACGCGGTATCGAGATAATTGCGGCCCTCGGCGATCATGCCGCCCCACGAAGGATCGGGCGGCTGCACGCCGAGTCCGACGAAGCTCAACGCTGCTTCCATGAAGATGACAAGCCCGATGTCGAGCGTCAGCAAGACGATGAACGTATTGCGCACGTTCGGCAGCAGATGACGCAGCACCACATGAAGCGGCGTGGCGCCGGCCAGTTTCGCGATCAGGATGAAATCGCGTTCGCGCAGACTCAATGCCTCGGCGCGGATGATGCGCGCGAAGCGCCCCCAGTTCGCGAGCGTCACCACGATGACGATGTTGGTCACGCTCGGCCCGCATATGCCGACGATCAGCATGGCGAGGAACACGGGTGGCAGCGCGTACTGGGCATCGACGACACGCATGAGCGCGGCATCGAAACGTCCGCCGACATATGCCGACAAGAGCCCCGCCAGCGCGCCGAAAAAGCCCGCCAGCAGCACCGCGCAGAAGGCGATGGAAAGCGAGATGCGTCCGCCATGGAGCGTGCGCGTGAAGACGTCGCGACCCATCTGATCCGTGCCGAACCAGTGATGCATGCCAGGCGCCTGAAGCGTCGCCGCGAGGTCGATGCCATTGGGATCGACGCGCGTGAGCCACGGCGCGAGCACGGAGCCCGCGACGATCAGCACCAGCACGCCGGCGTTGATCGCGACGCCGCTATCCAGCCATGCCAGGCGGCCCCATGCGTGCTCGCCGCTATTGGAGGGAAAACGCGCGCTCATTGTCGATACCGGATGCGTGGGTCGATGAGCGCATAGAGCACATCGACCGCGAGATTGATCGAGACGAACAGCAGCACGGAAACGATCACGGCCGCTTGCACCACCGTGAAATCGAGCGTGCTGATGGCCTCTACCATGAGGCTGCCGAAGCCCGGCCACGAAAACACGGTCTCGATCGCCACTGCGCCGCCTATCAACACGCCGAACTGCGAAGCCGTGAACGCGACAATCGGCAGCGCCGCGTTGCGCAGCGCGTGCGTCACGATCACGACGCGCTCCGGCAAGCCCTTGATGCGTGCCATGCGGATGTAATCGGCTTCGAGCACGCTCAGCATGTTGGCGCGCGTGAGCCGCGCGATGCCCGCCGCCGAATACCACGAGAGCGCGGCGACGGGCAGGATCAGATGACGCCACGAGCCGTGGCCGCCGGTTGGAAGCCAGCCCCATTGCACGGAGAAAAGACGGATGAGCAGCAGCGCGACGAAGAACGGCGGCGCGGCCTGACCGAGTACCGCAAAAAACGACGCCGCCCGATCGAAGAGAGATCCGCGCCGCACCGCCGAGACGACGCCGAGCGTCAACCCGAGCGCGAGCGCCACCGCCAGCGACACACCCACGAGCAGCAGACTGGATGCAAGCCGGCTGAGCGCCATGGTGAGCGCCGGCGCGCCGAAGTGAAACGAGTTGCCCATGTCGCCGTGGAGGATGCCGCTCAAGAAACGCGCGTACTGCACGGGCACGGGATCGGCAAGACCGAGTTGCTCGCGAAAGAGCTGCCGGTCCGCTTCGGTGGCTTCGGGCGGCATCAGCAAGTAAGCGGGGTCGCCCACCATGCGCACCAGCACGAAGATCAGGACCGACATCAGCCAGACCGTGATCAAGGCCGAGCCCACCCGCCGCAGACCGTAGGCGATCATCTCAGTTCCCCGCCACGGTCGGCGCGGCCCATTGCACCGAGCGGAAGTTCAGGAAGCCGCCGCCTTGCTGCGGTTGCCATTGCAACGTCTTCTTCTTCGCATACACGTAGGTGAATTCGGAGATGAAGAACGCAGCGGCGTCGTCGTGCAGTTCGCGTCCGACCTGCTGGAAGATCTCGCCGCGCTTCTTGGTATCGCTGACGCGTGAGGCATCGGCGAGCAGCGCATCGACCTTCGGGTTCGAATAGTCGGACCAGCTTCCATTCGATGCAAACGCGCCGCCCACCGGATGCACCGGGTCATACAACGCATTGGTGAACTGACTCAGTGCGAGCGGCCCGGACGTGTGCGTATTGTTCAGCCGCTGGAAGGTCGCATAGGTGAGGCGGTTGAGCTTGACCTTCACGCCCACTTGCCCCCAGTACGCGGCGATCGCTTCGGCCACGCCTTGCGGCATGTCGCCCTGGATGTTGAGCGTGGTCTCGAAGCCCTTCGGATAGCCCGCTTCGGCGAGCAGCGCTTTTGCCTTTGTCGGGTCGTAGGCATACGGCTTGATCGAACGATCCGCGCCGTACGGATAGTAGTTGGAGATCATCGTGCCAAGCGGCTCGCCCACGCCATAGAGCACGCTCTTGATGATGGCTTGCGTATCGAGCGCATAGCTCAGCGCCTGGCGCACCTTGACGTTAGAGAACGGCGAGTTCTTGTCGGTCGTGTAGACGCGCACGTACACCGGCGACGCGACGCGGCTTTCGATCACGTCAAGCCCGCTTTCCTTCTTGAGCCGAGCATAGTCGGAGAAGGGCAGCGCGACGGAGATATCCACTTCACCGCGCAGCACCGCATTGACACGGCTCGCGGGCTCGGTGATCGCGCGAAAGATCAGCGTCTTCACGCGGGGCTTTTCGCCCCAGTAGTCGTCGAAGCGCTCCAAAACGAGTTCGCTGCCGCCGGGCGCGAGCGACTTGAACTTGTACGGCCCGAGCGACACCGGCCTCTGCGCGAAGGCATCCGGATTGGGCAGACTCGCGAGATAGTCGGCGGGCACGATATACAAATACCCCGCGATCTTGTTCGCGAACGCGCCGTCCGGCGCCTTGAGCTTGAAGACGACGGTGAGGTCATCGGGCGTTTCCACCGAGTCGATCACCGGCGCGAAGAACGGACGACGCGTGCTCTTGCTGCGTGGATCGAGCACATGTTCCAGCGATGCCTTCACGTCGCGCGACGTGAGCGTTGCGCCGTTGTGGAACTTGACGTTGGGACGCAGCTTGTAGGTGAAGACGCGCGCATCGTCGGATACTTTCACGCTCGTGGCGAGACGCGGCACGAGATCGCCCTTCAGGTCGAAGCCATAGAGCGTGTCGTAAATCTGCCATCCGTAGCGCAGCGAATCGCCGCTGACAGCCACGAGTCCGTCGAGGTTGTAGAACTCCTTCTCGACGCCGATCACGACCGTATCGCGATCGACGGCGGGAGCCGTGCTCGCCGCCAGTGAAGGTTCGATGAACGCGCCGGACAAAGCGGCGGCGAAGACCAGTCCGCGAAGGACCGACGAAAACGTGCGCATGGATGGGAGCTAGGTAGGGAGCGTGCAGGTGAGTAAGCAATGATGACGCGCGCCCGGCCTATTGCGAAGCGAGTAAATCGAATATGCATATGAGCCCTGCGCTCGTGAGGTTTTCTGCGCCGGGCATGAATGAAAGTCATGCTCGCTTAATGCGTTTCGCGCAGTTGCTTATCTTCAGAAATTCGAAGGCGCGCACGCGTGCGGCGTTAGCATGTGATCCCCTTCATTGCGTCTTCTCGCGTATCGAATCGATGTCTTCCAACTTTCCACGCTTCGGCGTCTGGGCGCTCGTGCACGGCAGCCGCGCGGCGCTGCAGGACCCCGCAGAACCTTATGACGCATCATGGGCGCGCAACAAGGCGCTCGTGCTCGAAGCCGAGCGTCTTGGATACGACTCGGTGCTCGTCGCGCAGCACACGATCAATCCGCACGATCCCTCGCTCGATCAGCTCGAAGCGTGGACGGCATCGGCTGCGCTCGCGGCGCTGACCTCGCGCATCGAGATCATCACGGCGATCAAGCCTTATCTCTATCATCCGGTGGTGCTCGCGAAGATGGCGCAGCAGATCGAGCACATCAGCGGCGGGCGCTTTGCCATCAATCTGGTGAATGCGTGGAATCGTCCGGAGCTGGAGCGCGCCGGTATCGGTTTTCCGGAGCATGACGAACGCTATGCCTATGGCCGCGAGTGGATAGCCGTGCTCGACAAGCTCTTGCGCGGCGAGGTCGTGAATCATCATGGCGACAACTTTCGTATCGACGAATACCGCTTGCGTCCCGCCGATCCTTTTCGCGCGCGGCCGCGCTTCTATGTCGGCGGCGAATCGGAACCGGCGCGCTCGCTCGTGGCCGCGCATGGCGACGTATGGTTCATCAACGGCCAGCCGCCTGAAGATGTTGCACGCCTGATCGCCGATGTCGGTGCGCGCGTGCGTCCCGCTGGCGCCGATGCCTTGCGTTTCGGCTTGTCGGCCTTCGTGATCGCGCGTGAGACGCAGGCGCAGGCCGAGGCGCATCTCGACCATCTCTTTGCGTTGGCGGAACTCGACAAGCCGCTGCGCGAACAGCAGAAGGCCAATACCGATCCAAACACGGTCATGCACAAGACCTTCGCGAAGACGGCGCGCGTGGGATCGAACGGCGGCACGGCGGCGGGTCTCGTCGGCGATTACGATACGGTCGCGCGGCGCGTGGCGGACTTTCACCGGGCGGGAATCGAACTCTTCATGCTGCAGTTCCAGCCGTTCGAAACCGACATGCGCGGCTTTGCGGAAGAGGTCGTGCCGCGCGTGCGTCGATTGCTTGCTGCGTAAAACGAAGGGGTAGCGCTTCTGTTTATGCGTGAGGAGCGCTGCGGCACGCATTGGCGGACGTGCGCCGCTGGGGCCGCGCAGCGCGTTCCCGCTTGGTGAGCGACAACGCCGCAGCCCGAGATCAGAAAAACGCGCCCGTCGGCGGCAGTTGTCCGTTCAGCAAGTTCTGGCCAAGCAAGCGCTCCTTGTAGAGCCGCGGATTATGCGACGCGATCACCTTGATGTTGCGCCAGTGCCGGTCGAGAGCGCCCGTGCGCGAGACGACCGAGCCTGATCCCAGATCGATCAGCCACGACGCGATTTGCGGCGCGAGATCGTCGATGACGACCTTCGCTTCGGCCGCCGCGAACGTGGCTGCGAGCGTGGTGTCGTATTCATCGCGCGTGCCGTAGCTTTCCGATGCACGCTGCAGCGCCGCGACCGCGCGGTCCGCCGTCGCCTCGACACTCGCCGCATAAGCACGGATGCGCCCGAGCAGGGTCTGCAACACCGGTTCGTCTGCCGGATGCGCGGCCTCGCCATGATAGAAGTTGCGGCCGCGCGAACGAAGCACCTCGACGGCATCCAGCGCCACGCGCCGCACGATGCCGGCAATGCAGTTGGTCAGATAAACCTGATGGAAGGTGTATCCCCAAGGCGCGGCTTCATCCGACCTTGGCGGGTCAGTCGGATAGACATGCGCGGCCGGCACCGTCACGGCGCGAAACCTGGCCGTGCCCGAACCTGTCAAGCGCTGGCCGAAGCCTTGCCAGTCGTCGGCGTTGTCCACGCCTTCGCCGCGATCGAGCACGTATTGCACGTTGCGGCCCGCGCGACTTTCCACGGCAAGGCCGATGAACGCATCGTTGTAGAGGTTGCCCGTGGCATAAACCTTGTCGCCGGAGCCGACGTAGACATCGCGGCTTGCGTCCCATTCCAAACGGCTCAGGACCTGCGTCGGTCGCGCGCCAGCGGCAGTCACATCGGTCTGCGTGAAGCTCAATCCGACGGTCTTGTTCTGCCTTGCGAGGTCGAGAACGTGCGCATGAAACGGAAGGTCGCGCCGCCTGAGCGCTGCCTCGATTTGCCAGAGATGGTTACGAAACGCGTGCGCGATGTTCGAATCCGCCGCCGCGACATCTCGCGCGACGACGAGCAGTTCGCTCAAGGACAAGCCGAGGCCACCCGCATCGACGGGCAGACGCGAGCGGCCGAAGCCCGCCGCCTTGAGCCTTGCGATCTCATCGTGCGGCAGACGATGCGCAAGCTCGCGTGCAGCCGCAGTCGATGCAATGTCCGCGATGATTTCCGCGAAACCGAGCCTTGCTGACAGCGGCGAGACCAGTTTCGGCGCGGTAGGGTCGATGTTCTTCGTATCAGACATGGGATCGCTCTCGTGCGAAGTTGCGCGACCACGCGTTCGACAGATTGCGGCCGTGATCGCAGGCCAGTGTGTATCGCATGTTCATGGCTCGCCTCGTCAGACCTTGATGCTGTAGTCGGCCACCTTGATGCGCGAATTGATGATCTTGCGTTCCGCGAGCCAGTCGGCGGCGCGTTGAAGCTGCGCCATAAAGGCAGCGTCATCGGGTTCATGAAATTGATTCACGCGCTTGAGACTCGCCAGATAATCGCGCACCTGATCGGGATATTTCGCTTCACCCTGCACGAGTTTTTCGGATTCGTTGGAATGACTCGACTGCCATGCGCCTTCGACGTAATACGCGTCGATGACCGCGCGAATCAGCTCGGAGTTTTCCTCGGTGAACTTGCGGCGCGTCACGAGCGAGCTGTAGTCGATCAGAAAATCCAGATCGCGTCCTTCGTTGAAGATGTCCTTTGCGTCGTTGGCGTTGCGCGCAATGTCCACGGCGGGCGACCACATCGACCATGCATCGACCTTGCCTTGCGCGAAGGCGGGCGCTGCGTCGGGTGGATTCAGATAGACGAATTCAACCTTGCCGCGGTCGATGTGATTCTTTTCCAGCGCTGCGATCAACAGAAACTCGCCGAGCCCGGAACGGTTGACCGCGACCTTGCGCCCGGCCAGATCCGCCACCGAATGGATGCCGCTCGTCTTCTTGACGATGATCGCGGTCGAGCGCGGCGAATAGACATCGAACGCATTGAAGACGAGTGGCGAGCCTGCGAGCATCGACGCAAGCGCGGGTGTCGTCGAGCCCCAGAAGCCGAAGTCCGCGCTGCCGCCGACCACGGCCTGTAGCGAGGGCGCGTGATTCGGAAACGGACCGATCCATTCGACCTTGATGTTCTTGGCCGCGAGCGTCTTTTCGAACACGCCCCGTTGCCGCGCGATATCGGGGAGACTGCCGTAACCCCAACCTATGCGCACCGTGTCCGTGTTGCGCGTCAGCTTGCGCGGTTCGGCGGCGCGCGCGGGAATCAGGCTGCTTGCGGCGACGCCGGCCACGAGGCCGCCTGCCGCACGCAACCACTGGCGGCGGTTCAGCGAGGATTCGATCATTCTTGTTGGTACCTTTCGAGTTTTGCAGGAAACGATTGGTGGATCAGTGAGACTGGACGCCCAGTTCATCGAGCAGAATCGGCCGCAATTGCAGCGGCGCGTGATCGCCGGGCCGAAACGATGCAGCGATGCGACCCGCGCGCATCACGAGGATTCGGTCGGCGAGCGTGAGCGCTTCATCGACGTCATGCGTCACGATCAGCACGCCCGGCAGATGACGCGCGACGAGTTCCTTGACGAGCCCGTGCATCTTGATGCGCGTGAGCGCGTCGAGCGCCGCGAATGGTTCATCGAGCAACAGGAGCGCGGGGTCGCGAACCAAAGCGCGCGCGAGCGCCACGCGTTGCGCCTGACCGCCGGAAAGATTCCGAGGCCAGTCATCTTCACGGCCCGAAAGTCCAACTTCGCCCAGCGCGCGCGCGGCGCCCGTGCGTCCTACCGTGCTTTCATGGCCGAGCGCGACGTTCTCCCACAACGTCGCCCAAGGCAGCAGCCGATGCTCCTGAAACACGACGGACGGCCGCTCGGGCGCGCGAATCTCGCCGGTATCCGGCCGGTCGAGCCCGGCAAGCGCGCGCAAGAGCGTCGTCTTTCCGCAGCCGCTTTCGCCTAACAACGCGACGAATTCGCCTTTGCGTATATCGAGGTCGAGTGCATCGATGACGACGCGCTTGCCATAGCGCCGCTGCAGACCTCGCACCGATACGGCAAGGGAGGCGTGGCTCACGCGTTCGGCGGCGCGCGCGCGGATGTCGGAGTCGCGCGACAGGGCGATGCTCTCGGTCACTGGGTTGCTCCTTTGGCGTAGTTCGCGTGCCACGATAAGAAATGCGCTTCGAGCAGACGCACCAACGCGTCCGCCACCACGCCGATGACCGCGTAGATGACGATGGTCAGCACGATGACATTGGTTTGCAGGAATTCGCGGGCGTCCATGGCGAGGAAGCCGATTCCCTTGGTCGTCGCGAGCGTCTCGGCAATGACGAGCGCGAGCCACGCGTGAGCGAGCGCATAGCGCACGCCCGTGAGGATCGACGGCATGGCGCCGGGAAGAATGATCCGTCGCACGATCGCGGTCCAGTCGAGGCCGACCACCTTGGCGAGTTCCATCAGCTTGGGATCGATCTGACGGATGCCGAGCATGGTGTTGATATAGATGGGAAACAACACGGCGAGCGCGACCAGAAAGATCTTCGCGACTTCGCCGACACCGAACCACACGATCACGAGCGGCAGCATGGCGAGGAAGGGAATGGCGCGCACCATCTGAATGGAGCGATCGAGAAGCGCTTGCGCGAGCGGCGAAAACCCGACTGCGATTCCGAGCACGAGACCAACCGTCCCGCCGATAACGAAGCCCGCGACGGCGCGCAAAAGCGACACACCGAGGTGAACGAAGAGATCGCCAGAGCGCATCAGACCGAGCGCGGTTTCAAGAACGCTGCTGGGCGCGGGAAGCACTTGCGGCGTGATGAGTCCTGCGCGTGCTGCCGCTTCCCAGATCACCACGACACATGCGGGGACCAGCCACGAAAGCAGCTTGTAGAACGTGCCTTTCGACACGCCGAAGCGTTGCCGTTTCGATGCGACATAGCTGTTGCGAGTGGATGTCAGGTCCGCCATGTCGGTTCCATGAAATGCCGTGAAAGAGGTGCTTGAGCGGTGACGCATTTGGCGCCAAGCGAGCCTGTTATTAAAAGCCGCGCGGCATTGCAATGACAAACGGTTTTTTCTGCTTTGCTTTTCAGGGTCTGGGTGGGGATGTTGTGAGGTCGTGTTCGTCGATGACTCGAATGCAGTTGCCCCGTTGTAGCGAACGATGCATTCCCGCCGTCCGCGATACCATTGCGAGGCAGACAATGGAACTTGGGCAGATGCGTTTACTACAGCCGCACCGGCTTGCCAATGAAGCATGAGCCGCCATGGAGACAGCAATGATAGTCAGCAATCAGCAGGAAGTGACCGAAGCCGTGCTTGCCGAACTGAGCCGCGCGCCGGATGCGCGCTTTCGCGAAATCATGTCGGCGGCGGTGTGTCATCTGCACGGCTTCGCGCGCGAGGCGCGGCTGTCCGAGCCGGAGTTTCATCAGGCATGCGCGGTAATCGCGAAGCTCGGGCAGTTGACCACCGAATCGCATAACGAAGTCGTGTTGATCGCCGGATCGCTTGGGCTGTCCGCGCTCGTGTGCCTGCTCAACAACGGCGATCGCGGTCAGACCGATACGACCGCGAACCTCATGGGCCCGTTCTGGCGCATGGACTCGCCGCGCACTGAAAGCGGCGGCAGCATCGTGCGCTCGCCGACGCCGGGCGCGCCTATCTTTGTCAACGCTTGGGTGCGCGATTCGAGCGGGCGTGCGGTGGAAGGCGCCGAGGTGGACGTGTGGCATACATCGGCGGATGGTTATTACGAGAATCAGGACCCCGCGCAGGCGGATATGAATCTACGCGGCAAGTTCACTACCGATGCCAATGGCCACATCGCGTTTCGCAGCGTGAAGCCGGCGGGCTATCCCATTCCGCTGTCGGGCCCGGTCGGCGCGCTGCTACGCGCGCAAGGCCGGCACAACATGCGGCCTGCGCATATCCATTTCATGATCTACAAGCCGGGCTTCAAGACACAGTTTTCGCAGGTCTATTCGAGCGATGATCCCAATCTTGAGACCGATGTGCAGTTCGGCGTGACGCGCGCGCTCGTCGGGCAATATGTGCTGCATGACGGCGAGACCGCACCCGGCGCGGACGTTCAAGGGCCGTGGTATTCGCTCGATCATCACTTCGTTATCGAACCCGGCGAAGCCAGGCTACCGAAGCCGCCTATCACTGGCAAGACAACCGGTCCGCGACCCGAGCAAACCGTGCTCGAACGCACCGGACATTGAGGAACCGACATGCCTATCGTACATATTTCCCTCGTCGAAGGACGCGATGAAGCCGCCGTCAAGGCCTGCGTGAAGGCGGTCGCGCGCACGGTCCATGAAACGCTGGGCGCACCGCTCGACACCATCCGCGTGTATGCCACCGCGGTGCCCGCCGCGCATTGGGCCGTCGGCGAACGCACGAAGGACGAGATGCCCGCAAGCCCGAACAAGGCAGAGGAGTCACGATGACGCCGCGACTGTTCATAGGAAGATGGATGACGCCATGTCGGGGCGACTGAGATCGCCGGCACCACATCGAACGAGATCGCGTAATGCGCATCGACGATAACGGGACCTTCTGGGGGCTTGGCTATGAAGGCCCGCTCAGTGGCGGTCGTGGCCTCGATGGCAAGCCTGTCGACGACATGCGCTAGCGCGCGCGTTCATGCGGCACGCGTGAAAGATGAGCTGAAACGATAAGGCCCACGGCTTTGCGCGATGCGGCAAACCGTGGGCTTTTGTTCAGAGACGCTCAGACATCGGCATGCGTGCTCGTGAAGTTCACATAGCTGT
This sequence comes from Caballeronia sp. GACF4, assembly GCF_023631025.1. NCBI lineage: Bacteria > Pseudomonadati > Pseudomonadota > Betaproteobacteria > Burkholderiales > Burkholderiaceae > Caballeronia > Caballeronia sp. GACF4. Next base: position 437,594 of record NZ_JALQDW010000026.1, read on the forward strand.
TGTACGTCGGCGTGATCGGCGCACCGTTGATCATGATGCCAAACGTGTGATTGCCGCTGTCGAGCACGTAGTACATGGCCGAGTGAATGTTGTGCGTCTTGCGTGCGTCGTAGAACGATTGCAGGCGAGACTGCACGAAGGTCGCGCGATAAGCATCCGTCTGCTCGGGGTTCGCGTTCCACTCGGTGATCATGAAAGGTACGCCGTAGCGCGCCTTGCAGTACTGCGGCAGATCGAAATGCGGGCCCGCGCCGTCAGAGCCGATGTCGAACAGGTCACCATACACTTCGTAGTTGTGCCACGTCGTGATGTCCCAGCGGACCTTCGGATAGCCACTCGTGCCATCCGGCTGGAAGCCGTCCCACAATGCATCCGATGCGCCGATGTCCGCCACGCAAAAGTTGATGCCGCACTTCGCGTCCGGCTGTACTGCTTTCACGCCGGCGATGAGACCGCGCATGACGCCGCGCATGACGGGCCAGTTTGCGTTGTTGAAGTCGGCTACGTCCGTTCCCGCGCGGTTCGAATACAGCACGGTTTGCGAGCGGCGCGTCAACTCATTGCCGCATTCGTACATGGTCACGCCATACGGCTTGAGCGCGCTCGCTACCGTCAGGCCGGTGTTGTAGGCGTCGGCGTAAGCGGCGGCTTCGCTGCCATACAGCGCGCCTGAAGCATCGGTCAAACCTTGCTGAATCAGGCAAAGCATGCTGATGCCCGTTCCGTTGAAGGCCGATGCCAGCTTGGCGACGGCGCTGATCTGCTTCGACGTCGAATTGCAGCCCACCCGATACATGTTGCAGCCCATGCCCTTCAGGATCGCGATGAGTTGTGGAGGTGTGTAGGTGTAGTCGTAATGGCCGTTCATCCCGAAGAACATGCCCGGCGTCGCTGCCATCGCAATGCGCGGGTCACGGCAGATGAGCCATTTGTTCGACCACACGTAGAACTGGCCGCTCGTGTTCTTCTGGTAAATCTTGCCGCCCGACCAGAGGAGCATCGAGACATTGGCGATTGAAACAGCCGTCTTGTTCTTGTACACGATGGCGCCAGTCACCGTCCAAACCGCACCCGTCTTGTCCACGATCGACGTACCGCTCGGGATGGTCGTGCCATCGGCGGAAGGCGTGATTACCGCGGCCTTTGCGGTGGAATCCAGTTGCGTGGAATCGTCGGAAGCCTTGGTTGCCGCTTGCGGTAGATCGCTACCGCCGCCGCCACATGCGGAAAGCATATAGGTCCCGGACAACGCGCTCATGCTAGCCAGAAATTTACGTCGATTAATCATCATTTCGCAGTTCCGCTGGTCTGGCGGAACACTCCTTAAGGTCAGAGATCGATATCAATGTCCTATTAAGTAAGGACGACTAACGAATGAGCCAAGGATGCAGCAGTGTTTGCCTTGCCTACCTGGGATACTTCAAAGTTGGCCGTTGTAGCAGGGAAAGAGCGAACTTCGTGCAGTAACCACCGGCCTGCCGTGTTGCCCTAACTTCGTTCGACACGCGATGCGAAGCCGCCGCGCCTGTGTCTCACAACCACCTTCTTCAAAGTTCATACGATAGGTTGGATTTTACGCAATGTTACAAAAAGCGTGTGAGAATTCGAACGTTTTCGGGCAAAAAGTAACGAATGCATGGCGTTGCCATATCGAAGAGGAAAATAGTGCGACTCTGCTGCAGTGCTTTATAGGAGTATTTGCCCATTTTTCGTTGTTTTGCGCGAGAGTGAACAAATTACCTCTACATATGTACGAACGTACTATTCCCAATTTTTGCGTTAAACCAGCGTATTTTTGGTAAGCGCAGCGCGACGAGAAAACTCTCCGACGCGCCGCGCCCCGACCATCATCCTGCGACCTGGAAGAACGACACCGCATCCACGAGCTTGCGCCCCTGCTGATCGAGCGATTGCGAAGCCGCCGCCGATTCTTCCACGAGCGCCGCGTTCTGTTGCGTCACCTGGTCCATTTGCGCAATCGCCTGGCTCAATTGTTCGATGCCCCGGCTCTGTTCGCTCGATGCCGCCGCGATCTCGCCCATGATGCTGCTCACGCGCGAGACGGCCTGCAGCACTTCGGCCATCGTCGTCCCGGCTTCGCCCGCGAGCGAAGAACCCTCCGCGATACGCACGCCCGACGCGCCAATCAACTCCTTGATCTCCTTCGCGGCGGACGACGAACGTTGCGCCAGGTTGCGCACTTCCGAAGCGACCACGGCAAAGCCGCGTCCTTCCTCGCCCGCGCGCGCCGCTTCAACCGCCGCATTCAACGCAAGGATGTTGGTCTGAAACGCGATGCCTTCGATGATCCCGGTGATATCCGCGATCTTCTCCGAGCGCGTGCTGATCTCCGTCATGGTCGCGACCATGCGCCCCACGGCGGCATTGCCCTGCTGCGCCACCGCCGATGCATCCGCCGACAACGCATTTGCCTGTTGCGCGTGCTCGGCGTTCTGCCGCACGGTCGAGGTCAACTCTTCGACGCTCGCCGCCGTCTCTTCCAGCGATGCCGCTTGTTGTTCGGTACGCGTCGACAGATCGACGTTGCCCGTGGCGATCTGGCTCGATCCCGTGGCGATGCCATCGGCGCAAGAGCGGACATTGCCGATCAGACTGACGAGATTGCCTTGCATCGTGCGCATGGAGGCGAGCACGCTGTGTTGCGGGGCGTTATCCGCGTGCGCGACCGGGCTCAGATCGCCGGAAGCAACGCGCTGCGCGACTTGGCTCAGTGCATCGGGTTCCGCGCCCAAGGCTCGCAAGATGCTGCGCGTGATGATGAATCCCGCGCCCACGGCCAACGAGGCCGCCGCGATGCACGCGGCGATCAGCAGCATGCGCGAGAACGCGTAATCCTCCGCCGACTCTTGCACGAGCTTCGCTTCGCGCTGGCTCGTCAGGTCCAGGTAATCTTGCGTGGCCTTGATGAGCGCGGCGAGCAGCGGACGGCACTCGTCGTTCATCTTCGTAATCGCTGCCTGATGCTGGCCCTTCAGCGCCAGATCGACGATGGCGAGCGCCACCGGTCCGTAAAGCGATTCGACGCGGTCGATCTCCGCAACGCGCGTCTTTACTTCGGCCGAGACATCCGGCGCGCTCGCGACCATTTCCTTGAAGCGGCGCAAATCGCGTTGCACGTCTTCATGCGCCTGAAGGACGGCTGCTTTCTCGAGTTCGAGATCGGCGGGCTTCGTCACGAGCACGAGATTGCGTGCGGCGATCGCGCGCCGGTCCACTGCGGTGCGAATGCTTTCGGCCAGATGCGCGCGCGCGTTGATGCCGTTGACGAAGGACGTAAAGCGCTGGTTCGCTTCGCCGAGCGTCTCGATTGAGAGCGCGGCGACGATCAGCACTGCCGCCGTGAGCAGGCCGAAGCCAATGGAAAGCTTCGTTTTCATGCGCATGGGTTGCAGGTTCATCTCGTTCTTTTCCTTTTTGATGGCAGTGCTGTCGTTGACGCTCGCCGTCCTTTACGCGGCGAGCGCGGGTTCTTTCTTGCATCGCTTACGGCAGCGTCGGGAAAATATGAAGATGAACGAAAGTATGACGATGTTAGCAAACGTTTTACATCGCCCTGTCCAGGATATGTCGCAGGGTGGGTAAGGCTTTCTTCGACGAATGGGATGAATAGAGCCCGGATTTGTCCATGCCTTGGTTAAGATATGGGCTCCTGTCGATGACAGGTCTCCATTCGTCACCGCGATGCTGTTCTCTACCCGGGAGCGACAACGAAAGCCTGCGAAAATAGCGCTCAATGCTCGCTTACTCATATAACCCTTTGCTTGTCGTCTGCTCGCTTCTCGTGGCAATCCTGGCCGCGTACACGGCTTTCGACATGGCAGGGCGTATCGCGCAAGCCAGGGGGCCCGCGGCGCGCTGGTGGCTCATCGGCGGTTCCTGTGCAATGGGACTCGGAATCTGGGCAATGCACTTCGTCGGCATGCTGGCGTTCAGCTTGCCCATCAAGCTGGGCTACGACCCGCTAATTACATTTGCATCGCTTCTAATTGCCGTCGCGGCATCGATGTTCGCGCTCTGGCTCGTCTGTCAGAAGACGCTGCCCGCGTTCAGGATCGTGATCGGGGCGCTATTGATGGGACCGGCTATCGCCGGCATGCACTACACGGGCATGGCCGCCATGCGCATGCGGCCGCCGATCGAATACGACCCATGGCTCACCATTGTGTCGGTGGCCATTGCCATCGTCACCTCGGGCGCTGCGCTCTGGATTGCCTTTCGCTTACGTCAGCAGGCGTCGCGGCTCTTGTTTTTTCGCGGCAGCGCGTCGCTCCTCATGGGCTTTGCCATCGTCGGCATGCACTACACCGGAATGGCGGCCGCGCGCTTTCCCACGGGCGCGATATGCGGTGCCGCTAAAGAAGGCGCGGATACCGGATGGCTGGCGGTCGTGGTGATCGTCGTGACACTCTCGGTGCTGGCCATCGCGCTGATCATCTCCGTTCTGGACTTGCGGCTCGAATCGCGCACCGCCGTGCTCGCGGCGTCGCTCGCGGAGGCGAACAAGGAACTTGCCTATCTGGCGCTTCACGACAGCCTTACCGAGTTGCCGAATCGCGTCTTGCTCGAAGACAGACTGGAACAACTGGTGCATGGCGCGCGCGATGCAAAGCGTCGCTTCACGTTGATGTTCATGGACCTTGATGGCTTCAAGGCGGTCAACGACGCGTTCGGACATCATGTCGGCGACCTGTTGCTGATCGAAGTGTCGAAGCGCATCCGCGCCAACGTCAGGTCACACGACACCATTGCGCGGGTCGGCGGCGACGAGTTCGTGCTGCTCTCGAACGTCGACGACGCAACCGTGGCCGCGCAAATCGCCGCGACCTTGACCGAGACCATTGAGAAGCCGTTTCGCATGGAAGGCGAGGAAGTGCAGATTTCCGTGAGCGTGGGCATTGCGATCTTTCCCGACGACGGTGCGACTCAAGAAGAGCTCCTGAGCAATGCCGATACCGCCATGTATCACGCGAAAGCCCTTGGCCGTAGCGGTTTTTGTTTCTTCGAACCGTCGATGCATGCGGACTCTTACGAGCAGATGCAACTCGCGCACGAGCTTCGCGTGGCGTTGACGCGCGGTGAGCTCGCCTTGCACTATCAACCCAAATTCAAGGCGCCAAATGGTCCGGCGGTGGGCGCGGAAGCGCTATTGCGCTGGAACCATCCCGTGCACGGACTGATGGCGCCCAACCGCTTCATTCCGATGGCGGAGAAGACAGGGTTGATCGTGCCTATCGGCGAATGGGTGCTGAGCGAAGGATGCCGGCAATTAAAGGCGTGGCACGATCGCGGTCACACAGAGTGGACCATCGCAATCAATCTTTCGCCATTGCAGTTCGTTCACTCGGGTCTCGTACGAGCGGTTCGCGGCGCGCTGCGGCGCAATGGCCTCCCAGCGGAATCGCTGATTCTGGAGATCACTGAATCGACGGCCATGCGCGATGTCGAAGTGAGCCTCAAGGTCTTGCAACGACTGCGGGAAGAAGGCGTGCAGATCTCTATCGATGATTTCGGCACCGGCTACTCCAGTCTGCTTTATCTCAAGCGCTTGCCCGCCAACGAACTCAAGATCGATCGTGGCTTCGTGCGTGAACTTGCTCACGGTACGGAAGACGCGGCCATTGTTTCGGCCATCGTGGCGCTCGGACAAACGCTCAATCTCAGGATCGTGGCGGAAGGCGTCGAAACCACTGCACAGCAGGCTTTTCTCACGCAACTGGGATGCGACATTCTCCAAGGGTTTTTGCTCGGCAAGCCAATGACGGCCAATGCGTTTATCGCTTCCGTCGCCGATGTCGCATCGACAGGACGCCATTGAAACTTCGCCAGTAACTTTTTCTGCCCATCACGTTAGCTAGCCAACAGAACGCCGACGAGGGTCGATCCGTTACACGTTGCACGGTGCTACTCTCCCGTCATAGTTACCGTAGCGCTGGACCATACGGTCATTCCAAAAGACAAATCCGAGTCGGGGACCGCACATGTTGCGAACGGTGGTCGATCGTGTCAGGCGCTTTCGGCGCAGTGAAGGCTTCAAGCATTCTCTCGCCGCTCCAGTGCGTTTCTCGCTGCATGCGCGACAGCGGCTGAATCGCAATGTGTTCGCTATCGAGATCAGGGAAAACTCCGGCTTTTTTTCCGTGATGCAGATGGTGCTCTTCATCCTCAAGCATTGCGAAGAGAAACGGCTGACACCGCGAATCTCGGCACGCGGCGGTCTCTATGGCGACCCGGAAGGCAAGATAGACTGGTTCTCGGCGCTCTTTGAAAGCGTGCGGGCATCCGGCGATGTGAAGTTGCCGCGCAGAGTGCGAACCTCTACCGTGCGCGATCTCGTGCAACTCGGCTTGCGGCAACGTCATGAAGCGGGTCTGCGGTTGCAAAGTTCGAGCGAGTTGTTTCGCTCGCAGTACCGGCCGGTTGCAGCCATTCGCGATGAAGTCGATGCAACCTGCGCCAAACTCGATATCGGCCAATCGACACTCGGTGTTCACTACCGGGGCACGGATAAGAAGTTCGAAGCGATGACCTTGCCCTGGGCCGACTTCTGCCGGCTGGTCGAGCAGACCCTCGCGCTCAATCCGCTTCTGACCAACATCTTCGTTTCGAGCGATGAGCAGGCGTTCATCGACTTCTTCCGCGCGTGGCCGTTCAATCGGCCGGTCAGTGTTGCACCGGCCAAGCTGCTGTCCACAGGCGACATGCCGGTGCACTTCAGCGGTTATCCGGGTTTGGAGATCGGGCGCGAAGCGTTGGTGTCGAGCCTGCTGCTTTCGAAGTGCGGATACCTTGTGAAGATGCCTTCTTACTTGTCGGCATGGTCGAAGATATTCAATCCCGATTTGCCGACTACCTTGGCCGTACCGCCAAAGCCTGACGCGTTCTGGTTTCCCGACAGCCAGATCTGGATCGAACAGGAACAGGTGATGGGCGGCAAGGCGGCGTGAGTCGCGCGCTTGTATTAACGCATGAAGCCTGCTGTCGTGACTCTGACTCAACGGGTGTTGATTTCTTTGCGTTGGAATGCCAACGCGTCATTCGCTACGCTTGAATCGATGCCGGGCGCATGACCCGGCAGCCGACCAGCGGCGAATCGACATCCATGAGACATGACCTTTCCATCGTGCTGTTGCACGCCACGCCCGTTGCCATCGCGCCGATACACGACGCGTTCCTGCGCGACTGGCCAGAAGCCAGGCTCACCAATCTTCTCGACGACGGTCTGACCTCGGCCAGAGGCGACAGCAAAGAGCTGCCCGACTCATTGCAGACACGCTTCGTGAATCTTGCGCGATACGGGTACGAAAGCGGCGCGGATGCGGTCCTCGCGACGTGTTCGGCCTTCGGTCCCGCCATCGATGCCGCGGACGCGGCGCTTCCCATACCTGTTTGCAAGCCGAACACCGCCATGTTCGCCGATGCGCTTGCAGAAGGCAGAAACATCGCGATGATCGCAACGTTCGCGCCGGCCCTGCCGACCATGGTGGCGGAGTTCTTCGAGGAAGCATCGAACATGAACCCGCAAGCTACGCTGGCCACCTTCGTGGTCGACGATGCAATCGACAAGCTGCGTGCGGGCGACCGCGACACGCACAACCGTATCGTTGCAGAAAAGGCCGCGAGCCTGCATGGCTACGACGCGATCATGCTGGCCCATTTCTCAACCGCTCAGGCACTCGATGCCGTGACTTCAGTCGCGAGTTGTCCGGTATTTTCCGCACCGCGCAGCGCGGTTGCCGATCTCAAGAAGCGCCTGCATTTGTCGCGCTGAAGTCTTTTACCGTCATGGATTCAACGATGCCTACTCCATCGCTCGCGCCAGCCGTTTCGATGATGAGCACGCTCGCGGTCAAGAGCGCGCTCGTCGATGTCGTCATTCCAGCGTTCGAACGAAGTAGCGGCATCCGCGTGCAAGCTATGTTCGATCCAACCAACGTGCTGCAAGAGCGCGTGTCTGCCGGTGAAAGAGCGGACATGCTGATTGCGACTCGCGCCTATGTGAAGCGTCTCGCCGATGAAAACGTACTGGATGTACCGACGGTGCGCGGGTTGGTCAGAACCGGCGTGGGTGTGGCGGCATCTGTGCGGGACGTGCCTCGGTCGATAAGAAGCGTTGAAGACTTGCGCGAGGTCCTGTTGAACGCGCGATCGGTCGCATATTCGAAGACCGGCGCAAGCGGCGTTTATTTCGCCACCTTGATCGAAGAGATGGGCATCGCGGAGCAGGTCAATCAGCGCGCGACCATCATCGAGAAGGGCTTTACGGGCGAATGCATCGTGCGTGGCGAGGCGGACGTCGCCATTCAACAGATGAGCGAACTGGCCATGGTGGCGGGCATCGAGATCATCGGCCCGCTTCCGGAAGAGATTCAGTTCCATTCCGACTTTTATGTCGGGATGTTTTCTGGTCGCGCACAATCGGAAGGTGCATGTGCCTTGCTGCAATCCCTTTTCTCCGATACAGCGCGCCACGCGTATGAGCGGCTTGGCCTAACGGTTCTTTGAGGAGACGATATTCATGCAGCGCGCAGACGACAAGCAAACGCCCAGTCACCTCATCACGCCCGTTACGGTGTTCGGCAATCTCGCATTCGTGAGCGGCCAGCTTCCGCGCGAACACGGAGCGATCAAATACAGCGGCAAGGTCGGCGCGGACTTATCGGCTGAAGACGCACGAGAAGCGGCAGCGTTATGTGCAAAAGCATGTCTCGATGCACTCGCGCACGCGCTTTGCGGACATGAGCGCATTGCGCAGATCGTGAAGATCACGGGATTCGTCGCATCGGCGGCGGATTTCACCGGACAGGGCGCGGTGATCGATGGCGCGTCCCGCCTATTGATCGAAACGCTCGGAGAACGCGGCAAGCATGCACGAAGCGCGATCGGCGTGCAGCAGCTTCCGCATGGCGCGGCAGTGGAAGTCGAAATGATCGTGGGGTTGAAATGACTGCACGGTCTTCGCGCGTACGCTTCGCGGCTAATCTCAAATGGCTCTTTACCGAGTTGCCATTTCTTGAGCGATTCGAAGCCGCTGCGTTGCATGGCTTCGCGGCAGTCGAATACGCATCGCCATATGGCTACGATGCCACCGAGCTTCGCAACGTGTTGAGCCAGTGGAGCTTGAAACAAGTGTTGATCAACACGCCGGCGGGCGAAGCAGGAGCCGTAGGCGCCAACGGCTTTGGCTGTATTCCAGGCTATGTCGATGTTTTTCGCGAAGGTGTCGATCTCGCGTTGAACTACGCTAACGCGCTGGAGTGCAGCCTGATTCACTTGATGGCGGGACGAGTGCCGGACGGCTGCTCGCCAGCCGAGGCCAAAGCCGTCTTTCGTTCGAATCTCGCGTGGGCCGCAAAGCGCGCGGAAGGGCAGAACGTAACCTTTGTGCTCGAATGTCTGAACCAGCAAGACGTGTCGGGTTACTTCCTCAAGAGTCTCGCTCAGGCGAGCGCGTACGTCCGCGACATCCCGCAAGGCAACGTCAAACTGCTCTTCGATTTTTATCACGCGGCAATGAGCGGCATGGACGTACTGGATGCGTTCGCCATGCATCGTCGTGACGTGGCGCACATTCAGGTCGCCGACGTACCAGGACGAAACGAACCGGGCACGGGCGACATGTCATGGCCCACGATTGCACGAGCGATAGCCGATAGCGGCTATTCAGGCTGGATAGGATGCGAGTACCGTCCGCGTGGAACGACTGCCGCCGGACTCGATTGGCGTCAAGCCTTTACGCAAGCCGCAGGCTTGAGCAAGCACTCAGAACATCGTTCTTAGATTGGCCAACTCGAATTCAGCTCGAAGCCATTTTTCAAACACGGCCGCTTCGGCCGAATTGCGCAGACTCGACGAGCGCAGCAGATAGTAAGAGATATTTTCGACGTGGAACTTCGGGTCGGAGAATGGCTCGATCAACCGGCCATCGCGTAGCTCTTCTTCCGCGAGGATCTCGCTTTCCAGCACCACGCCCAAGCCCTTTACCGCAGCTTCGATTGCCATGGCGGAGCGGTCGAGCCACAAGTCGTGCGCGGGCTTGACGACGAGGTTGCCTATGCGCCGAAAATAATCGACCCAGTTCAGCGGATTATTGGAGTGGATGAGCGTAGCCTTAGCCAGATCCTTCGGGCCTTTCAGGCCGAGCTCCTCCGCGAGTTGCGGACTGCAAAGCGGCCTGAGCCGTTCGATGAGCAATGGCTCGGCAAGCTTCAATCCCGGCGTTTGAGGCCCATGCGCAATTGCTATGTCGTAGCGGTTGGCATCGAGTTCATGTGTGTGAAGCGTCGCCAGTCGAACGCGAAACAGCGGGTTCGCTTTCAGGAAGTTCTGCAAACGCGGTTGCAGCCACTTCACCGAGAAGCTATTGGGCACGGCAATCGACAGATGACCGCCCCACGATTGCGGCGCGATAAGACTCGTCGCAGTGGCGATCATGCCGAATGCTTTTTCCAGTTCGCGCGCATAGGTTCGGCCCGCGACGGTCAGCACCGCGCGCCCGGCATGTCGCTGAAAGAGCGGAACGCCGAGAAAGTCTTCGAGTTGCTGAATGTGATGACTCACCGCCGACGTGGTAATGCCGATCTCTTCCGCGCCTTGCGTGAAGCTGCCGTGCCGAGCGGCCGCTTCGAACGCGATCAGCGACTTGAGCGGCGGAAAGCGCACACGGCGCGTGTCCGGAACGGCTTCGGCTTCATCGCTTTCCTTCTTTCTCGAACCGGCCGTCATCTATGCCCCCGTGCCCCAATGACGGCAAGGATAAAGCATTGCACGGCGGAAGACATTCGCAGCATCGATATCGATCAACCGAGACATGTCTCGAAGAAGCGTTTGAGTTCCGCTGCCAGCGCTTGCGGCTGCTCTTCGGGAATGTAATGCCCGCAGTCTTGGATCACACCGCCGCTCAGGTCTTCGCAGAGCGGCTTCATCAGTTCATGGATGGTGGGCGCGCTGCCCACATCGCCTCCAAGTGCGAGCACGGGCTTTTTGATCTTGCTGGCAAAGAGCTTCTGGTTCTGCTTCATGTCCTCTTCGACGGCCCGATAATAGCCGAGCATGCCGCGCAGGCCGCCGAGCGACGCATACGCCTTTACGTATTCGTCGATGTCGGCAGGCTCGAACGTGGCCATTGCGTTGGCGGTCTTCTTGTTGAAGAACCATTCGATCAACACGCGCTCCTTGCCTGCAATGAGCGCTTCAGGCAAGTCGTCCACCGCGTTGAACAGGAAGTGCCAACTCTTCCAGTTCGAAGGCGCGGTGACCGATACTTCGGGCTTGAGCGTGATGCCGGGGATGTTGCCATCGATGAACACGATGCCGTCGAGCTCGGCCTCATAGCGATGCGCGTACGGATAAGCAATCCATGATCCGATGTCATGGCCCACGTAGAAGTGACGCTCGACACCCAGCGACCGCAAGAGACCATTGATGCGCGCGGCGGCGGTCTCGGTGTCGTAGCCGGTGGTGGGCTTGTCCGAGTAACCTTGACCGGGCAAATCGATGGCGATGGTGCGGTAGGAATCGGCCAGAAGCGGTTGCACGCGACGCCACGCATAAGCGGTCTGCGGGAAGCCCGCCACGAGCACGACCGTCGGGCCGACGCCACCATCCACCATATGAAAGCGGATGTCTCCGCTTCGCACGAAGCGCCTGGTGAAGGACTTGCCGCCAAGGTCTATCACGCCTGACATGTCGGTTCTCTTTCTGAGTGAAGGTGCGTGTTGTGCATTGTATCGGGCCAAAAAGCCGGCTTCACGATGCACCCACGGAGCGCGCGAGCTGACGCGCCTGCCGGGGATAGTTGTCGTCGACGAACTGCGCGCTGATCAGCCCGGCTTCGAGGTCGGCTGCAATGTCATCGAGCGATCTGCGATCCGGGTTGCCGTATCCGCCGCCGCCCGCGTCGCGAATCTCCACGATACCGCCGTCTGGAATGAGCACGCGCGCCTTGGGATCGGTCTCGACATCGTCCACGAAGATGAGCCGATGCGCGCCGGCGCCCGCGCCTGCAAATCCTTTCGCGGCTATCTTGGTCCGCGACGCCATGAACGATGCCTCGATGGGATGACCCGTGTCGTTCCTGATCGCGAAGATCTGACCGTTGCCGCCTTGAAACTCGCCGGGCCCGCCCGAGTCTCTGAGTATCTCTTTCTTGAGGAAGGTGCAGCAAATCTGCTGCTCCCAGAATTCAACCGAGCCGCCGATGATGTTGGCCGGTGCGGGCAAGGCAGGGCGGCCATCGTAACCTGCTAGCGCGCCGTATCCGCCCGCCGAAAAATAGATCGACGAATAGTGCTTTCCCGCGCGCGTCTGGCCGCGAAGATTCATCTGGAACACCATCCCCGAGTCGGCTTGCACGTCGTCGGGGAAGGCCTCAGCCAGCGCATTGAAAATGAGCGGTCCGACGAAATGGCCGAAGACATGCCGCGCACCGGTCGGGTTCGGCCTGAGCGCATTGAGAATGCAGTTGTCGGGCGCCGCTATGGTGACGAAATCGAGTATGGCCTGATTGTTGGGAATGCTGGGCGCGACGAGCACTTTCGTGCAGAAGTAGCAGAACGCGCGTGTATAGCAGATCGGCACGTTGACGCCGCGATTCACCACCGGGTCCGTTCCGGCGAAGTCGTACGCGAAGCCGGAGTCGCTCAACGTGACGGTGACGGAGAGCGAGATGTCGGGGAAGTCCTTTCCGCCCTCGACGGGTATGGTCGCCGCATAACTTCCCTTGGGCATGAGTTCGAGCTTCGCGTTGATCGACTTGCGCGTGAGCGCGAAGATCGCATCGGCGGCGTCGATGGTGTTGGACAGCTTGTGCTCCACGAGAATCTTGACGAGCCCTTGCGCGCCGACGTTGCATGCCGCGACATTGCAATAGATGTCGCCCAACACGTAATCGACCGTGCGAACATTGTTTCTGATGAAGTCGAACACGAAGCGATTCTCCACGCCCGCTTCGAAGAGTTTCACGGGCGGAAGCGAGAAGCCTTCCTCGTAGACGTCCTTCGCGACCGAACCCATTCCCACGCCGCCGACATCGGCAAGATGCGAAACGGTCAGGCAGTATCCGGCAATGCGTCCTTCGAAGAACACCGGTTTCACGACGTTGATATCGAACGTATGACCCGTGCCGATCCAGGGATCGTTGGTCACGATGATATCGCCGTCGCGCAGAGCGGCCGCGTCGAACACGTCGAGGATATGAGCAAGCGTGCTTGGGCCGGTTCCCGTGAACGACGGCACACTCGTCGCGCCTTGCGCAATCAGCTTGCCGCGTGCGTCGAAAATCATGCACGAGAAGTCGCCGCTTGCCCGCACCATCGTCGAGAAAGCGGTGCGTTCCATGGCCGAAACCATTTCGTCCGCAACCGAGACGAAACGGGACCAGATGATGCCGGCATCGACCGGGTCCATCTTGACTGTAGCATTCACGACTTGAGCTCCGCGATGAGATCCAGCGTCGATGCAATCCGTGCTTCGGCAAACGCTGGAACGTAGATGGTGGTGTCGTTCTCTTCGATCAGCGCGGGGCCGGAGCGCTTCCAGCCAACCGGCAAGGCGTACCGGTTGAAGACGGGGACTTCGGTCCAGACTTCCGTTGCGCCGTCGCTGATGTAACAGGACCTGGGTTCCTTCTCCATCCTTGCTGAAGGCGTGAGCGCGTCGTAGCTGAAGTCGCGCACGGACTTGAGATGCTCGGGCAAGGAGACTTCGACCACCCACGTGCTGATCTCGATACCGTAGTCCGGAAAGTTCAGGCCGAAGATGTCCTTGTAGGCATCGAGGAATCTGGCGCGAATGTTTGCCGCATTCAGATAACGCCCTTCATCGGATATCTCGACGGTCACTTCCGAGTCTTGTCCTTCGTAGCGCATGCCGAGTTTCACGATGATCCGCGCGCCGCCATCGACGAGCTGGCTTGCGTATGGTTCGGCCTGCACGAGTCGAGCGACTTCTTGCGCGATGACGTCATCGGTGACATCGGCGAGACTCATCCTTCTCGTTTGCTGCAGGATGATCCCTTCGCTGCTCGCGAACTGACCCATGGCGGAAGCCACGCCCGCGGCGAACGGAAAGATCACGCGCCGGATGGACAGCAGCTGCGCAATAGGCAACGCATGCACGGGCGACGAACCGCCGGTGCAGACCAGCGTGGCGCGCCGGTAGTCGACACCGAGTTCCGCTGCATGCACGCGAAACGCGCGTGCCACGTTTTCGTTGATGGTGCGATGAATGCCGATAGCCGCGCGCTCCACCGAGATGTCCAGCGGTTCCGCGATGTTCTGCTGAATCGCACGCTTGGCTTCAACCCGGGTGGCGTCGATGCCGCTATTGCGAAAGTTCGCCTCGCCGAGAAAGCCGAGGAAGAGATTCGCGTCGGTGACGGTCGCGGCTTGTCCGCCGCGCGCATAGCATGCCGGGCCGGGAACGGCGCCCGCACTCTTCGGTCCGACGGAGATGGCGCCGCGTTCGTCGATCTCGGCGATGCTGCCACCGCCCGCGCCAATCTCGATCAAGTCGAGCGCGGGAATGATGAGCGGAAAGCCGCTGCCGGCTTCGAATGCGCCTTCGCGTGCCACTTCGAGGCCCGCTTGCACATCGACCTTGCCGGCGATGAGGAACGCGCCCTTGGCGGTCGTGCCGCCCATGTCGTAGGCGAGCACGGTATCGTCCACGGCACCGCTGTCTTGCGGCGCCGGCGCATTACGTGCGGCGATCTCTCTCGCGGCGAGAACGCCTGCCGCGGGACCGGACTCGATCAAACGGACGGGCGCTCTGACGCAGTGACCGATGGGCAGCGGCAGCCCGGACGACGTCATCATCAAAAGGCGGCCATTGAAGCCCGCGTCGGCGGCTCTCGTCTCCAGGCGCTTCACGTACTGACTCAGCAACGGCTTGGTGAACGCATTCACGGCGCATGTCATCCAGCGCTCGTACTCGCCCGAACGCGGGGCCACGGCGCTGGATGTGGAAATGACGGCATTGGGGAAGGCTTCTGCAAGCCAGCTTTCCACCAACTGCTCGTTGGCGGGGTTTTGAAAGGCATGCAGAAAACAGATGGCGAAGTTCGTCACGCCCGTTTCCTCGACGAGACGGCGCACGTCCGCGATGAGTTCAGCTTGGTCGGGTTGCCGCACGAGATCACCGGTGTAGGCAATGCGTTCACGTACCGATACCTTCAACCGGTGTTTGGTCAGCGGTTTCGGAAAAGCCAGCCTCAGATTCGATACGTTGTAACGATGCTCACGGCCGGTTTCAAGCGTCGTGCCGAAGCCTTCGGTATGCAGCAAAATGAAGTCGTGCCCCTTGCGTTCGATGACGGCGTTGGTGATGACCGTCGTCGCATGCAGGAAGACATCGCAATCCGCGAGGTCCAGTTCCGCATCGCGGCGTAAGTGCTCGAAGCCGGAAAATATCGCTTCTTCCGAGCGTTCGGGCGTGCTCAGGACCTTCGCGGTGGTGACCCTTTTCTTCTTGCTGTCCAGCAATACGAAGTCGGTGAACGTGCCACCGATATCGACTGAGATGGCAAACCTAGACGTCATCATATTTTCCATTTATCAGCGAGATACAACAGCGCATGCTCACTTCAAGCCGAGTTGTTCCGGCAACCAAAGCGCGATCTGGGGAAACACGATCAATGCAATGCCGAACAGAATGAGCAGCACGAGATAGGGCAGCGTGGCCTTGGTGATGACGGAGAGCTTCTCTCCCGTGATGCCTTGAATCACGAAGAGATTGAAGCCTATAGGCGGGTGAACCTGAACGATCTCCACCGCGATCACCAGAAAGATGCCGAACCAGATGGCGTTGAATCCGGCTGCGAGAACCATCGGCAGAACAATAGGCAACGTAATGACGATGATCGAAAAGCCTTCGAGAAACGAGCCGAGCAGGATATAGCCGATGAACAGCACGAACAGCAGCGCAACCGGCGACAGGTGCAGTTCCTGCACGAACGTGGCGGCCGCCTGTCCCACGCCGAGAAACGCGGACGCACTGCCGAGAATGGATGCGCCGAGAATGATCAGCGCGATCATGGAACAGGTCTTTACCGCGCCAAGTCCGACTTCCTTCAGCTTTTCAACGCTCAGGTCCTTTTGAAAGCCCGCGATGGCAAGCGCGCCGACCACACCGGCCGCAGCCGCTTCCGATGGCGTGACGAGCCCGCCGTACATGCTGCCGAGAACCGCGCCGATCAATAACGCGACCGGCGCAAGATGTTTGAGCGAAGCAAAGCGCTCGCGCCAGGGCATGGTCGCGAAACTTTCTTCCTCGGGAATCAGGCTCTTGTTCCAGGTGGTGTGAATCATGATCCACGCCATGAAGCACGACGCGAGAAGAATGGCCGGTATCAGTCCTGCGGCGAAGAGCTTGAGCACGGAAACCTGCGCCAGCACGCCATACACGATCATGATGTTCGATGGCGGCACGAGAAAGCCCAACGTACCAGCGCCTGCCAGACTGCCCATGGATATCCGCTTGTCGTAGTTGCGTCGATTGAGCTCCGCAAGCGTGACGCGGCCCACGATCTGCGTCGTCGCCGCCGACGAGCCAGAGATGGCGGCGAAGATCGAGCATCCGATGACATTCGAATGCAAGAGCTTTCCAGGCAGCAAGCTCGCCCACGGCGCAAGTCCCTTGAAGAGCGACGTCGAGATGCGCGTTCGAAACAGAATCTCGCCCATGACGATGAAAAGCGGCAAGGCCAGCAGCTCCTGCGTCGTCATCACGTTCCATGCGTACTGAGCGATCAGCCGGTCGACCGGAATGGGCCTGAAAATGAAGAGCGCGAGCGACCCGGTAATGGCAAGCGTCAATCCAACCCATATGCCGATGGACAGGCCGCCGAACAGCAGCACGGCCATTGTCGTGAGTATCGTTCCCATGTGTCTCAGCCTTCAATGAATCAGGTTCTTGTCTTCGACAGGCTCGTCCAGAAACAACTGGCCGAGGCGGGCGAGTAACTGCAGCGCAAGCAGCATCGCGCCGAACGCGACGAATGCCTTGGGTATCCACAAGGGCGTGCTGCTGGCAAGCGAGCGTTCGTCGGTGAGAAACGCCTGATACGAGAAGTGCGTCATGGCGACCGAGAAGAACGCCGCGAACGCGAAGCCCGCCGCCGCCGATACGCATTCGAGGCCCTTGACGACGCGAGGCGATGCGTTCGACAACAGCACCCTGACGCGGATATGGCCGCCTGCGCGAAGCGTGAGCGCGGCGCCGAACGTGAAGGTCACGGCCATCAGATACGAGCTGTATTCCCATGCGATGGGTATGTCCTTGGGCAACCAGCTCACCACGGTCGACAGCGTCCGCACGACGATGCCGGCAATCATCAAGAGACATAGCAGGCAGAGGCAGAGGGCGCCGAGCCAGCCATCCAGACGGGCGAGCATATCGATGGAGAACAACGCCTTCTGCACGAACGCACGTCCCTTCGAAATCTCGACATGCGCGCTTGTGTCGATGTTTTCCATGGGCATTGACTCCGCTGTGACCGTGGTTTTCGAAGAGCGGATGCGGCTCACTGCTTGCCGACCGCGGTCAGATAGCTTTTGAGGAGTGGCTTGGCGGCGGGCACCGCGTCCTCGAAGGCGGTCCAACTCGGCTTGCCCTTGGCGGCCATGGCGTCGCGCACGGCCGCGGGCGGCGTGTAGATCTCCATGCCCTTCGCCTTGAGGGTCTCGAAGTTCTTGCTGTCTTCCGCTTTTGCCGCGTCCCAGAACACGGGTTCGAGTCGTGCGACGACCTCTTCGATAGCCTTCTGGTTTTTCGCACTGAGCTTGTTCCAGGCGTCGAGATTGACCGACACGCCTTCGAAGTTCGATTGCCAGTTGACGACGTTGCACGCCTTCTGGAAGTCCCAGAACTGGCCATCCACGGCAGACGATGTCGATGTCGACACGCTATTGATGACGCCCGTCGACAGCGCGGGCACGACTTCACCCCAGGGAATCTGCGCCGGCGATGCGCCAAGGCTGCGGAAGAAGTCGCTGCCGTTGCGGTCGGTCGTGCGGATCTTCATGGTCCTGAAGGTGTCCGAGTTCGACAGTTCGACTTTGGAAAAGACGTTCTGGCCGGGCCAGGGAATGGTGAGCAGCAGCTTCTGATTGAACTTCTTGAATTCGGCGTCGTAGTAGGGCTTCGAGACGGAACGGAAGGTCTTCATCTCATCAAAACCGGATACGAGATACGGTACCGACGATGCCCCGAGAATCGGCGAGATGCCGACTTGCTGCGCGAACTGAAACGACCCGATGGGCACGAGTCCATCGCGAATCACGCTCAACATTTCCGGGCCCTTGAAACCGAGTTGCCCGCCCGCGTGAATGTTGATCTTCACTTCGTTGTTGGTGGCGGCGGCCACTTCAGCCGCGAACTTCTCGTCCAGTTTCGTCTGGTAATTGCCCGGCGCATTCGCGGTGGCGAAGTCCCAATCGACGGCAAACGCAGGGGTTTGCAATGTGAATGCGGCGCTCAGCGCGAAGAAAGCACCTAATCTTTTCAGTCCGTTCATTTGAACCCTCTGCGAAGTGAATGCGGTCGCGGCGTGGGTAGCCGCGTGTTCTCAATCCGCGTTCAGATTAGATTCGCAGGGGGAGGGCTGCCAGTTCAAAAAAAAAATGACATGTTGAATGAAATTCAACGGGGACTTGCGGCTCCCTTGGCTACGACATTCAGACGTTCCCGATGATCGCCACGCGCTGTCCCGCCTTCACGGGCGTGCCAGGCGCCACATGGATATCGGCGACGATGCCCGCGCAGGGCGCGCACACGGCGATCTCCATCTTCATCGATTCGATCACGAACATCACGTCGCCTGCCGCAATGCGCTCGCCCGCCTTCACGCGCACCTGCCAGAGATTGCCCGCGATCTCGCTGTCCACCGCGGTCTGACCGTCTTCGAGCGGCACGGTCTCGCCTTCGGTTACAACCGGAGGCTCGAAGCTCTCCTGTGCTTGTCCCGCTTCACGCCAACGCTCGCGTTCCGCTTGAAACGCGGCTTGCTGACGGGCGCGGAATGCATCGATACCAGCCGCCTCGCGTTTCAGAAACGCCTCGTAGTCGGAGAGAGACAGCTCTGTCTCCTCGATCTTGAGCGGATAACGTCCAAGCGGAAAATGCTCGCGAATATGCAGCAGTTCATCGGCCGGGACTTCGTAGAAGCGGATCTGATCGAAGAAGCGCAAGAGATACGGACGGCCCGCGAAATCGGCAATCGCGCGATAACGGTTCCACATCTGCAACGTGCGCCCGACGAACTGATAGCCGCCCGGACCTTCCATGCCATAGACGCAAAGATACGCGCCGCCGATGCCAACGGAGTTCTCCGCGGTCCACGTACGCGCCGGGTTGTACTTGGTCGTCACCAGCCGATGGCGTGGATCGAGCGGCGTTGCAACTGGCGCGCCGAGATAGACATCGCCCAAGCCCATCACGAGATAGCTTGCGTCGAAGACGATGCGCTTGACGTCATCGATCGATTCGAGGTCGTTGATACGCCGGATGAACTCGAGATTGCTCGGGCACCACGGCGCATCCGGCCGCACGGTGGTCATGTACTTGTCGATGGCCAGGCGGCAAGCGGGATCGTCCCATGACAAAGGCAAATGCACGATGCGCGAAGGCGCGCGCAAGTCCTTTTGCAACAACACGCGTTGCCACGTCTGCGCGACCGTATCGAGCAACGTTGCAAGCGGCAGGCGCTCAGGCTGATAGTGAACCTGCAGCGAGCGGATGCCGGGCGTTAGATCGATCACGCCGGGCAACTCGAGCGCTTCGAGCGATTGCATCAGCGCATGGCCACGAAAGCGCAGGACGAGGTCCAGTTCCGCGGGGCCGAGTTCGAGCAGCAAGTGCGTATCGCCCGACACACGCGCAACCAGCCGGTCGTTATTCGCGCCGATGTCCAGCACGATGGGCGATGTCAACGCGCGTCTTCCATCAGCGCTTGCAGGCAGTGCTTCAGGCGGCTCAAGCGTCTTCAATTCGACGAGACGCGCCCGTGCCGCCGCGCGCGCCTCATCGATCCGCACAGGCACGAAACGCACCTTGTCGCCCGCCTTCAACTGCCCGATCTGCCACAGGTCCGCTTCGATGATCGTCACGGGACACACGAAGCCGCCGAGGCTCGGGCCATCGGGACCCAGAATCACAGGCATGTCGCCAGTGAAGTCGATCGCGCCGACCGCATACGGATTGTCGTGAATGTTCGACGGATGCAGTCCCGCTTCGCCCCCGTCCTCGCGCGTCCATTCGGGTTTCGGTCCGATCAGGCGCACGCCGGTACGGCTCGAATTGAAGTGAATTTCCCATTCGGTTTCAAGAAAGGTCTCGATGTATTGCGGACTGAAGTACTCCGGCGCGCCATGCGGACCATAGATCACGCGCAGTGTGCGAACCGGGTCGAGCGCGGGCGTGAACGAAAGGCGCACGCCATGTGCGCGATCCATCGAGGGATGCAGATGCAGTACATCGCCCGCGCGCAACGCACGTCCGCCGTGGCCGCCGAACTGACCCAGCGTGAACGTGCTGCGGCTGCCGAGGTACTGCGCGACATCGAAGCCGCCACGCACGCACAAATAGGCGCGTGCGCCCGCTCCACGAATGGCACCAAGTGCAAGTGTCGCGCCTGACGGAATGAAGAGCGTCGTGTGCATCGGCTGCTCGATGCCATCGACGGTCACGCTCAACGCCGCGCCCGTGATAGCGACCACCGCGTCCGTATTGAAGCGCAACGTGGGACCGCTCATCGTGATTTCGAGCGCGGACGCATCCGGCGAATTGTCGAGAAGCCGGTTCCCAAGGCGTAACGCTCGATCATCCATTGGGCCCGAGGGCGGAATACCGACCGCCCAAAACCCGAGTCTGCCGGGAAAGTCCTGAACCGTGGTCTGCGTGCCGCCGCTCACGATCTCGACGGTGCTCGCGCGATACTTGAGCCCTTCGAGACAACGCGTCCACGGCTCGCCCGAAGCGAACGGCGTGTCGTCGATGATCTGCCGCAGATACACGCGATTGGTCTCCACGCCGTAGATGCGCGTGGCGTCGAGTGCTTCGGCGAGCGCGTGGCGCGCGGCTTCGCGTGTCGGTTTCCACGCGATCAGCTTCGCGAGCATCGGATCGAAATAGGGCGGCACTTCGCAGCCGGCTTCGATCCATGTGTCGATGCGCAGCGCGCTGCCATCCGCTTCGGGAAACGCGACCTCGGTCAGCAAGCCAGGACTCGGCTTAAAATCGCGGCCAGGATCTTCTGCATAGAGCCGCGCCTGTATAGCGTGACCAACGGGCTTCAACGCGGCGCCGAGTTCGTCGAGCGGCGCAAGCGTGCCTGCCGCGAGTTCGATCATCCACTGAACGAGATCGACGCCCCAGACTTGCTCGGTCACGCCGTGTTCGACCTGCAGCCGCGTGTTCACTTCGAGAAAATAAAACTGCGCGGCACCGCTGTCGTATACGAACTCGACCGTCCCAGCCGAACGATAAGCCACCGCTCTGGCAAGCCGCAACGCCGCTTCGCACAATGCCTCTGCCATGCCATCGGGCAACGAAGGTGCGGGCGTTTCTTCGAGCACTTTCTGGTTACGCCGCTGCACCGAGCAATCGCGTACACCGAGTGCAAGCGCGTTGCCGCGGCCATCGCCGAAAATCTGCACTTCAAGATGCCGCGCGCGTTCGATGTACTTCTCGATGAACACGCCCGCATCGCTGAAGTTGTTTTGCCCGAGGCGCTTCACCACGTCGAACTGCGCGGCGAGTTCATCGGCATTCCAGCACACGCGCATGCCGATACCGCCGCCGCCCGCCGTGCTTTTCAACATCACCGGATAGCCAATGCGCCCAGCCGCCTGCAACGCGGCTTCGGCGTCTTCGAGAAGGCCGGTGCCTTCGAGCATCGGCACGCCTTGCTCGGCCGCAATGGCGCGAGCCGTATGCTTGAGTCCGAAGGCGCGCAATTGCGCGGGCGTCGGTCCTATGAACGCGATACCGGCTGCTTCGCACGCCTCCCCGAATAGCGCGTTTTCCGAGAGAAAGCCGTAGCCGGGATGGATGGCCTGCACGTTTTCGCGGCGCGCGATCTCGAGGATCTTCGCGACATCCAGATACGTGGATGAAGCCGCGCCCTGACCGAGCGAATGCGCGATGGGCGCTTTGCTGACGTGGCGGCTCGCGAGATCGGCTTCGCTATAGACCGCGACGCCTGCTATATCGAGCGAACGCAAGGTACGAAGGATGCGGCACGCAATGGCACCGCGATTGGCAATCAGGACTTTGTCGAACATGACAGGGGCGGATGCGTCGGCGGGTCGTCCCGTCGATTGAAAGATGCACGCCGGGGTCGTCCCCGGCAGCGTCCTCAGACTTTCGTTTGATGAGACTTTAGCGAGTCGCGCGAACAGGCGCCGAGTCGTCCCGCGCGAATCATCATCACGAGATAGAACCATTCACGCAGGCGGTTCATTCGCCTCATTCCCATATCAGTAACTCCGCGGGTGTCGGGTTGTAGGCGTTGCAGGGGTTGTTCAACTGCGGGCAATTGGAGATGAGCACGATGACGTTCATCTCCGCGCGCAGTTCGACGTATTTGCCGGGCGCGGAGATGCCGTCTTCGAACGTGAGTCCGCCATCGGCCGTCACCGGCACGTTCATGAAGAAGTTGATGTTCGGACTCAGGTCGCGTTTGGAAAGCCGTCCGTCGTGCGCGCAGGCGCGTAGGAAGTTGTCGCGGCAGCTATGCATGTAGCGCTTTTCGAGCGCATAGCGAACGGTATTGCTCTCCTGAGCGCATGCGCCGCCAAGCGTGTCGTGACGGCCGCATGTATCGGCGACGATGGTCAGCATCGGGTTGCCGAGGTTGGAATACAGCACGGTTCCCGTCGTCAGATAGAGGCTCTTTTGGCGGCGCAGGGTGCGTTGCGGATCGAAACGTTCGCGCGGGTTGTCGAGGCTGTAGAAGAGCGTATCGACAGCCTGATTGCCTTCCATATCGCGAATGCGCAGCGTCTGTCCGGCCTTCAGTTCCTTGAGCCACGGCTCGCCGGCGCCGAGCGTTTCGCGGTGGATCGCATCTTCTGCACGGCGGTCGCTGGCGGTGAGGTAGGTCGTCATGTTTGTCGGTCTCCGCTCAAAGATAAAAGCGCTCGGTATTGATGAAGCCACGCACGTTTTCCTCGCACGAAGTGCGGCAGAGTTCAGCCACTTCTCGATCCGCATTTGCCAACGAGAGCTTCACGGGTTGCGGCGCATAGTTCGCGTTCGGATCGAGCGGATGCTGAATTGCGGTGAGCACGACGAGCGTGTTCATCGGCGCATAGAGCTCGACGTAATCGCCGGGCTTCGAATTGCCGCTGACGAAGGTAAGCGCCCCCTGGTCCGTCACGTCGACGCGGCTGAAGAGATTCAGCGTCATCAAGAGATCGGAGAGGCCGAGATTCCATTTGCCCATCTCGACAAGCAGGTTGTCCACACCATTGCGATAAAAGCCGTTACGCAGTTCCTGATAGCGTCCCGCGCCATACTTCTCATGCACTTCCCCGGCATTCGATACCCCGCCGATGCTGTCGTGCCACCCGCATGTATCCGCGACGATGGCGGCAAGCACGCGGCCCATGTCGGAGTAGAGGCAATGGCCCGCGCTTAGTTTGGCCGTGTGCTGGCACTTGAGCGTATCGGGTAAATTCAAGCGTTCGCTTTTTTCGGCGGCGTTGAACATCATGATGCTGACATTCGCGCCGCCATCCATATCGGTCAGGCGCAAC
The DNA here is from genome assembly GCF_023631025.1 of Caballeronia sp. GACF4. NCBI lineage: Bacteria > Pseudomonadati > Pseudomonadota > Betaproteobacteria > Burkholderiales > Burkholderiaceae > Caballeronia > Caballeronia sp. GACF4. The sequence goes on from NZ_JALQDW010000026.1 coordinate 461,368, forward strand.
GACTGTCCCCGCTTGACGATCAGCGACGCATGTCCGCCGCCGGGAACGGTTTCTTCGAGTAGCAAGTCCATCTTCCTGGGTTCCTTTAAGCAGGTATCGCTTCCGCACGCGCGGCGCCTTCGACGGCCGCCCGTGCAACGTGGATCGACGAAGCCGAGTCGCGGCTATGGTCGAGCGGAATGTTGTAGGTGATACGCGCGCCATACGCGCCGGGCGCTTGCGGATCGACACGTACCTTGTCGAAGACGAGCACGCGGCTGCCGAGCGTGAAGCCTTCTTTCAGGTCGTGCGTGACCATGAAGATGGTCAGGCCCGACTCGCGCCAGAGCTTGAGCAGCAGTTCGTGCATGTCGCGGCGGATGCCCGGATCGAGCGCGCCGAAGGGTTCGTCGAGCAGCAAGATGCGCGGCTTCATCATGAGCGCCTGCGCAATGGCAAGACGCTGCTGCATGCCGCCTGAAAGCTGATGCGGATACTTGTCGAGCGCGGCGGCAAGACCGACGCGTTCGAGCATCGCCACGGCTTCGTCGCGTGCAGCCTGTCGACGCGCGCCGAAAAGACGGCCCATGAGCCTCGACTCGCGCAACTCGTGACCGAGCATCACGTTGCGCACCACGCTCAAATGCTCGAACACCGAATAGCGCTGAAACACCACACCGCGATGCGCGTCCGGTTCACCTGGCAGCGGTTCGCCATCGAGCAGGATCTCGCCGCGTGTCGCGCGTTCCTGACCGAGCAGAAGGCGCAGAAACGTGGACTTGCCGCAGCCCGACGCACCGACCATCGAACAGAATTCGCCTTTTCCGATCTTGAGATTCAGGCGTTCGAGCACGACCTGGTTGCCGTACTCTTTCCACACGTTGCGGACTTCGATCATCTTGCGCCTCCGCCGTACCAGGGAAACGCCCACAGCGTGATACGGCGCAGGCTCTCGTCGATAAGCCACGCGAGCAGCGTGATCCACGCGACGTAAGGCAGGATCACGTCCATCGCGAGATAGCGGCGCACGAGAAAGATGCGGTAGCCGAGGCCGTCGACGGATGCGATCGCTTCCGCCGCGATGAGAAAGAGCCACGCCGAACAGAGCGCGAGACGCAGTGCGACAAGCAGGCGCGGCATGAGTTGCGGCAGGATCATGCGCAGCATCAGCGTCCAGCTCGTGGCGCCGAGCGTCTGCGCCTTGACCCACAACTCGTCGGGAATCTCGCGTGCGCGCTGCTGAAGATCGCGGATCATCATGGGCGTAATGCCGATCACGATCAGCACGACCTTCGACAAGTCGTCGAGGCCGAACACGATGAAGAGAATGGGCAGCACCGCGAGCGGCGGGATCATCGAGACGACAGTGATGAAGGGCGAGAGGGTTGCGGTGACGAGCGGAATGCTGCCCGTCACGATGCCCGCGACGAGCGCGATCACCGCGCTCACCACAAGACCGATGCCAAGGCGCTTAAGGCTTGCGAGCGTATCGGTCCAAAGCAGATATTGGCCCGTGCGCTTGTCTTCGGTGAAGGCGAACTGAGTGATCGCCTCGCTCATCTGGCTCGCGCTTGGCAGCACCTTGTCGCCGGGATTGTCCTTGAGCCGCAGCGACGAACTGGTGAAGTACACCGCCAACAGCACGATGAACGGCATCAAGAGCAGCAGCATGGCGCCGCTCTTGCTCGGGTGTCGGTTGATGAGTCGCATCGCGCAGCCTCCGGTTCGCAGGCGTTAAAGCTTGCCGTCGGCGGCCATGCGCACGTAGGTCGGATCGAAGCGCAGCTTGACGTTGCTCTTGCTGCCGACCACGACGCCCTTGTCGAACGCCATGCCGATTGCGTCCGCGCTCGGCGCGCCTTGACCGAGCAGACCGTGATCGAACGAGAACTTCGCGACGCGGGTCATGGTGCGCGGCAGTTCGGGACTCGTCGCGAAGTCGAGTGCGGACTTAGGCGTGTAGAAGAGCGCGGTGGTCGAGAGCTGGCCCTTGAAGCCCGGCAGATCGGTGCCGGATGCCTTCGCCATCGCGTTGAGGGCGGCGGTGCTGTCGGCGCTGTTGGCGCGCATCAGCGACATCATCTCGAACCATGCGCCCGTCAGTGCCTTACCGAGTGCGGGGTTCTCTTGCAGCGTCTTCGTATTGACGACCATCATGTCCATGATCTCGCCGGGAATCTTGCTCGAGTCGAATACTTCGGTCACATCGGGCTTGGCCTTCAGGTCGGCGAGCATGGGATTCCAGGTGACGGCCTGCTTCACGGCGGGTGTCGCAAACGCGGCCGAGATATCGGCATCCGATGTGTTCACCACCTTGAGATCGCGCTCGCTCATGCCGGCGGATTCGAGCGCGCGGGCAAGCAGATAGTGCGATACGGAAAACTGCACGAGGTTGATCTGCTGACCCTTGATGTCGGCGATCTTCTTGCCAGTGCCCTTTACGAGCACGCCGTCGTTGCCGTTGGAATAGTCGCTGACGATAAGCGCGGTCGAGTCCACGCCGCCCGCGGCGGGAATCGTCAGTGCGTCCATGTTGGTCATGGCGCAGCCGTCGAACTTGCCGGCCGTGTACTGATTGATCGACTCGACGTAGTCGTTGAGCTGCACGACATCGACATTGATGCCGTATTTCTTGGCCCACTTGGAAACGATGCCTTGAGTTTTCGCTTCGCCCCACGGCATCCAGCCCGCATAGATGGTCCAGCAGACCTTGAAGTCCTGACGACCGGCGGCGAACGAGGAAGAAGCGGTGGAAGCAAACGCGGCGAGAGAGAGGGCGGCGATGCCGATGAAACGGGATAGCTTGCGCATGAGGTTGACCTCGAAGGGGTTATCGACGGCGGGGAGCGGCGCGACTCTCGATCGCGTTCTCTCCCGGGCTTTTATCCCGCCGTGTAACCTCGCGCAGAACTTTGAGGTCGACAACTCTCGGACCAGCATCGCGCGTATGGATCGTCCCTCATGGACGCTACGCGGATCGGAACCCTAGTTATCTATTGCAAATTGTTGGTGCTAAACCGGATGAAGCGCCGGCTCCTTGCTGTAGCTATAAGCGATAAGCGTGCCATCGCAAATGAGCGCATGTTTCATGGATTCAGCCATGCGTGTGCACCAAATCCGGATGATCGGCGCACCATCGAAGCGCTCGTGCGACGTTTCGGGGAAAGGCCGCACGAAGGCTCATGCGTATCAACCGCGGTCGCCGTAGCGTGCGAGGCGCGAGCGCAAGGCATCGATCTGATCGAGCAGATCGAGTGCAAGCGCCACGCCTTGCGCGTTCAGTTCGAGATCGCTGGTCAGTCGTTGCGCGGTCATGGCGCGGCGCAACGACGTGCCGCTGAAGCGCCATTCCTCGATACGCGCACCTCGCGGCTCGAATGCGCCTTCTTGCACCCAAAGCGCGAGCTGATCTTCCGAAGCGCCCGTGATGCGACATAGTTCGATCATCGTGAACTCGACGTGCTCCTCGACGATATCGCCCTGCAGATAAACCGGCTCGTTTTCATTCATGATGGTTCACCCATAAAAGTGCGCGCGCGGATCGAAGTCGAACGCATCGCGCATGGCGTGATAGGCAGCCTTCCTGGCGTCGGTATCGGCGGGAGGCAGCACGATGCCGAGCATGACGTAGACATCGCCGGGCGGATTGCCGGGAATGCCTCGACCGCGCAACCTCAAACGTCGTCCGGCGGCAGACCCGGCCGGAACGGTCACGGTCACATCGCCGGATGGCGTCGGCACGACCACCTCTGCGCCAAGCGCGGCTTCCCATGGCGCAAGCGGCAATTCGACGGTGACGTCGCGGCCGTCGACGGTATAACGCTTGTGCTTGTCGACCGTCACTTCCAGATAGAGGTCGCCTGGCGGCGCATTGCCCGAACCGGCGCCTCCCTGACCCGCGAGGCGCAGGCGCTGGCCGTCGAGAATGCCCTTCGGTATCGTCACATCGAGCGTGCGCGTTTGATACGTCACGCGTCCTTCATCGTTGATGACGGGCATTTGTAGCCTGAAGGTGCGCTGCGCGCCGGTGTAGGTATCTTCCAGGCTGACCGCGACGCTTGCATGATGATCCTCGCCCGGCCACTCGGGCATGCGCGACCGTGTCCCATGCCGCGCGCGTGCGCCGCCGTGCATGCCGCTGCGTGCGCCGAACAGGTCGCTGAAGAAGTCGTCGGCGTCTTGCTGACTTTCGCCACCGCGATACTCGAAGCCATCGCCGACATCGGGACGCGGACGGATCTCGTCGCCATCTTTGAGCCCGGTGCCGAGGGCATCGAACGCGGCGCGCTTCTCCGGGTCCTTGAGTACCTGATATGCCTCGCCCACTTCCTTGAAGCGCGCTTCGGCGTCCGCGTCCTTGTTGAGGTCGGGATGAAACTTGCGCGCGAGTTTTCTGTGAGCGGTCTTGATTTCCGCTTCGCTCGCCGTGCGCGGAACGCCCATGACCGCGTAGTAGTCTTTGTATTTCATGGTTAGCCCGGATGGTCGATCATTGGTCCCGGTTCGCCGACGCGACGCGTACTCGAGACGCCGATGCGTCCCGTTAATATACAAGCATGTTTGCTGGAGCGTGTCATGGGTGAACGATTCGAGCGCGCAGAAGCGGCTCGACGAATGGCCGCACGCTCGTTTCGAAGCACATGCACGGGCGTCCCTCGGACGAAGAGGACGCACCGGCGCTTCACGTATCGGTAAGGCACGCTTGGAGCCTTGTTCTCGCACCTTCCCTGAAGGCTCCATCGCCCGCACCTTGTATTTCTTCGTCCGCACAGGGCTAAAGCATTTGCACTTGTGCGTCGTAAACCAGGAATCGCCTGATCGGCTCCATCAAGCACGAGGCTTGGTCGACTCGTCCACCACGTCCACCGAAAGCCTGGTTTTGCAATGCCCATGTCCCATCATTCCACCCAGGGTTCAGTCGACCGCGCACGGTCGGAGACTCGATCCGCGCAGAACCAGGGCTTCCTGTCGTTCTTCCTGAAAACTCAGGCACGTAGCGCAACTTTTTCCTCTGCCTGCGTCGTGCAGCACATGCTCGGTGCGGTGGGCGCGTTCGCGCTCGTTTATTGGCCACTCGCGTCCGTGTCGAACGTTGCGGCGTCGTGCGTCGGCGTCTTTGCCGGCGGCGTCGTGCTGACGATCGGTCTTGGTCGTGCATGCCGCGCCGCCGGGCGCGAGAATGCCACCCGCGCGCTTGCACGGGCGCTGTTGGACGCGAATCGCGAATGCCTAAAGCTGCTGGACGAAGAAGGGCGCATGTTGCGCATCTCCGAGCATGGCGCGCAGTTGATGCAGGCGAGCGGCCCGGAACAGCTTGCCGGCGCCGACTGGCTGAGCTTCTGGTCGAACGATGACGCCATCGCCGCTCGCAGCGCATTCGCCGCCGCGCTGCAAGGCGCGCGCACGTCTTTCACTGGCGCGTGCCCGACGACGACAGGCGAGCCGAAGGTATGGCAGTCGCGATTGATCCCTATCGAAAACGGTAGGGGTGGCGTCTACGGCATTTTGTGCGCGTCGCTCGATGTCACTCAGGAAGCCGACCTCGCCGCCGATCTGCGCGCGAAAGACGCGCTGATGACCGAGATGGAAGCGCACGCCGGTCTCTGCTTCTACTCGTATAGCGCGGATTTCAGCCACTTCCATCGGTTGAGCGAAGGCTGCGCGTCCCTGTTCGGCGTGGACGCGCCGACGCTGCTGGAACGTCCGCAAGCGTGGATGGATGTCGTGCTGCCCGAAGACCGTCCGCAAGTCGAAGCCGCGATGCGCCGCATCGTCGACACCGCGATTGGCGGGCGCGTGCAATACCGCATCAAGCGGCCCGGCGGCGGCGTGCGTTGGGTGCAAAGCACGGGTTATCCCGTGCGCGATGCGGCGGGCGGCGTGGCGCGCATCATCGGCATCAGCGAGGACATCACTGCGGAGCAGGAGCGTGTCGCGGAACTGGACCGGCTGGCTTTCTCGGATTCGCTGACAGGGCTCGCGAATCGCGTCGCGCTTTTGCGGGCCATCGAGGAACGCTGCCGCGAGGACAACGTGTTCGCGCTGATGTTCATCGATCTGGACCGCTTCAAGGTGCTCAACGACACGCTCGGCCATACGGCAGCCGACCGTCTGCTCAAGTCGCTGAGCGAAGTGATTCAGGCGGCGCTCCCGGCCGATGCCTTTCTTGCGCGACTCGGCGGCGACGAGTTTGCCGTGCTGATCGACGAGGCACGCGACAAGGAACGGCTTGCGAGCATCGCGCGAATCATTCTCGGCGTGCTCGCACAAACAGGCGATGCGCCTCGCGCCGGCGCGTTCGTCACCGCGTCGATCGGCATTTCAGTGTTCCCCGAGAACGGCGCCGATCACGAGACCTTGCTCACGAGTGCGGACATTGCGATGTATGCCGCGAAGAAGGCCGGGCGCAACGGCTTTCGCTTCGCCGACAAGGACGCAAGCAAGCGTATCGTCGACTTCAACCTGGAGCGCGACCTGCCCGCCGCGCTCGCCAACGACCAGTTCGTGCTGCACTACCAGGCGATTCACGAGCCGCATTCGCTCGCGGTCCGCAGTGTCGAGGCGCTCATCCGTTGGAGTCATCCAACGCGCGGTGTCGTCTCGCCGGGCGTGTTCATTCCGATTCTGGAAGAGAGCGGCTTCATCATCGAGGTCGGCGCGTGGGTCATGGAAGACGCGCTTCGGCAGCTTGCGCACTGGCGCAGAAACGGTGCGAGCGCGCTCAGCGTCTCCGTGAACGTGTCGGCGCGGCAGTTGCGCGATACGGCTATCGTCGATGTCGTCGATAACGCCTTGCGCCGGCACGGACTGCCGCCGTCGAGCCTGCAAGTGGAACTGACCGAGAGTGCGTTGATGGAGAATGCAGAGCTCGCGCAACGCACGCTCTGTGCGTTGAAGGAACTCGGCGTGCGCATCGCCATCGATGACTTCGGCACGGGCTATTCGAGTCTGCGTTATCTCGCGGATTTCGCGCCGGATACGCTCAAGATCGACCGTTCGTTTGTCGCCCGCCTGGAAAGCGATGCCGCGACGCATGGCATCGTGTGCGGCATCATCCAGATGTCGCATGCGCTCGGCGTGAGCGTCACGGCGGAAGGTGTCGAGCGCGCAACGCAACTGGACATGCTGCGGCAAGCGCAGTGCGACTTCGTGCAAGGTTACTTGCTGAGCCGGCCGGTCGCGCCGGAACTCGTCGTGGGACTTTCGACGCTCGTGCCCGAGCCGAGCGGTGTCGTTGCAGCGGGCGCCGTGACGTAGCAGCGGCCGTCATACCTACATCCTCATTACAGTTTCCCTGCTTCACGCCGATAAGAAGGTGGACAAGCTTGCAACAGGCGTCGATAAGCATCGCGCCTCGTCTCCACCTACGACCACTCTGGAAGCAAAACGAATGAAGAGCCTGACAATCCGGGCGCGGCTCGCGCTCACCATGATTTTTCTTGGCGTGCTGCTCAGCTTGTCCGTGGGAATCGGTCTATACGGCATGGCGACCATCAAGGCGTCCGCAAGAGACGTGAGTCTGAGCACGTTGCCCTCCGTCAACGCGCTGGGTGTCTCGGACGTGTACCTGAACCGCGCACGCGTGCTGCTCGACCGCTTTGCGCTCGACCGCGAAGGCACCGGAGGGGAAGACCTGCGCGCTCGCGCCGAGAAAGCGTTGGCCGATTCGGACGAGTGGTACAAGAAGTACGATGTCATCCCGCGTGGCGCGGACGAAGACGTCCTCGCGAAGGACGTGGTCGAAGGCCGCGCTCAAATGCGCAAGGCAGTCGAAGGTTTTGGCGCCGCCATCGAGAAACGCGATCAGGCCGAGATCATTCGCTATGCACAGAAAGACGTGCCCGATGCCTACAATCGCACGAGCGATGCCTTCAAGAAGCTGAAGGAATTCCAACTCATCGACGCAGCCCGCCAGGACGAGGAAAACGACAGCAGCTACGCAACCGTGCGTACCGTTGGCTTCATCTCGCTCGTCGTGGGTATTGC